>JAIESC010000063.1 GCA_019746355.1 Xanthobacteraceae bacterium | reverse complement strand
CAGCCACCGCGGGCGCTGGCTGCGGCGTTGCACCCGGGGACGCTGATGGTCGCGCGGCAACGGGCGCGGGCCGCGACGCTGCGGCCGGGCGAGCGGGCGGCTTCGCAGCAGCCGCCGCGTGCTTGGATGGCCGCGCGGAATCCGCAGGCGCGGGCGACTTTGCAGAAGTCGGCGCAGCGCGCGGCGCGACAACTTTCTCAGGCTTGGATGACCGGGACGCGGGCTTGTCGCGCTCCGGCTGCGCGGTGCGCTCTGTGCGATCGGTGCGCGGGCGAGCCTCTTGGCGCTTCGTTTCTTGGCGCTTCGTTTCCTGGCGCTTGGTCCCCTCTTGGCGCTTGCTCGTCTCCTGGCGCTTGGTCCGCTGCGATTGTTGTTGCGCGCGCCGCGGCCGCTCGGATTGTTCTTCGGTTTCCGCGGGCGCGGCGGTTTGAATCTCGCTGCACGCCCCGCCGACGCCGCTCACGGCCTGGAGGCATTGCTCCTGGCTAGAGAAATGGCAATTGGCGCCGCCGGTGTGATACCGCGCACACCACGCGCCCTGCGCCACGGATGGCGCGCCGAACAGCAGCGCTGCCGCGCCGAACACCACCGAGGCAACGGCCGTGCGCGTCGTTCGCTCCGTGGTCATCGTCGCCTCAGCGCCGCTTCGACTTCGACGGCGATTTCCTGACCGGCCTCGCCTCGGCAGACCTGCGGCTCGGGCGTGCTTCCACCGCGGTGTGGCACCGGCCGTCGTCGCCGCGGATTTCGCCCCGCTTGCAGCCGCCATGGATGGCCGCGCCGAGCGCGGGCGCGGCGCAGCGCGCGGTGCCGATCGCATCGCGCGTGCAGCACCGGCCGCCAAACGCCACCAGCGGCGGCTGGCAGACCATCGCGATCAGCGGCGGCGGCCCCCCGCAGGTGCCGGCGGCGATCGCTTCCGGCGTGCAGCAGCTGTCGAACTGACGGATCTGCCCGCGCGGACAGGCCCCCAGCGGAGCGCTCGTCTGAACTATCGGCGTCAAGGACCGGCAGGCGCAATTCGACCCTTGGATGGCAGGGTTGGCTTCGACGCCGGGCGGCAGGCAAATCCAGGTCAGGTCCTCGGGACAAGCCTGCGCGCAGTAGCCGTCCGGCGTCAGCCGCTGGTCGGCGGGACAAATCACACAGAGGCCGCGATCCCTCCGCCCGATCGGCGTCAGGCCGCCCGGCTTGATGCCGAAGCCCACCGGGCACGCGCAGGAGCTGTCGGACTGCACCTGCATGTCGCCGGGGCAGCCGCAGAAGCCGCCAACCACGCGCGTTTCCCCGGGACAGATCACCGGTATGAAGCCCGGGCCGGAGGCGACGGGCACGCAGTCCTCGTTTATGAGCGCCGTGCCGCGCGGACAGGCGCACTGCCCGGTCAGCAGATTGCGCGTACCGCCGGCGCACGTTCCGCCGCGCGCCTGCACGGTTTCACACCGGCCGTTCGCTTCGACCGTGCCGCGCGGACAGGTGCAGGACGCACCGGCCGCGACGCGGATCATGCCGCCGGCGCATGATGGATCGGGGCTGAGGCAACGGCTGCCGACGCGAACCTGATCCGCCGTGCATTCTTCGGTCGCTTGCGCGGCTCGTTGCGGCCGACACGCGCCATCAGCTTCAACCGCAAGCTGGCCTGCGGGACAGACACATTGGTTGGTCGCCGCATCTCGCTCGCGGCCTCCGGTGCATTCGGCAACCGCGGGCAGCGACTCGCAGGTGCCGTCCCCCTCGTGGCCGGGGCATTCCTCCGCGGTGCGGACCGGCTCCTCCTCGGTGCACTCGCCGTCGACGTCGCGCCGCGACGGCGGGCAGACGCAATCGCCGTTGCGCACGATCCTGCCGCCGAGGCACAACAGCAGCGGCTCGCAGCGGCCTTCGCTGCCGACATTGTGGCCCGCGGGGCAGCAGGTGCCGTCGCGCAGCCGCGCGTCGTCCGCGCAGGCCGCCGCCCCTCGCCGCTCGCAACTGCCGGTGCGGAGGTTAAAGCTCATGCCCTCGCCGCAGGCCGCCGGGCTTGCGGCGCAAGTGCCGGCGACGATGGAGCGGAGGGAGCAGCACTGCGCCGGGCCGGTCGCCCCGCGCATCAGGAATGTGCCGCCGGTGCAAACCGGATCGGACAGCGAAGCCTCGCGCGGCGGCGCGGCATCATCAGCCGGCAGGCCGTCGATACACGTCTGCCCGGCGCTTGCCGGCGCATCGAGCCGCGCGCAATTCTCGTAAGGCACGTTGGCCGGAAGCCGCACGCGCAGCGTGATCGCCGTCGAGCCGCCGGACGCGAGCGTCTTGTCAGACCATTGGCATAGCACGCTGGTGCCGTAGTTCGGGCAGTCCGCGCCGTCGGCGCGCACCGAGACGATCCGGCCGGGCGTCGCCGTGTCGGTGAGCTTGATGTCGCCGGCAAACCGCCCCGGGCCGGTGTTGGTGATGGTGGTGTCGAAGTCGCAAGACCAGCCGTCATAGCCGAAGCCTGCGCCGGCGATGCGCTCGCAGGGCGACTTCAGGACTTTCGCCACCACGAGGCGCGACCGCGTGTCGTCCGGGCGGTGCTCCGCGCACGCGCCGTTGTTGGCCGGGTTGGCGTCGCCCGGCGGGAGATCGACGATGGCGCAATGACCGACGAGCCTGGTGCCCGACTGATAAGCGACGTTGACCGCCATGGTGAGCGTGTCGCCGGGCTGAAGCGTGGTGCTGTGGCGATAGCAGACGAGGCCCGTCCCGCCCGGCGGGGCCGGCCCCTGCTGGCACGGCAGCGACCAGCCGGCCTCGAACGGCACGAGGCTCGTGATCGTGCCGCCGCCGACCATCTCACCCATCCGCAGATCGCCTTTGTAATCGGCGGTGCCGACGTTGCGCACGGTGATGACGAACTCGCACTGGTTGGCCCCACACGACCGCACCGACGTTCGCGCGGCGAGGTCAGGCGCGCCCGGCTCCGTCGACGCGTCGTTCACGCCATTGACGCAGGACTTATCGTTGGCGTCGCTCGCGTCCTTGCCGGCATCGCCCTTGATGCCCGCGCAACCGGACCAGCGCAGCGCCGAGCGCGGAATCGCCGCGACCACCTTGAACTCGACGGACTGGCGCGGCGGCAGCGTCGCATCGGCGTCGATGCAGGCCGAGATTGCGCCCGACACCGCCCCGCAAGCCCAGCCGGCCGGCCCGGTCATGCTCCGGATCGCGCCCGGGCTGACGGTGTCGCCGACCAAAATCGGACCGGTGTAGGGCACATCGCTGTCGTTGGTGGCGACGATGCGGAACGTGCATGCGCCGCCTTCCGGCGCGCATTGTTGCAGCTCCTTCCTGATCGCAAGGTCTGGCCGTTCGGGCGGTTTCCGGCTGCAGCTTCGCGAGCGCGCATTCCAGATGCTACCCGACGGACAGCAGCTCTCGCCGCGAACGTATTCGTCGGAACGGCACTCGGGCTTTTCGCAGAGCCCGCCGCGATAGAGTTCGCCCGGCGCGCAGGGCGCAGGCATGCATTGATTGCGGCTGTCGTAGAAACCCGCCGGACAGAACAGCTCCTCGGACAGCAGGTCCACGAGCTGCGGCAGCAGCGGCCCCGGGCAGACGCGCCAGACCGCCACGTCGCCCATGTGGCCGAACGCCGGAGGCGCCCGGATTGGCGACGCCGTCCTGGCCATAGCCGAAACCGAGCGCAATGCCGCCGTCGCTGTTGCGGTGCTCGCCGGCAAACCCGACCGCGTATTCGCCGGTTGCCTGCCAGTAATAAGGTGTGCCGTCGCGTCCCGGACGCTGCGCCTTGAGCCGCAGCACCCGGCCGGTGTCCGGCCGCGCCAGCACACCGGACTCGAACGCGCCGGTCGGCATGCCGCGCTCGGCAAGCAGCATGTCGCCGGCATCGTCGAACAGGATCTTCGCGATCTCCGCCACCGGCACGGGGCCGATCTGAAACGCGAACTCGACGCGCGGATCGACCCCGAACAGCCCGTCCGGCCCAAGCGACACCGACCAGATCGCGGGGCCCGCGGCGACGGCGTAGTAAAGGCGTCCGCCATGCACCGCGAGGCCGAACACGCGCCGCGCCGGCGGCGCGTAGCCCCAGGTCGCCGGATCGCCGCTGTCAAACGCCGGATTGCGGATGTCGAGGCTGCGGCGCGGGTCGTAGGGCACCGACGGCAGCCCGACCGACGGCAGCGCCTGCGTGCCATGATCGAAGCGGCCGGTGTCGACGCCTTGCAGATTGAAGCTGTGGATCGTGCCGGTGCCGCGATCGGCGGCGTAGATCCTTCGCGACGCCGGATCGAAGGCGAGCCCGCCGATCGCGGGGCCTGAGTTGCCGGTGCCGTCGAGGGTGACGTTGGCGAACAGCGCGATCGCGCCGCTCGCGCCGCTGATCTTCCAGATCGAGCCCGGACCCGCGCCGGGATAGGGCGCGAACAGCCCCGGCATGAAGCGGGCGTTCGGCGCGCCGCGACGAACGCGGTCCGGCACGCCCTCGCTGCCCGGCACGACGATCGACAGCCCATAGGCCGATGTCGCCGCGGCATAGATGTTCGGCGGCACCGCATCGTCGAGCGTCAGGGCGTAGACCTGGCCGATCTGGCCGGCGCGGATGGTGAAAGGCTTGTAACCCGCCACGGTTTGGCCTTGCGGCGGACCGCCCACGCTGTTGGCATTGATGACACGCAGCACCGGACCGTCGAGATCGATGGTCGGCCTGGCGGCCGGGTCAGGACTCGTTCCTGAAAAACCGGAAACGATGGCAAAGCCCGGCGCTACGACCGGTGTATGGCTGGCGTTCTGGGCATGCGTCGAAGACCAAGTCCAAAGAACCAGGCACAACAGCGCCCAGAGCCGCGCAATAAACGTCCTCGACACGCAATGGTCCCCATTGCCACATCAATTGAGGCTAAAAAATCAACGTGCCGCAATTCCGGTTCACATTCCACCGGCGATCGGCGGATATCCCGGCTGATCAGCCGTGTGATACTTGGCCGCAGGTTCTACGGTCAGTCAATCCCCGGTGGAACGCCGGCTGCAATCCGCCTGCTTTTTTAATCGCATCGTCGGCAAGCGCCATCGGCCTGTTGCCCCGGCGTTTTGCAGATTGATGACACGCCCGATTGGCCCGGCGGCCGCACCGGCCGATCGGCTTAAGTTCCACCGCAGGCTATTCGGCCGGATGCGGCGCGAGCGGTTTCACCTCGGCGCCGGCATCGACGGTCTCCTGCGGCTGCCCGACGCCCGGCTGAAGCTGCTTGGCCTTGGCGATGTCGGCCTCACCGCCCTCCTTGTCGCCTTTCTTCAATTTCGCAACGCCGCGATTGTTGTAGGCCAGAGCATTCTTCGGATCGATCTTGATGGCCTGATCGTGATCCTTCATGGCGCGATCCAGCTCACCCTTGGCTCCATATTCCGCGCCGCGATTGGTGAACAGGATCGACAGCACATTGCCCTTATATTTTTTCGACGCGATCGCGCGGCTGCAGGCCGTGATCGCCGGATCGCCCGACGCGGTTTTGCAGGTCTCCCTGTCGTCGGCATTCGCGGGTGCGCATGCAGCGAAAGCCGCAACCGACAGGACACCGGCCGATAACATTGGACAACGTCTCATCACTCCCTCCCCTTAGGGTTCGTGCCAATCCCCGTCCCGCTCTCGTTCGCCCCCGCGGCGATCGCCGGGACATGTCGCGATGCGCCATCACTCGATCACTTCATCACTCGATCACTTCGTCGCACAGCAGAAGGAAATCGCGCGTCAGGGTCAGACCCAGCGCCCTTGCCGCCTTCAGGTTGACGATGAGCTCGAACTTGATGGGCTGTTGCACGGGCAATTCTGCCGGCTTCGCCCCCTTCAGAATTCTCTCCACGTACACGGCGGTCTGCCGGGCGAGGTCGGGCAAATTCGCGCCGTACGACATGAGCCCGCCGACATCGGCTCCTTCTCGCGCGGCAAAGATCGCCGGCAGCCGCGCCGCGGCGGCGTGCTCGGCAATGCGCGGATACTGGGCAAACAACATCGGGCTCGGAAACAGGCAAAGCGCCGACGCGCGTTCCTTGCTCATCGCGGCGAACGCAGCCGGGAGCTCGTCGGGACCGTTCGCCGCGACCATCTGCAACGGCAGCCGCAACGTTTCGGCGGCCCGCTCGGTCTCCTTCAGCATTCCCGTCATCGTGCGTTCGCCATAGGCATCGGGATGCCAGAGAACGGCAACGCGAGCAGGTTGCGGCACGACATCGCGGATCAGCTGCAGCCGCTTCGCCACGAGCTCCGGACCGAGGAACGAAGTTCCGGTCACGTTGCCGCCGGGCCGGGCGAGACTCTCGACCAGCTCGTCTTCGACCGGATCGGCCATGCCGAAGGCGACGATGGGAATGAGCCCGGTCGCTCGTCGCGCGGGGCGTGCAGCCGTCGTGCTGATGGCGACGATCACATCGACCTGGCGCGCGACGAGCTCGGCGGCAAGCTCGCGCAACCGCTCCGGGCTCGATTCCGCAAAGCGCCGGTCGATGACGACCTGCTGGCCTTCGCTGTAGCCGTCCTCGCGCAGCTTCTCGACCAGCGCATCGAGGGTGGCGCGGCTTCCGTCGGGCCCCTGCGAGGGGCCCGGCAAGAGGATGCCGATGCGCGGCAGCTTTGCTCCCTGCTGGGCATGGGTCGAGAACGGCCACAGCAGCGAGCCGCCGACAAGACCGAAAAAATCACGCCGCTTCATGCCTGCGCCCCGGCTCAGGAGCCGTGATCGTAGCCGAGCCGACCGGGCCCCAATAGGGGCATCCCGGCGTCCGCTTCAGTCGATCACGTCGTCAGCCAGCGCCATCAGGCGGTCCGGAACCTCGAGGCCCAGCGCCCGGGGCGGCCTGCGCGGGCGACGAGCGGCGCGCCGATCGCCGCGCCGCCGACGAGACGGATGAAATCGCGCCGCCTCATTCGATCACCTCGTCGGCGGTGGCGAGCACTTGCGGACGGATTCCAGCCGCAGCGATTTTGCGGTCGTCCAGAAAAGCAGGGAATTCCAATGCATCTGGATTCCGGGCCCGCCGCTTCGCGGCGTCCCGGAATGACCGCAGGGAGAGTTTTCAGCGACCGGCTAATTCACCTTGATGTTGTTCTTCTCGATGATCTCTTTCCAGGTCGCGATCTCATCGGCGATCTGCTTTCGCATCTCGTCGGGCGTGGACGGGTTGGCGACGTTGCCGCCCTCCTTCAGCTTCGCCTGCACCTCGGGCAGCGCGAGTGCCGTGTGAATCTCCTTGTTCAGGCGGGCGATGATCGGCTTCGGCGTCTTCGGCGAGGTCGCCATGCCGAGCCACGACATGTAATGAATGCCGGGCAGCGTCTCGGCGACGGTCGGTGCTTCCGGCATCAGCGCAAAGCGCTGCGGCGAGGTCACCGCGAGCATGCGGAACTGGCCGCTGTGCACGCGCGGGAACGCCGACGTCGCGGGCTCGAGCATCACGTCCACCCTCCCCGCGAGCACGTCGGTGACCGCGTTCGAGGAGCCGCGATAGGAGATCGGCACCATGTCGATGCCGGCCTTGTTGCCGACCCAGGTGCCGATCAGGTGATACACCGCGCCGATCGAGGTGATGACGTAGGACATCTTGCCCGGATTGGCCTTGGCGCGGGCCAGCATGTCGGGGAACGACTGGATCGGCGAATCCTTCGGCACGATGTAGGCGAACGGATACGAGCACACCATCGTGATGAAGCCGAAGGTGTTGTCGCCGTCGAACGGGAATTTGCCGACCGCGGCTCCGCTCGCGTAGCCCGCGGTGAGCAGCGTCATCGCGGTGCCATCGGGAGCGGCGTTGATCACCATGTTCGCGGCAATGCCGCCGCCGCCGCCGGTGTTGTTCTCGACCGAGATCGGCTGGCCGAGCGGGCCGGTCATCTTGTCGGCAAGGAGCCGGCCGACGATGTCGGGACTGCCGCCGGCGGTGGTGCCGATCAGAAGGCGCAGCGGCCGGTTCGGCCAGTCGGATTGCGCGAGGGCGGGCAAGGCAGAGCCTGCCGCAAAGCCTGCGGTGAGCGCGAGCGCGCGACGACGGTTCAAGAGCATGGCTTTCAGTGGCCCGGCCAAAGACGAAACGAACGAGTGACATCGAACGCGGTGAAACCGCGACAAGGTTAGCAGGCTTTTACCACGCGGGAAGCCGGTGGATCGCATGGCAGCGAGCAAAGCGCCGCAGCGGTTTCCCACGTTTGCCGCGCAAAACGCCCGGGGACGGCGCGCGCCGCCGGCAAGGCCTAACGGCCGATGAATCGCGGTCCGTGAATTTGAGTCCGATGCGGAAGCGGATCGCAACTCCCGTGGTGTAAGCGTGTCGAAAGCTGGGACACGCGAACGGTTGCGGCGATGGATTTGGCAGGCAGAAAGCTTCGAGGCAAGCGCGCCCTGATCGAGTTCATCTTCGGCGTGGCGCTCGTCGTCGCGGCCCCGACGCTCGTGGTGACGCAGGCGAGCCAGACCCAGGAGCCGTGGGGCGACATGTGGCTCGGCGACTGGGTCTCGCCGTTCGACTACGATCCAGCGCTCGATCCGCCGAGCGCTGCGCTGCACGAGCGCGCCGCGGCTCAGGTCCGGCGGATGACGAAAGCCTCCGGCGACGTGCGGCTCGCGGGCGGCCTGTAGGCATGTGAGCCCGGTCTGCTGCCGCCGCAGACCTTTCAACGGCCCGCTATCGTTTTCAACGCCTCGCGTGCAAGCTGCTGGGCAGACCGGTGCTTGGCGGTCTCGGTGGGCATCGCTATCGCGCGTTCGTAGTCGGCACGCGCTTTGACGAAATCCTTTTTGCGTTCATAGGCCACACCGCGATTGTAGAAGGCGTTCACCTCTTTTGGATCGGCTGCGATGGCCGCGTTGTAGTCCGTGAGCGCCCGATCGTAGTTTTCCCTTCTGTGAGTACGCATTGCCGCGGCCGACGAGCGAACCCGCCCTTCTGGCGTCAATTTTGAGCGCCTGGGTGTAATCGGCGATCGCCTTGTCGTTCTCTCCCACGAGCTCGTACTCAACGGCGCGATTGTGACAGGCCCATGCGAGCCGGTCATTGTTGAGGTCGCCGGCGCCAATCGCGCGATCGCACGCGGCAATGGCAACCGCACCCGACTCTTTCTCACAAATGCGAAAGTCCTGCGTGTGGACGGGCTCGCCCGTGGCGCACGTCGAGCGCCAGAATGCGGCGTCAGTCGATCACCTCGTCGGCGCGGGCGAGCAGCGTCGGCGGCACCGGGACGCCGAGCGCCCGGGCGGTCTTGAGATTGATGACGAGTTCAAACTGCGTCGGCTGCAGGACCGGCATCACCGCGGGCTTTGCGCCTTTGAGGATCTGGCCGACGTAGTCCCCGGCCTGCCGGTACATCCAGCTGATGCTCGGGCCGTAGCTCATGAGTGCGCCTGCGGTGGAAAACTGATGCACGAATCCCATCACCGGGAGCCTGTGCCGGGCGGCCAGCGCGACGATCTGCTCGCGGCGATCGAGAATGATCGGATCAGTGCCGGTGATGATCGCGCCGGCCTTGGCATTCAGCAGCTGCTCGAACGCCGCGTCGATTTCCGGCGGGCTTTTCGCGTTGAAGGTGACCGTCTCCATCCCGAGCTTCTGCGCCCCGGCTGCTGCGTCCGCTTCCTCGATTTTGACATTCGGATTGGTCGGATTCATCAGGAGCGCAATGCGGGACACGCTTGGGGCCATTTCGTGCACGAGCTCGACCCGCTTCGCGCCGAGGACGTTCTGGTTGAACAGGATTCCGGTGACGTTGCCGCCGGGCTCGTTCACGCTCTTGACCAGCCCGAACCGGACCGGGTCACCGCCGATCGTGAACACCACCGGCACCGTGCTGCTCGCGCCTTGCGCGGCCCGCGCCGACGCAACGTCGCCGGTCGCTGCAATGGCTGCCACGCCCATGGACACCAGCTCGGCGGCAAGAGCCGGCAGCCTGGCATAATCACCGCGGGCCCATCGCTCCTCGATCCGGACATTGCGGCCCTCGACAAAGCCGGCCTTCGCCAGGCCTTCGCGAAACGAGTCCGCATTGAAGCGATAGGTGTCGGGCGAGGCGCTGTTGAGGAAGCCTACAAGCGGCGTCCGCTGCTGCGCCTGCGTCGCGAAAGGCAACGCGGTTGCAGCACCGATCAGCGCGATGAACTCGCGTCGCCGCATTCCCCCCTCCGGACGGCCATGGTAGCCGTTCGACGGGGGCGGAGGAAGCGGCGGCCCCGGGCGCGAGCGTAAGGCTTACGAACAGATTGACGCCCGTGAGATTGCCGGCCGAACGAGCGAGAGGCTGCTGACGCGACCCAGCTGCTGTCGAGAAGCCCGACGACCGACGGCGATGATGATTGCTGTGCGCCGGCGGCAAGCGGTCACGCCATCGCACCGGGTAGCCCATGTGATGAAGTCGCGCCGCCGCAACGCCGCCCCCCCCAAGGCAGGCACCATGCCCGATGTCTAGTCCAGCATGAGCGTTGCGCGAATGAAATGAAGGCTGGGTTGGCGAAACCGCCCCGCCCTACTCCGCCGCGGGCTGCATCATCGCAGCTTTCAGAAAGGCCGGATCGAACACGCGATCCGCCATCACCTGGCAGCGCTTGATCAGCCGGTGCTCGTCGGCGGTGTAATCGGGGATCGCGTTGTGCAGCGTGCCGATGTGGTCCCACACCAGCACGTCGCCCTCGGTCCAGACATGGGCGTACTGGTATTTCGGCTGAAGCTGATGCTCGAACAATTCCGCAAGCACCGCGTCGCTCTCTTGTTCGGGCAGCTCGTTGATGCGGATGGTGTAGCCCGGATTGGCGTAAAGCACCTTCCGCTCGGTGATCGGATGGGTGAGGAACACCGGATGCACCGACGGCGGACGCTTGGCGCGCTGCTCGGGCGTGAGCGCCGGCCGCGCGCTGCCGGGACGCCGCCGCATCTCCTCCCAGAACTTGTTGAAGTCGTGGGTGGCGGTGGCGCCGGCGAGGCGCGACTTCAGCGACGGCGCGAGATCGTCATAGGCCGCGTGCATGTCGGCGAACACGGTGTTGCCGAGCGGCTTGCCGTTCCGCCGTGGAATCTTGATGGCCCAGAGAACGTTGATGAAGCCGATCAGCTCGTTATAGGACATGTCGGTGTGCCAGTCCTGTCCGGCATCGGCGAGACCGATGTTCTTGCCGTCCTCGACGATGTTCGAAAGCAGCATCACCTCCGGCACGCCGGGCTCGCAATAGGTTCCGGTCGGCGAGCCCTGCAGGCTGCCGAAGCGCTCGGAGAACGCCTTCAGCGACAGCGCGTCGAGCTGCTGCCTGGGAAAGCACAGCACGCCGTGCGCGCCGAGCGCATGGAAGATGCCGGCGAAGTCGGTCTTATCCAGCGGCTTTGCCAGGTCGATCTTCTCGACGGTTGCGCCCAGCGTGCGCCTGCCAGAGGTGCCCTGGTTGGGTGTGATCTTCATCGTCCGCCTGCCGATTGCGAATCCGGACACTTGCCGGTTGGCGCAAATATCGGGCAGGCTCAGCTCAATGAAAAGACCGCAATCCGGATAAAGCTTGTTTCAGTTCGCGAAACGCATGAGCACCACCATCCAGGCCGATACGCCGCAGGCCACACCGGCCGCCCCGAACGTCGCGGTGCGAAAGCCGCCCGCCGCCGACCGCCGCTTTGCCGGCTTTCTCGCGCTCGACGATTTCGAGGCCGCGGCGCAGCGGCATCTGCCGCGCATGCTCTATGGCTTCATCTCCGGCGGGGCCGAGACCAACGCGGCGCGGCAGAGCAATCTCGACAGCTACCAGGACTACGCGTTCGTACCGCGGGTGCTTGCCGACGTCTCGCGAAGGAGCCACGGCAAGATGCTGTTCGGCCGCGAATACGCGGCTCCGTTCGGCATCGCGCCGATGGGCGCGTCGGCGATCTGCGCCTATCGCGGCGATCTCGTGTTCGCGCAGGCGGCCGCGGCCGCGAACGTGCCGATGATCCTCAGCGCCGCCTCGCTCATCCGCCTCGAAGAGATCCGCGCCGCGGGCCCGACCGCCTGGTATCAGGCCTATCTGCCGGGCGACGCCGCGCGGATCGAGCCGCTGGTCGATCGTGTCGCGGCGGCCGGTTACGAGGTGTTCGTGCTGACGGTGGACGTGCCGGTGTCGGCGAACCGCGAGAACAATGTCAGGAGCGGCTTCAGCATCCCGATCAAGCCTTCCGCCAAGCTCGCCTGGGACGTGGTCACCCATCCCCGCTGGTCGGTCGGCACGTTCGCGCGCACTATCGTGCAGCACGGCATGCCGCACTTCGAGAACATGGATGCGACGCGCGGTCCACCGGTGATCTCGCGAAACCTCGAACGCGCGCTCGGCAACCGCGACCAGATGTCGTGGGAGCACGTGAAGCTCATTCGCCGGCGCTGGAAGGGCCGCTTCGTCATCAAGGGTGTGCTTTCCGTCGCCGACGCCCGCGCGGCGAAGGACCACGGCGTCGACGGCATCATGGTGTCGAACCACGGCGGCCGTCAGCTCGACGGCGCGGTCGCGCCGCTGCGGGCGCTGCCGCACATCGTCGAGGCCGCGCGCGGCATGACGGTGATGCTCGACGGCGGCATCCGCCGCGGCACCGATGTGCTGAAGGCCTTGGCGCTCGGCGCGGACTTCGTGTTCGCCGGCCGGCCGTTCCTCTATGCGGCGGCGGTCGGAGGCGAGGCGGGCGTGCGGCACGCGATCGAGCTTCTGTCGACCGAGATCGGCCGCGACATGGCGCTGCTCGGGGTGAGCGACTTGTCCGAGGTGCGGCCGGAACTGCTGACGCGGGCGCGGGGTTAGGCGCGCTCAGGGCAATCGGTAGATCACCGCAAACCGCGCCAGGTGCGCATCGAAGTCGTTGCGCACGATGGTCACGCCCGGAACGCCGGTCGTGGTGTGATCGCGTCCGCCGAGGTTCACGTACAGGTACTCGCCGCGGAAGCGCCAGTTGCCGCTGACGTTCCAGTCGAGGCCCGCGCCGACGGCGTAACCGACCAGCCAGTCGCTGAACCGCTGGCTGCCGAAGAACGCAAGCGAGTCAGTGTCCTCGAATTGCACGCCGGAGCTCGTGATGGTCGACACGAGATTGCCGTAGGCAAGACCGCCGGTGATGTATGGCAGCACGGGGCCCATGGCATAGCCCCAGCGGCCCCGGACGGTGCCGAGCCATCTCAGCTTGCTTTCCAGCGTGACGTTGCCGGTGATGCCGCCGACGCCCGCATCGTAATCGACGAAGCTGAAGAAGCTGCTGGTCTTGCTGTCCGTCAGGTCGGTCCAGGAAAAGTCCGCTTCCCAGCCGATGACAAAATTCTGAAACTGCCAAGCGTAGCCGAGGAACAGTCCGGCCAGTGCGCCCTCCGGGCGCGTGTGCAGGGTGAACGGTGCGCCGGGAACAAAGGCGTCGACGGTGCTGAAAGGGCCGGTCGCCGACAGCGGCCTGATGCTTGCCGGATTGACGTCGGCCGACGGATCGCCCCAGCCGTAACCCGCGCTGATGCCGCCGTACCAGCCGCCCCATGATGCAACCGTCGCGACGGGAGCAACCGCCTGCGCTTTATAGACTGGCCGCGGAATGTCGGCGGCGTGAGCCGTCGTGCCGATCAGCAAGAACCCGAAGGCCGATATGAAAAAACGCGTCTTCATTACGCCCCCCTATTTCAAAATGCGATGAATCATAACCGGCCTTGCCACGAGACGCTGTGCTTGCGCGGTTACTGTCCGCAGAAAAGTCTGCCGTGCGGCGGTACCAAAGCACCGAAGAAGGTATCATAATACTATCAAGTTTTTTTGCCGGTTTTCACAGATCGGCCACGTTGAATGTTCGCAACGCGCGCGACACGGGTTGCCGATCATCTTCGACAAGTCCACAGGCCGGCATCGAGTCTGAAAGCAAAGCGCCGGTTTTTCGAATTTGAACCTTGCGACGCTCCGGGCAAAGCAGAAGCTTGGTGAAGCGCACCGGGCCCCGTCGCGCGGCTGAGACCGTCGACATTTCCGTGTCGCTTCACCAAGTCCGCAAGGCACTGCGACCTGCGATTTTTTGACAGGTGATGATCGCCGTGACGATGTGTCATTTGCGTACACGGGGGGGGAAGCCAGCCGGACGCGCTCATGTCGTATTCCGCACCCTGTGAACATTGCGAGGGACCGACAGTATTTGTCGCCGAGCTCCAGCCGTTTGCCCGCGATCCGGGCCACCGGATCTTCTATTGCGAAGCGTGCAAGCGTCACACCTGGACGGCTTGGCGCGTCACGCAACGGCAACCGCAGAAGTAACGGGCGCGAGGATCGACACGGCGACCGACCTCAGCGTCACCACCTGAGCAGGCTACTGAAAAACTCCGCGATCCGCGTCCAGCTTCCGGATACGGAGTCGCGGGATGCTAACCTTATCGCGAACAAAACCCTGACCGGCCTATCGGCGGACGGCCGTGCCGGTCGCCGGCCCATGCTGAAAGATCGCGGCCAGCGCCGGCCTTGCAGAGCATGGCCTGCCGCCGGCTCCATTCGAGCAACTGTTGGCAGCGGCCGGATCCAGTGCGGGCGCGCGTCGGACGGCCATGGCTTCCCAGGAGAGGTGCACATGAGTCGGCACCCGCCAATGTAGCGGCAAGTCGGCCGCTTGGAACCGGCCTTGGCGGCTCAGCCTCCCCGTTCGCGCAGCCAGGGTTTCTCGGCAATCACCGTGCCGGCGGCCTCGTCCGAGGGGCAAAGCGGATAAACAGCTAACAGAATCCTTAATCATGTTGCAGGCGGCCGGGCGTACCCAGTCGCAAACCACGCGAACGCCGGCCATGGGTATCCCCTCGATCGAAGCCATGCGGAATGCCTTCAGCCGCTCGAAGATCCCGGTTCGCGAGGGCGTGCTGGTCGGGCTGGCGATCCTGGGTTTCGCCCTCGTCGCCTACCAGTTCGACGTTGTCATCACCACCGCCAGCGGCAGGCCAGCCGCGCGCGAGATCGAGCTCGATGAGGCGCTTGGCCTTACCACGCTGTTGTGCCTCGGCCTCCTCCTCCTCACGTGCCGGTTCATGATTTCCCAGCGGCGCGAGATGGCACGGCGGATCGAGGCCGAGCGACGCGCGCGGGAGCTTTCCCTGCAGGATGTTCTCACCGGCTTGCCCAACCGCCGCCGGTTCGACCAGGAGCTCAATGCAGCCATCGAGGCGCCTCCACGCTCAGGTGGAGCGCACGCGCTGCTGGTGCTCGACCTGAACGGATTCAAGCGGGTGAACGATGTCCATGGCCACGGGGCCGGCGATGAAGTCCTGATCCACGTGTCCATGCGTTTGCAGACCGCGGTGCGCGACGGCGACCTGGTCGTCCGGCTGGGCGGTGACGAGTTTGCCATCCTGGCGCGGCAATTGTCCGGTGCCGAAGACGCGACCAGCATCGCGTTGCGGATCATCGCCGAAATCGACCGGCCCATCGTCATCGGCTCGATCACCCATCAGGTCGGCATCGGCATCGGCATCGCGCTGTTTCCGCAGGATGCGTCTGATCGGACGGAATTGTTGCGCAAGGCCGACATCGCCCTTTACCGGGCCAAGGCCGGAGGGTTCTCGGCCTCACGCTTCTTCGAACCGGAGATGGATGCGCGGGTGCTCGAGCGAGACCTCATCGAACGCGAACTCCGGCATGCCTTGAACGCCGGAGCGATCGAGCCGCACTTCCAGCCGTTGATCGATCTGCACTCCAACAGGATTGCCGGGTTCGAGGCGCTGGCGCGCTGGACACATCCGGCGCTGGGCGAGTTGGAACCCGATCGCTTCATTCCGATCGCGGAAAGCTGCGGCCTCATCAATGAACTGACCGACCACTTGCTTCGCAAGGCGGCGGCAGCGGCCTGCGAATGGCCCGACGACGTGATCCTGTCCTTCAACATCTCTCCGACGCAAATCAAGGACCACACACTCGGGCTGCGCATTCTCGCCATCCTGGGCGACACCGGACTTTCTCCGCGCCGTCTGGAGATCGAGCTGACCGAAGCAGCGTTGGTTCATGACCTGGAGCGCGCGCGGATGGTGCTCGGCGCGTTGCGCGATGCCGGCGTCCGGATTGCATTGGACGATTTCGGCACCGGGTATTCCAGCCTCTACCACCTGCGCAACTTCAAGGTCGACAAGATCAAGATCGACCGCAGCTTCGTCGACAACATGGCCTGCGAGCCGGAGGCTGCCGTTCTGGTGCGCGCGCTGCTGGGGCTTGGCCATGGCTTGGGCCTGACCATCACCGCGGAAGGCATCGAGCACCAGCAACAGGCCACCGCTTTGCGGACGCAGGGATGCGAGCAGGGGCAAGGCTATCTCTACGGCCACGCCATGCCTGCGTCCGAAGCGCTGGACTACGTGTCGAAAAAGCGGGCAGCAACGGCCGACGCGCCATCGCGGGTTGCCTAGCATCCGGCGAGCGTTGGCCCGCGAACTTGCGCGCGCTATGCCGCATCCGGCGCGGCGGCCGGCTGCTTCAGCAGCGTTGCCGCGGCGAGCGCGCCGACCATCAGGATGATCCCGCCGATCTGCATCAGCGTCAGCGCCTCGCCGAGCACCGCCACGCCGAGACCTGCCGAGACGATCGGCTCGGCGTAAGACAACAGCGACGTGCGGGCCGGGCCGATCATCGACACGGCAATGAAGAACGCGATCATCGCGAAGGCGTAGAACAGCATCGCTGCGACAAAGCCGATCCAGCCCCGGGTCGTGTCCGGCAGCGCGACGTCGCCGTGCTGCGCGCAGAAGGCGATCAGCACGATCGCCGAGACCGTCGCCATGTAAAGCGTGGCGGGCCGGGCGTCGCCGGCGCGGAACACGCGGCTCGACACCGCGACGACGATGCCGAGGCCGAGCGCCGCGGCAAACCCGAACAGCACGCCTTCGATGCTGATCGGTCCGACCCGCGGATCGAGCGCGAGCACGAGGCCGATGAACGCAACGACGATCGCGACAATGGTCTTCCAGCCGAGCCGCTCCCAGCCGAACAGACCGAGGATCACCGTCGCCACCAGCGGGAACAGGTAGAAGATGAGGATCGCGAGCGCGAGCGGGATTGCGCCGATCGCGCTCAGCAGCGCCCAGCTGTAGCCGGCGGTGAGCGCGCCCAGCGCCACGGCAGTTGAGCCGTCCCGCCAGGGCAGCCGGACCGGGCGGCCCTGAACGGCAAGCCACACCATCAGCACCAAGGCCGGGAGCACAAACCGGACCGCCGCCAAGGTGATCGGGTTGCTGCCGCCCTGGAATGCGAGGCTTGCCGCCGCGTTCGTCAACGCGAAGGCCACCGCGGCGGTCAGAGCAAGAATGGTCCCGGTCAAGATGCGCGTTCGATTCGGATTCGATCCGCCATGCTTATATCTCCATGCCGGATGGGACAATCATCTCCCGAACGCGGACTTCTTTGCGAGTGCGAGAAAAGTCCGGTAAGCGCCCTTACGGGACTTTTCACCACGCTCGGCGAAGGCAGTAGGCCGGTGCCATTGCCGATGCGACACTATGCCGTCACATCATGCTTGCACTTGCGACGCGCTCAGGCGCGCACCGTCCTCATTCGCCCATGAAGCATCTCGCCTGCGCGGTCGCAGCAGTAGTCCTTTCGACGCTCGGCGTCACGGCGTGCTCGGATTCTCCGGCCACACCCGATGTCCAGTTTCTTGCATCGGACCTTTATCTCATGGTCGGTGGCCATCGCATCACCGTTCCGGCGGTCGCGCTTCGCGGCCCTGGCCACACCTTCGACCTGAACCGGCAGAGGCCCGAGAAGAGCCTGAAGGAAACGCTCAAGCTTGAGGCAAGCGATCCGGACCATCCCATGACAATGGACAAGCTCGATCTTGTGATCCGGCAATATCAATATGCGGGCGAATCGCTGGCATCGCTCGAAATCTGCCAACACCTCAAGCGCATATGGTCGCAAGCGCTGTGTCGCGGCCAGCAGCGCGGCCTGCTCAAACGCCTGCCGGAGCAATTCGACCTTCTAGACCGTGGCAAGCTCGACCTCCTCAGAAACCATTGGACAGTCGGCCGAGAGCGCAAGTTCGATCAGGTCAAGGGCAAGGCGATTGAGCTCGGAGTCACCGAAATCGGCTGCGACCGGCAGTCGATCTATTGTACGGCCGTGGTTGAGGTGCTGCCGGGTCTGCTGGCGGTCTGGACGGTGTGGGGCGACGAGAAGACCAACGGCACGGCCGAGCAGATGGCGCTCACGCAGGGAGCATCAATCGTTCAGTTTGTCCGCCGCGCACTCGGTCCTGCGGAAGACCCCACGCTAGTGGAGGCCGATTGATGCCGTACAGTGTGTAGGTCAGCCGAAGGCGTAACCCGCCATCCTGGTGCATCGAAGTCGGCGGATTGCGCTTCGCCAATCCGCTGAGTGAGCTAGCCGTTCACGGCATTGATGACCGAGGTTTTCTCGCGGATCGCGTCGGCGCGGCGCTTTCGCGCCAATGCCGCGTCTGCGCCGGCCGTCTGCTTGTAGAGATCGAGTGTCTCGAACTCATCGGCCTGCGGCGGGGCAATCGCGAGGTCGGTGTAGGTCCAGCGGTCCGGCGCGGCGAGAACTTCGTCCAGAATCTTTTTGCACTTCCAGTAGACCGACGCATAGCGCCAGAGCTTGACGACGGTCTCGCCGAGGTAGCGCGGATAGAACACCAGCGCATTTTCGATCGGCAATCCGGCCCGGCGGTCGCGGCGGAATTTCAGCCGGAATGCGCCGCCTTCGAGCGGATGAACGCCTTCGAACGAGCTGACCAGCTTGAACCACAACAAGGTCGAGAGGGTGGTGCCCGGCCGCCCGAGACGGGACACCGCCGCGCGCCGCAGCACGGTGCGGATGTGGTCCGTCGTATAGAACGCCTGCCATGCCGAGCGGTATGCGTCCTCCCACTCCGCGTCCGACATTTTGGGATGATGGGCGACGCGATGATTGAGGTCGTACTTGTTCATGTCGGGGTCCATCCAGACCTCCGCATTCCATGCCTTCTGATGGTCCTCCGAACCCGGCAGCGGCGTAAGATAAAACAATTCGAGAATGTCAAGCGGCAGCTCGCGCTTGATGATTTCGATGTCCCGCAGCACCGAAGCCTTGGTATCGCCCGGGAAGCCGATGATGTAACCGGCGCAGGTGATGGCGCCGTGATCGCGCCACTTCTGCAGCATTTCCCGATAGTCGGTGATCTTGTTCTGCCGCTTCTGCGCGGCGATCAGGTTGTCGGGATTGATGTTCTCGAGCCCGATGAACACGCGGCGGACACCCGCCCGCGCGGCCTTCTCGATGAAGTTCGGAATCTTGTGGCACAGCGTGTCCACCTGGATGGTGAAGCCGATCCTGGGACAGTCGCCGTTCTTCAGCGCGATCAGGCGGTCGAACAGGATTTCCCAATCGCTGTTGCGGGCGAAATTGTCATCGGTGATGAAGAAGCGCTTGATGTTCTGCGCGTAGTTCTCGCGCACCGTTCGTTCGAGATCGTCCGGCGAGCGGAACCGGCTCTTGCGGCCTTGCACGTTGATGATCGTGCAGAACGAGCACTGATAGGGACAGCCACGCCCGAGATCGATGCTCGACAGCGAGCCGGAGGTCCGGCGCACGTGAATTTCCGGGAGAATAGGCGGCGGCTCGCCGCGGAGGTTGGGAAGCTTGTTCATGAAATTGTAGAGCGGGGCGAGCCTGCCGCTCCAGGCATCGCGCAGCACCTGGTCAAACCGCTGCTCTTCGGCCTCGCCCGCGAACAATGAAATTCCGCGCGCCTGCGCCTGCCGGATGTCGTCCGGCAATTCCGGCAACATAGCGATGCAACCGGACACGTGGAATCCGCCGATGCAGACCGGCAGGTCTGCGTCGAGAAACGGCTGCGCGAGATCAACGGCGCGGGGAAATTGGTTGGACTGAACGCCGACCAGCGCGATCAGCGCCTTGCCGCCGGCCGCCGCGATTTCCTTGACGATCCGCTCCGGCCGCACCCGGCGGTTGGTCTCGTCATAGGTGCGCAGGCGGATCTCGACATCGGGACCGAGCACCTTGCGGGCGCGCGCGTCCTCAGCAAGTCCGTTCAGGCAGGCCAGCGTGTTGGACGGAATGGCCGACCGCACCCATTGGATTGGATAGCCGTCGTCGTCGTAGTGCGACGGCTTGATCATCACCAGGTGAAACAGGTCTTGTCCCGCCGTCGGTGGATGTGCGACGGCCGTGCTGGTGGAACCGACCATTGCGCCCCTCTCGCGCCGCCCTCTGGGGCGGTCGCTTCGGACCTTGTGCGCTTTGCCCGCGGCCTTGTCTACTATACCTGGGCCCATCCGCGCCGGGATTGACGCCCGAAAGCGCATATGTCGCAGCAAATGCAGACGAAAACGGCAGCTCGAAGGATTCGCGAACCGGCACCTGCTACCAGCGCCGGATGCAAAATGACCGAGTCGGTTGTCCCTGATCGAAGGGCGACGTCGATGCCGTCGTCCGGTGCAGGAGCGGACGTGTGTATGGCAGGGGCGTGCGCGGCCGGCCCGCGTGATCGGCGGCGCTTCCGCTGATCACGGCAACGAAAGTCGAATGAACCGCCCCTAGCAACTTCAATAACTGCTGAACATCAGCTGCCCCAACACCCGCAACCGCTGTACCAACCACCTCTCGAGCCAAGGGGATCAGTTGCGTCTTCAATTCCTGAGCCTTGGGCGTCAGGCGGACATGCCATTTGCGGCGATCGGTCTTGCTACGCACCCTTCGAACCAGCCCTCGCCGTTCCATGCCATTGATGGCGGCGAGCGTCGTCGGTTCCATGACGCCAATGCGCCGCGAGAGTTCGCGCTGGGTGAGGCCATCCTCATGCCACAGGGCGCGTAAAAGATACCACATGCCGAGGGTGACGCCGTACGGTTCGATCTTCGATTGAAGAAATCGCTGTAATGCGCGGTGGGTAGCTCGGACTTGATAGCCGACACTTTCCTCAAATGGGAGATCAACTTTGGATTTTCGGTGCGGCGGCCCATGCCGCTCACCGCCGGTTTTAGGAGATTTCATAAGCATGCTTTTCAGATGAGTCGTTTGGCTGCTCATGATGGCAGCCGGGACTCCCTCTCTCAAGATCAAAACCCGACGGGCCGGTAAACTATCCCGAGAACCTGCTCTCAGGGCCGCCTCTTGGTCATATAGGGCTTGCTAAATTAACTTAGGAGACTAAGTTTCACCAAAGGATTGAACCCATGGCATCCGAGCCTGTCGCAGCGCAAGATCTCCTGCTTTCGGTGGCCCGAAAATCGCAAATCGCGGACGACATCTTCCTGTTCGAGCTGCGAGACCCATCGGGATCCAATTTGCCCGCTTTTACGCCCGGCGCCCACATCACCGTCACCGCACCGAGCGGCCAGAAACGGCGCTACTCCCTGTGCAATGACTGTCGCGAACGGGACCGCTACGTCATCGCGATCAAGCAGGAAAAAGAGGGCCGCGGCGGTTCGTTGAGCTTCACGCAAGCCGTGAATGAAGGCGACACTGTGCCCACTGAACCACCGGCAAACGACTTTGGGATGTCGTCCAAAGAGCCCGCTTCCTACCTCTTCATTGCAGGCGGGATCGGGATCACACCCATCCGATCGATGATCCTGCATCTTGTCGGTTCGAAGAAGCTAAATTTTCGGCTCTACTACTTCACCCGCACACCCGCCATGATGGCCTTTCGCGACGAATTTTCGAGCCCTGAGTTCGACAAGAAGATAGTTCTGCATCACGACAATGGGCAACTGGATGAGGCATACGACCTTTGGCCGGTGCTGGAAGAGCACCGCGGCGCCCATCTGTACTGCTGCGGCCCCCGAGGGCTTATGGATGCGGTCCGCGACATGACTGGCCACTGGCCCCATTCAGCAGTCCATTTCGAAGATTTTGTGGGCGCCGTCGCCAGTCATCCGGAGGATGTTTCTTTCACCGTCAAACTCGCAAAGAGTGGACAGACCTATGAAGTGCCTGCCGGCGTTTCGATCCTGGATACGCTGCGCAAGCACGGGCACACGCTGGCGAGTTCTTGCGAGAGCGGAACGTGCGGAACGTGCCGGACCCGGTGGATTGGGGGGGAGCCCGAACATCGCGATCTGGTTCTGTCGGACAAGGAACGGCAACGCGAAATCATGATCTGCGTGTCCCGTTCGAAAACACCCGAATTGACCCTCGATATCTGAGAAAGCTGGCGACATGCCCGAGCCTCTGCGATTGGGGATAGTGGGCCTCGGGCGAGCGTTCACGCTCATGCTGCCGACGTTGACCCTTCACCCGCTCGTAAAGCTGGTCGCGGCCACCGACCCCCGCGCCGACGCGCGAGAGCGCTTTGCTCGCGATTTTTCTGCGAGGACCTATGACCAAGCCGCCGAGCTTTGCGCTGACCCGTCGGTGCAAGCCGTCTATATCGCTTCACCCCACGAGCATCACGCCAATCATGTGGAGCTTGCCGCCGCACACGGCAAACATGTGCTGGTCGAAAAGCCCATGGCGCTGACGCTCGACGATTGTCGGCGGATGATCGCCGCGTGCAAGCGGGCCGGTACCCACCTGCTGGTCGGCCATAGCCATAGTTACGACGCCCCTTACCTGCGCACACGAGAGCTTATTCAAGACGGTCAATTCGGTGCCGTCAGGATGGTCAATGCAGTCAACTTCACCGACTTCCTGTACCGGCCGAGACGCCCTGAGGAGCTCGACACGCGTGTCGGCGGCGGCGTTGTTTTCAGCCAGGCAGCGCACCAGGTGGATGTCGTGAGATTGCTCGTCGGCCGGCCTGCCGTTTCCGTCCGCGCCCACACGGGAAACTGGGACGCGAACCGCCCGACTGAAGGCGCCTATAACGCACAAATCCTTTTCGAGGGCGGCGCGTTCGCGTCCTTGACTTACAGCGGCTACGGCCGGTTTGACACCGACGAGCTCAATGAATGGGTCGGTGAACTCGGCCAGATGCGCGATCCAAGTTCATACGGCACGGCGCGCACAGTGCTGCGTACGGCAGGTACGACAGAGCAGGAAATTGCGCTAAAGAACCGCCGTGCCTATGGGCCAGCCGGCACTGACGCTTTCCAATCCCGCGCTGCGGTTGAGCATAACCACTTCGGATTCATTGTGGTGAGCTGCGACGGCGCCGACCTTCGCCCTGCCCCTCGCGGAATCACAATCTACGCTGATGAGGAACGCCGCGTCGAACCGCTGACACGACCGGCGGTGCCGCGAGCGGAAGTCATCGACGAGCTATATCGGTGCATCCATGAACACGCTTCGCCACTGCATTCCGGCGAATGGGGCCTGGCCACGTTGGAGATTTGCCTGGCGATCCTGCAGTCAGCCGAGCGGGCTGAAACTGTCCAACTGACACATCAGATTTAGCATTGACCCGCTGAACTCTCCACCCGCTATGCCGCCTGATCCGGCTTCGCAGCCCTGAAGCCGCCGGAGAGATTCCTGACGGGCAGATGCTCGCCCATGATCTGACCGAGTTGCTCGGCGGTACCGTTGCGCCAGTCTCGCTGCAGTTCGGCTCCGGCGGCGACCCAGGTGATCGGCTTGATGCCCGCTTGTACCATACGGGCAATCGCGACCTCCTGCGCATGCTTGTTCCAAGTGCCGGACGCATCAATCACCGCATAAATATCGTAACCGTCATTGATCGCCGAGAGGCCCAGAAATGCGACGCCGACTTCCGTGGACCCGCCCGCGACAAGCAGCTTGTGACGGCCGGTCATCCTCACTGCCTCGACGAAATCCGTGTTGTCCCACGCGTTAATTTGACCCGGGCGATCGATGATGATCGCATCGGGTAGCGTTGCGGTAAGCGTCGGCAGAACAGGACCGTTTGCGCCATCCGCGACGTTGGTAGTGATAAACGTCGGCAACTTGAAGATTTTTGCCAACTTTGCGAGCGCGATCAGAGCCGTCATGTATTCTGGAGCGCTTTGGTCCTGCACGCTGCTGGAAAGCCCGGTTTGATGATCGACCAGCAAAAGCACAGCGTTGTAAGAAGTGAGACGATCATAGCTCATGACGCTGTCCCCTCCTCAACTGGCCATCAATCGGATGGTCTTGGGCTATTGGCGGACGCAGCAATGATCGCGATCGTGTCGTTTTCTGCTGCTGCGGCCGTCTTGTAGCGCGCCTCCGTGGTTACAAACGGCTGCTCCGCATCCGCCGGATAGTAAATCTCGACGTGATACAGGCCAGCGCGCTCGCTTCGCACGGCTTCAATTCGAATGAGAGGCATCGTTGTTCGATCCCGCAGAGCCTAAGTCCTGACGCCTTGCATGTTGAAGTAGGTGCAGGACCGCATGGAATGACTGAATGGCCTAAGCGGCGGCGCCCGCCATCTCTTTTTCGGTATCGTCCTCCTCCAGACCTTGTAGGACGACGACTTCTTCATCCGAGGCGCCCAGGGTCCGCCAGGGAACGGTCTTCTCCACCACTCCCTGATAAGAACAGAGCTTGGCCTGCGGAATACGCGGCTCGATCTGCCCGATCACCGATCCTGACTCCGTAAACGACTTCAGTGCATTTAGCATGATCCGACGAAACTGAACGATGGCGATATCGCTGGCTCCGAGTCTCTCCTGCGTGCGATCGGCAATTCCTCCCATGGACTCCCACATCGCGATATCCTGGTTGGGTATCCCTAATATGCCTGTGAAGGAATCTCCTCCCTTCATCGCAATCCTGTCCTGAAGATAATTGTTGCCCGCGTGGCGCTTCATTTGACGAAACTCTTCATCGACGTCCTCGCCAACGCTTAGATAGCAGAACTTCCTCCAGGCAAATGTATCGATGCCCGCCTTGTCGGCGCCCGACCATGCAATGAAATTAAAATAGCTGCTGCCGTCGCTCCTGGGGACGATAACGCTCGCAACATTATACGTGCTGTTTGGCGGAATGAGCGCAGTGAACGGTGCGACATACGTCGTGATACGAACGTAGTCGTGCGTGTTGGCGTTCACAATCGGTCGTCGGATCGCCGCGTACCGCATGCCGTAATTTGTCAATTGGACCTGGATGCGCGGGTTCTTGTCGGTCGAAGGGCGAACCCAGTGGTCTCCCTTCGCCGTAGCCTCTCCTCGTGCTGGCCTCATATCTGACGAGTGAAGCGTCGATGAATGCGCGGAGTCGATCTGCCCTTCCATGATTTGGGCCCAGTTGCACGGCAACTCGATCCTCGCGATCGCCACTCGCACATCAGCAGTCGGCGCCCAGGGCGGAGCCTCAAGCTCGGGGATTTCTTCGGCCGGCCCGAGATAGACCCATACGAATCCACCCGCCTCGCGCACCGGATACGCGGTGTGTTTTACGCGCTCGGTGAATTTGCTTTCCTTTGGCTCTGACGGCATGTCGATCACGTTGCCTTCGACGTCGAACTTCCAGCCGTGATAGAGGCAGCGCAACCCGCACTCTTCGTTGCGCGCGAAGAACAGGGAAGCCTTCCTGTGCGGGCAGGCTTCCGCAAGCGCGCCCAGCTTGCCATTCGAATCGCGGAACACGACAAGCTTTTCCCCGAGGAGCTGGGCTCTCACCGGCGCACCATCCGGTTCGGCAACCTGCTCCGAGAGGACCGCTGGGATCCAATGCCTTCGCATCAAGCGTCCCATCGCGGCGTCGCCCTCAACCCGGCACAGAAGTTCGTTTTCCGCGGCTGTCAGCATAATTCGCTCCTGAATGGTCTCGTAGGTTCCGCTCCCAAGCAGAAACTTAGGATGCTAAGTATATAATAGTCGGTCAACCGCTCGTCTAGAGGGTTCCCGCCGCAGTAGACGCGCTCCCCCGGCACCGCCGAAGCAGCCGACAACACCCGATTACAATCGCGGGTCTTGCGCGGGCAGCCCGAATTGAACTCGGCCGGCATTGATAGCCTGTATGTCCCAGGTCATCGTGATCTGTGAAACAGCAGCGTGAATGTCGCGCCATGCCAGGAGGAACAGATTGTCGTTCCGTAGGCCGCGCGCGCCGATAAGCGGGTGCAGGCGCTCGATGGCCCTCAAGCAAAGTTGGCCGGCAAAGGCGTTGTTTAGGCGCCAGCGCGCGCGAGTCTGGATGGGCGGCTTTTCCGAGTTGGCTCCCATGCGCATCGCATCGTCGCAGTCTTTCAAAAGCAGCGCTTCGGCAGCATCGATCTCCGCGGAAGCCTCGGCAACCCGGACTTGCACCGTAGGAAGCTCGCTCATCTTCACGCGGCCAACAGACAGCCGACTGGTCATCTCATCGGTAATGAGGTCCAGAGCGCCGCGCGCGAGGCCCAGTGCGACACCCGAGAACACCTTGGTCCCTACTGAGAGTGGCGGAACTTTGTAGAGGGGGCCGGAATTTGCCGCGCTGCCCGGCGAGGGCCCGCCATAGATCAGCTGGGTGTTCAGCACGCGGTGGCTCGGCACGAATACATCCTTGAGGATGATCGATTTGCTTCCCGTGCCGGAAAGACCAGATACGAACCAATCGTCGTGGATTTCGAAATCGCGTTTTGGCACCAGAACAAACCGATGGTCCGGAGGTCCTCCCTCCTTCGGAATGAAGACCTGGAGGTTTTCCCAATCGACGAAGTGGATCCCGCTTGCGAAGCTCCAGATGCCATTGAGAAGGATTCCTCCGTCGACGTACCGGCCGCTCCCTCCTTGGGTGGGAAAAGAGGACGCACACAGCGCGCCGGGGCTTCCCCCCAGACTTCGTCCTGCGCCGCCGGATCATGCATGCCAATGATCCAGCTTTGCGTGGCAAGGTTGGTGAAGATCCAGGCGCTTGAGCCGCAGCCTCTCCCGAGTTCCGCGCCAATCTCCACCAACATGCTGATGGGCATTTCGTAGCCGCCGTACCGCTTGGGCTGAAAAACCTTGTAGAAGCCCAGTTCCTGAAAGGAGCGATGCGTCTCCGCTCTTACGATACGATTACGCTCGGTCTCACGAGCATGCTCGCGAAGGAGCGGCACGAGGCCCCTCGCCTTTTCAATAAGGTCAGCCTTGGCGGGTACCTCGTTCGCTCGCGCCATGGCCTATCTCAAACCTCTACCGGCCGCTCCCGGAACCGGTCGCCTTTATGACTTGAGCCCATCGGCTCAAATCGGACTTGATCAATCCTGCCAGCTCTTCGGGCGCGCTCGTCTTGGGTTCGATCGCCTGTGCCGACAGGCGCTCCCGTACATCCGGCATCGCGAGAATCTTTTTCACTTCGCCATTGATCTTGCTCACGACGGCGCTCGGCGTCCCCGCTGGAGCGACCAGCGCGATCCATATGTCGGTCTCATAACCATGCAGCTCTTCGCCGATCGCGGGGACGTCAGGCAAATACGATAGCCGCTTGCTGGTGGCCACACCGAGGGCGCGCAGTTTGCCGGTCCGGACGAGTTCAATCATCGAATTGATGGCTCCGAACGCGAGTTGTATTTGACCAGACAATAGATCGGTGACTAACGGCGTAGCCCCGCGATAGGGCACGTGCTGCATCTTGATGGACGCCATTGAGGCGAAGAGCTCGGCGGACAAGTGCTGCGGGGAACCGAGCCCCGCCGAGCCGTAAGACAGAGCACCAGGCTTCGCCTTCCCTAATGCAATCAGCTCCTTGACTGACTTGGCTTCCAGCGTCGGTGTGGTTGCGAGAAGCACCGGGATCGCCCCAATGAGAGTGATCGGTGCGAAGTCCTTCACCGGATCGAACGGCGTGCCATCGTTTATCGACGGATTGATGGACAAGATGTTGTTGGCTGCCACGAGCAGCGTGTAACCGTCGGCCGGAGATTTCGCCGCCGCGTCGGCACCGATGTTGCCGGCCGCACCGGTCTTATTCTCGACGATGACTGGCTGCCCCCAGCTGTCGGTGAGCTTTTGCGCAATCAAACGGGCAAGAACGTCGTTTCCTCCACCAGGCGTGAACGGCACGATGATCTTGATCGGCTTCGCCGGATAGGCCTGCGCAGCAGATTCGCCGGCGAGCGGACAGGCTGCGAGCACCGCTACAAGAGCCGCTCCGACACCTTGAACGAGGCGGTGTGCGAACGGGGCGCGAGTAAGGACTCTTCGCTTCATGTTCTAATGACCGTTATTCGACCTTGATCTGCGCGTCCCGGACCACCTTGGCCACGCGCTCCATCTCGCTCGCGAGTTCTCGCTTGAACTCCGTGGATCCTGCCGAGGACTGTTCGATACCGGCCGCGGCATACTGTTTGGCGACCTCAGGCATCTTCACGATTGCAACGGCTTCAGTGGCGATCCTTTCCACAACGGTCGAGGGCGTTCCGGCTCTCGCCAGGATTCCAACCATGACGGAGAAATCGAAGCCCGGGATCATGTCGGCGATTGGCGGCACGTTTGGCGCCTGAGGCGAGCGCTGGGCACCGTTGGTCGCTAGCAGCGTAACTTTGTTGTCTTGCGTAGCGCCCGCGAGGGACGGATATGCCGAGAACAACACCTTCACATGGCCGCCGAGCAATGCAGGGACGGATTGCCCTGTCCCGCGATACGGCACGTGCGTCATCTCCAGTTTAAGAGCGGCCTTCATCGCTTCCATCGTCAGATGGTGCGTGCTGCCGACACCCGAGGAACCGTAGTCGACCTGGTTGGGATTTGCCTTCACGTAGTCGACGAACTCCTTGAGTGACTTCGCCGGAAGGCTCGGATGCGCCGCGAGGAACAACGGCGCGCGGGCGAGCAGCGCAACCGGTTCGAAGTCCTTTTTGGCGTCGTACGTCACTGACTTGAATAAAAGCGGGTTCACTGACAGCATCGAACCATCAGTCACCAGAAACGTGTAGCCGTCCGCAGGCGCCGATGCGAGCGCGGCCGCGGCGACTCCACCATTTGCGCCGGAGCGGTTTTCCACGACCACGGACTGACCGAGCCGCTCCGTCAGTCGCTGCGCCACGATTCGAGCGACCGTGTCGGGCAATCCGCCTGCGGCATACGGCACCAGAAAGCGAACGGGTTGGCTGGGATAGCCGCCTTGGGCGTTCCCCGGCAGCACTCCGACAACGCTCATCGCAAGAGCGGCAACCGCCACCCGCGCGAACCAACTCCCACGCATCAGCTTCCTCCCTGTCCGGCATCTTTTCGTAAGCTTAGTACACTAAGCATAAACACTTCAATACCGAAGTAATTTGGCCGCACTTATGGTTACGGCGGCAACTACCAACTTAAGCGGTGCGTCTGGCCTCTTGCAGAAACTCCTCCGAGACATAGGCGCCAAGTTCGCGAGGAGCAGTCGTATTCAGAAGTCTTGCCTCGAGCAGAGTATCAATCACCTTTTGCAGGCCTGCAGCATTGACGGAAACGTCCTTGGTCAAAGCATTAGACCGCGTATAGTGGTCCCAGGCCTGCTCTGCATGATGGATCGGGGTTGGCAACTCGATTTCAGCGATCCGGGCCGCCTCACCTCTGTTGGCATAGAACCAAGCGGTCGCGCGGATAATTGCGCGCAAGAACCGCACCACGATTGGGCGGTTGACGGTCGCCCATTCACGGTTGGCGTTAATCGAAACGAACTGCCAATCCGGCACGTAGTCGATGATGTCGCCAAGCTTTTTCAAGCCGGCATCTTCGGCAACATAGTTCCACGGAATAGACTGCAAACCGGCGTCGATCGAGCCTTCTAGCAAGGCTTTGTGCCGCGGGGGTACACCTCCGGTTTCCTTCACTTTGTAGTCTTGGGGGTAACGAAGACCGTGCGCTGCGAGCATTTCCTTGATCTGGAAGAACGTGCCTTCCGTCATGTTTAGGATGCCAATGGTTCCGCCCTTCAACTCCTCGATGCGCGAGAAGTTCGGCCTGGCGATCAGTGCGTGGGTCAGCTTTCCGGTGTTGCCCGCGATGATCCGAAGCGGTCCGCCGTCGGCGGCGTTTTGAACGGTTGACTCGGGAGTGCCGAAGACGACCTTCAACGCGCCGCTGAGCAAGGGAGGCACTTGAGACGCATTTCCATACATCTCAGTGACGGCTTCCAGACCTTCTTCGCTGAAAAAACCTTTCTGGATGGCAATCCAGTAAGGCATGTTGAAGAACGTTCGCGATACGATGCCGACTTCGAGCCGATCGGGCATGACAACCTCTGATAATGGACTGCTAGAGCGTTACGCCATGGCAGCGGGCAAAATGCCAAGCAGTGAACCGCCCCGGGTTTGCCGGAGGCTCCAACTCCTGAGAAGGTGGAGCCTCCGGCAAACCCGGGGCGGTTCAGAACGGCTGCTGCGGCTTCCTACCAGTAACGGTAGGCGGCCCGGACAAATGGCCGACCGTAGCCGTATCCGTAGTAGGCGCGCCGGTATGGATAGTAACCACCGTAGTAAGCGCGCCGGTAGTACGGATAGTAGCCGCCATAATAAGCCGGGCGATAACCGTAGTAGGCCGTTCGATAGCCGTAAGGATAGCCGTACCCGTAGGCATAGGGACGGTAGCCGTAGCCATACGGACCGCCATAGTAGCCGTAGGCGTAAGGCGCGGTGGCTGCGAACGCGAGCCCGGCTCCAATCGCCAACCCGGCGAGGCCCCAGCCCCAGCCGCCGCCGCGCCAGTACGCTTCGGCAGGTCTTGGGACTGCGACCATGGCTGCTGTGAAGGTGAGCACGGTTGTCCATGCGATCACCGATTTACGAACAACGTCGCGCATAGCAAGCCTCCTGTGTAGGCACTCATCGTCAAGCGATGGCAGTTGTCGTCCGGGCATCATGCCCGATCATCCGGCTTTGGTCGTTCAAGTGCGGCTCGCGATCGAGCAAAGCCAAGGCTCGGTCAAACCCGCCACGGCGCAAGGGACGGGAAGACAGGGAGCGCCGTGACGGGCCTCTCAGCCGATCATGATGGCCAGCAGGGCGGCGTAGCTGCCGAGCGACACCGCGACATACACCGCAAGCCACGTCCAGAACCGATCCGTTGGTGGCATGTGAACCTCCGGCAAGAGGCGCATGCCCATGAACATAGTCCTTGTGCCGGGCCGGCGGCATTGGACCAAGGGCCTACGTCAAACAACACCAGGAGTGTCGCGCTAATTTCGACGTTCCGTCGGCGTGTGAGAGCTGGCAGATATAGCCCGCGCCTTGCAGGACTTCGGCGATCTCCCTCGCGACCCGCCAGCGCTCCATTTCCCGCTCGGGTGAAAGCAGCGGCCGGGGTCGCAGCAGAGCTCCGACCTGCGGATCGCTTCTTCCGACTGGCGTATCGCCTGGTTCGTCCGCTCCAGCGAAACGAGCAACCTGTCGAACGCGCGCCGCGAGGCGAGAACGAGTTGCAGGGTGGTGGCCATGTGTCCTGACTCAGATATTGCCGTTCTCCTTGCTCGCGGCTTGGCGGAATCGGCAAAAGGGTACGCCGCTCACCCGCCGCTGCAAGCGATCAAAGTGCGATGTCCGCTGGAAGGCCTGCCCCGCGTCCGCCCGGGATCGCAATTTTACCCGCGGTGTGCGGCCGGCAGCACCATTCCCGCGCCGCGATCGAACTTAAAGCGCTGCCGCAATTCGCCGAGCGCCAGGGCGAGCTCCGGCGACGCCGCCGCTGACATCTTGCGTTTGAGGTCGTCCATCTTCGTCAAGGCTTCGATGGACGCCGATGGATGCCACTTGAGGGAGAACGTCAGCGGCAGGCTGAAGACGCGAAAATCTCCGGCGGCCAGAACCAATGCCGAAAGCCGCTCCTGAATGAACACCTTCATGGGCGCAGGCCCGCGAAGGTACGAGGTCGGCTTGCGCAACTCCATTCCGGTTTCGCTGTCCGGATCTTCGGCGAACGAAAAGAACGCCTCGGCGAGTTGCCGCCACGCGTCCCAGTACGGCGCTTTGGCGACGATGAAATTCGAGAAGCACGCGTTGCCCGAGTGCGAGAGCAGCGTATCGAGATCGATGTCAATTCCGGCCCGCGCGACGAATTTCTTCGACAGGCCGATGAGATTGGGATGACAAAATTCACCCTGCTCGAACACGTTCCTGAAGTAGATGATCTGGTCCACAGCGGCCGGGAGGAGCGCGACATCATGCGAATGGTGGATCGTATCCAGCATCTGGAGCACGGACGCTGAATCAAGGCCGACCTTCTCCTTGAATCGGGGCGAGAGAAATCCATACCAGACGTTCGCTTCGAGCGTATTCGATCGCAGGAATTGCAGGATCGCCCAGAACTCGTACCAGTCCGGCCTGCTGTCCCGGGAATTGTCGAGCGGGATGAATCCAGAGTCCAAGGCCGCGTAAGAATCTTCGTTGTAAAAGATCTGGTGGACGCGGAATCGCTGCGCCGGGTGTAACGGGCGCCCGTCATCACGCGGACGGAGAAATTTCCGGCGCAGCCGCGCACCAACAGACTCCGCCTCACCCCACTCCAACAAAAATCGCTCCGTTTGCAAGCGTGGAGCCCGTGCCCCAGTTGCAGTTGGGTGCTCTGCAAATGTCCTAGCCACGCCTCTGCGGGCGGGCAACGCCGGGTTCTGCCGAAATTCTGAAATTTTCCTGAAATTTGTGCCGCATGGGCCGTCATATATCGACGGCTTGTGTGGGGCCGGCACCAGCGCCGTTTAACTCGGGGCATTATCTCCGCTTTGGGTCAAAACGCGCCCCCGATCTCGCCGCTCATCCTCGCCGCGCGCCCTACTCCGCCTTCAGCCCGAGCTTCTTGATCACCGGGGCCCAGCGCGCGGTTTCGCTCTTGACGAACTCGCGCGCCTCGTCGGGCGTCGAGCCCGCGAGCTGGATCGAGGCAATCCGGTCGCCGAGGTTGGGGATCGCGAAGATGCGGCGCAGCTCGGCGTTGAGCTTGTCGACGACCGGCCGCGGTGTCTTTGCCGGCGCGAGCATCACGTACCATTCCGACGCCACGAGATCGATGCCCTGCTCCTTGAATGTCGGCACCTTCGGGATCGCCGGATAGCGCTGCTCGGCGGTAACCGCGAGCGCGCGCATCAGCCCCGCCTCGTACTGCGGCAGCGCCTGCACCACCGTGCCGAACGTCATCGGGATCTGACCGGCGAGCACGTCGTTCATCGCCGGCGTCCCGCCGCGATAGACCACGTGCTGCATGTCGATGCCGGCCTGCAGCTTCAGCATCTCGGCCACGAGATGCGTCATGCTGCCGGCCCCGGCCGAGCCGAAGTTGATGGTGCCTGGCTTGGCCTTGGCGTGCGCGATCAGCCCCTTGAGGTCGGTCGGCTCGAACTTCGGACTGGTGTAGGGAATGATCGGGATCTTCGTCACCATGCTGACGAACTCGAAGTCGGCGAGCCCGTCATAAGGCAGCTTGTCGTTCAGCGACGGATTGGTGGCGTGATTGCTGACGGTGAGAAGGAGAGTGTAGCCGTCGGGGTCGGATTTGACCGCGGCCTGCGTACCGATCACGGTCGCCGCCCCCGGCCGCGTCTCGACCACGACGGTCTGGCTCCATTGCTCGGTCATCTTCTGGCCGATGATGCGGGCAATGATGTCGGTCGAGCCGCCCGGCGCGAACGGCACGATGATCTTGATCGGCCGGTCGGGGAATTTGTCGGCCACCGACTGTGCCGCGGCGCTCGTTGAAAGCCCCGCGATCGCTGCGGCGCACAGCGCGCCAAAAAGCGCGTTTCGCATCTCCCGATATTTGCCGATCTGTTTCACGCGTTCCTCCCGGTCGTGCTTTCATTGGTCCCGGCCGCGTTGCTATTGTTTTCGGCGGCGGACGGGCACCAGTTTGGGCTGGATAAAGTGCGCCGCCAACGGCATTTGGGCTAAACTTACTGTTTCGATTTCGGAAACGAGAGGAAACGTGGACCGCCTGCGCTGCATCGAGGTGTTCGTCGAGGTCGCGCGCGACGGAAGCTTCACCGGCGCGGCGCGGCGGCTCGGCATGTCGAAGGCCGCGACCACCAAGCACGTCGCCTGGCTCGAGCAGTCGCTCGGCGCAAAGCTTCTCAACCGCACCACCAAGCATGTCGGCCTGACCGAAGCCGGCGCGCATGCGCTGGCGCAAGGCCAGCTTCTGCTCGAAGGTTACGAAGAGATCGGCTCGAGCGCGCGGGAGGTGATCGAGAAGCCGCGCGGCGTGGTGCGGGTCGGCACGCCGCCGTCGTTCGGCACGCATCATCTGCTGCCGCTCGTCACGCGCTTTGCCGAGCGCTATCCGGAGATCCGCGTGGTGCTGATGCTCGATGACGGCAGCGCCAACCTGATCACCCAAGGGCTCGATCTGTCGCTTCGCATCGGCCCCGCGCCGGAGGACACCGGCCACATCGCCGTGCCGCTGACCAAAGCGCCGCAGGTGCTGGTGGCCTCGAAGGCCTATCTGCAAAGGAACGGCACGCCGAAGACGCCGGCCGACCTGGAAGGCCACAACTGCCTGGTCCACTCGCTGAAATCGCCGACCAACATCTGGCGCTTTTCCAGCAAGGCCGGCGAGGTGTCAGTGCGGGTGAAGGGCACGGTCGCTTCGAACTTCGGCGAGGCGCTGAAGCAGGCGGCACTCCTGGGCCACGGCATCGCCATGCACCCTTATTACATGGTGTCCGACGACCTGAAGGCGAAGCGCCTCGCCGCGGTGCTGCCCGCCTACCAGCCGCTCGAGCTCGACATTTACGTGGTCTATCCGACGCGCGAGCACCTGCCGGAGCGGACGCGGCGGTTTCTCGAATTCCTCAAGCGCTGGGCAAAGACGCCGCCGGACTGGACCAGGGCCTCGGCGTTGAAACCTTGAGCGTCTGTCACGTTCGCCTGATGGTCATTGACCGTCGACCAGGCGGACACCACATGGAGGTCATTCCAAGGCCAGGCGCGTTACCCTTGCCGCGTTACCCTTTGGCCCAATACCGGGCTGGTATTTCGCGCAATAGTCTGGCCCATCGCAGGGGTCTGCCTGGAGGCACGCACATGCATCCACACCGCAACACCCTTCTGACGGCGGCACTCGCCGCCCTGCTGATTCTCACTCATGCCGATGCCGGGATGGCCCGGACGAAGAAGAGCAACGCCGGCCATGACCTGGGAGTCCAGGTGGACTCCTATGGCGTTCCGATCATCATGAAGGGCTATAGCACCGACAGCAGGAAGGCGAACCGTGCCGGTCTGGAGCGGTCCGGCAAGCAGGCGTCGCGGCCGATCCCACGCGGCAGCAGCACCTACATTCCGCCGCCGGTGCCCTCGCCGTCTCGCGCGACAGTCGGGGCCGCAACCGGGCCGATTGTCCAGCCCTACAATCCGCCGCCGATCACCACCTTCGGCGACCGGGTCAACAACGCCATCCAGTCCTATCCGCTGAACAAGGGCCTAGGCAACAATCCGACCGACATGCAGATGTACATCCGCCAGAACTCGAATTGAGTCCTGGCCGGGTGCGCGGCGGCGAATTGCGGACGCCAGCCGTCCGGAGAGAGCCCGGGATGCCCGCTTGCGGCCCGCGGACATCAGCCTTGCAAATCCAAACCGGTCGGAAGGCACGGCAGCTGGTGCGTCGTGGTGGTCAGCTCAACGCGCCTCTTGTGCGGAGCGTCGGGCTTCCAGCCGACAACGGCGAGCATCACGAAGAAACCCAGGACATACGCGACGGCGACAAACCAGCCGTGCCGCAGCCAGCGTCCGACCGATTTCGCTTCGGGATACATGTTCGAGATTGCGACGCCGGCGGACGAGCCGAACCAGATCATCGATCCGCCGAACCCGACGGTATAAGCCAGGAATCCCCAGTCGTACCCGCCTTGTTTCAGCGCCAGCGCGGTGAGCGGAATGTTGTCGAAAACCGCGGACAGGATGCCGAGGCCGAGCGCAGTCTGCCACGACGCAACCGGCAGCTCCTCGACCGGCATGAACGATGCGTTGGTGACCAGCGCCAACAGGAAAACCGTGCCCTTGAGGGTCTCGGGCATCATCGCCCAATCGGGCCGGCGCAGCGGGGCGGCCGCCAGAATGACGACCCACACGGCAAGTCCGATCACCGGCACGACATCGAGGATCGCCGGAAACTTCAGGTTGGCGATAACATTGGCCAGGATGGCTATGGCCAGGATCGCGGCGACGATGCCGACATAGGTCCATTCGATCTGCACTCCGCGCGGCGCGTCCCTGGTGATCGGAGAATGCCGGTGCTGCACAAGCGCGGCGGGGATGCCGTAGATCAGAAATCCCGCCAGCGCGGCAACATAGGCTTCGATCACGCGCATCGGACTGATCCCGTCGATCCACATCATTGTCGTGGTGGTATCTCCGACAACGCTGCCCGATCCTCCGGCATTCGCGGCCGCGACGATCGCGGCGAGATAGCCGATATGGACTTTGCTCTTGAACACGTGCCGCGCCATCGTGCCGCCAATCAGCGCTGCAGCTATGTTGTCGAGGAAGCTCGACAGCACGAACACCACGGCGAGCAGCGCAAGTCCACCGCCCCAACCGTTTGGCAGGAACGCCGGCATCACGTCCGGAATCCGGCTTTTCTCGAAATGCCGCGACAGGATGGCAAAGCCCATCAGCAGCAGGAACAAGTTGGCGAGGATGACCCATTCGTGGTGCAGCTGCAGCACGAGGCCGTTGAAGCCCTCGCCCTGGCGGAAGCCCGTGAACAGGAGCTTGTAGACCGTAACGGCGGCAAGGCCGGTCAGTGCCACCTCAAGCGTCTTGTAATGAAATACCGCGACGCCGAGCAGCGTCAGGCCGAACAGCAGGAAATCAATCGGGATGCCGAACAGGTAGACGGGCTGCGCCGCGTAGACGCCGGTCGTCGATGCTGCCGCGGCCGGATTTGCGAACAGGACACCTGAGATGACCGCGGCGGCGAGAAGCAGTGGCACCACTGGCACTTTCGCGGCCCGCCCGGCAAGGAATAGGGCTCGCGGCAGGTCTTCGGCTGACTGTCGTTGATCCATTGGGCGCACGCCTTCTGCGTGGCGGCCCGACCATCGCTTGACCTGTCACTGCGGCATGCAGCGAACACCCAAACGTCGTTCTACACGGGAACGGCCAGAAGGCAACCTTGTCAACGACCGGCGCTCGCGGCACGCAGCGGCATGCGCGTCTCCGAGGATACGCGGGTGGGACCTCAAGTGCCTTGGCAACTAGTTCGAGCACCACCGGATGGCATACCCGATACCGAAGGCGAGCCCGGAAAGCGGCAACGTCGTCACGAATGCGAGACCTACTGCCGCGAGGTAGCCTGAAATAGATTTTTCGTCGCGCAAGATGCGGAACGGCAACCTGTATACGAACGCCGCAATCACCAAACGATAAAGCACAAACAGAACCGGCCCCAATCCAATCCAGCCAGCCCAGATCGGAATGGCGGCATCGGTCAACAATCGCGACACCGAGATAAGAGCGGAGGCTATCATGCGGCGGGAGTATTCCCGCACCGGCACTCTTAAACGAGTCGGGCAAAGCCTGATGTACGAGCGGGGCAAAGCCTGACGAGACGGCCTCCGTTGGCGGCCGCGTCAGCTACGGCATCAAATCCAGGTTCGCGGTTATCGACCCGTCGCGAGTTCGACGCCGCGCAGGCCATCGTCGTCGACCATCTTTTCAACGATCCGGAGCGCTTCAGTCCCTCCAGGAACTCGCTGACGTAGCCGGGCCGCTCCGCCTTTCCTTCGCAACCGCGATGCCGGCAAGGTTGGTCTGCTAGCTGTCGTCGAGCACCCGCGAGCCCGGCAACTGCGCCGAATACTGGATCAGCATCTCGCGGATCGATGCAAAGGCGTCCGCGTTGCCGGACCGCAGCAACTCGAATCTCGGGTCATAGGTCTCGGCATAAACCGGCGGCGCTTGCTTGGGCAGCCGCATCAGCGCGATGGTGGAGGCATGCCCACGGACCGCCGCCACACGGACGCCCGGGCGGTTAACATCGGCCGCGCTGCGCAACGCGGAGCCTGGCGGCACCAGGTAAGTGAAATCGGACCGCACGAAGGCCGGCGTAAAGTTGACCTCCGCCGCCCGCGCCGGATCGATCAGCATGAAGGCCAGGTCGCAGTCGCCCGACTTCATGCAAGCGATGACCTGCGGCGGCGTCGGGTGCTCGACCACAGCGACGTCGATGCCGAGCGGTTTTGACATCGCGTTGGCAATATCGGGCGCGAGCCCGCGCGACCTTCCGGCCGCATCGCGAGAGAACTGGAATGACGGGAACACGCCGATCCGCAGCTTTCCGATCTTTACAACGTCGGCGATACGCGGGTCGGCAGCCGCACCCGATGGATTTGCAAGGGCGAGAGCAAGGCAGGCGAGCAATGAAAAAAAGGAACGCACGACGGCCCCCTCGATCAATACAAACCGCAGAATAGGCAAAATCGACCAGAGCCGCCTACGCCTGGCGGACCTCGCAGCAGGCTTCAGGCGGGCTCGCGGCCCGCCATGGCCCTCAATCCGTCCGTGCCAGGCCTCTTCCAAACGACCGATCGGACCCGGTACGCTGATGCCGGGAGGCCGGGATTTCCCGGACTTTGGCGCCGTTCGCCGTCGAACGGCTTCGGGTGGGGCATGACCGACAGCTGGTACTACACGAGAGACGGTCAACAACTTGGCCCGGTGTCGCGCGCGCAGCTCGTCGCCGCGCTGCGCCAGTCGCCTTACTGGCATCAGGAATATGTCTGGAAGGCCGGCACTCCCGCCTGGGAGCAGGCCGGCTCGGTCGAAGAGCTGTCAGCGGAGCTGGCACAGTCGCATCTCGAAGCGCTGGCGCGACCCGATCACCGCAGCCCTCGCAGGGCGTCTGTGCTGGTGACGGTTCTGGTCTATGTGGGTTTGGCGCTGCTGGGGATGCTCGGCGCGATTGCCTATTACCTGTTGTTTTGAACGCGCGGATCTGGACAACACGATTCCGGCGGCGACGCGATCGAACGGCCGGCGACTGCGCCGCGCGGCGAGCCGAATGACCGGTATGGTTGCCGAGTCCTGAAAGTTTCATTTGCATTTTGACGATCGTTTTAACAGGCGCTTATCTCGCGGCTGCTAGCCTTGCGATCGTTGCGGGCGTAGCTCAGCGGCAGAGCGGCACCTTTCCCAGATGACGACGGTGGTTCGAATCCATCCGCCCGCTCCAGCCTTCGCTCCTGCGGAGCTTCGGCTCGACAAGCCAACCGTACGGTGGCTGTCGCGCTGCAGCTTCAGCGAAGGCGGATCACTCCCCGGTAGCTCAGTCGGTAGAGCAGACGGCTGTTAATCGTCAGGTCGGTGGTTCGAGCCCACTCCCGGGGAGCCATTTCAATCCCGCACTAAGGCGTCGGTGCCCCGCCGTTCACAGCGCCCACAGATCGCGGAACATGCCCGCCACCATCCGCTCATAGGGGATCGGTGCCTTGATCAGACCGAGCCCCTGCGCCAAGGCGTTGACGCCGGCCGCGGCCTCCTCCGTAATCCGCGAATCGTAGAACGGCAGGTCGCGCGCAACGAGCGAGGCGATCAGTGTGGCCTCCTCGGACGGAAACCGCCGCTGGCCGACCTCGGTCGCGCGCGCAGGCTCGGCACGAAGCGCCTTTTGCGCCTTGACGATGCCGCGGACGACAGCGGCGACGTCATTGCCCCGACGCGCGATCACGTCATCGGTGGTGATCAGGGCCGCGAAGGTAAAGCGGCTCGCGGCGGCATAGCGCGCGCCATCGCGCCGCGCGTCGATGTGGATTCGGCCGATCTTCCTTTGGATCGACACCTCCGCGCCCATGGCGTTGGCGAAGAAGCCATCGATCAGACCGTCCTCGAGCGCGCGCGCCGCCATCACGCCGAAATTGACGTCGGCGTCCTCGCCGCCCGGCAGGCTGATGATCTCGACATCGCGCCCGGGCTCCAGGCCAAGCTCGACCAGAAACTGGCGGAACACGAGGTTCGGCCCCTGAGCTGCGGCGATCCGCAGCCCTTTCAGCGCCGACACGGCGCCGCGCGCACCCGGCACATCGGCTCGGAGCACGACCAGCCATGGCGTGCCCTGGGCCAGCGCAACGACGAGCTTCGCGCCGTTCCACTCCGGAAAGGCGCGAAGCACCGAATGCGCGGGAGCGGCGAGAAACTCGACCTCGCCGTCACGGAGCGCCGGAAACGCCACGAGGGTTCGAAGCAGCTCGACATGCGCGTCGATACCTTCTGCGCGGAAGAAACCGAGTTCTTCCGCGGCGGTCGCCGGGAAAAACGTGTTGCTGACGAAGTCGACGCAGCCGATGCGCATTTCCAGAGCCGATCCTGTCTGGCGGAAATCGGTCCACTGTTGCCGCAATAGCCGCCGAGCGCCAGCGTCTTGAACGCAAAGGCACCTTCCCTGCAGCCGCAGGATCAGGGCTTGCACCAGTCCAGGGATCGACTGCGCCCGGCTGCCTAGCGCGCGCTCTTCTGGATCGCACTCATCAGCGTCTCGCCTCCGCGCTTCTTGCAGTAGTCGGCGACCGCGCGCTTGTTGTTGGCGAAACGCTGGAAGTCGAACACCGGCTGGTTCTTCGAGGCGCGAAAGTAGCCGCTCATCCAGTAGCCGATCATCTGCTGCGCCCTGGCGTCGCCGGCGAGATACTGCTTGCAGGTGATCAGCGACATGTCGATCTTGACCTGGGCACCGGCCGGGCCAGGCTGCGGCGGCGACTGCTCGAGCGCCGCGATGATGGTGCGCTGCTGGTTCATGGTGCACCACTGCTTGACGCTGGCAATGTTGCGCTCGAAATCGTTCATCCCGACTGACACGTAGCCGAAGCGCTGGTTGAACCAGCCGCTCATCCAGGCCGAGAAAATGTCGGCGCGGTCCGGCGGCATCGCGAGGTAGTCGGCACAGGTGACCCGCGTCATGTCGAGTGTCATCTGCGCCTGGCTCGTGCCGGGCGTGATGGCCGCAGCGAGGGCCAGTCCCAAAATCAGCTTGCGCATCGGGCCATTCTCCAATGTCAGACGATGTCGGGATGACACGCCCCGCAAGCGGCGCGCGGACAGACGTTCCGGCCCCCCCCAACACCCGAAAGCCGGCCGGGCAGCGTCCCACAAGGTTTTGACCGCCGGCTATTGTCCTTGGGTTTAGGTCGGCAGCCTCGGCCATTGGCCTCAGGTCCAATGTACGGAGCGCCCTTTTTCGGGGACACTTGCCGCGTATGGCGGGGGATGCGGGGAAGGCATCCGCCGCCGCGCGACCCTTTCGGTGTTGTGCGGCGCATGCTTTGCTCGCGCACCGTCGGAAGCATTGGTGGGGCCGATGGCCAGGAAAAAGGCAGTGCGAGGCTTGCGAAAGGCCGCGCGGCCGCGCCCGCGTCCGGTGCGCCGGCTGTCGGCCCAGCACGCGCGTGCGGATGCCGCAGCCAGTGTGACGCCCGCCGCGCCCGAGCTTCGCTTCATCTACGACACCGCGCCGATCGGGCTTGCGTTTCTCTCGCCCGACTGCCGCTACCTGCAGATCAACCGGCGGCTGACCGACATCTGCGGCATCTCGGTCGAGGATCATCTCGGCAGCACCGTGCGCGACATGGTGCCGAAGCTCGCGGACCAAGTCGAAGCGCTGGTGAAATCGATCGTCAAGACTGGCAAGCCGGTCACCGGCATCGAGATCAGCGGCCAGCGGGCCGACCGTGTGGGGACCGACCGCTGCTGGCTGACCAACTGGTATCCGCTGAAGGGGCGGGACGGCCGCGTGCTCGGCGTCAACGTCGCCGCCGAAGAGATCACCGAGCGAAAGCGCGCGCAGGCCGCGGTGGTTGCGAGCGAGGCGCGCTACCGCGCGCTGGTAAGCGCGACCTCGTCGCTGGTGTGGACCGCGACGGCGGACGGACGATTCATCGCGCCGCCGGAATGGTGCGCCTTCACAGGCCAGTCGCACGAGGAAACGCAAGGCTCGGGCTGGCTCGACGCCGTGCATCCTTACGACCGCGACCGCGCCAATGAAATCTGGCGGCGATCGGTCGAGAACACTGCGCCGTTCGAAACCGAATACCGCATCCGCCGCCGCAACGGCGTTTATGTCTGGCATCAGGTGCGCGGCAATGCCGTGCTCGAACCGGACGGCGCGGTCCGCGAATGGGTCGGCCTCTGCGTCGACATCGACGAGCGGAAAGCCGCGGCCGAGCAGCGCGAGGCGCTGCACCGCTCGGTCGAACAGGCGCTGGAGCTTCTGGTGAGCGTGAGCTCGGCGGCAAGCGCGGCGCTGACCACGCCGGCGATGGTGGAAAAAAGCCTCGAGCGGGTCTGCACCGCGCAGCGCTGGCAGTTCGGTCAGGTCTGGTATCCGGACACAGCGGGCGGTCGCCTCGCCTGTGCCAACGCGTCGACCTGGAACGCCTCCGACTTCGCCGCCTTCCGGCAGCTCAGTGCCGAGACCCCGATCGTGCTCGGCGAAGACCTGCCAGGCCGGGTGTGGGAGACGAAATCGGCGACCTGGTTCGAGGACCTGAGCTTTGTCGACATGGGCCTGACGGCCATGGGCTTCGCGCCGTTTCCACGGCTCCGTCCCGCCCTCGATGCAGGCCTGAAGACCGCGCTGCTGTTTCCGGTGATCCTCGGCGACGAGGTGCTCGCGGTGTTCGAATGCTATTCGCGCGACAAGCGCCGGCCGGACCGCACCATCCTCGGCGCGGTCGATCAGCTCGGCCGCATCCTTGGCGACTTCTGGGTGCGCAAGCGTTCGGAAGCAGCACTGCGCGCCAGCGAGCAGCGCTGGCGCTCGGTGTTCGAGATGTCGTCGCTCGGCGTGAGCCTCGTCGATCACAGCATGAGGTTCGTGGCGACCAACCTGGCGCTGCAGAACATGCTCGGCTACACCGCCGAAGAACTGCTGGCCCTCGATCCGGCCGAGTTGCTTTATGAGGAGGACCGCAGCGCCGGCAAGGACCGCTTTGTCGCGCTTTGCTCCGGTCAGCGTAGCGCCTACGAGGTGGTGACGCGGTTCCGCCACAAGAGCGGCATGCCGGTCTGGGTCAACTCGTTCGTCTCGACCATCCCCGGCAACGACGACAACCCGCCGGTCTATTTCTCGACCGCGATCGACATCACCGCGCGCCACAAGGCGGAAAGCGAGCTGCGCCGCACCGCAACCTATCTCGCCGAGGCCGAGAAGCTATCGAACACCGGCGCCTGGACGCGAAAAATTCCGAGCAACGAGCTGTTCTGGTCGCCGCAGGAATGGAAGATCTTCGACCTTCCCCCTGCGACGCAGCTCTCGCACGAGCTGTTCCGCGAGCTGCTCCACCCGGATGACCGCGCGGGTTTCGACGAAGCCGCCGCGCGCGCGGTGGCCGAGAAGAAGCCTTACGACATCTCCTACCGTGCAGTGCTGCGCGACGGCACCGTCAAGCACCTGCATACCGTCGGCCAGCCCGTGCTCGACGAGCGTGGCGAGGTGATCGAGCTGATCGGCGTGACGATGGACCAGACCGAGCGCGTCAACGCCCAAGCCGCGGTCGAGACGGCGCAGGCCGAGCTTGCGCGCGTCGCCCGCCTCACCGCCATGGGCGAGCTTGCCGCCTCGATCGCGCACGAGGTCAACCAGCCGCTCGCCGCGGTGATCGCCAACGGCAACGCCGCGCTGCGCTGGCTCGACCGGCCGGTCCCCGAGATGGCCGAGGCGAAGGAGGCGCTCGAAGGCGTGATCGAGGAAGGAACCCGCGCCAGCGAAGTGATCGGCCGCATCCGCGCGTTCCTCCGAAACCGCAAGCCCGACTACGCCCCAACCGACATCAACGAGGCGATCCGAGAGGTGCTGGCCCTGACCAACAACACGCTGCGCGGCAGGAACGTCATGGTGCAGACTTCGCTGCCGCGCGAGGTGCCGAGGGTGCTCGGCGACCGCGTCCAGCTGCAGCAGGTGATCATGAACCTCGTGATCAACGGCGCGGACGCCATGAGTGCGGTCACCGGCCGCCCGCGCATCCTGCGCATCGGATCGCACGTGAACGGCGCGGAGCATGTCGTCATCATGGTCGGCGATTCCGGCACCGGCATCGACGAAGCGGTCAGGAAGCGCGTGTTCGATCCGCTGTTCACGACCAAGAGCAACGGCATGGGCATGGGCCTGCCGATCTGCCGCAGCATCGTGCGGGCGCACGGCGGGGAGCTCTGGACCGCGCCGGCGGAACCGCACGGCACCGAGTTCCGCTTCACCGTGCCGATTGCGGTTCGCTCCGGCGAGCAGCCAGCGCGAGGACTTTCATGATGGCCGCGCCGGCCCCTCGTGTCGCAGTCGCGCCACTCGGCGGCGCGGCATCCGCAAGTTCTCCATCGGTCGCGCCGGCGTGAGGCCCGCCATGACCATCACGCCCAAACCCGCGCCGGAGAGCGAACCGCAGGTCTTCGTCATCGACGACGATGCCGGCGTGCGCAAGTCACTGGAGACGCTGCTGCGTTCCGTGGGGTTGCGCGTCTCGACGTTCAACGCGCCGGCGGAATTTCTGGCGAGCCGGATTCCCGACGCGCCGAGCTGTCTTGTGCTCGACGTGCGGCTTCCCGGCGTCAGCGGGCTCGACTTCCAGGCCGAGCTTGCCAGGGCCGACATCCACCTGCCGATCATCTTCATCACCGGCCACGGCGATATCCCGATGACGGTCCGCGCTATGAAGGCGGGCGCACTCGAATTCCTGTCCAAGCCGTTCCGCGACCAGGATCTGCTCGATGCGGTGCAAGCCGGGCTCGACCGCGACCGCGCGCGCCGCGACAACAACACGGCGGTGGCGGGGCTACAGTCGGCCTATCGCTCGCTGACCATGCGCGAGCAGCAGGTGATGCCGCTGGTGACGTCCGGCCTGATGAACAAGCAGATCGCCGCCGAGATCGGCGTGAGCGAGATCACGGTCAAGGTTCATCGCGGCAACGTCATGCGCAAGATGGGCGCGAAGTCGCTCGCCGATCTCGTGCGGATGGCGGACCTGCTGGGGCTCGGGCAGCCGAAGTCTTGAGTTCGGAAATCCGACTTGTGATTGCGAGTTGCATCGAACGCGTGGCCTGACGCACGGCTGCACACTGCGCCGCGACCAGATGGAACCTTGACGCAGGAACTTGGTTTGAGCTGAGACGATTCCAAGTTCCAGGCTGCGGCATTCTGTCTATACCCGCGTATAATTTGTCTAAGCCTATAGGCATTGGATTCGTACGCAGGCATCGTGGCGATATAGGTCGAATCTCTCGATATTCGTTAAGGGCGACGGGACTGATCCATAGCTGAAGATGCCTATGATTTCGATTGTTGATGACGACGATGCCGTGCGGAATGCCACCAGGGCGCTGATCCGCTCGCTCGGCTACCAGGTCGCGACGTTTGCGTCGGCCGAAGAGTTTCTGAAATCCGACCGGCTGCGCGAGACCTCGTGCCTGATCTCCGACGTGCAGATGCCGGGCCTCAACGGCCTCGAGCTTCAGGAGCATCTGACCGCCGCCGGTCATCGCATTCCGACGATCTTCGTCACGGCGTTTCCGGACGACCGCCTGCGCGATCGCGCTATGCGCTCCGGCGCAGTCTCCTTCATGAGCAAGCCGTTCAGCGAAGCCAACCTGATCGTCTGTCTCGACCGCGCGCTGCAGAAGATCGCCTGATTTCCCGCGTCATTGCTGGCTTTCTGGCGGGTTACCCCTTTGCGGCAGGGCTTCCCCTAAACCTTCGGATAGACGCGGTGACCCTTTCGATAATCGCGCTGACCTCATGGACAATGGAGCGGCAACGGCCGCACCCGTAAGACTCTCCGTCAAGAACGAACTCCGACGGGGAGCTGACCATGATCAAGATCGCCGTAGCCGCAGCGCTCGCCGCCATCGTCGTCACCGACACGGCGTTCTTCACCGTCTCGACCTCGACGCCCGCGAGCGCGACGACCGAACGGCCGCGCGGGCTCAAGGGCGACCGGCTGCCGATCCGTTCGCAAGGTTCTCGCTGCGCCGATGCGGTGTGGCCGAACTATCCGACCGAATGCATCGGCACCCACCGCGAGCCGGCCGACTACACACCTTCGACCCGCGTCGTGCGGTCGGTCTGAGCGTTCAGCCGCAGGGGGCCTGTCATGGCACGTCTCTCTATCCACGCCGCCGCAGCCACCGCGGTCACCGCGCTGGGCACCTTGCTTGCCGGCACGGCCTCGGCCGAGCCGCTCGGCTTTGCGCCGTGGTTTGCCGCGCCGCGGCCGCAAGTGTCCCAGCAAGTGTTCCGGCAGGTCATGCCGGAGCGCGACACTTACCAGCCGATGGATGAAACCCGTGCGATGCCCGCGCAGCTGCGCCGGCAGATCGTCAGCTATCCGACGCGCGAAGCCCCCGGCACCATCGTCATCGATACCCCGGCGACGCGGCTCTACTACGTGCTCGGCGGTGGCAAGGCGATCGCCTACGGCATCGGCGTCGGCCGCGACGGCTTCACCTGGTCCGGCGTGCAGACGATCTCGCGCAAGTCGGAATGGCCGGACTGGATCCCGCCGCAGGAGATGCTGCAGCGCCAGCCTTATCTGCCGCGCTTCATGGCCGGGGGACCTGCGAACCCGCTCGGCGCGCGGGCGATGTATCTCGGTGGCACGATCTATCGCATCCACGGCACCAACGCGCCGGAGACGATCGGCACGCATGTGTCGAGCGGCTGCATCCGCCTCCTCAACGAGGACGTGATCGACCTCTACAACCGTGTCAGCATCGGCGCCAAGGTCGTGGTGCTGCCCGACCGGCCACGCCACGATGTGAAACCCGCTGCTGTTGCGCATATCGAACCGCGGGCGCGCGAGACGTTCGCGAGCGCCGGCTCGATCCGCCCCTTCAGCCTCTACTAAGGAAAGGACCTACGCGGCCCCGGTCCCCCCTCCCCCACCCGACCAGGATCGCGCGCGGCTGGCTCTCTCCCCGGAGCCAGCCGCACTAATTTGCGGACGATTGTCGAAATTGAATCGGCAACACGCGCGGGTGAGCTCCTACCGCGTCTATACCAACGTCTAGTCCGGTGATCGCTTGGCATAGCGCTGCCGTCCTTGTGTTCAATGGAGCGGCGATGCGCGCCCGGCTAGTTTCCCGCATCAGACAGAACGGCATGGCCAGGATCGCGCAAAGACGATCGTCATGGCAGGGAGAAATCCGATGCACCCCACGCTTCATCGTGCCGGCAGCACCACGCATCTGAAGATCGTGCTGGTGTCGCTTGTGGCGGCCATAGTCGTCGTCGTTGTCGGATTCAACGCCCGCATCACAAGCATCGACACCGCGAGTGGCCCGGCGGCCGTCAAGGCCAAGCCTGCGGCGGATTACGCGGGTCAACCGCGCGCGACGGTTCGCTGAGACGTGAGATTTGTCGTGCGGCTGCTCTACGCGAAGCCGCAAGCTCTCATGACGCTGCCCCAGGACGTTTGCTCATGAATCCGATTTCGGTCTTGAGGGCAAAGCGGACGTTTTCTGCCGGGATCAAGCCTTCGTTGGCTTGATGTGGGCTGTGGCTCCGGCTCGTTTACCGAGCCTATTCCTCGACGCGGCGCGCCAAGTGCGATCAGCGCTGTCGATCCTCCAGAAGGTCAAATCGCATTTGCGAAAAGCAAATCGAGCGCGCAGCAGATTGATTACTGCAACGGCGGTGCGATGTCGTTGCCGTATGACCACGGCGCGTTCGACATCGCCGTTATGGCCCTTGTCATTCAGTACATTCCTGATCCGGGCAAGGCGATGCCGGAAATGACCCGCGTCGTGCGCAAGGGCGGGACGGTTGCGGCATACGTCTCGCCTGGCGCGCGGAGGGTCATCCCTATTGGCCACTGGCGGATGCAGTTCATTCAATCGGGGTGGCCGAGCGCAATTGGCCGTGAACACGGATGCGGACCGCGGAGGCGCTGACCGATCTGTTCGCTTCCTCGGGTTGAAGCCATCGAAAGCCGCGTGATCGATCTTGCGCTGGAATTCGATGACTTGGATGATTTCTGGTCGAGCGTAACGCCGGAAAACCACCGACACTTGCCGCCCGCCGATGTGGATCGATTGAAGGCTACTCTGAGGGGACGACTTTCGGCGGACCCGACGGGACCAATTTCATATGTAGCGCAGGCCATTGCCATTCGCGGCCAGGTGTCCCGCTAACACCATCTGTCCGGACAACAATGCGTTTTGTTTCAGGCCCAATGTCGTTCTCTTGAACATCCTCCTGGCGCACCCGGCTTAAATCGGGATCGTTGCAGTTGATCCTAACTCGTTGCAGTTGATCCTATCTCGACGCCGTGCGCCGAACCTCTTGACGCCCGATCATCGAGGGCGGACGCTGTCGCTGTTTTCTGATCAGTCTCCATTTCCGATTTTTTAGGGAGGCGCAAATGGCAAAAAAGATCGGCTTTCTCGGCGCGACCGACCCCACGGTCTGGAAAGACTATTTGAACGCGTTCAAGGCCAAGCTCAGCGGACTTGGTCCGATCGGCGGCGCGCCTGTCTCGGTGATCGACATGTGGGCGTACGGTTTCTCCGACCAGTACGAACAGCTCGCCAAGGTTTTCGCCTACACGCTGAAGGTGGATGTGATCGTCACCTCGGGCACCGAACCAGTCAAACAGGCCGCATTGGCCGTTCCCGACAAGCCGATTGTTTTTGCATCCGCGGGGGGACCGCTACCGGCGCTGCCGAACATCCACGGCAGCCTGAACGAACAGGCGAACCCGAACCTCGCCAACAAGCGCTTCTCCATCCTGAAGCAGATGTTGCGCGATGGACCGGGGCCTGACCCGAAGGTTGCCCTGCTCGGCAACTTCGGCGTCGCCAACGTCGTTACCGAGGCGAGCAACATCTACGGCAACAACGGCGCGGGCCACGGCAACCAGATCGACGTGTTGCCAAGGCTGGACATCCGCGACCCCGGCCAGATCGAGCCCGCGATCAACGCCCTGCCAAATGACGTAAAGCTGCTTTATGTCTGCACCGATCCGATGATCACAGAGTATCAGCAGGTCATCATCGACACGGCCAACGCGAAATCCATCGCCGGGCCGGCCGGTGCACGCCTGCCGACGATGTTCGCATTTCGCGAGTATGTCGCAAGGCAGGGCGGCGGCCTGATGTCGATGGGACCGAACTTTATCGAGATGTTCGAGAACGCGGCGGTGACCGCGCACGGGATCCTGAGCGGCATGCCGCTGCAGAGATACGGCGTGAAGGCCGTGACCCAGGAGAAGCTGGTCATCAACACGCTGACCGAGGCGGCCATTCACGTGGCCATTCCCAATCCGGTCAAGCAGCAGGCGGAGCTGTGGCCGGGGCCCTGACCGCGTCCGGCGGCGGGCAGACTGGTTGTTCCTCGCCGGCAACGCGCGCTGTGTGCCTTACGCGCCTTGCCGCTCACGGATGCCGCTCGAGCCAGCGGTCGATCCGCTCGGTGAGCTTGTTGATGGCGCTGGTCAGCCGCTCCTCGCTCGCCGCCAGCGCCTTGGCGGTCGGATGCTCGCGCGCCACCTCGACCTTGAACTCGTTGAGCGCAGCCGTGAGCAAGTCCTTCACCGCCTCGATCTTCTTGTGCAATCCCCGGAGATCGGCACTGCGCTGCTTCCAGAAGCCGAAGCCGAGGCCCAGGATGCCGATCAGGACGCTCGCGGTGGTCCCGAGCTGGCTCCAGGTGAAGAAATTTTCCATTATGCCCCGCCTTTCCCGCCCAGTGGCCGGACGAACTGCGTGCAGCCCTTGCGCCGTCCAGCTTCATTGTGAGTGCGGATTTCGCCCACGGTCTGCGGCGTATCGGCCTTCGCCGAATAGCTGATGCCGCGCCAGCCCGAGCAGCGCGCGCGGCTCTCAGCCGCCTTGCGCTCGGCCGCGGGCAGGAGGCTGCGCGTCGCGGTTCCACGGGTCGTCTGCCAGCACGCCGCTGTCAGCAGGCTCAACGCGCACAGCGCGCTCAGCCGCAGCACGCGCCGCCTCGCCCTCACGATGCTCGAGCTCAAGCGTCCAGTCCCAGTCAGCTTTGACACGATCCGATCCTCTCTTTAGGCCCACGCTGTAGGCGATGGTGGTGGCGATGATGCAAACGGCCGCGAGCACGGCGGCAAGCTTGACGCGGAGGCTGGGCGCGACGAACGCAACGCCAGCCGCCGTGGCGATGAGCGCGAGTGCCGCGGCATAGTCGCGGATGATCGGCAGCAGGGTATGCAGCGGCAGCCAGAGATCGAGCAGGCGCGGCACGTCACGCCTCCTGCTTCATCTGGTGGCGCTGCCAAAAGATGAAGACCGCGATGCCTATGACCGCGGCGAACATCCAGAACTGCGGCTTCTGCGCGGCGCGGACCATGACATCGAGCAGGTGCTCCGGCGCTTGCGCGATCGCCTCCCACAGCTGCGACAGGATGCCGAGGACGCCGAGACCTGCGCCGACCGTCGCGCCCTCGGACACGCCGGTCTTCTTCTCCTTCATCGGCGCGGGCGCTTCGAGGGGCGGCTTTGGCGCGGACGTGGATTGGGGCGCGTGTCTTGGCTCGGGGTTTGGCTCGTGTCTTCGCCCGGATCTCGGCTCGGGCCTTAGCTTCGGCGGCATCCCCTTCGGGACCGCCACTGTCTTCGGCAGCACCGCGACCTTGAGCCCGTCCTTGGCATATTTCGCGATCGTGACGCCGCCGCCCCGGCCGTTGCCCTGGTTGCCGCCGATGCAAAGGAGGGTGTCGCCGAGATCGACGAGCGCGAAGTTGACATGGTTGCCACCCGTGCGCGGCCAAACGCAGATCGCGCCGCGCGGGACGGTCTCGTCCTTGGTAAACCTCCGGCCGGGGTAATGCGCATACGAGATCGCCAGCAGCGAGCCGGTGTTCGGCAGCCCGCCGCGATGCAGCGCCCAGCCGACATAGGCTGCGCACCAGGCGATCTCGTCGTGCCGGACCTCCGCGTGCCCGCAGGCGGCGTACATCGCCAGGATCTGCGGTTCGTCCTCCTCGCCCGCGATCTCGGAGAGACCGAGGGCCGAGAACGCAGCTTTCAGGTACTTGGGATCGTCCGCATGGACGACACGTGCGCTCATGGTTTGCTCCAATAAAAAAGACGCCGCGGGGGCGTCGGACTGAGGCTCTTGGGTGATGACGGCGCGCGGATCAGAACCGCATGCGAACCGGCATATACGGGCCGTTCGCACTGCCGATGCCGAGCTCGCCGTTGGTGTAGGTGTTGTTGTTGAAGCTCCACACCTCGCCGTTCGCATAGAGTATGTGGGTGCCGACGACGGTGGAGTATCCGCCCACCTTAACGTCGCTGATGGCAACCGCGCCCTTGTACGGATCCGTCACCTTGGTCGGGGTTGCGGTCTGGGCCGGGGCCAGCCCGCCCTGAAACGCATACGTGCCCCAGCTGTAGACGAGGTTATCCGTCGTCAGCGCAGCGACCACCTCGCGCTCGGACGTCTGGACGTGTCCACCGAGCGTCATCTTGCTGATGCGTTTGCTCCCGTTGAACGGAGCTGCCGCGACAACCGGCGTTGGGTTGTTCGTGCCGGGGGTGCCAGGCAGGGTCAGAGCCGCGCCATACCCCCAGCACACCACCTGATTTGTCGCGCTGTCGAGCTGCGCGATGTAGCCTGGGCTGGTGCCGCTGACACACCACACGTCGTCGACGTGTCCGGCAATCGTTGCGGCCATTCCCGTCCCGCTGCCGATCTTCTTGAAGTTCGGCGCGTTCGCCGTCGTGCCGTCGCCGTTCGCGCCAGACGCGCCGGACCCTGCCATATAGCCGTTCTTGTCAGAACAGAGAATGCAAACGCTCCCGAGGTCGCTAAACTGACCGGCACCCGTCACGATCTTGGTGCAGACATAGTTGTCGGGAAGCTGCGAGCTCGCATCATCGCTTGTCGTCTTGGGCAGGCGGAATGCCGGGAAGTTGGCGTTGGCCGTTCCGCTGCCGGGGCCGGTTGCGCAGAGGCCGTGCATGCCGCTCTGCAGCCGGCCGGCGAAACGAGCCTTGCCCGATGTCGTGATGTAGCCAACGCTCGAAGAGACGCCGCCGCTGGCGTAGACATTTGCCGCGTCATTCACCAGCTCGGAGATGATCCAGTCGCTGCTTGCCGTCGCCGTGCCGATGGCGGCGACGTTCACGATCAGCGTGGTGCCGGAGTAGCTGGTGACAGAGCCGAACATCCAGACGGCGGTGCTCGCGTGTGAGTAGATGAAGATCCGATCACCAGCGACCCACGTCTTGCCGGCGGCGACGGTAAAGGTCTTGTTGGCTACGGACGGCGTCTGGGCGCTGGCTGAGTTCGTCCCCTGAGCGGCCGCTTGCGCCGTGCTGTTTGCAATCTTGAGGCAGCGCGTGGGTATCGAGGCGTTCGCGCCCAGGTTGCCGCCGGCGAGGATACCGGTGCCGGCTCCGCCGTACCCGGTGGCCCAGAGAGAACCATCCGCGCAAACAAAGAATGTCGTCTGCGCCGTCGGCAGGGTGGTCGAGTGCGCGAACGTACACGTCGTCTCGATTTTGGTGACGGCCCGGCTTGCGCCCCCGGCCGAGCGAGGCGTGATGTCGCTGGCATTGAGGAGCGTGGCAACCGGTCTGTCGACAATCGTATTATCGCCCAATTGGCCGCTTGGATTGTTGCCTGCGGCGCACACGTCACCCTGGTCAGTGAGAACGTAAATCGCACCCGTCGTGACAATAACGTCGACCGGAGTGCCCAGCAGACCCTCCGGCAGCATGACGACGGTGGGGAGCAGGTTGCCCTGCACGTTCGCGCCCTGGGCGAGGCTTGGCATCAGCTGGCCCGTGACGGTGACGGTGCCATCGCCCATGATGAAAGCAGGGTGATACGCCATACCCATCGTCGCAGTACGGTTGAACATGCGCACGCAGCGGCGACTGAGAAGGGCGATGTCGCTGTTGCTGGCTGCATTGATCGCCGAACGCCCGCCTGCCTGCGTGGTGGCGGCCAGCACGCTCAAACCAACGGCTCCGGCCTGGCTGTCGTCGAGTTTCGCATCGAGCGCCGCCTGCAGCCCGGGCACATCGGCAATGCCGCTCACCGGCACGGCCGGGCCCTGCAGCCCTTGCGGGCCCCGCGCCCCCGGCGAGCCCGAGATGGCGATCGACCAGTCGGCATGGGTGCCTGTGCCGCCGATCGCCTCGACGTCCACCACGAGGGTGGTGCCGGTATAGGACACCACCTGTCCGACCATAAAGTTGTTGGCGTTGGCCTCGGACTTCACGATCACGTAGTCACCCGCGGTGAACGCGCGGTTCGCCTGCACCACAAACGTCTTCTGCGCCACGGAGACCGCAAGGCTCGTGGCCGACGTTGCGCGGAAATTCGCGGTCACCGCGACCGACAGCACCTGGAACGTCAGCGCCGTGTCGTCGATCGCGATGTCGCCGGCCGTCACAAGCTGGAAGATCGCCCATTGATAGCTCGCGCCGGCGGTGACCAAGAGCATGGTGCCGGTCGCCAGATCGCGCGGGCCGTCGGCATCAGCCGACCGCCGCCAGTTGCCGGTGCTGACGACATAGATGCCGTTCTCGCGGCCGGCCGCCTGCTGCCAGGCGAGCACGCGGTCGCCTTCGACGCAGGCCACGCCGTCGATGGTCTGCGCGCCCGAAAGCACGATGTTGCCGGTCGTGGCCGCCCGCACCGGAGCCTTCCACGCCAATGCATCGCTCACGCCGTAGCGGCGGTCGGTGTTCGTCATGCTTGATGTCCTTTTAGTTATGCGCCCGAAGCGCGTAGCCGACCATCGCCCGGATGCCGGGATAGGCGTTGAAGGGAAGGAGCCGCGTGCCGGTCTGCGGACTCTTGACCGGCCCGAGCGGATCGAAGCCGGTCGCCTTCTCGAAGGCGTCGGACAATTCCAGCTGCACCGCCATGATGCCCGAGCGCTCGAAGCCCTCGCCGATCCAGCGCTCCGCGTCCGAGGCGACGTCGGGCGACGCCGTCCAGGCGACGAACATGCCCATTGCCGTCATGGCGATGAGCCCGCCGACGAAACGCTCGGCTTTTGGATCGAGGCCGCGCAGAAGGAGCCGCTGGTAGGAGGCGAGCGCGAAATTTTTCAACGCCAGCATCGCCGCCCCGGTCGGCGTGTCCTGGGCGATGAAGCCGAATATGTCTTTGTTCACGGCGGCGCGGAAGGCGCGCAGCGCCGCTGCAGTTGCGTCGTCCCTGTCCCAGGCCTGCGTGTTGGCGACGCGGATGCCCTCGATCTCCTCGCCGTGCTTTTCCAATTGTGCGGCGATGCGCGCGGCTGCATGCTCGCCAATCCCATCCACACCGGCGCGCTCCTGAACCGCTTTCAAGATGCGGTCCTGCACCATCACCGCCGCGAACGACTTCTGCATGTCGGCGAAGATGCGAACGCCGTTTTCATGCGCGCCCGTGTCCGTCATCTTCCGGAGAAACGCATCGGCGGGCGTCTGTGACGCATAAGGATCGTCGATCTCGGTCAGTGATGAGAGGCGATGTGCCAACACCCGGTCAGCGACCTGTCTCGCAAGCTCCGCCTCGCCGGGGGAAATCGGCACAGCGTCCAGGTCCGCCGCGAGGCGGTCGACCGTCTGCATATAGGTGGAAAGCCCCTGCACCATTGCCGGGCGGACCGCATCGGACAGGGACGGCAGACCGACCTCGCCCGCCGCGCGGGCGGCGTCGAGGCGTTCGGCCGTGCGCACGATCCGTGCATAGTTGCGCTCAATGGGGCTGTCGATCCGCGCGCCGCGGATGAGATCGCGCGTAGATTCGAGATCGGCGATGTCGTGCCGCTCGGCGCGCGCGAGTGCTTGCCGCTCGTTGTCGTCCATGGCTTGTGCACGCAGTCCTGCATATCCGGCGCGGACTTGCTCGAGCGTCCCGACCATATCCGGCGTGCCGAATTTCCGTGCAAGCTCGAGGTCGGCCCCGATGCGGCGCACTAGGCGGCGGCCGATCAGTTCGACATTGTCCTCGAGGAACGACGCGGCGAGCGCGTCGGGAATGTGGAAGCGGCGATGAGGGTTCGCCTCGTTGCGCCCGGTGAGCATGTCGAACAGATCGTCGGCGATCTCGCGCGCGCTCGTGCGGGCATCGGCTCTCCCGCCCGTCGATTGTTCCCGCGCCATCCGTTCAGCGGCGTATTGCGCGACAGTCTCCTTGAACTCGCGCTCCATCGCGAACAGCTTGCCGCGGCTCCACGTGCGCGAGAAATAAGAGCCGGCCGTCGCCGGATCGACATCATCGGGCAGAAGCCCTGCTTTGACCGCCGCGTCGGTGATCGGCCCCAACACCTGCGCACGCCAGAGCTTGGCCGCGCGCACCACCTGCGGATCGTCCGCCTCGTCATTGTTGCGCAGGGCGTGGCCTACCGCCTCGTTGAACTCGCGCTGATCGAGCGCGCCGGCTGCCTTCCAGTGCTCGGCGAATGCGTCGCGCGTGCCTCTAAGGGCGCGGGTGAGCCCGCCGTTCCAGTCCTTCATCAGTGTTTCGGCGGAGACGTCGAATCCGACCTCTTCGAAGCGCTTCTTCAGACTGCGCGGATCGTCGAACAGTCGCGAAGCCGCCTCGCGCACAGCAGCGCTCGGGCTTTGCATGAGCCGCTTGAGCTGGTTCTGCGATGCGCGGGCTGCGCGTGGAACGGTCGCGTTGTCGTCAGCGTTGTCGCCACCGTCCACGCTTGCCGCCGCAAGGCCGGTCGAGGCCAAGCCTGCCGCGGCCACGCTGCGCACTTTGCCGTCGCTGCCGCCGGGCTTTGGTGGATCGCCGGAGGGGCTGGCTTGCTCCGGATGCAACAAGGCCGCCTGGTCAGCGGCCTTGTTGGGGTCGGAGATCGAGGTTGTTGGTTTCTGTGGTAAGCCAGCTTGGCTTACTTCTTTTGTGTCGGCGATGGCGGTCCCGGAGGAGCCTCCTCCTCGGCCTCCAGCGGGGAATCTTCCGTCAAATCGGCCGGCCATCGGGTCGTGAGCAAGATTTTTAGAAATTCGTCCTCCGACATCTCCTTGGAGATCTGCGAGTCGGCTTGCGGTTTCGTCGAGTTTTTGTCGGTCGATGCCTTGTCCTTGTCGTTCGATCCAGGGGACATTGAGATCTCCATCCTTCGTAATCTTGAAACCGGGCTTCACAACACGCGACGACGGCTTCCTGATTTCGTCCAAGAACTCGCGAAACGCCGGTACCGAGAAAGCATGCACTCCGCCGGATAACTTCGGGTAAGTGTAATAAGGCACCCCGGCGTCGTCGACCCCGTAGGTCGCCCCGTGGCTATAAGTGCTGAATTCGCCCTGCCTGCCCCTGACTTCGGAAAGGGCTTTGGCGCTGGCGTTGCCGCGCGGCAGGATCGCCGCAACCGTCTCGTGCGATGCCTCCTGCCCGGAATGTGCCTGCCAAGTCTCCCAGTGATAGCGCCCGATGCTCGCACCGTCAGGCCTGCCGGCGGCAGCGTAGATTTTGTTAATGCGCTCGGCCAGTTCGCGCTCGATTGCTTCATAAATCAGGAGTCCGCGCGCGTCTGCGAGCAGAGCTGCATAGTGATTGACGTTCACGCCGCTGCCGAACATCGCCCGTATCTGAACGCGATCCAGCACCATGACGTCGGTATGCCCGGCCATCAGCAGCGTGAGCGAAATGGCCTTGTTGCCGACGCCCGAGTCCCCACCAAATGTCAGGAACTCGCGCCTGATCTGTTGCCCGGTCATGTTTGGATCGGACAGCATCTCGTGAAGGCGCTGCAGATGCGTCACGCCTTCTACATTCTGTTTCGACATTTTGATCAGAAAGTGCTGCCCGAACTCAATCAGATTGAGTGTCGCGCTGGCCCCGGGCCGACGAGACCCTCCCGGTGCTACTGATCGCGCCCATTTCTCATAGTTCGATAAATCGACCTCGGTGAAGCGGCCAGCCGCCGCCCTTTCGATCCACTCATCGATTCCCTTGAACACATCAATGAACATGCTCTCCTGGAAGTAAGGCTGCATCTTGCGCGACAGAAACGACCACAGGACCAGCTTGCCGGTCCTTAGCACGCTCATTTCGCCGCTGGTGTAAGCCTCCCTGAATGCGCGGGCCCGCACGAGACCTTGATCGGCGGCGGCGAGTTGTGCCGGCGTGAGGCGCTTGAGCGTCTCAGCAGCACCGTTGCCGTGGATATCGCGCAGAAACCTTTCAGGCACCATTGACACGCGGGTCGAGGGGAACACGCGCGCCACCAAGCGCGACCAGGAGGCCGCGTCGCGACCGGCATTCGGATGGGATGCAGGCGGACCGTCGACAATTCTGTTCTGCGCAGCGGCAATCTCTTTGGTCGTGGGCGTAAAGAGTCCCTCGTTCGGACCGAGGGCACGTTCCTCATGCGAAGAGGCCGCCCGGGGGGCGGCCTCTTCGGATTTGGAGATGGAGTTTGCGCCGTCCGGCGGTTCGGGCGGCTTTTGCGGCGGACCGTCGGCTGTTATTTCTTTTTTGGTTCCAGTGGCCGGGCTTTCGATGCCTGCTTGCGCGCCGTCATTTTCTTGTCCGCCGCGCCCAGGCATCTGGTCACGTAGGAGTTTATCTCCTCGTCCGTCTTGAAGTCGGTTCCCAAGGGCTCCTTCGAGTCCACGGGACGGCCGTCCCGTCGGGCCGCTGGCAATCCGGCTTCTTCCTGCCGCGTCAGGCGAGGCTCCTCCCGGGTCGGCCATATGGGTGGCCAAGCCTGGAACAGGCGCTTCACCAGCATCGCGTCGGACGCCTCCAGCTCCTGCATAGTCATCCCGGCTTGCGACGTGTCCGAGCCCAGGTCCGCGCTCAAGTTCGGGCTCGGCACGGCCGGCGGCTCGATCTGCGGCTTGTCCTTCTCGTCCGGCGGCATGGTCGGCTCCTGGTCCGGTGCCTGTTTCCTGCCGGCGTCCCTCCGCGCGCGCGGCCTCCGCCTCGCTGGTCCGGCCGCCACGGGCGGAGGATACGCCATTGTCCGGGGTGCTGATACCACCTTCACGGGCGGCAGAGCGGCCCGCGGCGGCGTCGGCCGCGGCGGCGGCATCGCGGGCTGCTCCCGGCGTGTGACCTTGAGCGGGGGCCGGTGGGGCGTCAACCTGGCCCTGCGCCAGCCGGATCGGGCCGCTATCGAGCCCCGTTTCGCGCGCGATCGCCGGCGTGATGTTGCCGAACACGTCGCTGCCGTCATCGAGCGTGACAAAGCGCTTGCCGCTGTCGGCAACCGTATAGCGCGCCTCGCCGGTGGCGACCGCGGGATAGCCGTTCAGCTCGCGATCGACCGCCGTGACGGCGCGCCTCAACTCCGCGTTCTTGGCAAGCTTCGCGCCGCCTGCGCCGAGGAGTCCGGCGATGAACACCGACGCGCCGATGTTGGTGACACTTTCCGACAGCGGCCGGGTCTGCTGCAGGCCCTGCAGCACCAGCTCCTGCGCCGTCGTCGAGACGCCAGCCGCCGTTCCGACGCTCATCGCCGAGCGCGCGATGGAGATGCCACCTTTGACGCCGCGAATGAACGTGCCGCCGGGGATCCAGTTCAGAGGGTCGGAGCCGCCGGCGGCAAGCTCCATCGGCAACGACACGTACCAGGGCGCGGCTTTGAGAATACGCCGGTCTTCTTCCTCGCGATCGATCTGCCGCTTCATCACTTCGAGCGCGCGCGAGTTGCGGATGCCGACGAAAGACTGCCAGTGGCGCGCATATTTGGTGCCCTTGATCGCGTCCCATGTGCGGAAGCCATCCTCCACGTGGTCCGGAATCCGTTCGAGTGACGCTGCCGCGGCGACCACGTTGCCCTGCCGAAACGCAGCGCCGGCGACCCGCCCGACACCCGGCCCTTCGGAGCCGTGGTCGATGTCGTCCTGGCCCGCGGTGACGGCAAAGCCCTTCGGCGTATCGATGGGCGTTGCGAGACCGGGATACTCGATGTCGACGATTGCCATCAGGAACCACCCCACACCACGGCCGCCGCGTTGGACTGTGCGGCATCGAAGGCTTCGTCGCGGCGCTCAAGGTCGCGTTGCCTTGCCTCATCCTGTGCCGCACGCAACGCATCCGGCGGCGCTTGGAACGCCTTGCCGTCAAGCAGCATCTGCGTATTGCCGCGCTTGTCGGCCCACGTCAGCAGATACGACGGCGTCTGACCGGACTTGTATTGCGTGGCCGTAACTCCGGGGACAGGCATCAGGCGGATGGAGCTGCGCGGCACGTCCTGCCCGGTTCCCGTCTTGATCGTCTCAACCGCATGGGCCGCGATCAGATCGGCGGCGTTCTCGATGCCGTCATAGGCAGGCGCGCGTTCGGGCGGATACGGCATCACGGTCTGCGAACCGTTCACCCGTGTCACGCCCCAGATGCGCTTCAGCTGGTCGGCCGCCTGTATTTTCGCGAGCGCAAAGTCGCCGGTTTCCAGGTAACGGTCCTTCACCAGTTCGGTGTAGTGATCGAACAACTCCTTATGCGTGGCCGGATCGAACCCGACGTTCGGATCGAACGGCTCGCTCCACGACACCTGACTGAACTCGCCCGCCAGATCGCCGACACTCAGTCTCCGCCTGATCCTGCCGTCCACGTCCTCTGCCTTGAGCCGCACCTGCACGCGCGCCTGATGCTCGGGCGACCGGTCGCGGATGATGCGCGCCGCCGCCTCATCCGCGGTCATGCCGAGCGTGTCGACATAGTGGCGGAACGCCACCGCGTTGCTCTCGAATTCGCTCTGGCCGTCGCTGCCGATGAAGATGTTCGGATAAGCGCTGTAGAGATTCGCGGAGATCGTCAGCGCGTCCTTAACCCGCTTCGGATCGTCGGACATCATGGAGCTGTGCAACTGCATCGCTGCTCGCGCCGGCAGGATGCGGGTCCGCGGCACCACCGTCTGCAGGGCCAGCGCGTCTCGGCCCAGTAGGGCGAACGCTTTGTCGGCGTTCTTGCGCTCTTCCGGGTCAGAGGGATCGAACGGCCCCGCATCCCAATCCCAGAGCCGGGTCATGAACCGCCCGACGCTTCCGGCTTCGGCCGACGCCGTGTCATAGAGCGCGCGGACACGGTCCCTGTCGGCCGGCTGCAGGTCCGGATCGTTTGCAATGCCCTCCCATGCCGGCAGCGGCACCAGCCCGTTGGCGGCATCATCCAGCGCCTGGCGGGTGACATCGAACGCATCGTAGGAGGCTTTCGCCCGCGCCTGATCGAACTCGCGCTGCGTTGCCGCCCGCTTCTGCTTTCGGGTCCCGTCCGGCATGGCGGCGACGAGCTCGGCGTAGCGGCCGTTGCCGGCGAACGCCGCCTGGCGCTCGGCGAGCGGCAGCGCGTCGAACCTGCGCACCGCGAAGTCCTGCGCGAACAGCGCCTTCGCCGTGTCGGCCTCGCGGCGGTCCATCCAGGTCCAGCCGTCGATGACGTCGCTTGCGCTTTGCATCGCCATCGGCACGGCGGTCGGGTCCGACGACTGGATCGCGCCCTCGGTCAACGCGTTCAGCGTGGCGACGTCCTGCGCCTTGCTGGCCTCGCGCGCGAGATGAGACGCCCGCGTGGCCGCAATGCCGGCAAGCCGCGCTCCCTGCTCGCGCGCGGCGAGCATGAGCAGCTCCCGGGCGCGCGGATCCTTGATCTGCCGGACCGCGATCTCGGTATCCTCGCCGAGCGTCGCCACCTTCTCCGGCAAACCGGCCGGGTCGGTTGCCTTTTCGATTTCGTTGCCGCGCTTGATTGCCGCCGCATTGAGGGTCGCGTTGGCGCGGGCATATTCGCGCTGCGCGTTCAGCACCGCCGCCAGGTCATTCACCGCCGACGTGATGCCCTTGCCGAGCGCCTCGACGCCGGTGCCGATCGCCGCCGCGCCGCGCGCGTAGCCGCTCACGTCAATCGACGAGACCGGTCGCCGCGAGCCCAGCTGCGGAAGCGCGACGACATTTTCGTCGGGAAGCTGCGCCATGGACTAGGCCCCCTTGGTGTTGAAGCTGCGGAACGCCTGGCCCGCGCCGCCGATCAGCGTGCCGAGCGCGGCAAGCCGCGCGCCCTTCTGCTTCTGCAGGCCCTCCCACAGCGCCGCGTCGCCCTGCAGGCGCGTCGTCATCGCCGCGTCCTCCTGCCCGCGCGCGGTGTTCTCGCCCTTGGCAAGCTCGAGCAGCGAGGCAAACTCGCCGCGCTCGCCGATGCCGCCGGCGAGATTGAGCGCGCCGGTGTCGGTGGCGCTGCCGCCATCGGCCGCGGCGCGGGCGCGCAAGGTCGAGAGCGCATAACGCGTTTGTCTCCGCCGCTCCTGCGAAGCGATCTGCGCGGCCGAGCGCGCCTCGCCGGCCTGTTGCTCCTGCTGCAGCGCCGTGAACTCGGCGGCGTTCTTCGCGTTCTGGCCGGCGATGGCCGCGGCCTTGCCGCCCATCAGCGTGCCATTGGCGCTGACCGCGGAGCCTGCAAGCGACAGCCCGGCCATGATGCCGGAGGTGACGGGATCAGCCATGTTCAGATGACCTCATGATCTAGGACCCATACGGTTTCGCCGTTGATCTCTGCCGCCACAAAGCCGAAGCGGCGAAGCCAGCGCTCCGCCGCCTCGATGCCGGGCTCGGCAAGCGCGACCAGCCGGCGGATGCGAAGCCTGCGCGCCTCCTGGATCATGCGAAGTCCCGCGCGATGCAGCGCCACCGGACGGGCGCGAAGCTCATCGCTCGCGCGCATGAAGCAGACCCAGAATCCACAGGCGTGGGTTTCGCCGGGAGTCACCAGCGCAAAGCCGCCAAGGCCGACGAGCCGGCCGTCGATCTCGGCCGCAAGCGCGCGGACACGGTGCTGCGGCGGCCTGCCGAACATCGCGATGAAGTCGGCTCGCGTTGCGGGGCGCAACGTGACGGGTGATTTCGTGGCGGACGGATTGCGAAGCATCGGCAGGCTGTCGCGACAACGCCGGTTCCATTGCTCGGCGCAGGCGGAACCGCGCTGAAAAGTCGGAAATGCTTCCCTGCTGCATCGGGCTTGAACCCCGCGCGCGCGGGCTGCGACGCATGAACAGGCGCGGCTGTTCATGCGGTCGCGGCTATGCTCGGATGCCAATGCAACTCGTCGGGGGCGACCGGTTCGGGTTCAGGCTGTTGTGTCAGATCGGGAGGATCGTGATGACGCAAAACCGCACGTCGCTCATCTTCGCAGCGCTGTTCGCATGCGCGCCGCTCGCGCTCTCGGAAAAATCCTACCGCGCGACTGCGAGCAGGAGTACGTCGACTGCACCTTCAATTGCAGTGTCGACTGGGGACCCGGCGCGACCTGGTGCTTCAGGACCTGCTACGACGCGCGCCGCGCCTGCAAGGTGCGCGGCACCCTTCCCTCCGTGCAAGGCAACGCCGCGCGCGATGCGCAGAGCGACGCCACGCGCCCTGGGAAGAAGCGGCACGGGCCGTACAGCGTGCCGCCGGGCGGTCTGCTGGACTCGGGCGTCACCGGAACTTGGCATCCCGGCACCCGCGCCGACCGGCACGCCGCTGCCGCAAGCTCCAGCGGGCGGCGGGATGCTGCATTGAGCGCAACGCAGTTCGACCGTCGCGGGCACGGCTTTGCGGCCACTCGCTTTCGCGTCAGCGCGAGGGGCACTGCTCTCTCTAGGTGTGCGCGCGATAATGCGCGCGCTGTCCCGCGCGCCTGTCCCACTTATCGGGGCATTGGCCCACCGCTTTGCATGCCCGCGGCCTGCCGGAAAAATCGCCGGCGGTTTTGATTTGCCGCAAATCGGTCGCACAGTCGATGTGATGTGGTGCTGGCGACGCTCCCGCTTGAGGCTTCTCGCATGGACCGTTCCGCCGAAACCCGTTCCTGCCCTCACTGCGGCTCCGAATATCGGCTGATCCGGGTCAAGCCCGAACCCGGCCATCATGAGAGCGCCGTCCACTGCGTGACCTGCGATCAACCGATGGCGGCGTGGGACGGCGGCTATGCTCTTAAGTATTTCCTGGTCTCGCGAGGACGCATAGGTTCCGGAGCGGCGCAAGCGCCCAGATCTCAAGCGCCCAAGTCTCAAGCTTCCAAGCCTCAAGCTCCCAAGTCTCAAGCTCCCATGTCTGACGCGTCCCCCTCCCGGCCGCCGCCGCGCTGACCGTCGCAGCTTTTGCCGGCGCGCGCTGCTCGGACCTGAGGGGAACACGTCAGCTTCGCTGTCTTGAACCTGTCACGCTGGCTTGATAGGGGTCGGGAAGGTGTTAGCCTCCCCGCCCTCCGAACCGCACGTGCGGTTTTCCCGCATACGGCTCTCCAGTC
>JAIESC010000154.1 GCA_019746355.1 Xanthobacteraceae bacterium | reverse complement strand
GAGAGCCGTATGCGGGAAAACCGCCCGTACGGTTCGGAGGGCGGGGTCGGCGAAAGCCGATCCCGACCCCTATCGGCCCGGATTTCTTCGGCAGCAGGGGCAAAGAAATGAAGCGTATCGTCCTGACGCTTGCGATACTCGCGGCCGGCTCCGCATCCACCCAGGCGCAGACCTATTACCACTACGAGTGCAAGGACGGCGCCACCTTCGAGGTCGGGTTCTATCCCGAAACCAAGGCCGCGTTCCTGCAGTTCGACGGCAAGTCGATGCGGCTGCCCAAGCGCTTCTCGCTGACCAGCCAGCGCTTCTCGAAGGACGGCACGGTGTTCCGCATGAAGAAGGGCGGGCAGGCGACGATCAAGCGCGCCGGCCGGACCTCGGTGGATTGCCAGGTGCGGTAGCGCGGCCCGCTATCGTTAGCCGCCGCAAGCCGCGGTCTTGCCTGTCGAACTCTTGCAGGCGCTGCCCGAGCCGGTCGACGTCACCACCGATTGGACTTAGTTCGACTCCCTTCGCGTTCCTAGATCGCTGAAATTTGTAATGTTGACTGCGCCGTTCGGAAAGCGTGCGGTGATTTCAAGAGAGCCGCCGAGCGCCTCGATATAGCGACGCAGATTGCTCACATACATATCCGCGCGCTTTTCGAGCTTGGCGACAGCAGGTTGATTGACCTTCATCGCGCGGGCAAGCTCTTGCTGCGACTGCTCTAGAGCCTGGCGCAGCTCGGCAAGCGGCATCGCCGCCTTGAGAACGCTGAGTTTGGCAGCCGATCGCGCTTTACGCTCGGGCGAGAACTTCTTGGTCAGCTCACTGAATGGACGATGGCCGGTCATTTGAGCAACCCTTCCTTTCGCAGTTCCGCGATATAGTCGTCATAGAGATTGTCGGCGACGGGTATCATCTCCTTGTAGAAACGATCCTCTCCTGTTTTGTCGCCGCCAATCAGCAGGATTGCGGTCCGCCTTGGATCAAAGGCATAGAAGCCCCGCAACGGCTTGCCGCCGCTCTGTACGCGAAGTTCGCGCATGTGAGCGTGCTTCGATCCTTTGATGCCTGACGAATGAGGAAATGGAAGCTGCGGGCCGTGCTCTTCCAGCAGCATGACGACCGCTGCGAAGTCTTCCTGCTGATCCTCGGTCAGCCCGTTCCACCATTCTCCGAATTCGTCGGTGTACTCGACGTTCCACTGCCCCATGCCGCAATATATTCCGTCTATGGAATATCGTCAAGGTTTATTCCATCGATGGAATGTCGTACGCGCTTGAATTCCTGTGATGCGTCAACGGATTAAACTTCTTAGGACGAAGCGCCGACTCCGGTGCACCAGGACGCGCTGCTTCTCGGCGCATTTGCAATTGCTGAAGGCTGGGACAAGGAAGGAGAAGGAAAAGTGAGATGGGCCGAAACCTGAACCAGGTTCTCGCCGACCTGCCGGCCGATCGCCGGCGCTGGTCGACGCACGCTATCGCGAGATGAAAGCGGAGATCGAGAGCTTGCGCGAGCTTCGGCGTGTCGCGGGCAAGGCGCAGGCCGACGTCGCCAGTGCGCTGAAGATCAAGCAGCCCTCTGTGTCGAAGATTGAGCAGCAAACCGACATGTATCTTTCGACGCTGCGAAGCTACGTGCAGGCGATCGGCGGCGAGTTGGATCTGGTCGTCCGTTTGCCCAGGCGGCCGGCACTGCGGCTGCAACATCTGAGCGACGCTTTCAAACCGGTCCCTGGATCGCGGGCGACGCGGCGAACTAGAGCCGGTGCCGCAAAGCGAGTCGCGAAAGCCCGCTGAAGGGGCGTTGCCGTGAGGGACGAATAGCGTCGGTTCGTAAGCCGTGCGACGGCGTCCTGGATAGCAGTTTGCTGAAAATTCGCACGCGGTCATTCCGGGACGCCGCGAAGCGGCGGGCCCGGAATCCAGACACATCGGGGTTTTCTGCCTTTCTGGATTCGCGAGCTCCCGCGCAGCGCGCGCCGCTGTCGTTCACACGCCGCTGCGATCAGAGCGCAACAAGCGCTGGGGTTGCTGAAAAACTCTCCGCGGTCATTCCAGGATGCCGACCCGGAACTTTGCCAAAGGCTAACCGACCCGGCCGCACTTGATCCCTGGTGCAACTCAGTCGCGCGATCCGGGTTTCGGCGCTTTTCCGGGCGAGCTTGGGCAATCTCGTATGGTTTGGGGGAGACCCTCAAATGATACCGGGCGCGCACCGGCTGACCGGAGCGGTCCTGTGCGGTTTCCGCTGCATCAGCGTTGCTGTCACGTGACGCGAGAATTTCATATTTGCGCCAACGCGGCGCCGCGCCGCCCCCATTGAATCCAGGCGGAGGAGCCCTGGGCTTCCTTGCATCTGGTCGAGACAAGCGCACTTCGCGGAAGCGAAGCAAACCACCAGCCATGGTCGCGATGGCTCGAACAAAAAATCTCCAGAACGGGGAGGCGTTATGAATGTCCCGCTGTTGGTTGCACGACCGCCCGGCAAGCTTGCTCCCAAGCTTGCTCCTGAGACAAGCAGCCAGGATCTGCCTGCGAACAAGGTTCCGCCCTCGATTTTCGTGCAGTCGGATGAGCCCCCGCAAAAACGGCCGGTTGGCGACGCCAGCAAGCCGATCGGCAACAGCGGCAATCTGAATGAGCCGGTCGTACCCGTTGAGGAATTGCGGCTTCTCGCCAGGACAAGGCAACCACGCAAACCGTGGTCTGGTGATCGCGTTCGTATCTGCGTTTTTTTCGGTGCCCTGATCATCATTGCAGCGGGAGCGGCGGGCCACCGTTACCTTGATGCGGACGCAAGTCGGGCAGCGGCCGACATCCAGGATGTCGTGCCGGAGCAGCCACCATCCCAGCCCGCTCCGCCGCTGGCAAAAGTTGAGGAGGCCAATGCCGCGACGGAAGACTCGTCCAAAGCCGCAGCGCAGGAGGCGCCGTCCATCGGTGTGAGCCCCAGCTCCACCGAGACGGTCTCGACCGAGCAGTTGAATCAACGTCTAGACGCGGCCGTGCATGAGCTCGCAACGCTGCGCGCATTGGTGCAGCAGCTGGCCGACAAGCAGGAGGAGACGACGCGTAAACTTGCCGAGGTCCAGGCAAAAGAGAAAGCTGTCAGGCAGCCGCCCTTGCCACCGCCGCCACGCGCTGCGACGCCGAGGAAGCCCGCATCGAGTGCAACGCCGAGTGCAACGCCGCCTGAACCGGCCCGTGCAGCGGCCCAGGTCCAGCAGCCCTCCGCATCCACAAACTCTCCAGACTCTCACGCGCCAATCCCCCGGCCCCCAATGCCACTCCGATCGGATTAGCCCGTTACCCCATCTACGGGCCTGAAAACTATCACACGGTCATTCCGGGACGCCGCGAAGCGGCGGGCCCGGAATCCAGAACATCGGGACTCTTTCAGCAGCCTGATGGGGGCTGAAGGAATGAAACGCTTTGTCCTGACGCTTGCGATGCTCGCGGCTGATAGCACAGCCGGGCAGTCGCAGACCTACTACCACTCCGAATGTAAACGACGGCGCGAACTTCGAGGTCGCGTTCTACCCGGAAACCAAGGCCGCATTCCTGCAGTTCGACGGCAAGTCGATGCAACTACCCAAGCGCTTCTCGCTGACCAGCCAGCGCTTTTCGAAGGATGGTACGGTTTTCCGCATGAAGAAGGGCGGGCAGGCGACGATCAAGCGCGTCGGCAGGACGTCGGTGGATTGCCAGGTGAAGTAGGACCGTTGCATCCAACCGAACTCCGCAAGATGGCTGGATAATAGCCAAATGTAAGCCCGCCTACGCGGGTGCGGTTTTTTGGCACAATTTTGGGACTAGACGGCGCTCGACTCATCCGGGCACGCGCCGCTAGCCTTGGTCGCAAGCGAATCGTCCGACCCGGTGCCTGCAAACGGTTCGACGTGTCCCAAGACCGCGTCCCTTTTGCGAAAATCGGTATGAGCAACAAACCGCCTTCCATTGCACGAACCTTCCGCGATCTGTCCGACGAGGAGATCGCCGACGCCGAACGGGCCTCAGTTCTGGCTCGGCACGGCTTCTCCGGCGATCTCGGCTGGGACGGCCTGTTGAAGTCGTGGCGTGCCCTCATCATGTCCGAGGCTGGGGTGGGCAAGACCTACGAGTGCCGTGCCCGCCAACAGATTCTCTGGGGCAGTGGAGAGCCCGCCTTTTATCTCGACCTCGCGACGCTCGCGCGTGAGGAATTGCGGGCCATGCTCACTCCCGAGGAAGAAGAGCGGTTCGACAACTGGCTCAAGGCTCAATCTGATGTGGCAACCCTCTTCCTCGATTCCTACGATGAGCTGGCGCTTAGCCAAGGTTCGTTTGGGCAGGCTCTTCTACGTCTGAGCAAAGCGCTCAAGGGCCAGCTTGGGCGCGCCCGGATCGTCATCACAACCCGCCCGGTTCCAATCGACAGACAGCTTATTGAGCGACACCTGCCTATGCCACATTCGGCGGAAGCCGCGGGCAGCGCGGATGAATTCGCCGATATCGCGATGAGCCGCGACCGGCACAAGCTGGATAGTGGCGAGCCCAAGGCGTGGCGCAACGTTAGTTTGATGCCGCTGTCGAAAGATCAGATCAGGCAGATGGCCGTCATTGAAGGCGTGTCCGACCCTGACGCCCTGATGGCAGACATTGATAGGCGAGACGCGGAAGAATTCGCGCAGCGACCGCAAGACCTGATCGAATTGTGCGCCGACTGGAAACAGCATCACCGCATTCGCTCTCATCGGGAACAAGTCGCAAGCAACGTGGCGACGAAGCTCCTGCCCCGTGCTGATAGAAAAGAGAAGGCCGAATTGTCGCCCGAGCGCGCCGCCGAAGGCGCAGCGCGCTTGGCATTGGCGGTCACGCTAACCCGGCGTCTGACGCTCCGGTACAACGCGGAGTCCGACCGAACCGAAAACACGGAAGCCGCGCTCGATGTCACCAAGGCGCTGCCAAAGTGGACAAAGCCCGCTCACGAAACCCTGCTTGAGCGCGCGCTGTTCGGGTTCGCGAGCTATGGCCGCGTGCGCTTTCATCATCGCTCGGTCGTCGAATACCTCGCCGCCGAGCGCCTGAATGCGTTTCTGGAACGCGGCGTTCCCATTAAGGCGGTCAAACGCCTTCTGTTTGCTACCACCGCGCAGGGGAGGGAAATCGTTCGTCCGTCCATGCGTCCCGTTGCTGCCTGGCTGGCGCTAAGACACGGCACAATCTTTGACGAAGTGAAGCGTCGTGAGCCAATCGTGCTGTTTGACCACGGTGATCCTCAGTCGCTGACACCGGGCCAACGTATTGAGATGCTCAAGGCCTACGTTGAACGCTACGGGTCAGGTGGCTGGCGTGGTTTGCAAATCCCGGGCATCCAGGTTCACCGCTTCGCGTGCAGCGAATTGGCGCCGATCGTGAACGAACTCTGGGCGGCAGGCATCGAAAACATCGAGGTGCGCGATCTTCTCTTGGACGTGATCGCGGCAGGTAAGCTGACGGCATGTGCCGATATTGCCTACACCGCAGCCAGCGATCTGCGGGTCGATTTTCGCGAACGCATGGCAGCCCTTGACGCCCTGATTGCGATAGACGATGCGCGTCTGTCAGCCATCGTTTCCGCCTTTGAAAAAGACCGCTCGCGATGGAACGACAATGTAGTGCGCTCCGCGATTCCTCGTCTGTTCCCCAAGCATCTATCTGTCAGCGCGCTGTGTAGAATTCTTAAGCATGTGAAGGAGCCGAAGCGTGCCATCGGAGAATTGAGCTGGCACCTGCCTCGCCTGATTGCCGAATCCGATCTGTCTGTGGGCGTTCTGGAAGAGCTTCATATCGGGCTTTTCGAGCTCGTAACCGCTGGAGCGGAATGGCTTGCTGACAAATGGCCGCATACCCGTTCGCGTCGGCCTGATCTCGTCATGAGCCTGATCGCAGTGTGCGTCCGGCTCTTCCGGCTCAACAAGACTTCACCGCAACTTTTTCAGTCAAGCACTATCGCGCTGCGCTTCACCAAGGAGCGCGATATTGACGACGCGCCCGCGAAAGAGCTCCGGACTTTCTTGGATGCTGCGTCCGCCGCGGATCGTGAAGCCGCCTTGTGGGCGGACGATGCATTCCTTCAACCGCTGAACGCCCGTTCAGATGCTTTTCATCGGTTGTACGAGCTGACACACCATGGAGCGATCCGCCTCACCGTGAAGAAGGATGCATCGTGGGTGCTCGCGCGTTTGGCAAATCGAACCGAGCCTCGCGAGCGCAGGGAGATGATGCTCTGGGCCGCGATGATCGACCTTCCGCCGCGCGACATGGAGTATGGCGCCTATCTCGATTCACTGAAGCCACTCGTCTCCGACATGCCTGACCTTATGCAAATCATCGAGAACCGCCAAAAGCCCGTCGAGGGCAGCGAGAGGCAACGCCAAATAGAAGCGGAGAACGCGGAGCACATGCGACGCTCGGAAGCAGAGGAGGCAGAGGCCCATGAGAGTTGGGTGAAGTTCTGGCGGGAGATTTCCGACAATCCAGATGCCGTGTTCGATCCTGCCCGGTCGGACAACACGGCGTGGGACCTCTGGCAAGCCATGAAGCGAACGGGCGACGACAGTCGAGAGTCAGGCTGGAACCGCCGTTTTATCGAGCGGCAGTTCAGCCCCGCCGTAGCTGACCGGCTGCGATCGGCCCTCATGCAGATGTGGCGCAAGTACACGCCCACGCTGCGAAGCGAGCGGCCGGAAGGCGAGAAGAACACCTATTTGGTGAAGTGGACGCTTGGCTTGGCCGCCATCGCAGCCGAGGCGGAAGACGCGTCTTGGGCGACAAAGCTGACGCGTGAAGACGCAGAGCTTGCCGCACGGTACGCTCCGCTTGAACTGAACGGCTTCCCTTCATGGCTGGACGCACTAGTGGAAGCACATCCATCAGCAGTGAACGCTATTCTTGGAAGCGAGCTGACTCTTCTGCTCCGCGAACCGGTGGATCGTGCCGATGCGAGTATCTTTCTTCAGAACATCCGCCATGCGTCGCCACGCGTTGCTCGGCTATTCGAGCCCCGGCTTGTTGCTTGGCTCGACGAAACACGAGGCGGCCAGGAGGACAACAGCGGCGAAGTGGTCAACCGGCTGAGCCAAGTCATCGAAACGCTTCTGAAGAGCGAGAGCCCCGATACCCTTCGACACCTTCAGGATATCGCAAGCAAGGAACTGGCCAACGGCATTCGGGGCCCCTTTGCCAAGGTCTGGATGCCCGTACTGATGCAAATGAGCCCGGATGCGGGCGTCGATTCTTTTGAAAATGGACTGAGCAGCATCACACCATCGAAACGAGGAGATGGTGTTGCGTGGTTCTCTGCGCTGTTCGCGCATGACACGCGCGGCGCAACCGTTGAGCTTCGACGGAAGGAGTTCACGCCGAAACTTCTGCTGCGCCTGACTAGACTGGGCTACCAGCAGGTCCGGCCAGCAGATGACGCGCATCACGAAGGCTCCTATTCGCTTGATGAGCGAGATCATGCTGAACGCGCACGGGATGCCATCCTCAGCGCGCTGCTGGCGACGACTGGCAACGACGGATGGGCTGCAAAGATCGAACTCGCCAATGACCCTCTTATGCAGCATTTCAAGGACAGGGCTATTGCCATTGCCGAGGAACGTGCTGCCGAAGAAGCCGACGCCGCCGTGATGTCGGAGGCGGATGTCGCCGAATTGGAACGGTACGGGGAGGCAGCCCCTTTGACCCGCGACACGATGTTCGCGTTGTTGCGCGACCGCCTTGAGGACGTCGACGATCTTCTTGTCCGGGAGGATTCGCCGCGCGCCCTGTGGGCGACCATCTCCGACGAAAACGTCATGCGGAAAGAACTGGCGCGGGCACTCCGAGAAACCGCCAATGGCCAGTACGCTGTCGATCAGGAGTCGACGACGGCTGACGACAAAGAAACGGACATTCGCCTCCTGTCATCTGCATCGGTGCAGAAGGGCACCATCGAACTGAAGATCGGCGACAAGGATCGGTCTGCCGCGGTTCTGCGTGACACGATCAAGGGGCAGCTTGTCGCGAAATACATGGCGGCAGAGGAATGCCGCGCCGGGTGCTTGGTTATCACTTTGGCCAGCGAGACGCGGACATGGAACCACCCTAATACCGGCGAGACTTTAGATTTTCCAGCGCTTATAAAATATTTGAATGAAGAGGCCGACAAGGTCACCGCTGAATTCGGCGGGACGATCCGCATTGCGGTGAAAGGCATCAACCTTCGGCCGCGTCTACCGACAGAGAAGCGAGCGAAAAAGAAGGCCAGCTAGCTTGGCTTCAGTTGCACGCATGATACTCGCATGAACAGTTAATGAGGCCGCGATGGACCAAGCTGCAGTATCCGATGCTGGACTGTCCCGCATGATTCCTAGCAATGCATTTCTTCGGCGGCTGCCAACAATCCTAAATGGCGCGGAAGCGATCCAAATCGAAGCTCTAGTATTCTCGGCCGATGCCATCGAGGTGAGCTTTGGAGCCATACGCGCAATAACTTCGCAGCACCGAGAGAGAATTGTCGATGTGGATCGAGCCGTTCACGTTGAGCTATTCATTCGCGCCTGGACTATTGTCGATTGCCTACATGTCACACGGCAAACTTTGAGAGCCATAGACTACGGCACGCCGCTGGCAACCAAATTCTTGGACCAATATGAGTGTGCATCGAAGCTTAGAAATCAGATGGACCATATTTCCGGAAATGCCAAAAATGTAGCTAATGCGAAAGGGCGACCTCCGATATTTGGGGCATTGAGCTATGTCTGTCTGCGCGGCGAAGACGTTGCAGTCTTTGACGGACAGGTCTCTGTATCGGGCGGCGGGATGGTTACCATTACCGCGGGACGATTTCCGGGAGGTCAGCGACTAAGTTTGGTGAACCCTGCCGGCCGCGAAATGCGCGGACCCGTGGGCATGTTTCGATTAGAAGCGTTCAATGAGATGTTGGAGCTTGAACATGCAGCGGATGACCTGCGATCACTAATGGCGGAAGTGAACGGCAAATTGGAGACGCGAATGCTTGAACAGGCTCGCAAAATCTCCGATGAAAAAGGCATTCCCTTGGACCGCGTCATGGCCAATCCGATTGGGAGCGTTGCGGTGTTCCTGGCGTTTCAGACCGACGGTAAGAACTAGAATTACGGTGAGAGTGCACTCTATTGGCTCGCCAATTGCGGCCTTTGCAGAATTGCGTCAAAAAAGTTCCGTACTCGACTTAGAACGACCATGCGGGGAAATTGTTTCTGCGCATTGAGAAGGCAGCGAGCTTCTGGCCGATCCTCCACGCGCAACCCGTCCTACGGACTGAAATTTTGCGGTCAGCCTTGCCGCAGAGTTGTGAGTTGGGGTCGGGTCGCCGAAGCGCACTCAGAGTTTGATGCTATTCTCGCCGCCACTAACGGGACCGCCGATAAAAATCGATTTGCACATCTATCGCCCGAAGGATCTCAAGGGCGATGGGCTCGCTAAAATCATCCGGCAGGCCTGGGAGACGGGTGCCGAAAAACTCTGCCTGGTCCACGGACACGGCAGAAGCCGCGGCCGCTCACCCGGCTTCTACAACACAAAGACCGGACGTTTCGGGCTCATCATTCGGGGCCGCTTCGCCGCAACATTCGGCTCCGCCAGCGGCTGTGCTCCGTGACCACCGCCAAGCATCTGTCGCACGAGGACAAGGCCGGCGATTGAAATCCGCCGCCCGTTCCCGTCGTGCGCACGTCGCGCGGCACGGTGCAAATTCGCGGTTGACACGTTGAATTTGTTCTCTATTTGTCCCTTCCGGGAATTGCGCGCTGAGCCGAGCAGACAGAAAAAACGAACCCGTCTTTATGAACGTCATCGATCTGGACCGCCGATGAAAATCGATCTGCACGCCTATCGCCCGAAGGATCTCAAGCGCGACGGGCTCGCCAAAATCATCCAGCAGGCCTGGGAGATGGGTGCCGAAAAGCTCTGCCTGGTCCACGGACACGGCAGAAGCCGCGGCCGCTCGCCCGGCTTCTACAATACGAGGACCGGACGTTTCGGGCTCATCGTGCGGGGGCAGCTTCGCCGTAACATCGGGCTTCGCCAGTGGATCAAGTATACGACGCTCGACTGCAGGAGCTGGGGGGCCACGACCGTCAAGTTGAAGGCCAATCCCGCACCGTCCCGATCCGAGCTGGACTGGAGCATTTTGCCCGCGCCGAGCTTTCCGGAGCGGGGAATCGCCCGCGAGGAGCGGAGAATCGCCCGCGAACTGACCTACGGACCGTGGCTGCCTCGCCGCCTACGGGCCCTGGCTGCCTCACCGTCTGAAGCGCCATAAGAATCAGCAATTCCAATAGCTTGGCGCTTCTCCCAAAGGCCGTCGGCTTGTGCCTGCCGATGGGTTGACTCCCCGTCTGTTCACTCTATGTTCCTGATGCCTGCTCCAGTCGAGATCGCCGTCGATCGATCGCGGCGTTTGAAGACGGAGCAAGGTGCGGTGCCCGACAATGGCATCGCGTTGGAGCGCCGGGAGGCGCCGGGCCCTACGTCATTGGGCCAGCGCGCCCGAAAGCGGCAACCCCTGGTAACAGGGACTTGCCGTGGCGCGCGGCGGACCCCGGATTTGGGTTCGCCAACCGGCGGCGATCCGCCGGTGGCGCCTCCCGGCGCTCCATCGCCTCTTGCGAGAGGGACGGAAAAAGGGAAACGGGCCGGCCCGGGCGCCCGAAATTCAAAGCCCCGGGATGATGATGCACGCCGCGTCGCCAGGTTTCTGATTTTGCAGGTTGCTGAGAAAATTCCACGCGGTCATTCCGGGGCCGGCCGAAGGCCGGAGCCCGGAATCCAGACGCACCCACCGCCTTCTCAACTGGATTCCGGGCCCCGCGCCATCGGCGCGTTTACGCGCGTCTTCGACGCGCTATGGCGCGGTCCCGGAATGACCGCGTGGAGAGAGTCAGGCCTTCGGCTGCTGTTCCAGGATCACCCGCGACGGGCCGGGTTTCGGGATCGCGATGCCCTGCTTCTCGAACGTGTCCCACAGCGCGATCATCACTGCGCTCCGCACCCGCGTCGGCCCTTCGCTGGCGCTCTTGATCCACGCCCACAGCACGAACTCCAGCGACGTCGCGCCGAACGCGGTGATGTGGCACGAGGGCGCCGGCTCCTTCATCACCTGCGGCACGCTCAGCGCCGCCTCGACCGCAGCCGCTTGCGTCTTCCTGATGTCGTCGCCGTAGCTCGTATTGAACTTGATCTGCAGCTGCATGCGGTCGCTGGTGTACGACCAGTTGACCACCCGCTGCGTGACGAGGTCCTCGTTCGGGACCAGCACCTCGCGGCCGTCCCTGAGGTCCACCGAGGTGTAGCGGGTGCCCATCTTGGTCACCCAGCCGAAATGCTCGCCGGTGGTGATGACGTCGCCCGGCTTGATCGACTTGTCGGCGAGCAGCACGATGCCGCTGACGAAGTTGGCGACGATCTTCTGCAGGCCGAGGCCCACGCCGACGCCGACCGCGCCGGTCGCGACCGCCAGCACCGACAGGTCGATGCCCGACGCGCTCAGCACGACGACGATGGCGATCGCCATCACCGCGATGCGGATCAGCTTGCTGAGCAGCACCTGCATCGTCGGCGTCAGGTCCTCGGACGCCTGCACGCGACGTTCCAGGAAATTGCTGAGCGCCGTCGCGATCCAGATCGCGATCAGCAGCAGCGCGGTGAGCTTGAGCAGCAGCAGCGGCGAGATGCGCAGGCCGCCGAGCACGATGGCGCGCGAATCGAGCGCCGCGACCGTGCCGTCGAGCAGCCCCATGATGCTGAGGGCGGCGATCGTCCACGCGGTGACCGCGACGATGCGGTTGATGAAGGGGTTGCGGATCAGGCTGGTGACGATCGCGATCACCACCCAGGCGGTGGCGAGATTGCTCGCGACGCCCAGCAGATAGGTGCGCGCATGCGGCATCGAGGCTTCGAGGCCCGCGCGGATGACGATCATCATCAGGACGAAGACCAGCGCCGCGAAGTTGTCGATCAGCGCGCGGGTCGCAAGCCGCAGATAGCCGGGCCAGCCCATCGTCGCCGCGGCAAGGTCGAACCGCCGCCGCACCAGCGCCGAGATGCCGATCGCGGCAATGGCGGCGAGCGCGATGACGCCGAACTGGATCGGCAGCCAGATCGACGACAGCTCGCTCCGCAGCGTCACGCGGATCGCGGTGGCGACGGTCGCAAGGATGTTTTCGAAGTCGTCGGAATCCATAGCGCCTCGAGGCAGCCTGCGGCTGCGGGATTACGCGATTCGCGGCAAACCGCACAGACGTCAACGTCCGCCGGGAGGGCTAAGTTCGCTTTCCAGTTGGTTTGCACCACTCTCTCTGCCGTCATGCGCGGGCTTGACCCGCGCATCCCGCTGAGGGAGGCACCGTGCCAACCTCATCGAGATGGCCGGGACAAGCCCGGCCATGACGTGGATAGGCTTGTGCAAACCAAACTGGAAAGCGCGCTAATTGCGCTGCGTCAGCCGGAATCCAATGAGCACGATGACAAGCCCCAGGATCTGCATCCCCGTCGGCACGATGCCGAGCACGAGCCAGCCGATCAGCAGCACGCTGGGCGGCACCAAGGCGGGGAATACGGCCGCGCGCCCGGCCCCGAGCAGCACGATCGCGCGGGTGAACAGGTAGATCGCCGCGGGTCCCGCCAGCAGGCCCTGGAACACCGCCTGCAGCAGATTCTCCCAAAGCCCGAACCCGATCAGCCGGTCGAAGCCGAACGCGATCCCGTAGATCGGCAGCACCACCATCGACAGAAAGCTGACCGCCACCGTCGCGCGGAGCGGCGGCACGCGCCAGCGCCGCAGCAGCGTGCCGAAGCCGGCGAATATCAGTCCCGCCAGCGCAAACATCCCGTCGCCGAGCAGGCCCTGCGGGCCGATGGTCGCGATCGCCTCCGCGCCGATCACGCAGAGCCCCGCGACGATCACGGCCGCGCCGACCGCGCGCCGCACCGGCAGCCGCTCCAGCAGCACCACGGTCGCGAGCAAGAGCCCGAACAGCGCCGCGCTCGAGGGCTGGATCACGCCGCCATGACCGAGCGGCACGAGGTGGAAGCCCGAATAGCTGACGAACGCGATGCCCGGTCCGCCGAGGAACGTCAGCACCAGGCCGCGGCCCCAGCCGATGCCGTTGAGGTCCTTCAGCCCGTCGCGAAAGGCCAGCGGCAACAGCACCACGCCGGCCCAGAAGCAGCGGTGAAAGGTGATGTCCGACGCCGTCATGCCGATGTCGATGCCGTGCCGCGCGGCAACGAACCCGGCGGCCCACAGCACCGCCGCGCCCGCCCCACAGAGGACGCCGATGGCGGTGGTCCGGGATGCGGGCGTGGTCATCGCGCGACCCTTACGCTGTGCCATCGCCGGATACCAGCAGCACGGCTGCATGGCACGCACCGCGATCTCTCCCACGGTCATTCCACGGTGCTGCGAAGCGGCCAGCAATCTCCCCACGGTCATTCCGGGGCACGCGCGAAGCGCGTGAGCCCGGAATCCAGTCGAGAAGGCGGTGTATGCGTCTGGATTCCGGGTTCGCCCCTACGGGGCGCCCCGGAATGACCGCGGTGAGAGTTTTCCGTGAGCCTTTAGGGGCTTTCGAAACCCATACAGGTCTGTTTAAGCTTCGCCGCAAAGCATCGAGGGAGCGAAACGTGGCCAAAGCCAACAAAGTCATCATCACCTGTGCCGTCACCGGCTCGATCCATACGCCGTCGATGTCGCCGCATCTGCCGATCACCGCGCAGCAGATCGCCGATGCGGCGATCGGCGCGGCCGAGGCGGGCGCCGCGGTGGTGCACCTGCACGCGCGCAACCCGCAGGACGGCCGGCCGGACCAGACGCCGGAGGCGTTCGCGCCCTTCCTCAAGGTGATCAAGCAGCGCTCGCCCGTGGTCGTGAACATCACCACCGGCGGCTCGCCGACCATGACGGTCGAGGAGCGGGTCAAGCCTGCCGCCACCTTCGCGCCCGAGGTCGCCTCGCTCAACATGGGCACGATGAACTTCGGGCTCTACCCGATGATCCCGCGCTACAAGGGCAAGTTCAAGCACGACTGGGAGGAGCCGTATCTCGAAGGCACGCGCAAGGGCATGTTCAAGAACACGCTCGCCGACATCGAATACATCCTCACCACCTGCGCCGGGAACAACACCCGCTTCGAGATCGAGTGCTACGACATAGGCCATCTCTACACGCTCAAGCACTTCCTCGACCGCGGCGTGGTGAAGCCGCCGCTGTTCGTGCAGTCGGTGTTCGGCATCCTCGGCGGCATCGGCACGCATCCCGAGGACGTGATCATGATGAAGCGCACCGCCGACCGGCTCCTCGGCGACAACTACCACTGGTCGGTGCTGGGCGCCGGTGCCTCGCAGATGCGGATCGCCGCGCAGGCCGCGGCGATGGGCGGCAACGTCCGGGTCGGCATGGAGGACTCGCTCTGGATCGGCCCGGGCCAGCTCGCCGAGAACAACGCCCAGCAGGTCCGCAAGGTGCGCCAGATTCTCGAAGGCCTCGGCCTCGAAATCGCCACACCCGACGACGCGCGCGAGATCCTGTCGCTCAAGGGCGGCGACAAGGTGAATTTCTAGGCAGGAGCGTGTCTCTCTCTCCACGGTCATTCCGGGGCGGCCCGAAGGGCCGAGCCCGGAATCCAGACGCACGGTAGGGCCATGTACGTGTACCTCATGGCAAGCCGGAAGGATGGAACGCTGTATCTAGGCGTGACGCGGGATCTGGTTCGCCGCGTCTACCAGCACAAGAATAAGACATTGAAGGGCTTCACATCGCGCTACGACATTGATCGGCTGGTCTGGTTCGAGACCTACGACGACCCCACGACTGCGATCGAACGCGAAAAAGACATCAAAAAGTGGCGTCGAGATTGGAAGGTTCGTTTGATCGAGGAAAGCAACCCCGATTGGCGCGACTTGTATCCGGATATTTGTCGCTGAGCCGTCTGAATTTGTGTCTGGATTCCGGGCTCGCGCCTTCGGCGCGCCCCGGAATGACCGCGGTGCTCAAGCTGCGGCCTCATTCCAGCTTGCGCCTAGCGCGATAGTACTGTTGATCCTGAGGGATGCCGCATCACACTCCGCTGATCGCAACCCTCGTCATCGGGCTCGTCCTTGCCTTTGCGCTGGGCGCGCTCGCGCACCGGCTCAAGGCTTCGCCGCTTGTCGGCTACCTGCTGGCCGGCGTGGCGATCGGACCGTTTACGCCGGGCTTCGTCGCCGACCAGCACATCGCTGGCCAGCTCGCCGAAATCGGCGTGATCCTGCTGATGTTCGGTGTCGGCCTGCACTTTTCGCTCAAGGACCTGCTGTCGGTCCGGGCCATCGCCATTCCCGGCGCGGTCGCGCAGATCGCGCTCGCCACCCTGCTCGGCATGGCGCTGGCGCTGGGGTTCGGCTGGAGCTTCGGCGGCGGCCTGGTGTTCGGCCTTGCCCTGTCGGTCGCCAGCACCGTGGTTCTGCTCCGGGCCCTGCAGGAGCGCCGCCTGATCGAGACCGAGCGCGGACGCATCGCCGTCGGCTGGCTGATCGTCGAGGACATCGCGATGGTCGCCACGCTGGTGCTGCTCCCGCCGCTCGCCGGCGTGATCAAGGGCCAGGCCGGGGCGGACTTCGCGACGCTCGGCGTTCCGCTTCTCATCACCTTCGGCAAGGTGGTGGCGTTTTTCGCCATCATGCTGGTGATCGGCCGCCGGGCGATCCCCTGGCTGCTGCATTACGTGGCCCACACGGGGTCCCGCGAGCTGTTCCGGCTGGCGGTGCTCGCCATCGCGTTGGGCGTGGCCTATGCGGCGGCGGTGCTGTTCGACGTGTCCTTCGCGCTCGGCGCCTTCCTGGCGGGCATGGTCATGAGCGAGTCCGAGCTGAGCCAGCGCGCCGCCAACGAATCGCTGCCGCTGCGCGACGCATTCGCCGTGCTGTTCTTTGTCTCGGTCGGCATGCTGTTCGATCCGACGGCTGTTCTGAAGCACTGGTTTCTGGTGCTGGCGACGGTCGGCATCATCGTGTTCGGCAAGTCGCTTGCGGCCTATGCGATCGTCCGGGCGTTCCGTCATTCGCACGCCACCGCGATGACGATCTCGGCGAGCCTCGCCCAGATCGGCGAGTTCTCGTTCATTCTGGCGGGGCTCGGGGTCACGCTCGGGCTGATGCCCGAACAGGGCCGCGACCTGATCCTGGCCGGCGCAATCATCTCGATCGTCTTGAACCCCTTCCTGTTCACGCTTCTGGACCGCGTTCTGGCCAAGCCGGCTGCCGCGAAGCCCGACTCGGCCCCGGAAGCCAAGGCCGACGGCCCGCGCGAGCCCGTGCCGGTGACGGCGCTGACCGGCCACATCGTGCTGGTCGGCCATGGCCGGGTCGGCGGCTTCATCAGCGAGGCGATGCGCCCGTCCGGGGTGCCGATGCTGGTCATCGACAGCGAACCGGACAACATCGCGCGGGCGCGCGAGCGCGGCTGCGCGGCCCTTGAGGGCAACGCCGCCAATCCGCAGATCGTCGCCGCAGCCAATCTGCCGGCCGCCCGCTGCCTTCTCGTCGCCATTCCCGATGCCTTCGAGGGCGGGCAGGTGGTCGATCAGGCCCGCAAGATCAACGCCGGGCTGCCGATCATCGCCCGGGCTCATTCGGAGGCCGAGATCGAGCACCTGAAGAAGCATGGCGCGACCGCGGTGGTGATGAGCGAGCACGAAACCGCCAAGGCGATGATCGCCGGAATTCCCCAGCCGGCCTGACGCTGAACTCTCGCGGGTCATTCCGGGGCGCGCCGTCAGGCGCGAGCCCGGAATCCAGTTGCGGAGACAGTCCTTGCGTGACTGGATTCCGGGCTCGCTCGCTTTCGCGAGCGCCCCGGAATGACCGTGGAGAGATTTCGTCGCCCCTCCAAGGATTTTTCGTTGCGTTCCGTCGTCGCGTCCTTTCAATAGAAAGCGACGCATAAGCGCGTTTATGCGCGTCTTCGACGCGCTATGGCTCGGTGATGGAAACCATCGATACGGTCAGCATGACCATCCTGTTCGGCGCGGTGCTGGTGCTGGCCGGCATCATGTCGAGCCTGATCGCGCTGCGCTTCGGCGCGCCGTTGCTGCTGGTCTTCCTGCTGGTCGGCATGCTGGCGGGCGAATCCGGCATTGGCCGCATCAAGTTCGACGACGTGCAGCTGGCCTACACCGTGGGCTCGGTGGCGCTCGGCCTGATCCTGTTCGACGGCGGCCTTCGCACCAAGCTCGCCACCTTCCGCAATGTGCTGGCGCCGGCGGGGATGCTGGCCACCGCGGGCGTGCTCATCACCGCGGCGCTGACGGCACCTGCCGCGGTCTGGGCGCTCGGCCTCACCTGGACCGAGGGGCTGCTGGTCGGCGCGGTGATGGCCTCGACTGACGCCGCGGCGGTGTTCTTCCTGCTGCACGCCAAGGGGCTGCGGCTCCGCCCCCGCGTCAGCGCCACGCTCGAGGTCGAATCCGGCATCAACGACCCGTTCGCGATCTTCCTGACCATCGTGCTGGTGGAGATCCTGCTGTCCGGTCAGAAGGGCTGGGCCGACATCTTCGCCTTCCTGGTCCAGGAGGCGGTGATGGGTGCCGTGCTCGGCTGGGCCGGCGGCGTCGCGATGGTCATGGTGCTGAACCGGCTCGAGCTCCCGCAGGGCATGCATGCGCCGTTCGTCGCAACCGGCGCGCTGGTGACATTCGGCCTGGCCGAGGCGCTGCACGGCTCGGGCTTTCTCGCCGTCTATATCGCCGGCCTCATCGTCGGCAACCGCGAGACCCGGGCGCATGGCACGATCGTCACCTTCCTCGATGCGGCGACCTGGCTCGCCCAGATCGCCATGTTCGTGCTGCTCGGCCTGCTCGCCTGGCCGGACCGCCTGCCGCAGCGCCTGTTTGCGGCGCTGATGGTGGCGCTGGCGCTGATGCTGATCGCGCGGCCCGCGGCGGTGATGGTCTGTCTGGCGCCGTTCCGCTTCAGCCTGCGCGAGAAGCTGTTCATCTCCTGGGTCGGTTTGCGCGGCGCGGTCTCGGTGTTCCTGGCGGCGATCCCGATGCTGGTGGGGCTGCCCGGCGCGCACTTCTACTTCGACGTCGCCTTCGTGGTGGTGATGCTCTCGCTCGCCATCCAGGGCTGGACCATCGCCGACGCCGCACGGCTGTTCCGCATCGGCATGCCGCTGCCCGACGTCAACGCCCGGCGCACCGAGCTCGACCTGCCCGGCACGCTGAAGCACGAGCTGGTCGGCTATCCGGTGGTGGCCGACAGCCCCTATCTGCGCCGCGGCATCAGGCCCTCATGGGCCAAGCTCACGCTGGTGGTGCGCGACGACCGCGTGAATACGCCGGAAGAGGCCGGAAACGTCCGCGAGGGCGACCACGTCTATTTCCTCGCGCCGCCCGACCGCGTGCAGGCGCTCGACCGCTTCTTCGCCGAGCGCCCGCCGCAGGCCACGCCCGAGGCCGGTCTGGTCGAGGATTTCTTCGTGCCCGGCGAGATCACGCTCGGCGCGCTCGCCGAGATCTACGGCCTGGAGATCCCGCCGGAGGATACGCAGACGCCGCTTGCCGACTTCTTCGCGCTCTATTTCATCAAGCATGCGCCGCGGCCGAACGACGCCATCCCGCTTGGGCCGGTGAAGCTCGTGGCGCATACGGTGACCAACGACCGCGTGGTCACGGTCGGCCTGCAGCTCGCCGATCCGGAGCCGGTGCCGCGCACGAATCTCGAGCGGGCCTGGGCGCTGGCGCGCCGGCTGGCCCGGCGGCTGCGCGCGCGCTTGCGCTGGCGGACCTAGAGCATGATCCCGAAAAGTGCGAAGCGGTTTTCGGAAAAGATCATGCTCAAACAAGAAGCTAAAGGGGGATGACGATTCGAAGAAAAGTCATTCCGCTTTAGGAGCCCGTTGCCCGCTATTGCACCAACGGTGGCCGAAAAGCGGACATGGTTTTAGGTCCGCTCACTGCTGATGGCGAACATCAGCCAATATCATTGACATCTTTCGCCAGGCGCCCGCGGTGCGGGAGCACGGGGATCGGCATGCGAGTCCATCCAGGAGATAATTTCCGGCCAAACCACGGCCCGCGCCTCGCGACCAATCAAAATCCCGAGGTGCTGCAAGCACACGCCCCTTTCACCCGGCACCTCCACAATGCGAACGTCCCTTATCGGCATGGCATCAATGAACGGCTTGACGGACCCAAGGGGGGCGACATCGTCAGCAATGTTGACAGCCGCAAGCGTTGGTGCCTTCAGAGTAACAGGCCCAACAAGATTATTGGCAATTTTTAGTTGGCCGTGGAAGAAGCGGTTTTCGCGGTAGAACCACTCGATCATTTGACGGACCAATTCGCCAGAAAGAGCCGCTTCGTCGAGAGCCCACCGCTCGACCCGCGCGTGAATTTCCCATGCATGATTATCCGCGCTGCTAAGGACGGCGTCTGCGATCCTCGACCATATAAATGTGTCGGGTGACGCCAAGACACTTACATGCGAGAGAAGCGAGCCCGGACATGGCCCAGCGTTCAGTAAGCCCGCCGGAATGAGCGAGACCAATGCGTCGCGGAAACGGCTGGTCTCAGGTTTGAAGCACAATGGTGCACCGAGCAGCACCAACCCGCATATGGATTCTGATTCTGACGCAGCGAATGTCGCCGCCAGCGTACCGCCCAGCGAATGACCCATCAGAAACGGCTTCGCGCCTGCGCGCCTGCTTGAAATCATTGCAACACATTCGGAAATGCTGTCAGCGTACTCCGCCAGACCATTCTCGCCGGTTGTCTCGGCCGGGAGCCATTCCAGAAGATAAACATGGAAGCCCTGCTCCAAGATATAACGGAGCGCGCTCACTGACGGGGCGAGATCCCAGATGTATGCGCGTTTGATTGGGGCCGCGACGATGAGCACGGATTGTGAGTGGCCGTGTTTGCAGTAATCGCGAAGGCGCCAGAATGCACCGGTGGCCATAACCTCATAGGGGCATTCTTGGGGACCCAATCCAAAGGCTTCGAACGTCTGCCCTTGTGCACGCCGCAGCGTGTCGGTCATACCGAACGCGACGCGACAAGCGTCCAGTACAGCATCATTCGAAAACCCTTTGGTCTTCACGGCGCACCTCTGGTCGACGCCGCATTTCGCGATTCTCGTTAAAGCGGGCGCGATGTGCCATCAGGCCGACAGATCGCGCACGGTGCGTGTCGCAACGCGCCATGACAAGAGTCGACGCCCTAGCGCTGCGGGGCGAGCGCCGCGTCGGAGCGTTCGGTGCGCCGCCGCAGCAGGGCCGCGCCGCCGAACAGCGCCACGCTCCAGAACAGGTCGCCCGCGACCGTGTATTTCAGGAACGGCAGCGCCGCGATGTAGCACTCCAGCAGGCCGTTGAAGTCCGGCGTGTAGAGCCCGCTCAGCGCCCAGACCGCGAAATTGGTCGTCAGGTAGAAGATCAGCGAGGCGGCGAGCGCTCCGCCAGTCGCGACCCAGACGACGCGCGCCTTGCGCGCGAACATGCCGATCACCGCAGGCAGGGCGAGCGCGCCGTACACCACGGCCATCATCTGCCAGCCGTAGCCGCCGAGCAGCGCATCGCTGACCAGCATCGCCGCGAGCGGCACCGCGATTGCGAGCCAGCGCCGGCCGAGCGTCATGCCGGCGAACAGCGCCGCGGCCGCGACCGGCGAGAAGTTCGAGGCGTGCGGCAGAAGCCGCATGACGACGCAAAGCACGACCAGGAACAGCGCCAGCAGCAGGTCGTGGCGAAGTAGACCTTGGCGGAGCGTGGCAGCGGATTGGGTGCGTGGGGTCATGGTCCGGGTTCCATCGCGAAGCGGCAGCCTAGCATACCGGGTCGCCTCAAGCGACCTGCGAGGCCTGCCGCGCCGCCCATTCAGCGATGATGCCCTCGAGCGCGGTGAGGCCGTCGGTGAGGGCGGCCGGACCCGGCTGAAGAATCAGCGCCGATTTGATCTCGCGGAGAAAGCCGTTCCGCACCGCCGGAACGGCGTCGAAGCCCGGCCGCGCGGCGAACTTCGCCGGGGCGAATTTCTTGCCGCACCACGACGCGATGACGATGTCGGGTCGTGCCGCAATCACCTGCCCGGAGGAAACGATGCGCTCCTTTGCGCTCTTCTTCGTGGCAAGCTCGCTGAACACATCGCTGCCGCCGGCGATCTCGACCAGCTCCGACACCCAGCCGATCCCGGAGATCATCGGCTCGTCCCATTCCTCGAAATAGACCCGCGGCCGGTGCGAGAGGGGCGCGGCGCGCTGCCGTGCCTCGGCGATGCGCGCCTGCAGCGATTGCACCAGCGCATCGGCCTTCGTGCTCGCGCTGACCAGCGCGCCGAGCGTGCGGATCATCGCAAGGATGCCGGCGACGTCGCGCTGGTTGAAGGCATGCACGGCGACGCCCTGGCGAATGAGCTCTGCGGCGATGTCGGCCTGCAAATCCGAGAACGTCAGCACCAGATCGGGATCAAGCGCGAGAATTTTCGGCACGTCCGCCGTGATGAACGCCGACACCCGCGGCTTCTCCCGCCGCACCCGCGGCGGCCTGACCGCATAGCCCGACACGCCGACGATGCGCCGCTCCTCGCCGAGGAGATAGAGCGTCTCCACGGTCTCTTCGGTCAGGCAGACGATGCGCTCGTACATTGCTCCATCCGAACGGCGTCACGCGACGACATCAAGCGCGGATTACCAGGCCATTAAACGCAGATTACGAAATGCGCAGTGAGTTTTCAAAAATGCACGGCAGATTCCACGGCGAGCATGAGGTTGCGAGGGAACGCAAGTCGACCAGAATTTTTTCTTTCACGGCGACAAGAAGCACAAGTCAGGAAGGAAGCCCATGATCAACAAATCAGTGCTTGCTCTTCTCGCTGCAGCCGCAGCAGGGAGCCTCACGTCGACGGCGTTTGCGCAAAGCGCAGATCGCTACGGGAGCATGCTGCCGTACCACTACGACTCCGGTGGCAGCCATGTATGGGGAACGTGGGGTCCACAGCAGCAAGGCTCCGCGAATAGCGGCCAGAGCCGGGCTGCCCCGAGCGGACCTCATAGGTCCGTGCCGGCTCGCGGCCACAATGCCTTGGCCCAGGCGCCGGCGCGGCACTCCTCGTCGACGAAATAAGGTGTCTTGAGTCTCGCTCCGGGCGCCGCGCGTCATACCGCGCGGCGCCCGGACGGCGGGGGGTCAATGAGCGATCTCCGGCCCCAGCAATTCCAGCCCGCCGGACGCCTCGACGCGGCCGTCCTCGATCCGCACCACCTGCGAGCACAGCCGCTGGATCTCGCCGGCCTGATGGCTGACATAGATCATCGGCACATGCGCCTCGTCGCGCAGCCGCGCGAGATACGGCAGGATCTCGAGCTTGCGCGCGCGGTCGAGCGAGGCGAGCGGCTCGTCCAGCAGCAGCAGCCGCGGCTTCATCAAGAGCGCCCGGCCGAAGGCGACGCGCTGGCGCTCGCCGCCGGAGAGCCGTCCAGGCCGCCGTGTCAAAAGTCCGCCGATATCGACCAGTGCGATGATGCGGTCGCGCTCGGCGGGATCGGCTTTCAGTCCGCTCATCCAGCGGCCATAATCGAGGTTCTGCGCCACCGTCATGTGCGGAAACAGGCGCCCCTCCTGGAACACGTAGCCGATCCTGCGCTTGTGCGCCGGCACGCTGACGCGCGACGCGCTGTCGAACAGCACGGTGTCGTCGAGAGCGATGCGCCCGCGGTCCGGCCGCACCAGCCCGCCGATCATGTTGACGACGGAGGTCTTGCCCGCGCCGGAAGGCCCGAACAGCGCGGTGGCGTGGCCGGTGGTTTCGAACTTCACGGCGATCTGCACGCTGCCGAGCTTTTTCTCCACGTCGACCATGAGCATGTCAGTCCCCGTGGTAGCGCATGCCGGCGCGCCGGGCGAACCATTCGCTGGCAATCAGCGCGAGCAGGGCGATCCCCACCGCGATGACGACCAGCCGGAACGCCGCGGCGTCGCCGCCGGGGATCTGCGTGAAGGTGTAGATCGCGGCGGAAATGGTCTGCGTTTCGCCCGGAATGTTGGAGACGAAGGTGATGGTCGCGCCGAACTCGCCGAGCGCCTTGGCAAAGCACAGCACCATGCCGGCGATGACGCCGGGCAAGGCGAGCGGCAGCGTCACGGTGAAAAAGGTCCAGAGCCCGTTGGCGCCGAGCGTCGAGGCTGCGTCCTCCAGCCTCCGGTCGATCGCCTCGAACGACAGGCGGATGGCGCGAACCAGCAGTGGAAAGCCCATCACGCCGCAGGCGAGCGCCGCCCCGGTCCAGCGGAACGAGAACACGATGCCGATGTCGGCGAGGAACGAGCCGACCAGGCCGCGGCGGCCGAACGTGACCAGCAGCAGATAGCCGGTCACCACCGGCGGCAGCACCAGCGGCAGATGCACGATGCCGTCGAGCAGCGCCTTGCCCCAGAAATCCTTGCGCGCCAGCAGCCAGGCGATGGCGAGCCCGAACGGCAGCGCCACGACGGTCGCGATCAGCGAGATGCGGAGCGAGAGTTCGACCGCGGTCCATTCCTCGGGCGTAAGGCTAAACACGGGTGCTCTCGTGTCCCGGGCGCAGCGCAGCACGAAGTGGTGCCACAAGCGCGCTTACGCGCGTCTTCGACGTGCTATGGCAGACCCGGGACCCAGCTTTCTTTCTGTTCATAATTGACCGGAGTCGCGGGTCGGCAGCGCGGCATTGTATGCTGCGCTGCGCCCGGGACACGAGACTGTCGTTTGGCAAGCTGCTCACGGTCCGGCCTTCACCAGATAGGTGAAGCCGTAGCGCTCGAAGAACACCAGTGCGGTGCCGGAGGTGAGGAAGGCGAAATACTTTGGCGCGTCGCCCTTGGCCTTCACCGTCATCGCCGCCGGGTAGACGATCGGCGGATGCGAGCTCTCCGGAAATGTCCCGATGACCTTCACGCCCGGCTCGATCCTGGCGTCGGTCTCGTAAACGATGCCGAGCGGGGCTTCGCCGCGGGCAACCATCACCAGCGCCGCGCGCACGTTTTCCGCCGGCGCAAGCTTGGACTCCGCGGCTTTCCACGCGCCGAGCTTCTCCAGCGCGGCCTTGGCGTATTTCCCGGCCGGCACCGCGCGCACGTCGGCGACTGCGATGCGTCCGTCGCCGGCGAGCTTGGCGATGTCGAAGCCCGGACCGATCTTCACATCGTCGAGCTTGGTATCCTTTGCTGCGGTCAGAACCAGCCGGTTGCCGAGCAGGTTCATGCGCGACTTCGGCACGACGAGCTTCTTCTGCGCGATGTAGTCCATCCATTCCTGATCGGCGGAGATGAAGACGTCGGCCGGCGCGCCTTCCTCGATCTGCTTCGCCAGCGCCGAGGACGCCGCGTAGCTCGCCACCACCTTGCGGCCGGTGTTGCGGGTATAGGCGGCGTTGATGTCGTCGAGCGCGTTCTTCAGCGAAGCCGCGGCGAACACGGTGGTGGTCTGCTCCTGCGCGCGCGCCGGCATGGCGAGCAGCAAGCCGGCGAGCAGAGCGAGGGTTGTGCGTTTCAACATGGCGATTCTCCTTGGGCGCAACCGGCCCCCAAGCCAGGGGATCGAATGGATGGATCGACCTGTCGGAATCGCCGTTCCGGACAATCGCGGCGCACGCACGGCGCGCCGCTGGTCGCAATCTGTTTAGCAAGCCCGGTACGGCCTGTCACCGGGCCGTTCCGCGCATAAATAGTCTCGCGGCGGAGCAGGCGGCGATTGCGCCGCACCTTTGAGCGCAGCACACTGACGGGAAATGCGGGAGGACATGATGTCCGAGGCGGCGCCACTCGACGGCGAGTACGACACCATCATCGTCGGCGCGGGCTCGGCGGGCTGCGTGCTGGCCAACCGGCTGTCGGCCGACCCGAGAAGCCGCGTGCTGCTGCTCGAGGCCGGCGGCCGCGACAACTGGATCTGGTTTCACATTCCGGTCGGCTATCTCTTCGCCATCGGCAATCCGCGCTCTGACTGGATGTTCAAGACCGAGCCGGTGCCGGGGCTGAACGGCCGCGCGCTTGCCTATCCGCGCGGGAAGGCGATCGGCGGCTCGTCGTCGATCAACGCCATGATCTACATGCGCGGCCAGGCCGCCGACTACGACCACTGGCGGCAGCTCGGCCTCACCGGCTGGGGCTGGAACGACGTGCTGCCGGTGTTCAAGAAGCACGAGCACCACTTCCTCGGCGCAAGCGAGCATCACGCGGTCGGTGGCGAATGGCGGATCGAGCATCCGCGCGTGCGCTGGGACCTGCTCGATGCATTCCGCGCCGCGGCCGAGCAGGCCGGCATCAAGCGCATCGTCGATTTCAACACCGGCGACAACGAGGGGTCCGCGCCCTATCACGTCAACCAGAAGCTCGGCCGCCGCTGGTCCGCGGCGCGCGGCTTCCTCAAGCCGGTGCTGCACCGGCAGAATCTGCGGCTCGAAACCGGCTGCATGGTCGAGCGCGTGACGTTCGAGGGAAGACGCGCGAGCGGCGTGCAGTTCAGGCAGAACGGCGAGACGAAGCTCGCGCGCTGCAACGGCGAGGTGATCCTTGCCGCGGGCTCGATCGGCTCGGTGCAGATGTTGCTCTTGTCCGGCGTCGGTCCCGCCGCGCAACTGTCGGCGCTCGGCATCCCGGTTGTGCTCGACAAGCCGGGCGTCGGCGAGAACCTTCAGGACCACCTGCAATTGCGGATGATCTACAAGGTCACCGGCGTGAAGACGCTGAACGAGATGTACGCCTCGCTGTTCGGCCGCGCGCAGATTTTTCTCGACTATGCCTGCCGCCGCCGCGGCCCGCTGACCATGGCGCCGTCGCAGCTCGGCCTGTTCACCCGCTCCGACAGGAGCCGCGAGCGCGCCAACATCCAGTATCACGTGCAGCCGTTGTCGCTCGACCGCTTCGGCGAGCCGCTGCACGCTTTCCCGGCCTTCACCGCGAGCGTCGCCAACGTGCAGCCGACCAGCCGCGGCCACATCCGGCTCAAATCGTCCAATCCGACGGACGCGCCGGCGATCCAGCCGAATTACCTCGCGACCGACGAGGACCGGCGCGTCGCCGCCGACTCGATCCGCGTCACCCGCAACATCGTGGCGCAGCCCGCGCTGAAAGCCTTCCGGCCGGTCGAATATCTGCCGGGCGAAGGCGTGCGCGATGACGACGAGGCGGCGCTGGTGAAGTCCGCGGGCGATGTCGGCACCACCATCTTCCATCCGGTCGGCACCGCGAAGATGGGCCTTCAGAGCGATCCGATGGCGGTGGTGGATGAACGGCTGCGCGTGTTCGGCATCGAGCGGCTCCGGGTCGCCGATGCCTCGGTGATGCCGACGATTACCTCGGGCAACACCAATTCGCCGGTCATCATGATCGCCGAAAAAGCCGCGGGCATGATCCTTGAGGACGCCGGCCGCTAGAACTTTCGAGACGCCCGCAACCATCGCCTGAGTGTGCCGTTGTCTACGGATTTGGCCAGGTCCGGCTTTTGCAAGCCGTTCTGTCCCCGAGGGCACGCGATGACGACCGAATTTTTGCTGCTGGTGGCCATCGGCTTTGTCGCGCAATTGATCGATGGCGCGCTCGGCATGGCCTATGGCGTCATCACCAACAGCGCGCTGCTGACGATCGGCCTGGCGCCCGCGCCTGCCAGCGCCCTGGTGCACACCGCCGAGGTCTTCACCACCGGCGCGTCGGCCGCCTCGCACATTTACCACCGCAACGTCGACTGGCGCTTCGTGATGCGGCTCGGCATCCCCGGCGTGCTCGGTGCGATTCTCGGCGCATGGGTTCTGTCAAATCTCGACCTGGCCGCGGCGCGGCGCTGGGTCTATCTCTATCTGCTGATGATGGGCTGCTACATCCTGTGGAAGTCGTTCCGCATCGCCGCGCCGCGCAGGGAGCCGGCGAAATGGCTGCCGCCGGTCGGCTTCGCCGGCGGCTTTCTCGACGCCAGCGGTGGCGGCGGCTGGGGCGGAATCGTAACCACGACGCTGATCGGTTCGGGTCACGCGCCGCGCCAGACCGTGGGTTCGGTCAACACCACCGAATTCTTCGTCACGGTGGCCGCCGCGACCACGTTCTTCGTCGAGCTCGGCACCTCGCCGCTACAGCACCTCGTGCCGCTGGTGCTTGGCGGCGTGCTTGCCGCGCCGCTCGGCGGCTGGGCGGTCAAGAAGGTATCGCCCCGCGCGTTGATGACGGCGGTCGGATGCCTGATTGTCGCGCTGTCGCTGTTCCAGCTCGCACGGATCTTCAAGCTGATCTGAGAAGCCCGTGGTTCGTCAATTGGACAGCAGGACCTGCTTGCAGGCGCCCGGCAGCGCCGACATCAGAAGCGGCTTGCGCACGCCGCCCGGCGGTGGGTTGAGATTCTTCTTCTGGAACCACCAGTCGAGGTCCGCGCCGCAGCCTTCGTCGGACGGTGTCGTCGGCTGCCCCTTGCAATCCGGGCTGTCGCTCGGGCAGCCGATGCGGATGTGGAAGTGATAGTTGTGGCCGTAGACCGGACGGACCTTGTGCAGCCACGACCGGTCGCCTTTCACGTCGCGGCACAGCGCCTTCTTGATCGCCGGGTTGGCGAGTACGCGCTCGATCTCCGGGTCCTTCGCAACCATCTTGTAGAGCGCGATGTACTTGTCCGACCAGATCTTCGGATTGACGTCCATCCAGTCGTCGGCAACCACGTTGTTTGCCATCATCTCCTCGCGCTCCTTGCGCGAGAGCTCACGCTCCGGCATCGGCGTCAGCCACACGTCGGCATCAAGTCCAACCTGATGGCTCCAGTGGCCGGTGAGCATCGGTCCGCCGCGCGGCTGCGCCATGTCGCCGATCAGCAGTCCGGGCCAGCCGATCGACGGCGCCTTGCTGGCCAGACGCTCGAGCGTCTTCACCAGGTTCGGATGGCCCCAGTTGCGGTTGCGCGAGATCCGCATCACCTGCCAGGTCGGGCCGTTGATCGGCAGCAGCACGCCGCCGGCCAGGCAGCCGTGCGTGTAGTAGCCGATCGAGCGTGCCGCCATGTTGGCGGCGGGCTGCACCTTGCGGCCGAACAAATCCTTGGCCGGCGTGTTTGGATCGTCCGGCTTGGCCAATGGCGGCAGCGTCCGGGTTTCCAACGACCCGAGATCCTGCGCGGCCGCGAGCCCGCTTCCCGCGATCAGCAGGACAGCGGTCCGCGCCAGCAGGCAGGCCCAGCGGAATCGGGACATGCGTCATTTTTACCCAAGCCAGTCCGGCCCGGCAATTCCGCTCAGTGTGGCCTGGGAGGCACAGCGCGCCTTATGCACGCCATTCAAGGGCGGCGGCCTTTACAAGCTCGGCAGCCTTGCGAAAATCTTCCTCAGATTCGGAAAATTATTCTTTTGGAGCTGGGAATGCGTCCCCTGATCGGCATGGCGGTGATGGCGGGCGTTGCGATTGCCGGTTCTCTGGGGGCCGCCGATCCGGCGAGCGCCGACATTGTCATCGCGATCGACAAGTCGATCCAGCGCATGGCCGTCGTGGTCGACGGCAAGGAGCAACACGTCTGGAAGGTGTCGACCGGCACGCTCGGCGGGCCGAGGTCCGGCACCTATCGGCCGCAGCGGCTGGAGAAGTCGTGGTTCTCGCGTAAATACGGCATGTCGCCGATGCCGCACGCGATCTTCTTCGACGAGGGCTATGCGATCCACGGCACCATCTACGTGTCGCGCCTCGGCAACCGCGCGTCGCACGGCTGCGTGCGGCTGCATCCGTCGAATGCGGCGACGCTGTTCAGTCTGGTCCGGAGCCGGGGCATGGCCGGCACGACCATCGTCGTCAGCAACGCCGGCTGGCCTGCGGCCGCGAAGAAGCAGCCGGACCCGGAGGCTCCCGTGAAGGCAAGCCTGCCGGTGGCGAACCCGCCGAAGCTCGCAACGCCGGGCACGGTTGCGCCCCCGCTTGCCCCGGCAAAGCCGGAGCGGGTTCTGCTGGAGCGGATTGTCGAGACCGCGCCCGGATCGACCGGCACGGTTTTGGTTCAGCCGGTCGAGCCGCCGCAGCCCGCGTCGTCATCCTCGATGCCGGCAACCCCAAGCGTTGTGCCGAAAGCGCCGGCCGAGAACTTTCTCGAGTAGATCCGCCGCTCTCGTCACTCGATGACGATCTCGCCGATCATGCCGTGATCGGCGTGGGTCTTGCCGTCCTTGCCGACAATGCCGCAGCGCAGGTCCGCCACCTTGCCGGTCGCGACCGGCACGAACCACCATTCGGCGGAGTGGCCCGGATAGACCTCGACCTCGCGGATCGCACCCTTGAACTCGGCGAGCGTGGTGGGCTTGCCGTCGCGGGTCTGCACCACCTGGACCTTGCGGGTGTAGATGAGCTGCGAGAAGCCGTGCGAGGTGAAGTAGTGCGGGTCGTCGCTCTGGTTGCGAAGCACGAGCTTGTAGAGCTTGCCGGTCTCGAACTTGATGCTGCTTGGCAGAAACGCGTGCTGGCCGGGCTTGCCGAGGTCCACCGTGACCTCGATCGGCTGCTGGCCGGCGAGATTGCCTGCGGCATAGCCCGCCGCTGTGCCGGTCAGCGCTCCTGCCACTCCCGCCGCGATCACCTGAAGCCAAAAACGCATGTCGTCACCCCTCTGAATTGGATCGGTGCCGCAAGTTTATTGCTATTGCGAATGAGTTGCAAATAAGCGGCCGCTGGTCACGACGTTCGGCCACGTGTTCGCGAAAAAGCCCGCTAAGCTCAGAGGCATGCGGCGCGGCCGCAAACTTGGAACGCGACTTTTCAACCGACTTGGGAAATCGAGGCGAGGGAGGATGCGGCGATGGCCGAGTACCTGGGCAAATCGGAGCAGCAGAAGAAGCGGGCCTATTCGCCGGCCGTCATCACGCAGGGCGGCAAGACGGTCTGGCTCGCCGGACAAACCGCGACGCAGGACGAGCAGGGCAACGACATCTCGGGAAATTTCGAGGCGCAGGTCAAAACCATCTTCAGCCTGATCGACAAGACGCTGCAGCGCTGCGGCGGCAGCCTCGCCAGCATGGTCACCATGACCGTGTTCATCATCGATCCGCGGCACGGCGACCGCTTCGTCGAGATGCGCGCGGGCTTCTTTCCGGGCGGCAACTATCCGGCGAGCGCGCTGATCACGGTGTCGAACTTCGCGCGTCCCGGCATGCTGATCGAGATCCAGGGCGTCGCCGTGATCGGCGGATAGGATTGCCGCCTGCTAAAGCCGTGCTGGCGCAGGCCTGCTGGCGGCTGGCCTGACGGCCGGTCCGCCGGCCTTGGCGAAGGCGCCATGGTGCCAGTGCAAAGCGGACTTCTTGTAGTGCAGCCGGCAGTGGATCGCGACCGCGCGGGTGAGGTCGCCGCGTTCGAGCAGCAATGTCCGGCTGAGCACCTGATCGGCGCTGGCCGGATCAGCCAGAAATTGGGCGAACACGCGCGACATGAGGCCCGGCCCGGTGGACAGCCAGAGAAAGTCGCGGTCCCCGCGATTGACCGCGAGCACGGCCATTCTCAGGGCCTGCTCGATCACCGGATCTCCAGGCCCAGCCCCAAGGACGTTGTTGCCGACCGAGCCGAGATCCTCCTGGTAGCCCGCGAACGCGATGTCATCCGGCACGACTGTCTCGAGGTGGGCGACCGCCCGGTCGTCCGCGTCGGCATAGAAGCCGCCTTCGAGGCTCAGGAACGCCAGCCGGAACAGATCGGCCTTCTGCGCCGGATGCGACGCGCGGGCGTAGGCTCGCAGCACCTCCGGCGGATGGTTTGCGGCGAGGAACGTGCGCGCCAGCTTGTCGTCGAAGCGCTGATAGTCCCAGCCCGGATGCATGTCCCGCCACGACTGCATCATTTCGGCGACCGAGTCCGGCGGCGACGGCGCATCCCAGTACTGGATGATGCGCCGCGGAATCCTGGCATTTGCCGAGGCCGCCGAATTCCCCGCGCCTGCGCCGCGCAGCCGGCCCGCCTGCCGCATCGCGACCAGGAGATAGATCGCGGCGGCGGTGCTGTCCGGCGCCTGCCGTACGATCGCCTGCGCCTGCGCCATCCGCTCGGCAGCCGGCAGCGCTCGCAGCGCGCGCAAATTGTGCACGTTGTCGCGGTCGAGCGCGTATTCGTTCAGCAACTGCCCAAGGATGCTCTGCGACACGTTGATTGATTCGCCGCGCAGCAGAATTCGCGATGCCCCGAACGCGATCGAAGCGCGCAGCGCCTCCCGGGCGCGATCGAGATCCAGGGTCAGCAGGTACAGGCGTGCAACATCCCTGCGGGTGTTGCCGTTGGCCGGATCGATTTCGATCGACCGGTGATATTCATCGAGAGCTTGCTCGAAGTCCCATCGGTCCTTCGCCAGGTGGCCGCGCAGCGCATGAACGCGCGCCCGGTCGGGATTGCTGATCGCCGGCGCGTCCCGCAGCGCCTGCTCCGCGGAAGGGCAATCGCCCAGGCTCAGGTAGAACTGCACCCGCGCCGACCAAGCGCCGAACGCTTCGATCCTGTCCGGCGCCTCGGCCATGGCCGCCCGTGCCTCGGTCAGCCGTCCCGCCATCCGGAGGATTTGCGCCCGCCGGGTGACAATGCCGGGATCGTCACCGAACATGTCCGTGGCCTGGTCGAGCAGCGCGAAGGCCAGATCGGTGCGCCCCAGTTCTGCCGCCGCGCGGCTCGCGCTGAGGTAAGGCATCGGATTTCCGGGATCGCTGCGGATCGCGCGAAACGACCACTCGAGCGACGCCTGGTCGTCTTCGGCAAGCCAGCAGTGCTCGGCGAGCTGCATCAGCGCCGCAGGCTGCTCCGGATTGGCTTGCAGCGCGCGCTTCAGCAAGCTTTCCGATGCCGCGGGGTTTCCGAGCGCGCGTTCCTCCACGGCAAGCAGTGCAAGGGACTGAAGGTCGCCCGGATCGAGCTCCACGAGCCTCTTGAACGCGTCGCGAGCAGCCTTGTGGTCGCCGCGCCGGCGTTCGAGGGTGCCGATCTGCTTCCAGGCCTTGATGCTGTCGGGATCGCGCTCGAGGATCGCTTCCAGGATGCGCCGCGCCTCGTCGAACGCCTGGCGGTCGCGCAGATCGGCGGCGATCTCGATCTGCACCCCGTCATGGGACGGGTCAGCGGCCGCCGCGTGGTCGAGATGGGCGCGGGCGCCGTCATGGTCGCCGCGGCGGCGCAGCAGCCGCGCGAGGTTCAGGCGAACCCTCACGTCGTCCGGCGCGAGGGCCACGGCCCGCTGCAGAAGCTCTTCCGCCTCCTCGAATCGCGACCGGTCGCGCAACAGCATCGCCAGCTCGAGCACGGCCTGAACGTGTTGCGGATCGTCGGCAAGGACGCGCCGGAACATCGATGCGGCTTCGTCGAAGCGCGCCAGCGCCGCAAGCTCGCGGCCGGCTTCCAGCCGCGCGCGCAGGTGCCGCGGATCGGCGGCCGCCGCCAGTTCGAAATACGCCAAGGCCTGCTTGCGATCGCCGTCCTTGCGCGCCCGCACGCCCATGTTGCAGAGCGTGCGGGGATCGCGGCCGCGCGCGGCGGGCATCGTCGTCACGCGCCGGCGACAGCTTTATGGCCGGACCGGCCGATCGCTCCCGGCCGGACCAGGCTCATGCCGCGGCAACACGGCCTTCGCCGAGCCGTTCCACGCCACGCTGCGACAGCCGCGCGCGGGTTGCCTGCGGCAACTGGCGCGCCGACTGCGCGCGCGGGTAGGGCATCTCGACGATCGCCCTGCCGTCCGGGTAGATCGCCTGATGCTCGTCCCAATTGTCGAAGGCGAGCCGGTCGGCGTTGTCGACGAAGGTTTCGGCCGGCACGTTTTCCGCGAGGATCAGCGAATGATCGCCGGTCTCGACGTGATAGTAGGTGAAGGTCGCGGGCACCTTGCCCTCGCGCATGATCGAGAGGCCGTTCACCAGCGCACCCGCCTGCACCAGCATGCCGTCGACCAGGATGGCATGGTCGGGCGATATCAGCAGGTCGCGCGACGGAACATTCTCGCCGAGCGCGCCGGCCCGGATGCGGATCGGCCAGACCCGCGCCGGATCGGAGAACAGCCGCGACACGGTCTGGCGGCCGATCCAGATCACCGGCTCGGCGCGGTTGTCCGCCGTGAGCACGAGATCGCCCCGCTTCAGGGTCTCGACCGCCGCTTCGCCGCCGGGCGTGCGGATCATCGTGCCCGGCATGAAGCACACCGTCGATGTGAAGTCGTGTTCCGCCTGTGCCAAGTTGCCGGCGACATCGGTAACCGCCGCGCGGACGCTGTAATCGTGGCCGGTCAGGGTCTGCGCCTGGGTCTGATTGAACGTCACGTTCCACGTGCCGTCCGCCGCGACCGTTGCGGTTTCTGTGAAGAGCAGGTTGTTCAGCCCGTCGAAGACGCCGACCTCGATGGTCTGTCCGTTGGCCCCGGTTGCGGTGCCGCTGACCTGCAATCCGCCTTGGGTCTCGGGGAAGGTGAGGACATCGTCGCCTTCAACCGTGTCGATTGCGACAACCGGTGCGTTGGTGTCGATCCGGATGTCCTGCGAGTCCAGCGGAGTCGTCAGCGCGGACGGGTCGCTGCCGTCGGTGACGATGATCGAGTAGTTGCCGTCGTCGAGCGGAAACGACGTGAGCGTGTTGAACGTCCACAGGCCCGGATCGCCCGGCGCGATCGTCAGCGTGCCGAGAAAGACGGGCTCTGGGAGCTCCGGGCCGCTGAGCCAGAAGCCGAGATCGCCGCTGCCGGCGGCAAAGCCGTTGATCGCGATCGTGTTGTCACGGGTGATGAAGTCTGTGTTGTTTTGGCCGGTGTCGTCGGAGATCGAAGCGACGGACGCGAAGCTGAAAGCCATGTGAGAGCCCTCTACCGTTGAACAAAATTACGCGGAAAGTTTCATGGCCGTACAATAGTAGTACCTGAGGGAAGCGCTGAAATATGGTGAAAGCGGGGAGGGGCCGTCATCATTTTGTCCGTCGCGGAACGCGCGATGGATTTCAAACACAGTCGCAGTCGAATGCGCCGCGAATTTTTTTGTCATGATGATCGCTCGCCACGTAACCCGGTACAATTTTCTTCTTGCATGCACGCGATCCTGGGCAAGCGATGGTAAGATTGTCCGCGAGGTCTTACGAGGTGCACGTTTTGGGGCGGAACGATGCTCATCATCCGGATTGCGACGGCTACGCTGGTGGCGGCGGCCGCGCTGCATGTGAGCTTGGTGGTATTCGGCAGCGTCACCGAAGACGCGATCAACTTTTCTTTCGTGCGGAACGTGATGTCGATGGACACGATCCTGCCCAGTTCGACGATACGGCGGTCGCGCGATCACGGTTCCAGCGCTGCATCATGCAGCCTACGTCCAGATTATTGCCGCTGAGCTGTTGATGGCCATCCTTTGCTGGATTGGCGCAGCGCGCCTCGCCGGCGCGTTGCGCGCAAGTGGCGCCGTATTCAACGGCGCGAAGCCATTCGCGGTGGCGGGACTGCTTGTCGGCCCGCTCACCTGGCAGGTTGGTTTCATGACAATCGGAGGTGAATGGTTCAGAATGTGGATGTCGCAAACCTGGAACGGAGTTCCCAGCGCGTTCCGGCTGGTGATGATCGTTCTCGGGGCGCTGATTTTTGTGGCGCTGCCGGATGGCGATCTGCCCACGGCAGCCCGCTAGCGGCGCCTTCTGCAGATCAACCTTCGGCTCGGCGATGAACGCCTCCTGCGGCATGTCGACTTTGCCGACGGCCGAAGGCTGCACCGAAGGGCAGGGCTACCTGTTCAGCCAGGCGCAGCCGCAACGCGCAATCCTGGCGCTGCTGGAAAAGCAGCGCGGCAAAGGAAAAGCGTCAGCCCAGGTCGAGCCCTTCCAGTTGGCTTGCCTCAGTTTCTCCACGTCATGCCGGCACAAGGCCAGGCATCCACACCTTGCTTGGCAACGAAGAAAGGCGTGGATGGTCGGGACAAGCCCGGCCATGATGTACCTTTGATTCACCGCGCGTAGAGACCGCTCTGAAGCTTCGGCAACTGCGCATCCAGTTGATCTCGTAGCGCGGACGGACATTGACCGGACTTCGAATAGAAAACGAATTGCCGGCCCTGAAAGTCCCCATGTATCAGTGTCATGAGCTGCAATTGGCGGTCATTCATTTTCATTTGCCGTTTGCCGAATGCGATCATCGGTAGAAGGCTGCGTTTCCAATCGATGCCACACCATTGAGCGAGAGCTGATTTAATAGCGAAGACCATTGCGGCTCGGCCATCCACGACAGCGATCGGAGGATTTGCAATCTCGGAGGCTGTTGCTGGTGCACATGGTTTATCGGCTTCACAGGTGCCCGTATGGATCTTCGACAGCGCCAATCTGATGGCTTCCCGCGCGGTATCGTCGGAGACCATCCCTCCATATTTTTGGTCGAAAGATTCCTGCGCGCCTGAAACAGCAATGTTGAACAGTAACAAGGCGGTGCAAATTGTAACAAACCGGAGCATTTGAGATTCGCTCCACTGAGGTGGTTGACCCAGTCTATGCCGAGAATTCTATTTAGACATCCACCTTCAACGCGGCAATGAACGCTTCCTGCGGAATATCGACCTTGCCGTATTGGCGCATCTTCTTCTTGCCCTTCTTCTGCTTGTCGAGAAGCTTGCGCTTGCGGGTGACGTCGCCGCCATAGCACTTTGCCGTCACGTCCTTCCGCATCGCGCGCACGGTTTCACGGGCGATGATCTTGCCGCCGATCGCGGCCTGGATCGGCACCTGGAACATATGCGGCGGGATCAGCTCCTTGAGCTTTTCCACCATGGCGCGGCCGCGCTGCTCGGCGCGTGAGCGGTGCACCAGCATGGACAGGGCATCGACGGGCTCCTCGTTGACGAGGATCGACATCTTCACCAGATCGGCTTCCTTATAGTCGGTGAGGTGATAGTCGAACGACGCGTAGCCCTTCGAGACCGACTTCAGCCGATCGTAGAAGTCGAACACCACTTCGTTGAGCGGCAGGTTGTATTTTGCCATGGCGCGGGTGCCGACATAGGTGAGTTCGACTTGCACGCCGCGCCGGTCCTGGCAGAGCTTGAGCACCGAGCCGAGATAGTCGTCGGGCGTCAAAATCGTCGCCTCGATCCATGGCTCCTGGATTTCGAGGATCTTCATCGGGTCCGGCATATCGACCGGGTTGTGAATCTCGATCTGCGAGCCATCGCGCAGGTTCATCTTGTAGATGACCGACGGTGCGGTTGCGATGAGCTCGAGGTTGAATTCGCGTTCCAGGCGCTCCTGGATGATCTCCAGATGCAGCAGGCCGAGGAAGCCGCAGCGGAAGCCGAAGCCCAGCGCGGCGCTGGTCTCCATCTCGAAGCTGAAGCTCGCGTCGTTGAGACGCAGCTTGCCCATCGCCGCGCGCAAATCCTCGAACGCTGCGGCATCGACCGGGAACAGGCCGCAGAACACCACCGGGATGGCCGGCTTGAAGCCAGGGAGCATTTCGTCGACCGGCTTGCGGTCGTCGGTAATGGTGTCGCCCACGCGGGTGTCGGCGACCTCCTTGATGGCCGCCGTGAGATAGCCGATCTCGCCTGGGCCAAGCTCGTCCACCGGCGTGAGCTTCGGCTTGAACACGCCGACACGGTCCACGTCGTAGGACGCGTTGGTGCCCATCATGCGGATACGCTGGCCCTTCTTCAGGGCGCCATCGACGATACGCACGAGCACGACGACGCCCAGGTAGGCGTCGTACCAGCTGTCGACGAGCAGCGCTTTAAGCGTCGCATTACGGTCACCCTTCGGCGGCGGCAGCCGGGTGACGATTGCTTCCAGCACGTCAGGCACGCCGAGGCCGGTCTTGGCCGAGATCATCAGCGCGCTCGATGCATCGATGCCGATGACATCCTCGATCTGCTTCTTGACCTGCTCGGGCTCGGCGGCCGGCAGGTCGACCTTGTTCAGCACCGGCACGATCTCGTGGCCGGCGTCGATCGCGTGATAAACGTTGGCCAGCGTCTGCGCCTCGACGCCCTGGCTCGCGTCGACCACCAGGAGCGAGCCCTCGACCGCGGCGAGCGACCGGTTCACCTCGTAGGCGAAGTCGACATGGCCGGGCGTGTCGATCAGGTTCAGGACATAGTCCTTGCCGTCGCGGGCCCGGTAGTTGAGCCGGACGGTCTGCGCTTTGATCGTGATGCCGCGCTCGCGCTCGATGTCCATCGAATCGAGCACCTGCTCGACCATTTCACGCTCGGCGAGCGCCCCGGTGAGCTGGATCAGCCGGTCGGCAAGCGTCGACTTGCCGTGGTCGATATGCGCGACGATCGAGAAATTGCGGATGTTGTCGATGGCGGAGGCCGTCATGGGCCGCAGATAACACCGCCATTGCGCTGCGGCAACGTCGAAAACGCCCCGGAATGCGAAGAAAGGCTACTCCATCAACGTCTTGGCCTTCACCGCCACGTCCCTCGGCGTCGCCAGAACCTTTTCCACGATTTTCTGCATTTTTTCGCCCAGCACGGGATCGATCTCGAAGCCGAGCTGCGTCGCCTCGGCGACAAATTCCGGGTCCTTCATGGTGGCGGCAAAGGCCGCCCGGAGCGCTGCGACGCGGTCGGCGGGTGCGGCGTTGGTCGCCATCGGCCGGCCGAACTGGGTGCCGGAGGCCACAAGCTCGATCAGCTGGCGCTCCTCCGGGCTCCGCGCCGCATCCTCGACCGAAGGCGCGTCGAGGTCGGGCGCGCGCGGGCCGGCCTGGGCGATCACGGTGATCTTCTTCTCCTTCAGCCAGTCGGCCTTGGTCGCCTTCCAGCTCGACCAGGTGTTGTTGCGCGCCTCGACCTCGCCACGCTCCATCGCAAGGTTGATCTGGTTGCCGCCCGGATAGCCGGTGACGATCTTGAATTTTGTGCCGAGGAACTCGTTCATCATCGCCGGGTAGATGAACGTGATCGCGCCGCGCGCCGAGGCGCCGGCGACGATCTCCTTCCTGCGGGCGTCGTCGATGCTTTTCACGCCGGTGGTGTGCCAGACCGCCATGGTCTCGACCGCGGGCGCGATCGAGCCGAGCCACTGCATCTGCGCCGCGTCGAACTGCACGCCCTGGATGCCGACCGCCTGCATCGCCGGGAACGCATTGGCGATCATGCCGATGCTGGTGCCGTCCTTGGCTGCGACATTGTAGAGGTAGTTGATCATCCGCAGTCCGCCCGCGCCGGTCATGTTCTGCGGCACCACGGTGGGGTTGCCGGGAATGTGCTTGCCGATGTGGCGGGCGACGAGGCGGGCCTGGATGTCGTACTCGCCGCCGACACCGACGCCGATATGAACGTTGACCGTCTTGCCGCGATAGAACTCGGCGACGGATTGCGCCTGCGCGCCATGTGCCGCAAACAGCAGCGCGACCGCCCCGCAGGCGACCTTTATTCCGTGGTGCCCATTCCTCATCATCGTCTCCCGAAGGGTTGTTTCTTGTTGTGAGCGTTAGGCGACTTCGCCCCGCGAGTCATCATCCCGTGCTGTCACGCTCGGGCGCCGGGCTGCGGTCCCATTGCATGTTCTTGTAGTCGAATCCCGTTTCGATCGTCGGCTTGACCACCGCGAAAAACGGCGAAACGTCGAAGTCGCGCGGCGTAAACAGCGAATGGTGCCGGATGTGCAAAATCTCCCTGCGGCTCTCTTTGTCGACGCGGCGCACCTCCGGCAGGATCGGATAGCCGATCGACTCGAACGCCTGCGCGATCAGGCTCGAGCAGATTGCCCGGGTCGGCTCGCCGGATCCCAGCGCGATCATGCGCCGCCGCCAGCGCGCCGGCACCGGCGGGTTCGGCAGGAAGAAGCGCATCAGGTCGATGATGTTCTTGAGGTCGTAGGAGTAGCCGATACGTTCGGAGACGTAGCGGATCACGCTGACCCGGTCCCCGGGCGTCAGTCCGACCGGGCGGCAGATGCGGGTGTTGAACGTGTCGTACTTCGACAGCGGTGAGGCGATCACCCCCTGGCCGAGCTCGGCCTCCACCAGCACCAGCGGCTCGCCGTCGCGCTCGCCAAGGCCTGCGCCGAGGCCGACATACATCGCCGCATGCGACCAGGTCGACTGCGTCAGATAGCGGATCGCCGAATTGATCTTGGAGCGCGCACCCTCGACCAGCAGCACGTCGGCCGGCCGGATCGTCATGGCGACAAGCTCGGGCCGCGCGGCGGCATAAGGCTCATAGCCACTCGTCGTCCTGGACAACTGTCGGGCGACCAGCTCCCCGACCTTGTCCAGCAGCGTCATGGTCGCCGACATGCCTTGTGCCAGCCCTTTGCGCCAGCCCTTTATTGACGGCGCAACGATATGGCCGGGCCGGGGCCGCGACAAGCAGCGCCGGCGTATGGACCAGCTTGCCGGGACCGTGCCATAGAGGAAGCGCTTCGCTTCATGTGGCCCGGCATGACCACGGCTTCCCTGCTTGACCGTCTGGCTGCGCCCGCTGAGCGGCTGCTTGCGGCGCTGAGCGATCCCGCGCGGCGCGAGCGGACCGTGGTCGTCACGCTCGTCGCCTATGTCGCGGTCTGGACGCTCTATGGCGTGCTGGCGAAGGCGGGTCAGGACCTGCACGCCGACATGCCCGAGATGCTCGTCTGGTCGCGCGAGCTCGCGCTCGGCTATCCGAAGCATCCGCCGCTCGCGGCCTGGCTGGTCGCGGCGTGGTTCGCGGTGTTTCCGGTCGCCGACTGGTCGTTCTACCTGCTGGCGATGACGGTGGCCGGCGTCGCGCTCTGGATCGTCTGGCGGCTCGCCGGCGATTATCTCGACGGCGAGAAGCGCGCGCTCGCGCTGGTGCTGATGACGTTCGTCCCGTTCTTCAATTTCCACGCGCTGAAGTTCAACGCCAACACGATTTTGCTGCCGCTCTGGGCCGCAACCACGCTCTGCTTCCTGCGTTCATACGAGCGAAGAACTGTGCTCTGGGCTGCGCTCGCGGGCGTGTTCGCGGCGGCCTCAATGCTCGGCAAATACTGGTCGGTGTTTCTGCTGCTCGGGCTCGGCATTGCCGTGCTGCTCGATTCCCGCCGCGCCGCGTATTTCAGGTCGGCGGCGCCATGGGTGACCGTGGCGGTGAGCGTGGTGCTGTTCGCGCCGCATCTCGCCTGGCTGCTGAATGCCGAGTTCACGCCGCTGAACTATGCAACGGCCATTCGCTCGGGCGCGGGCGGCCATCCGCTGAAAAGCGCCGGCGGCTATCTCGCGGGCGCGCTCGGCTATGCCGCGCTTCCGGCTGTCCTGGCCCTGGCCGCCATCAAGCCGAGCCGTGCCGTCGCAGCCGACATGCTCTGGCCTGGCGCGCCGCAGCGGCGGCTTGCGATCACGGCGTTCTGGTTGCCGTTGCTGCTGCCGGCCCTGCTCGCGCCGATCGTCGGATTCGAGATCACCTCGCTCTGGACCATGTCGGTGTGGGCGCTGCTGCCGGTGGTGCTGCTGTCGTCGCCGCTGATCGCTTTGGATCGAAGACCGGCGACGGCAACGGTGGCGATAGCCGTCGTGTTTCCAATCGTCATGGTCGCGGCCGCGCCGTTCATCGCCGGCGCGATCCACCGCGGCGGCGGAACGCCCGCGGCGATGCATTCGCGCCTGCTGGCCCAGCGCGTGGCTCACGAATGGCGCCGCGTCACCGACAAACCGCTGTGGATGGTGGCTGGGGAAAGCGATCTTGCCTACGGCGTCGCGGCCTATCTGCCCGGTCGGCCTTCGGCGTTCCCCGAATTCAACCGCAGGCTCGCGCCGTGGGTGGACGCTGCGCGGCTCAAGCGCGACGGTGTTGCGATCGTCTGCCAGGCCGCCGATCCGACCTGCGCCATGCCGGCCGTGGCGCTCGGGCTTTCCGGCCCGCGCATTGAGGTCGAAGTGACACGGACCTATTTCGGCACACCAGGTCGGACCGAGCGCTATGTGATTATCTTGGTTCCACCGGCCTGAAACGCTTGGAGGCCTTTTCTGTTATAATGACGCAGGGGTGCGCCCCAAGGGTTGCATCATGTCTACGCCAGACGATCCGATATTGACGTTGCGCGTCGCACTGGACTCGCCCAGCGATGCAGTTTCCACGATGGCCGCGCAGCGCTTCGGTAGCGCCGGTTTCAAGGTGGAATCGGTCACGCCGCGCGGCCTCTTGATCGAAGGCCGTCGGTCCTTGATTGAGCAGTTCTTTGATACGCGCATTGATTTAATTGATAAAATAATGCAATTTTCCCGGGAGCCGAAGTTCAGCCGGCTTCCGGAAAGCGCCAGTTACCGGGCGTATTTCCCGCGGACGCCGACGTATTTTTGAAAGATTTTTCTCGGGGGGCGACGATGGCTGAGAACGTTGTTGTCAGGCTCGTGCCCAGGACACGCAGCCGCGCTCCACGCCTGGAACTGGGCCTGGAGTCGGTTCAGATCAAACCGCAGGACTTCTCGCCCGACCCTGGCCGCGCGCGCTCGGCTCTGAATTTCTTCGCGAGTCGCGCGGCCGTTGACGTCAAACCGACGGAGAAGAACCGGCTTGAGGTTGCCCTCGGCCGTCAGAATCTCAAGCAGCTATTCGGTGTTGAACTGCGCCAGGGAGAATTCTCGAAACGCCAGGACAGTCGAATAACACTAACCGAGTCGTTCTTGGTGCCGGAACGGAAGCTCGACGTTCCCGAAGAGCTCCGGGATACAATCGAGTTTGCCTACATCCCGAGACCGATCGAATTTTATGGTCCATCCTACCGTCCACCCTCAGAAGGGGTCCCGCACCTGCATCTTGATGCCGTGCGCGCGGCTTTGAACGCGCCACGCGCACATCGGCAAGAATGGACCGGGCGCGGCGTAAAAGTGGCCATGGTAGACAGCGGGTTTTTTCCACACCCATTCTTTGCGGCCAATGGATACAAGCTTGTGCCCTCTGCGGCCCCCGGAGCCGACAAGCCGGAGGAAGATGAAAGCGGTCACGGCACCGGAGAATGCGCCAATATCTTTACAATAGTGCCGGACTGCACCGTCTACGGCGTCAAGAGCAGTGCCAGTGCCGCGACTTCGCTTGAGGCTGCCATCGCGCTTGGACCAGATGTCATGTCGAACTCTTGGGGCTTCGACGTCGATAGCGTCTCGCGCGATCAGCTCAAGGCGGCTGATCCAAATTTTTTCAACGAGATGATCGATATCGAAACGATCTTGTCCGATGCCATACAAGGCGGAATCGTTGTTGTGTTTTCGGCCGGAAACGGTCACCGCGCGTTTCCCGGTTGCATGCCGCAGGTCATCTCAGCGGGCGGAGTCACAGTGCTGGAAGACGGCGAACTGCAGGCCTCCAATTACGCCAGCTCGTTCCAAAGCAAGCTCTATCCTGGTCGGAATATTCCTGACGTCTGTGGGGTCGTTGGTGCGGCGGGCGCCAAACCACAGTCGCATCACATCATGCTGCCCGTGCCGCCTATAAGCGAACTGGACGGCGAGAACTTCCAATCCGGTCGCAGCAGGACCGGTTGGGGAATCTTCTCGGGAACTTCGGCGGCTTGCCCGCAGCTCGCAGGTGCAATCGCTCTACTGAAGGAAATCCGCAAAGGCGTAACGGCGGATCAGGTGCGTACGGCACTTGCCAAAACAGCGACCGATGTGGTTGCGGGCAAGAGTGCAATGGGTGACCGCGCTTCGGTGGGGCAGGACCTGGCGACCGGTGCTGGACTTGCCAGCGTACGGTCCGCTTGCGAGTTTGTCGGAGCGTTGGCGTGATGCCGCCCTTCTCAGCCGGCGCGCCACCACGTCAGTAAGCCATCTCACTGGATCCGGTTGGCGCGGTGCGCCTTCATCCAGTTCTGTGCCCGAACCGAGGCCATCTGCACCTGCATCGGCGTCAAGCGCGTGGCGATGCCGATGCGTGCCGTGGCCGCATTGTCACGCAAGCCGCCGATGCCCTCTTTGGTCGCAAGCTCGAACCACTTGAAGGCTTCGATCTCGTCGCGCGCCATGCCTTGGCCGAGCGCGTAGCGGGTGCCGATGTTGAACATCGCCTGTGCCGACCCGTGCTCGGCCGCATGGAAGAACCATTCGAGCGCCGCCGCATAATCGGCGCTGACATCGTAGCGGCCGAGATAGATCTCGCCCGCGGCGTTCATGGCGTCGGGCGAACCTTGCTGCGCCGCGCGGCCGAACCAGTACAGCGCGGTCTTGCCGTCCTGCGGCACGCCTGCGCCGTCCCGGTAGATGCGTCCGAGCTGGAATTGCGCCTCGGTGCGGCCGGCGTCGGCGGCCAGCGCGAACCAGTTGAAGGCGGCGATCGCGTCGCCCGGGATGCCTTCGCCTCGCGCGTACATGAAGCCGAGGATTTCCTGCGCGACCGGATCGCCGCGCTGCGCGAGCGGCAGCAGCATTTCCAGCGCCGTGACGTAGTCAAGCGTGGTGTACCGGATCAGCGCGTCCGGAAGCGTGGGGGCGGGCGGTGTTTCGGCGCTGCGGGCGGGTGAAATTGCAGCGGTGGCGGCAAGCAACAGGGCCGCAAGCTTAATCAAAATTTTCAAAGATCCCTCCATGAACGCGATCTCGAGCGCTGCCGGAAGAAAACGAGCCGGCGCTTGCGATCGAAATCAGCGGCGCGAAATCGTGTCTTAAAACCGGGTTGGAATGTTCAACGCATGCGGCAAGGCTAAAGCGGCAACCTGGACATGCGAAGTGAGAGAAGTCACACGGCGGTATCGGGCCGGTCCGGCGATGAATCTTGGCCAACGTCCGGGTAACCGCCGCCGTCTGAGCGGGCATGCACCCGCCGAAAAATGCCCCGGCTTTTGGCCGGGGCATTTCGCTTTCAACAATCTGGCGTCGCTCAGTAGCGGTAGTGGTCCCCTTTGAACGGGCCTTCCTTCTTCACGCCGATATAGGCCGCCTGGTCGGGACGCAGCTCGGTGAGCTTCACGCCGATCTTGGCGAGATGCAGGCGGGCGACCTTCTCGTCGAGCGACTTCGGCAGCACATAGACTTCCTTCTTGTACTTGCCGTTGGTGTTGTTGGCGAACAGCTCGATCTGCGCCAGCGTCTGGTTGGTGAACGACGCCGACATCACGAAGCTCGGATGCCCCATCGCATTGCCGAGGTTCACAAGGCGGCCTTCCGACAGCATGATGATGCGGTGGCCGTCGGGAAACTCGATCTCGTCCACCTGCGGCTTGATGTTGTTCCATTTCAGGTTCTTCAACGACGCGATCTGGATCTCGTTGTCGAAGTGCCCGATGTTGCAGACGATGGCGCGGTCCTTCATCTTCCGCATGTGCTCGAGCGTGATGATGTCCTTGTTGCCGGTCGCGGTGACGAAGATATCCGCGATCGGCGCGGCATCTTCCATCGTCACGACCTGATAGCCTTCCATCGCCGCCTGCAGCGCGCAGATCGGGTCGATCTCCGAGACCATGACCCGGCAGCCGGCCTGGCGCAGCGACGCCGCCGAGCCCTTGCCGACGTCGCCGAAGCCCGCGACCATCGCGACCTTGCCCGACATCATCACGTCGGTGCCGCGCCGGATGCCGTCGACGAGCGACTCGCGGCAGCCATAGAGGTTGTCGAACTTCGACTTGGTGACCGAGTCGTTGACGTTGATCGCCGGCCACAGCAGCGTGCCGGCTTTCTGCATGTCGTAGAGACGGTGCACGCCCGTGGTGGTCTCCTCGGAGACGCCTTTGATGTTCTTGGCGAGCTCGGCGAAGTAGCCTTTGGGCTTCTCCTTCAGGATGCGCTTGAGCAGCGCGAAGAAGACTTCCTCTTCCTCGGAGCCCGGCTTGTCGAGGAACGCGGTGTCGCCCTTCTCGGCGCGCACGCCGAGGTGGACGAACATCGTGGCGTCGCCGCCGTCATCGAGGATCATGTTCGGCGTGCCGCCGCCGTGCCAGTCGAACAGCTTGGCGGTGTAGTCCCAATAGTCCTTGAGCGTCTCACCCTTGACCGCGAACACCGGTACGCCCGCGGCAGCGACCGCTGCGGCCGCGTGGTCCTGTGTCGAATAGATGTTGCAGGACACCCAGCGCACGTCGGCGCCGAGCGCGACCAGCGTCTCGATCAGCACCGCGGTCTGAATCGTCATATGCAGGGAGCCCGCGATCCTCGCCCCCTTGAGCGGCTTCTTTGGGCCGAATTCCTCGCGAGTGGCCATCAGGCCCGGCATCTCTGTTTCGGCGAGCGAGATTTCCTTGCGCCCGAAGTCGGCGAGCCCGATGTCCTTGACGATGTACTCTTTCGCGACGGCCATGACTGTCCTTGCTGTTTGGGGAAATAGCTTCGAGCGCGCGGCGTTCGGCCGGCGCCTTGGCCGTGGCTATAGCAGGGGTCATCCGCCCGCGCAACGCGGATATAAAGAATTCTTTATATGCCCGGCGGGGCCGAACCGGCAAACCGGACGGGACGTTGCCGCTCCGAATGGAGCCTGCAATGGCCCGCCTGACCTCGTCCGACGATGGCCCCAAAGACGACGGCCCCAAAGACGACGGCCCGAAGGCTGCGTCTCTGGCCGCTCTGGCGAAACTCGAAAACGCCTGCCAGCGCTGCCCGCTCTACCGGGATGCCACCCAGGCGGTTCCGGGCGAGGGGGCCCGCGGCGCGACGGTGATGCTGGTCGGCGAGCAGCCCGGCGACAAGGAGGACCTGGCAGGCAAGCCGTTTGTCGGCCCTGCCGGGCGCCTGCTTGATGAGGCGCTGTCGGATGCGGGCATCGACCGGAAGGCGACCTTCGTCACCAACGCGGTCAAGCATTTCAAATACGAAATGCGCGGCAAGCGGCGGCTGCACAAGAAGCCCAACGCCGGGGAAATCGATCGCTGCCGCTGGTGGTACGAGCAGGAGCGCACCCTGGTGCGTCCTGCCGTCATCGTCGCGCTTGGCGCGACGGCAACACGAAGCGTGTTCGGCCGCTCCATGCCGATCGGCAAATCGCGTGGCCAGCCGCTCAGACTCGCGGACGGCACGGCCGCGTTCGTGACCATCCATCCGTCGGCGCTGCTGCGGATCAAGGAGCGGCCCGACTGGCAACGCGAGTACCAAAATTTTGTCGGCGACCTGTGTCAGGTTGCGGCGCTGCTGCGCCGGCAGGCAGCGTGATTTTCTCCGCCGTCATTCCGGGGCGCGTGCCATCAGCGCGTTCACCCGCGTCTTCGCCGCGCTATGGCACGCGAACCCGGAATCCATAGCCACTGCTGCGGAGTATGGATTCCGGGTTCGCGCTGACGCGCGCCCCGGAATGACGGAGAGTTGGCAATCGCCAGAGCCGTTTCCAGTTGCTTTGCGCCAGCCTCTCCACGTCATACCCGCGCATAGGCGCCCTTCGGACCGCTATGCGCGGCCATGACGACGGATGATTCAGCGCGGTTGGAAACCGCTCTAATCCTCTTCGCCGAAGCCGCTGGTCACGAGCTTTTCCAGCGCGTCGGCGACGGCAGCGGCTTCATTGCCGCTCGCCTCGATCCTGATCTTCGCGCCGATGCCTGCGCCCAGCATCATCAAACCCATGATCGACGTGCCGCCGACCGTCTCGTTGCCGCGGGTGACGCGCACGTCGGCGTCGAAGCGCTCGACGGTCTGGCAGAACTTGGCCGAGGCCCGCGCGTGCAGGCCCTTCTTGTTGCAGATTTCGAGAATGCGGACTTCGGCGCCTGCGGCTGGCGAAACAGGAGCGCGGTCACTGCTCTCGTGGTTCATTTGCCGGCGAGCACGCGGCTGGCGATGGTGACGTATTTGCGGCCGGCGGCCTGAGCTGCGGCGACTGCCTCTTCGAGCGGACACTCCTCGCGGATTTTGGCGAGCTTCACCAGCATCGGCATGTTGATGCCGGCGATGACCTCGACGTTCGGGCGGCCCATGCAGGAGATTGCGAGATTTGAGGGCGTGCCGCCGAACATGTCGGTCAGGATGGCGACCCCTTCGCCGGTGTCGACGCGCTTGACCGCCTCGATGATGTCCTTGCGGCGCTGCTCGACGTCGTCGTCCGGGCCGATGGTGACGGATTCGATCTGCCGCTGCGGGCCGACGACATGCTCGAGAGCTGCGCGAAATTCGACGGCAAGCCGCCCGTGGGTGACAAGGACAAGGCCGATCATCTCAAGGAAACCCCGGCGGGCGCGGCTGCGCCGCACGAACGGGCGGCAATCATCATGATCCAAAGCCCGAGTTCAAGGGCTCGACAGCCAATTCTAGTGGTTTGCTGCATTGCGGTAAACGGCTCGGCCGGTTTTTCGTCGGCCCGCCGGATCGCCCGATATATGGGGTTGCTTGCCACAATTGCATCCCCTTTTTGCAGCGCAGAAATCAGGCCAGGCGATCGGCCGTCTGCAGGTAGGACAACACCAGCGGTAGCGCGTCCCGGCCCGCTGCGACCGGTAGCCGCGGCAGCGTGATTCGCTCGATTTCGCAGGCCTGACTGGCCGCCTCAGGCAGGCGGGCGGCGTCCGCCGCGGCAAGGTCGATCACGACGCCCACGACCGCCACCGGCTCATAGGGGAGCTGGCGAATGCCGAGCCCGCGGACCTCGATCAGGCCGGCGAGGGCAGGCGCCGGCCGCACCAGCAGCCGGCCGTGGCCGGGCTCCAGGTCGGCGCGGTCGTCGGCAACGAGGCGGGCGAACGGCAGCGCGCCGTGGCTCGCCGCCTCGAGCAGCGCCAGCGCCAGCCGCGACTTGCCGGCACCCGAGGGCCCCCGGATCAGCGCCGCGCGTGCGCCCACCAGAACCGCGGAGGCGTGGATGGTCGGCGCCATCAAATGGTCGGAAGCTGCAGCGTGAAGCGGGCGCCGAGCACGCGCGGCGGCTCGTCGGCTGACGCCGGCACCGCGGTGCGGTTCTCGGCCCAGAGCCTGCCGCGATGCGCTTCGACGATCTGCTTGGAGATCGAAAGGCCGAGCCCCGAGTTCTGGCCGAAGCCCTGCTCCGGCCGGTCGGTGTAGAAGCGCTCGAAGATCTTGTCGAAGGCTTCGGGGCGGATGCCGGGCCCGTCGTCGTCGATGACGATCTCCACCGCGTCCTTGAGCCTGCGGCAGGTGACGCGCACCGTCGCATCCGCCGGCGAGAACGAGCGCGCGTTGTCGATCAGGTTGTTGACCACCTGGCCGAGCCGCGAGTCGTGACCCGGCACCACGAAGGCGCGCGCCCCGCCGCCTTCGAAGCTCAGCGCGACCTTGGCGTCGTGCTTGCGCGTCTCGTTCTGCACCGAGATCACGGTGTTGAGGAGCTTGGCGAGATCGACCGGCGCGACGTCGTTGCGCTGCAATTCGGCGTCGAGGCGGCTTGCATCGGAGATGTCGGAGATCAGCCGGTCAAGACGCTTCACGTCGTGCTGGATCACCTCGAGCAGCCGCTTCTGGCTCTCGGGTGCCTTCGCGAGCGGCAGCGTTTCCACCGCCGAGCGCAGCGAGGTCAGCGGGTTTTTCAGCTCGTGCGCGACGTCGGCGGCGAAGCTCTCGATCGCCTCGATCCGGCTGTACAGCGCATTGGTCATGTCGCGCAGCGCCCCCGAAAGATCGCCGATCTCGTCGCCGCGCGACGTGAGGTCGGGGATTTCCACGCGTGAGCGGATGCGGTGGCGCACGCGCTCCGCGCTCTCGGCGAGCCGCTTCATCGGATTGGCGATGGTGCGTGCAAAGGACACCGACAGCACCACCATCACGGCGAGCAGGATCAGGAACAGCTTGAAGATCTGGACGCGCTCGGCCTCGACCGCCTGATTGATGTCGCCGCCCTGCGTCGACAGCACCAGCGCGCCGCGCACGGCGCGGAAGCGTTGCACCGGCACCGCGACCGAAACGATGACCTCGCCGACGTCGGTGATGCGCACCATATAGGCGCTCTGGGCGCCGGCGAGCGCCTGCGCCACCTCCGGATAATCCTTGCCGGCCTCGGGCCCGAGCTCCCGGTAGCGCGGAAGATCGCCGCGGCCGAGCCACACCTTCACCGCGTTCCAGCCGCGCTTGAAGAAGTTCGGCTTCTTCTCGTTCGGCGGCGGCAGGTCGAGCCGCAGCACCTCGCCCGGAATGTAGAGGTTGCGGCTGTCGAGAATGAGAAAGCCGTTGCGGTCATAGATGCGCGCGCGGGTCTTGGTCGGCGAGATGAGCCGCCGCAGGATCGGCGCGACGCGCTCGGGATTGATCGAGAACTCGAGCCCGGTCAGGCCGTCGTCGGTGTAATTCTCGATCGGCGGCAGGTCGAGCGTGCGGTCGCGGTCGCCGTAGTTGCCGTAGGCGTCCGAGGTCGCGGAGGCGGCGATGGCGCCGGCGATGATCTCGCCCTGCACCACGAGGCTCTGCAACCGCGCCTCGATCAGCCCGGCGCGGAACTGCGACAGGTAGAGCGTGCCGATGACGAGCGCGACCAGCCCGACGACGTTGAGCGAAACGATGCGGCGGGTGAGGCTCGAAAAGCTCTGGGCGATGAAGAACTGCCAGCCGCGCTTGGCGATGCCGCGCAGCCCGCTTTCGCGATAGATCCGCGAGACAGTGGCCGGCAGCTCCGCGAACGGATTGCGCCGCGGACGCAGCTTGTCCTCACCGGGAGCAGGCGTCCCAGTGCGTTCGCTGGTTGTTTCGGCGGTTCGGTCGAGCAATGGGGTTGCTGCCGCTTTCGTTGGCCCCCGCTCGCCTTGTCTACCACATCGGCGGGGGTGCGCTCGACAGCCCGTTTCGGGGTTAATGCCCGGCGCGGGCAGCCCCAGATTACGCCGGTTGCCGGTCAGAGTTCCTTGAACCGGTAGCCGACGCCGTAAAGCGTCTCGATCATGTCGAACTCGTTGTCGACCGACTTGAACTTCTTTCGCAGCCGCTTGATGTGGCTGTCGATGGTGCGATCGTCGACATAGACCTGATCGTCATAGGCCGCGTCCATCAGCGCGTTGCGGCTTTTGACCACGCCGGAGCGCGCCGCGAGCGCCTGCAGGATCAGAAATTCGGTCACGGTGAGCGTCACCGGCTCGCCCTTCCAGGTGCAGGTGTGGCGCTCCGGGTCCATGCGGAGCTGGCCGCGCTCCAGCGCCTTGATGTCGGGCTCCTTGGCGACCGCAGCGGCATCCTTCGGCGCCGTGCGGCGGAGCACCGATTTCACGCGCTCGACCAGCAGCCGCTGCGAGAACGGTTTGCGAATGAAGTCGTCGGCACCCATCTTGAGGCCGAACAGCTCGTCGATCTCCTCGTCCTTCGACGTGAGGAAGATCACCGGCATGTCGGTCTTCTGGCGCAGCCGCCGCAACAGCTCCATGCCGTCCATGCGCGGCATCTTGATGTCGAGGATCGCGAGATCGGGCGGCGAGGTCTTGAAGCCCTCGAGCGCGGACGCACCATCGGTGTACTGCATGATCCGATAGCCCTCGGCCTCAAGCGCGATGGAGACCGAAGTCAGGATATTCCGGTCGTCGTCGACAAGAGCGATGGTCGGCATAATAGGCAGGTCCCCCAGAGGGTTGGATGTCCTGTCCGTTTCAAGCCCCCAAAGCTGGGCCGAAATGTGACAGGGGCTCGACAAATACGTGATTCGTCAAGCGGTTGCTGGTCTCCAGCGCAATGTTCCGCACCCGTTCGCGTTAACGTCTTGCCGTATGTCCGCAACCGGGCTGAAGTCCGGAGCCCATGAGATGAGAATGGATATATGCAGCCGACCGCCGAATTCGACCCCAAGACCGCCGCCAAAAAGCTGATGCGCGAGGCGCGCTCCGGGGCGCTCGGCACGCTGATGACAGGCTCGGGCGATCCTTACTGCTCGCTGGTCAATGTCGCGACCGCGGCCGACGGCACGCCCCTGCTGCTGATCTCGCGGCTTGCCGTGCACACCAAGAACATCCTCGCCGACCCGCGTGCCTCGTTGATGCTCGACGAGCGCAAGGAAGGGGACCCGCTGCAGGGCGCCCGCGTCATGCTGATGGGCACGGCGGCGAAGACCGAGAGCCCGGAGGCGCGACGGCGTTACCTCTCGTATCAGCCCGAGGCCGGGATGTTCGCGGGCTTCCAGGATTTTGCGTTCTACGAGCTGCGGCTCAAGGGCGCGCATCTGGTCGCGGGCTTCGGCCGGATCGTCGATCTCAAGCCGCAGGACCTGCTCACCGATCTCACCGGTGCCGAAGCGATGGTTGAAGCCGAAGCCGGCGCGATCGAGCACATGAACGCCGACCATGCCGACACCTGCCGGCTCTACGCGACGAAGCTGCTCGGCGCGCCCGACGGCGAATGGCGCTGCGTCGGCTGCGATCCGGAAGGTCTCGACCTGCAATGCGAGCGGGCGGGCTTGCGCCTGCCGTTTCCGCAGCGCGTGACGCAGCCGGGCGTGCTGCGCGCGGTGCTCAAGCAACTGGCCGATCGGGCGCGGGCGGCTTAGCGGTAGCGCCGGTAAGCGTTGTGGTGGGCCGCGTCGGCGATACGGGCGCCCGACCGCGATCCAAGTTCGCAATCGAAATTCCAGTGCACGCCGAGATGCACGCGGCTCTTGTTGTTGTCCTCGATCAATTGGTCGATCCGGGTGTAGTTGATCGGTAGATAGGGCCGTGCCTCGTTCCGGAAATTGTCGATCGAAATGCCGTTCAATTCGTCGGACACGAACGGGCCGGCGTTGCCGATGTCGCCCGGAGCGTGCCGCGTCGCCTCGCGCTCGGCGCGCACGCGCTTGAGCACATTGAAGCACGCGCCGCCGAAGGTGGCGTGACCGGACGGGTAGGACGGGAAGTTCGGCGTGAAGCAGGCGCGATTGTAAGGCAGCACGTCCTTGACCGGTTCGCCGAACCAGTTGCGCTCGCCAGCGCCGAGCATGCTCAACGCCGTCAGCCGCTGTGCGTCGCTGCCGAGGGCGAACTGCGTCGGGTTGGTTCGCGGCGCACCGAACGGGCGCCAGTCGGGCTCCGGCCGGGATAGCGCATTCGGAATGCCGCGGACCGGCCGCCAAAGCTGATATCGGTATTTGGCCTCCCAGCAGACGATGCCGGCGTCCGCCATGGCGATGTTGCAAAGCGCCAGGAGGCGTGCGAGCTCCGGCGTCGAGAAGCCGTCGGCCTCGGCGATCTGGGTGACGATCTGATTGTAGAGCCGGGGCGGCGTTCCGAGCAGCCGCGCGCCGTCATAGGCCCAGTACACGCCGATCCTGACCTGGTCAGCCGTCGGTCTCTCCGGCCGGAATGCGCCAAGCTCCCGCACCTCCTCCAGATCGCGGATGTAATCGCGGTCCTGCTCCGGCGGCGGATCGCCGGGACCGTAGGAACGGATCGGCAGGCCGGTCAGCAGCGGTGGAATCCGGCTCCAGGTGACGCCATAGAATTTCTGGTCGGGATTGAACGGATCGACGTCATGCTCGCCGCGCCGGAGCGCCACCCCGCGGCTGGTCGACGACAGCGCTGCGTTCCTGATCGTGTCCCAATGCCATTGCGACGTGAAGCGCTCGTTGCGGCCGAATTCGAGACCGGCGTTCCAGGCTTCGAGTGCCCGCGAGTCATAGTGCCTGAGGAAGTGCTGGCGCTGAAACCCGATCAGGTGCGTGTGCGCCGGCGTGGTGTAGATGTGGCCGAGGATGCGTGCCGCCGCCCCGCCGACAAACACGTCGGCAAATTCGTTGGCCGGCGCGCGTCCGCCGCGGACGTAGAAGCCTTCGAAGCCGCAGTCATAGGCCGCGGCGCAGGCATCGGCCATGACGATGTGGGCGAGCGCCAGCGCCCGCGACGCGGCGCAGGGTCCGGGTGCGCGCGCGTCCTTGGCGTCGACGCTGTGGTCGAGCGCATCGAGCTGCAGCGCCGTGTCGCTCCAGAACAGCACCGGATCGATGCGCGCCGGCCGGGCGCGAGGGGGAGGTTCGGGCGGAGGTGGCGGTGCCGTGCGCGGCACGGCGATGCGCTGCGCCCGCAGCGGCCGCGATCCCACTGCGGCGCCCGCCGCGCCGATCGCCCAACTGAGGGCTCGCCGGCGGTGGATCGATGTATTCCCGCGTGGTTTCTCGCAGGCCATGACAACGCGCGCAAACAACAGCCGCAGTGGTCGTTACCCTACAGCGCCCGACAATTCCCGTTGCTGCTGCAAGCTCAAATCCAGCGCTTCTCTTCGATTCATGATGAATCGCCGGCACATGTCCGTGCCTGCGGTTCACCTCGTTGGCGCGATTGAACAAAATCCGGTGCCGGCCGTTATCAGTTCGCCCGTTTGCGGCCTGACCATGCCGTTACGCATCGAGGACTACGCGATCATCGGCGACTGCGAGACGGCCGCGCTGGTCGGAAACGACGGTTCGGTCGACTGGTTGTGCTGGCCGCGCTTCGACTCGGACGCGTGCTTCGCCGCGCTCCTGGGCACGCCCGACAACGGCCGCTGGTCCATCCGATGCACCTCGCCCGGTGCACGGATCAGCCGCGGCTATCGGCCCAAGACGCTGATCCTCGAAACCCGTTTTGAAACCGACGACGGCATTGCGACGCTGATCGAATTCATGCCGCCGCGCGGGCATCATTCGCACCTGATCCGTATCGTACGGGGTGAGCGAGGCCGGGTGTCGTTCGAGACAGAACTGGTGATGCGGTTCGGTTACGGCCAGATCGTTCCCTGGGTGACGCGGATCAAGCCCTGCGGTCTGCGCGCGGTGGCAGGCCCTGACATGCTTTTGCTCCGGTCTTCGGTGGAGCTGTCCGGAAAGAATTTCAGAACGTCGGGCCAATTCACGGTCGGCGCGGATGAACCGGCCTCGTTCGTGCTGACGCACGCGTCGTCCCATCTCGCCGATCCGCCGGCCGTCGACCCGCTTCATTTGCTGACCGAGGCCGAGCGGTTCTGGCGCGAGTGGGCTTCGAGGTGCCGGATCACGGGTCCCTGGACCGACGCTGTGTTGCGCTCATTGATCACGCTCAAGGCGCTCACCTACGCGCCGACCGGCGGTCTCGTGGCTGCGGCAACGACGTCGTTGCCGGAACAGCTCGGCGGCCGGCGCAACTGGGACTATCGCTATTGCTGGCTGCGCGACGCGACTCTGACGCTGCTCGCCTTCATGAACACCGGCTACTACGACGAAGCGCAGGCGTGGCGCGACTGGTTGCTGCGCGCGGTCGCGGGTGCGCCCGATCAGTTGCAGATCATGTACGGCCTGGCCGGCGAGCGCCGTATCGCGGAGTTCAAGCTCGGATGGCTGCCGGGATATGAGGGGTCGCGCCCGGTCCGGGTGGGAAACGACGCGCATCGTCAGCTCCAGCTCGATGTCTACGGCGAATTGCTCGATGCGCTGCATCAGGGGCGCAAAGGTGCTCTCGCACCGGATGAATCGGGATGGGCGTTGCAATTGGCTGTGCTTGGCGATCTTGAGGGACGCTGGCGCAAACCGGACAGCGGCATCTGGGAGGTGCGAAGCGCGCCCGAGCATTTCACCTATTCCAAGGTCATGGCGTGGGTGGCGTTCGACCGCGCCATCAAGAGCGCCGAGAAGTACCGGCTGTCCGGACCGGTCGAACGGTGGCAGGCACTTCGCACGGAGATTCATGAGGAAGTCTGCCGGAGAGGCTTCGACCGCGAATGGGGCAGCTTCGTCAGGTCGTACGGCTCCCGGGAGCTGGATGCGAGCCTGCTGCTGCTCCCGGCCGTGGGATTCCTGCCGGCCGGCGATCCGCGGGTTCGCCGTACGATCGAACGGATCGAGCAGCGGCTCATCGTCAACGGTCTGGTCCGGCGCTACGACACCACGCGAAACGACGACGGGCTGCCGGCCGGCGAGGGCGCGTTTCTGGCGTGCAGCTTCTGGCTCGTCGACGCCTACGTCTTGCTCGGCCGGTACGACGATGCGCGCCAGCTTTTCGAGCGCCTGCTGGAATTGCGGAACGATCTCGGCCTGCTCAGCGAACAATACGACCCTGCCACCAAACGTCTGGTCGGCAACTTCCCGCAGGCCTTCTCGCATCTGGCGCTGGTGAACAGCGCCTGCAATCTGAGCCGGACCAACAAGCCTGCAGACCAGCGGGCCGGGGACTCGCGCACGGACGCCGGCGCGCACGCGAACGCCGATAAACTGCCCGCAGAATAACCGGCGCCCACCCTGCCCACGGATGGACGTGGCGTCCGGCGTTGCGGCACACTCCCGCCGGACAACGAAACGTCATCGGGAGGTCATCGCCATGCGCCGATTGCTCACGACTGCGCTGCTCGTGCTCGCCGCCACGCCCGCTTTCGCCCAAGTCGCTTTCGCCCAAGCCAAAAAAGAACCGATCGCGCTGCGCGACATGGGCTCGTTCCACATCGGCGGCCGCATCATCGAGATCACCGGCCAGCCGGTGAAGGAGGTCGTGTTCACGCCGGGCGGCGTGCCGGCCAAGGTCGATCCGAACGGCAAGTACCAGGTCGAGCAGATGTACGTGCAGTACTTCCTGCCGCAGAACCGGAAGGGAAAGCTGCCGCTGCTGCTGTGGCACGGCGGCGGGCTCTCCGGCGTCACCTACGAGACCAAGCCCGACGGCGGCGACGGCTGGATGCAATACTTCATCCGCAAGGGCTGGGACACCTACGTCTCCGACGCGATGGAGCGGGGCCGTTCCGGCTGGACCAGCACGTTCAAGGGCGACGCCATGGCGCTGCCGTTCGGCGATCCGTGGGAGCGCTTCCGCATGGGACCGCCCGGCTCGTGGAACGAGGATCCGGCCAAGCGCGGCTCCTATCCGGGCATGCAGTTTCCCGCCGAGGCCTATCCGCAGTTCATGAAACAGGGCGTGCCGCGCTGGGTCACCACCGACAACGAGATCGTCAAGGCCTACATCGAGCTGGTCGACAGGGTGTGCCCGTGCGTCGTCCTGGTGCACAGCCAGTCCGGCACGTTCGGCTACAAGGTGCTCGAAGCGCGGCCCGACAAGGTGAAGGCGCTGGTTGCGGTGGAGCCCACGCTCGGCGGCGACAAGAACAAGATCGCCTCGGTCAAGAGCACGCCGATCACCGTGATCATCGGCGACAATGCCAAGGAGCATCCGCGCTGGAAGAGCATCCGCCAGAACAGCGTCAGCTACGGCGAGGCGTTCAAGGCGGCCGGCGGCAGCTTCGATCTCGTCGATCTGCCCGACGCCGGCATCAAGGGCAATTCGCACATGGTGATGATGGACAAGAACAGCGACCAGGTCGCGGACCTGATCCAGAAGTGGCTCGTGAGCAAGGGGCTGAGCGACTAGGGCATGATCCCGAAAAGTGTGAAGCGGTTTTCGGAAAAGATCACGCCCAACTGACGAAGGCGACAGCAGGAGAAACTGACATGCGCCGGATTTTGATGGGTGCCGCGCTCGCCGCGGTCATGTGCGGCACCGCCACCGCCGCCGAGGACATCGTGTTGCGCGGCATGGGCTCGTTCCATGTCGGCGGCCGCATCGCCGAGGTCTCGGGCAAGGAAGTGCGGATGATCCAGCGCCAGGCCGGCGGGCCGATGACCAAGCTCGACCCGAACGGCCAGTACATGGTCGAGCAGATGTACGTGCAGTTCTTCCTGCCGAAGGACAAGAAGGGCAAATATCCGCTGCTGATGTGGCACGGCGGCGGCCTCACCGGCGTCACCTATGAGAGCACGCCCGACGGCCGCGACGGCTGGATGAACTTCTTCGTCCGCAAGGGCTGGGACACCTACGTGTCGGATGCGGTGGAGCGCGGCCGCTCCGGCTTTGCGTCCAAGGACATCTGGACCGACGATCCGATCTTCCTGACCTATCAGGATCCCTACGAGCGTTTCCGCATCGGCCAGGGCGAGGGCTCGTGGAATGCCGATCCGGCCAAACGAAAATTGCTGCCCGGCAGCCAGTTTCCCGCCGAGGCCTACGAGAGCTACATGAAGCAGGCAGTGCCGCGCTGGCTTTCGACCGATGCGGCGATCCTGCGCGGCTATCTCGCGCTGATCGACAGGGTCTGCCCTTGCGTGCTGCTGGTGCACAGCCAGGGCGGCAATTTTGGCTTCCTCGCCGCCGAGCAACGCCCGGACAGGATCAAGGGCATCGTCGCCGTGGAATCTGCAACCGCCGGCAAAAAGGAAAACGCGGCGAAGCTGAAGGACGTGCCGGTGCTGATGGTATTCGGCGATCATGTCGACCAGCATCCGCGTTGGTCGACCTTCAAGAAGATCGACGCCGAATACGGCGACGCCATCAAGGCCGCGGGCGGCACGGTCGACTGGATCAACCTTCCTGACCTCGGCATCAAGGGCAATTCGCACATGCTGATGCAGGACAAGAACAGCGATGAGATCGCCGAGGTGATCCAGAAGTGGCTTGTCGGAAAAGGCCTGTCGGACTGACCCGCATCATCCCGCTGTTGTTGCAGCGCAGCGCAGATTGCGGCCGCCGGTATGGTTACCGTGGAAAGCCGGCCATTGCTCTGCGCGCGATGCGTTTTCGCCGGTCTGCTGCGGCATGGATACTCCTTGATAGTTCTTGGCAGGGGCCATGTTCGCGACTAAAAGTCCGCCCACGAAGCGGGTGGGGGGACTGCCCGGGGACCGCCCGAAGCGGACGTTGATGATAGATTCCGGCTGGCATTCGGCCGGAGGCGTGAGGAGGAGTTTTCCGTGAAAGAAACCGGGCTGCGCAACGCCGCATTCGGCGCCGACAAATTCGGTCTCAAAGACCTTGCCGCGGTGCACTGGAACCTGACCGAAGCCCCCCTCTACGAGCACGCCATCCGCAACGGAGAGGCCACTATCGTCGCCGGCGGCGCGCTCTGCGCCGAGACCGGCCACCACACCGGCCGCTCGCCCAAGGACAAGCACACCAAGGTCGATCAGCTCACCGAGAGCTCGGTCTGGTGGGACGGCAACCGCAAGCAGAGCCAGGAGCACTTCGACAACATGCTCCAGGACTTCCTGGCGCATGCGAAGGGCAAGACGCTCTACGCGCAGGACCTCTACGGCGGCGCCGATCCGAAGTACCGCATCAAGGTGCGGGTCTACACCGAATACGCCTGGCACTCGCTGTTCATCCGCCAGCTCCTGATCCGTCCGGAGCGCGCGGAGATCGCGGGCTTCACCCCCGACATGACCATCATCGACATGCCGTCGTTCAAGCCGGACCATAAGCGTCACGGCGGCCGCGAGGGCTCGGACACCCAGGTCGCGATCGACTTCACCCGCAAGATCGTCCTGATCTGCGGCTCGTCCTATGCGGGCGAAATGAAGAAGTCGGTGTTCACGACGCTGAACTTCTATCTCCCGGCGCAGGGCGTCATGCCGATGCACTGCTCGGCCAACGTCGGCAAGGACGGCGACAGCGCGCTGTTCTTCGGCCTCTCCGGCACCGGCAAGACCACGCTGTCGGCCGATCCGAACCGCACGCTGATCGGCGACGACGAGACCGGCTGGTCGCCGGACGGCATCTTCAACTTCGAGGGCGGCTGCTACGCCAAGTGCATCAAGCTCTCGCAGGAAGCGGAGCCGATGATCTGGGACGCCACCAACCGGTTCGGCGCGGTGCTCGAGAACGTCGTGTTCGATCCGGAGACCCGCATCCCGGACTACAACAGCGACAAGCTGACCGAGAACACGCGCTCGGCCTATCCGCTCGACTTCATCCCGAACGCGTCGCGCTCGGGCATGGCGGGCCATCCGAAGAACATCATCTTCCTGACCGCCGACGCCTACGGCGTGATGCCGCCGATCGCCAAGCTCACGCCCGCACAGGCGATGTATCACTTCCTTTCCGGCTACACCGCGAAGGTGGCGGGCACCGAAAAGGGACTTGTTGGTGTTGAGCCGGAGTTTTCCACTTGCTTCGGCGCGCCGTTCCTGCCGCGCCCGCCGGCGGAATACGGGCGGCTGCTGCGCGACTACATCGCCAAGTACAAGGTCGACTGCTGGCTGGTGAACTCCGGCTGGACCGGCGGCATCTACGGCGTAGGTTCCCGCATGCCGATCAAGGTGACGCGCGCGCTCGTCACCGGCGCGCTCGATGGCTCGCTGAAGAACGCCCAGTTCCGCACCGACAAGTATTTCGGCTTTGCGGTGCCGACCGCAGTGCCGGGCATCGACACCAGGCTGCTCAACCCGGATCAGACCTGGGCCGACAAGAAGGCGTTCGACGAGACCGCCCGCAAGCTCGTCGGCATGTTCCAGAAGAACTTCACCAAGTATGAGCAGACGGTGGACGCCGAGGTTCGCGCCGCGGCCCCGGAGGTCCGGATCGCGGCCGAGTAAGCGCACCGCACGGAATCGAAAGGGCGGCCCAAGACGGCCGCCCTTTTTAATTGGACATGATCGTCACTGGCTGGGTGGCGCCGCGGGCTGCGGCGGCTCGCTCAATTCGGCCGCGATCAGCTCCAGATTGACCACGCGGTTGCGCACGGCGCGCCAATAGCCCATGCGCGGTCCCGCGATCGAAGCATCGCCGTAGAGATCGTTGGCGTCCTTGCGGAAGCGCGTGACGTAACGTTCGCCGAGCCGGTCGCGCAGGTAGAGTTCCGACCGCTGCGCCCATTCGTCGGCCGGGCGCGACGGCAGCTCGCGCTGCGCGTCGCGGATCTGGCCGAGCAACGTGCGGCCTTCGAGGATGTAGGTTTCGATCTGCTCGCGGACCGTGTTGCGCTCGGCCTGCTGCTGTTCGGTCTGGATCCGTGTCGCGTGCTTGGCATAATAGCTCGCGCCGACCGCGATGATGCCGAACACCAGCGCCGTCACGCCAAGCCGCAGTTTCAAGACCGAGCGCCGGATCGAAAGCAGTGCGATCACGATGGCAATGAGGCCGTTGAGGACCGCAAGCGCCGGCGCAACGAAGCCGAAATACTCTCGCCACATCGATACTGTCTCAGCCGCCGCCCAACGGTTTCGAAACGTAGCACTGGCTGCGGGCGGGCCTCAATGCGCGAGAAGCCACACCTCCGAAAATTTGGACGTAAATTGTGCGGCCAACAGAAATGGGGCGGTCGAAGCCGCCCCATTTTGCATTTCGCCGGGCTTTGCCGCCGTCAGCCGCCCGATTGCGCGGTCTGGCGGCCGAGCCGGTTGAACGTGGCCTTCTGCTCGTCGGTCAGCGCGGCGTAGAAGTCCTCAAGCGCCGGGCGCACCGTGTTGGCGGCCTGGATCATGGCGTCGAGCCGCTGCTTCATGGCCTCGAGCCGCCCGACCGGGGTCATCGGCTGGGTGTTCGGGCATGCCTCGCGCAGGACGTCGACCGCCTTCTGCATCGCGTCATCCAACCGGTCGAGCGAAGCCTCCTGCGCCTCGGTCGGCTGCACCAGCTCCTCGATCCGCTCGATGGCGATGTTCGAAAGGCCGGCCTTCTCGCTGCTGCAGTTGGCCTGCGCGTCGCTCGGCTCGGCGTCCGCCGCGGCGGTCTGCGGCCGGCGCTGCGAGCCTTGCTGGGACCTGGCGAGCTGCGGGCCGATCTCGTTGAAGCGCGCCTTCTGCTCGTCGCTCAGCGAATTGGTGAACGCCTCCAGCGCGGGCTTGACGATGCTCACCGCATCGGCGGTGGCCTGCAGCCGCTGGGTCATGGCCTGCAGGCGGCCGGGCGGCGTCATCGGCACCGACTCGGGGCAGGCGTCGCGGAACTGCGCGGCAGCCTCCTGGGACGCCTTGCGGAGATTGTCCAGGAGCCCCTTCTGCTCGCTGCTCGGCTGCACCGCGTCGGCGATCTTGCCGATCGGCCACGCGGTGACGCCGGTCGCCTGGTCGGCGCAGAAGTCGCGGGTCGCCTGGCTGATGCGGCCGGGTGCCGCCGCACCGCGGCTGCGCGGCGCCGGGCCGCCGCTGTAATAGCTGCCCCGCGCGCCGCTGGTGGAGCGCGCGTAGGTGCCGTAGCCGTCATAGGGGCCTTCGGCGGCGTATTCGACATAAGGCGCGCCGTCGGGGAAGAACACGCCGTCGAAGAAGTCGTCATACGCGTAGGCCCAATAGCCCGGATCGTAGGCGTCGGGCCAGAACGTGTAATAGAACACGTCGCTATAGGCATACGGCCAGTACACCGGACCGCGCCACGGCACATAGGGCGCGAGCACGCCGAGCTGCCAGGCGGTCAGTGCTGCCAGCCGCGCCAGCCGCTTTGTCGCACGCCGGCCGTGCTGACCGTGATAATTGGCCGTTGCATTCGAGGCGAACCGCCCCTGCGCCACCTGCTGCGCCGAAACCGCCCCGCGGCGCTGCGCGCGCCGGCTCTGCGCGGCGGCGTCCTGCGTCGCCTGCTGCTGTTGTCGTTGCTGTTGCTGCTGTTGCTGCTGCTGAAGCCGCGCATTCTGCCGTTCTTCGCGCTGCAGCTGGCGCAGCTCACGCCGCTCGGCATTGCTCAGCCGGCCCTTGGACTGCAGCTCCTGAATCCGCTGCTGGTTGTTCGTTGCGGCGGTCTTCGCCTGATCGGCCGTCAGGTTCTGCTGTGCGTTCTGCCGCTCGTCGCGGCGAAGCTGCTGCAGCTCGCGGCGCTCGGCATTGGTCAGCCGGCCCTTGGACTGCAGCTCCTGAATCCGCTGCTGATTGTTCGTTGCGGCGGTCTTCGCCTGATCGGCCGTCAGATTCTGCTGCGCGTTCTGCCGCTCGTCGCGGCGAAGCTGCTGCAGCTCGCGGCGCTCCGAACCGGTCAGGCGCCCCTTGGATTGGAGCTCTTGCAGGCGCTGCGGGTTGCCGCTGGTCGCGGTCCGCGGCTCGCCGCCCTGGATCCGCTGCGCGTTCTGGCGCTCGTCACGCTGCAGCTGGCGAAGCTCGCGCTGCTCGCCGCGGCTCAGCCTTCGCTGCGACTCGAGCTGCTGCAAGCGCTGCGGATTGCCGCTGCCGGCGACGGCGCGCGGCGATATTGCCGGTCGCGGCTCGACGCTCCGGCGCGGATCCTGCGGGATGGCCTGCTGCCGCCGCTCGATGCGCGGGGCGGCGCTTGGCGCGGAGCGCGGCGGCGGAGCCGCGAT
>JAIESC010000022.1 GCA_019746355.1 Xanthobacteraceae bacterium | reverse complement strand
GATCAGCTCTTCATCGAGGCGGCGTTTCTCGAGGCCGATGCGGAGATTGCCGCACAACGACGCCACCTCACCGCCCGTCAAGCCGGCGACATCGCGCGGCGCGCGGGCGTCGCGCGACTTGTTCCTTTTCACTTCTCGGCGCGCTACCACGCCCGCGAGGACGAGTTGCGAACCGAGGCGGCGCTGGCCTTCGGTGAATAGCAAGCAACGCCCGTCGCACTTACGTTCAGGCCACGGCGTCCTTGATCGCTGCTTCGAAGCTCTTCGCGTCGAACGCCGGCATGCTTTGGATCTGCCCCAGACCCGTGGGTGGCGTACCAGACGGAGAACGCGAGCATCGCTTCCGGGTTCGGGGCATCAACGACGTCGACGAAATCGTAAGTGCCTTGGCTGTAGTGGATCGATTCGATCTTGATGCCGAGCTCATCGAGCTTTGCCTTGGCCTTGCCGATGCGCACCGACTGCTTGCTTGCCCCACGTCATACTGATCGTTTCGCGCGAAAGATTATGAATTATATCCGATCCGGCAACTCGGGCCTAGGTTCAACCGCCGAGATGATCGCGCAGCAACCGGCCGTAGCCGACAATGTTGTCATTTCGTTTCAAGAGTCGAAGTCCTGCCCAAAGACTTACGGCATTGTTCACCAGAACCGGTTTGCCGAGATCGCGCTCGAGTTGCTCGACCATCGGCATCGAAGCCCAGTTGCCGCCCGGCATGATGATCGCATCGGCGTCAGGCCGGTCGGTCCGACGCCCCAGCTCGTAGGCGGTTTCAGGCCCGACCCGGCCAAGGTCGATGGAGGCCACAAAACCCACCACCTCGCTGTGCACGACCTTGAAACCGCTCGCCTCCATGAACTCGACCATCGGCTTGTCCATGGTCTTGCTCCAGGGCGCGCCGATCGAAACGCTCCCGGCACCAAGCAGGCGCAGCGCATCGACGAACGCGGTCGCCGCCGTGGTCGCGGGCCGGCCGGAAGCATCCTCCATGCGTTTGATCAGCTCGCGGTCATAGCCCATGCCTTTGGCGAGCGTCGGGGCGGTCGCGGCGAAGACGATGCAACCGACCTCGGCATCGGCAAGCTTGCGGCTTTCCGTTTCAAGCTCGAGGACGCAGCGCATCTGCTCCTCCGGCGTGATGTCGCGATAGGCGACACGCCCGGTATGCAGCGAGACGGTCGGCGGCAGGGCCGCCGAGAATTCCGGCTCCTGGGTCGTGTTCGACGAGGGCGTCAGCAGGCCGAAACGATGCGTCTTCCTGACGTAGGTCATCGCCCTATTGCGATCCTTCGAGACCCGCCGCCTTGATCACCGGATGAAACTTCTGCATCTCCGCCTTGATGTAATTCTCGAAGTCTTCCGGGCTCTTGCTGCTGACCGCCTTCGAGCCCTGCTTCAAGATCGCTTCCTTGACGTCGGGCAGGCTCAGCGCCTTCGCCATACCGGCGTGCAATTTGCGGACGATCTGCGGCGGCGTGCCGGCCGGTGCAAGCAGACCGGCCCAGCCGACGACGACCGCGCGCGGATAGCCGGCCTCGGTCGGCGTCGGCGTATTGGGGAACTGCTCGTCGCGTTTTTCACCAAACGTGGCCAGCAGATTGAGCTTTCCGGATTCCACGAGCTCGGTCACACCGGCGGTGGTGGTGAACCCCATGGGAATCTGTCCGGCCAGGATGTCGGTGATTTCCGGCGTCTGCCCCCGGTAAGGCACGTGGGTCATCTCGATGCCGGCGGCGAGCGACAGCAGCACGCCCTGCAGATGGGTCATGTTGCCGATGCCGAAAGAACCGTAGTTGAGCTTGCCGGGATTGGCCTTTGCCTGCTCGACCAGCTCCCTGATCGACTTCGGTCCCGAGACCGGATTGGCCACCAGACCCAACGGGTTTGCGACGGTCTGCGTGATCGGTGCGAAGTCGCGCAGCGCGTCGTACGGCAGCTTCTTGTAGATGAAGCCGTTGGTCGTCACGGCGCTCACCGGTGCATAGACCAGCGTGTAGCCGTCGGGAGCTGCCTTGGCGACGGCATCCATGCCGAGAATGGCGTTGGCGCCCGGCCGGTTCTCCACGACGCCAGCATGGCCCCAAAGCTCGCCCATTTTCTGCGCGAGCGTGCGCGCCTGCAGGTCCACGCCGGAGCCCGCCGCTTGCGGAACAATGATTCGGATCGGGCGATTTGGAAAATCGTCCGCGCTCTGTGCCAGTGCACTGGATCCCATGACCAGCGCCACGGCATTGATCAACGCGGCCCACAGCGTGCGTCTGTTCATTGAGCACTCCTCCCGATGTTCCCTGCCGATATTTCCTGCCGATGTCTCCTGCCTTGTTTTTCTGAGCCGGCAGCTGGGCTTGTCGAATGATGCGTTAGCGTTCTGCTCCGTTCCTTGCTTCCGTCGCGGTTTAAGCGCGCTCCCGTTCAACCCCGGGCGGCGGCACGCGGCGCAGCTTGAGCGCGGGACGGTGCCCCGCGAAGCATGTCCATCAGCTTCCGCACCGAGCCCAGGTGCTCGAGCTTGTCGATGGCTTCGATCGTCCCGTCGATCGCGGCCGGGCTCAGCACGCCCTCGGCATAGGCGCGGAACTTGCTCTCGACCTGGGCGCGCGTCAGCGGGTTTTCGAAGGAGCCTCGCGGATGCTCGCAGCGTGCCGCCAGCACCGTGCCGTCGGCTTGCTCGATCTCGACCACCGCCTGTACGCCGGTCAACGCGGCGTCGGCACGCAGCTCGACCTGTTCCGCCGCGGCACGCCGCAGTTTCGGATCGTCATAGCGGGCGGGCTCGAACTGACCGAGCGTCAGCTCCTGGTCGTGCAGGATCACGGCAGCGGTGTAGTGGCCGGAAATCAGCGCATCGAATTTCGCCTTGTAGCGTGCAAGCTTGCCGTGCAGGTCGAACACGGTCTGGCTTAATGCCACCCGAACCTTTTTGACTTTGTCGGGATCGATCTTGTGCTGTTCGATGAGGTCGAACATCGCGGTGTTCATACCCTGGATCGACGACGCCGACGGCCAGAGTCGCAGCGCGATCTGTTCGAGCTCCCAGCGTTTGCCGAGATCGGCGGTGACGGCGTCGGGCTTGCCGCCATCCGAATAGGTGTTGAACAGGCCGCCGTCCTTCGCAGTCAGAAATTCGCGCGTGGCGAGGAACTTCTGCTCCGCCAGCAGCGCCGCCATCAGGCCGGAGAGGGCGCCGCGGCACTGATGGAATTTCACCGTCGGCGTGCCCCAGGCTGCGAAGGTGCCGGCCGCCTGGCTGCCGGCAAGACCGAACGCCTTGGCCATGGTCTCGGTGTCGAACCGGCGCAGCCGACCCACCGCCGCGGCGGCCCCGAATGGGCCGAGAACGCCCGGGCCGTGCCAGCCCTTGGCCCGCATCGCCGGATAGTTGGCACCAACGCCCACGCGCGTCGTCACCTCGCATCCGGCGGCCACGGCGACCAGCAGGTCGCGGCCCGACAGACCGTCGCGCTCGGCGATGGCCAAGGCGGGCGGGATCACCTCCGGCGTCACATGGGTGAGCGTCGAGCGGTGGATGTCGCACATGGTCACGGCGGTCACGAGGTAGCCGTTCAGGATGGTGGCGCCCGCGAGCGAAAGCCGACCGCCGCCGATGACGCTGCTCTCGCTGGATTGCGCCAGGCCCGAGGCCAGGGCGGCAAGCTGCTCCGTCTCTTCGCCGCGATGTCCGGCAACGGCGCACGCCAGCGTATCGAGCAGCACATTCTTGCAGTGATCGCGGACACGATCCGGGACATCGCCGTATTGCAAGTGCGAAGCAAAACCGGCCAATGCTTCGGTGACGTTGTCCGACATAAAATCCTCCCGTACTGCGACCGTCTCTGCCGAACCCCAAAATAGTTCCGGCGGCCATTCGCTCAATCGTAGTTGAAATTGGAAGCATCAGGCAATCTGGTCTGGACTGATTCCGAGCAAGAAACGAAATACTGCGTGAGAACGAGTTTCCGCCGACAAAAGCGCTGCATTCCAACGCTCAGTCAAAATGAGCTACTCGCTAAGCGCCACGCGAAATCCATCTGATCGTGAGCCCGCAACCCAGCAGGGCGACCCAAATTGCCAGCGCTGTTCCGACATAGAGGGAATAGTGCGCAACTCGTTCGATATAGTATTTTTGGTACAAAGCATCGACACGAGTTCGAAAGTAGCTGTCACGGATTGCAAACTCACCGGGAATGTCCTGCGTGTTGCACAGCCGCAGACCGCGGTAAGTCGATCCTAGAATTGCACCTGGTTGCGCGCCATGGAATCAAAACTGGCAACGTTGTTGCGCTCGTCGAAGTAGCTCAGCGTCGTTGTGCTCTGAGCCGACCGGATACATATCAGCATTGATGATCAACTGACGCGTCGGTGATTGGATATCAATTTCACTTCCGTAAGTCGTGAAAAATGCCATCTCGTCGGCTCGATCAGGTTCTCCGTCTGCGTCGCGGCGCTAACCGCCTACCAAAAGCACTACCAGAATCGCCGCAAAGCTTCGTTGCCCTTGTCTTGAAAGCTCGCGACGGTATCATCCAGCCCCTTCCTTATCCTACAATCCCTGCAGGCAACGTGTAGCGGGACGTGCCAGCTTTGATCGGGGCATCCCGCCGGCATAAGCGCGCTAGCGACCTCATGGGCTCGTCGCACCTTTTCTTTAACGGCAACCCGGCTGATACTTGCGTCGGCGGTGCAAGGCTGATTGGACGTGAGGCAATATGGGGGCGAAGGCATTCGGAGCGCATGTCACCCGGGTCGAGGACCCGGCGCTCTTGTCCGGGCGCGGTCGCTACGTCGACGACTTCGCGCTACCCGGCGCGCTGGTGGCCTGCTTCGTGCGCAGCCCGTTGGCACACGGAAAGGTCCGCGCCGTTCGCACCGATGCCGCTCGCGCGGTTGCCGGCGTCCATGGTGTGCTGACGGCAGACGATCTGCCGGACGCGATGCGCGAGCGCATCCCGACGCTGCAAGCCAACCCGGCCATGAAGCTCATCCGCACCGAGCGCTGCCTCGCCGGCGCCGAAGTCTGCTACGTGGGGCAGGCCGTCGCGGTGGTCATTGCCGACAGCCGTGCGATTGCCGAAGATGCCGCGGCGCTGGTGGACGTCGACTACGAGACGCTGCCGGTCGCCGCCGATTGCCGCGACGCGGTGAAGCCCTCTGCCGCCGCGGCGCATGGAGACCTCCCCGACAACATCGCCTGCTCGCTGCAGATGGCCTATGGCGACGTCGATGCCGCGTTTGCCGGTGCGGCACACGTTTGCGAACAGAAATTCTGGATGCATCGCGGCGTTGGCGCACCGATGGAGCCGCGCGCCGTGGTCGCGCAATACGACCGCTTCGACGACCGGCTCACGGTGTGGTCGACGACGCAGACGCCGCATCTCGGCCGCCGGATCCTCGCCGACCTGCTCAGCCGCGACATCGAGACCATCCGCGTGGTCGCTCCCGACGTCGGCGGCGGTTTTGGCATCAAGGCGCCGTTCTATCCGGAAGAGGCCGTGATCCCGGCCGCCGCGATCCTGCTCGGCCGCCCGGTCAAATGGACCGAAGACCGGCGCGAGAATTTCATGGCGGCGACGCAGGAGCGTGACCAGTATTGGACGCTTGCGATCGCGCTCGATCGCGATGGAAAAATTCTCGGCCTGCGCGGGGAGTCACTGCACGACCAGGGCGCATTCATGCCGTGGGGCATGGTGATGCCGTACATCGCGGGCGTCGCCGTGCTCGGACCTTACGCGGTGCCGAATTACCGGATGGAGCTCACGGCGGCGGTGACCAACAAGGTCCCGGTCGCGCCGGTGCGGGGCGCGGGCCGCCCGCAAGCCGTGTTTGCCATCGAGCGCCTGATGGATCACGCCGCGCGCGAGATCGGCATCGATCGCGCCGAGCTGCGGCGGCGCAACCTGGTGGCACCTGAACAGATGCCCTATGCCACCGGGATCGTGCTCGCTGCGCCGGTGACCTATCACGGCGGCGACTACCCGGCGAGCCAGGCATCGGCGATCGCGGCCTCCGGTTACGACGCGTTCGCCACGCGGCAGGCCGCGGCGCGCGCCGAGGGCCGCTACATCGGCATCGGGCTTGCCAACTACGTCGAGGGCACCGGCCTCGGTCCCTATGAAGGTGCAACCGTGCGCATCATGCCCAACGGCAAGGTCGCGGTCGCAACCGGCGCGACCAGCCAGGGCCAAGGGACCCGCACGACGCTCGCCCAGATCGTCGCCGACCGCCTGGGCTGCCGCATCGAAGACGTGGTCGTGACGCTCGCCGACACCGCCGCGATCGCGATGGGCGTGGGCGCCTTCGCAAGCCGCCAGGCGATCGCCGGCGGCAGCGCGGTCCACGGCGCGAGCCTCGCCGTCCGCGAGCAGTTGCTCACGGTTGCCGCGCGCGCGCTCGGCGTGCCGGCGGCCGACATCGAGGTCGAGGACGGCCGCGCCACCGCGCGCTCCGGCAACAAGCCGTCGCTCAGCTTCGGCGAGCTGGCGCGGCTTGCGCTCGGCACGCCCGGCATCGCCAGCGAAAGCGCGGGCCTCGAACACACCGCCTATTTCCATCCGCCGGACTATTCATACTGCAACGGCACGCACGTGGCCGAAGCCGAGATCGATCCGATGACCGGCGGCGTGACGCTGTTGCGATACACGATCGTGCACGACTGCGGCACGATCATCAATCCGATGATCGTCGAGGGTCAGGTGCACGGCGGAACCGCGCATGGCATCGGCAACGCACTGCTCGAGCACATGCGATACGACGATGACGCCAATCCGCTGAGCACGACGCTGCAGGATTATCTCTTGCCGGGTTCGACCGACGTGCCGATGTTTCAGGTCCTGCATGTCGAGACGCCGAACCCGCTCAACCCGATCGGGGTCAAAGGCGCCGGCGAGGGCGGCGCGATCCCGGCGCCCGCGGCGATCGTCTCCGCCATCGAGGACGCATTGTCGCCGTTCGACGTACGCTTCAACGAAATGCCGCTGACGCCGGAGCGCATCGTCACAGCGCTGCAAGCGGCCGGCGCATACGAAAAGCCATCGGTTCCCTGACGCGCGTCGAAGGCACGCCCAGCCGACCCATTTGACAAGCTCGTGCAGTTTGTTCTCTATATGTTCTAATAGCGTTTTGTTGAAGGTCGGCCATGGACGACGCAGCCACCATCCTCCATGCGGATCTGGACGCGTTCTATGCGTCGGTCGAGCAGATGCTCGATCCCTCCCTGCGGGGCAAGCCGATCGCGGTCGGTGGCGGCGTGGTGCTGGCGGCGTCCTACGAAGCCAAGGCGTTCGGCGTGCAGGGCGGAATGGCCGGCCACAAGGCGCGGGAGCTGTGTCCCGGGCTCATTTTTGTCGGCGGTCATTTCAAGGACTATCAGCGGCTCGGCGACGCCGCGATCAATGTGCTCGGCGACTTCACGCCGCTGGTCGAACGGATTTCCATCGACGAGGCCTTTGCCGACGTTGCCGGCACCGAGCATCTGTTTGGGCCGCCGGTCGAGATCGCAAAGACGATCCGGCGACGGGTCCGGACCGAGCTCGGACTTCCGATCTCGATCGGGGTGGCGCGCACCAAGCACCTTGCAAAGATCGCCTCGCAGGTCGCCAAGCCCGATGGACTGCTCGCGGTCGATCCGCGCACCGAGCTCGAATTCCTTCACGACCTGCCCGTCGAACTGATGTGGGGCGTGGGGCCCGCCACCAAGTCGCGCCTGGCCGAAGCCGGCGTGTTCACGATCGGACAGCTGGCGAGGACCTCGCCCGGCGCGCTCGAGCGGCTGCTGGGCCAGGCCGCATCGGAGAAGCTCGGCGCGCTCGCCTGGAATCGCGATCCGCGACAGATCAGACCACACCGTCGCGCGCAGTCGGCCGGTGCGCAGTCGGCGCTGGGCCGCAAGCCCGCAGCCGAGCCGGTGTTTCGCCCGACGCTGCGTCATCTCGCGGACCGCATCGGCAGCCGGCTGCGGGCGAAGTCCCGGTTTGGCCGCACCGTCACGGTGCGGGTGCGATTCGCCGATCTGCGCTCGGTCACGCGATCGCTGACCTTGCCCGCGCCGGTGTCGGCCAGCGCCATCCTCGCCGAAGTCGCGGAAGACCTGGTGCGCGGCGTGCTCGCCGGCCATCCCAGGGAGGCGACGATCTCGCTGCTCGCGATATCGGTGTCGAACCTGGAAGAGCAGGCGGCGGTCCAGCTGGAGCTGCCGCTCGGACTGGTCGAGAGCGAACGCCGGCCGGGTAGCAAAAAGGGCGCGGCACGCTTGCTCGCCGATCGCGCTCTCGACACGATCCGCGATCGCTTCGGCTGGGACGCGGCAGGCTATGCATCTGTCGTGCTGGGCGCCAACCGATCCGTTCCGGACGCGTTTCGCGAGCTTGCGGAGAAGGAGCTTTGAGCGGTGCCCGCGCGGGCACGGCTTCATGCGTCGCACGGACGCCCCAGCATATCGGCCAACGCAGCCGTTATCGGAAGCTTGGTTTCTGTTTCAATCCAAAGGTACTGGCCGGCCGGATTGACCTCCAGAAACACGTGCCGTCCATCCGGAGTGACAATAAAATCAAACGCACCGTAGTTCAGCCCAAACGCCCGCATGAGCGCGTGCGTCCCGGCTGCAACGTCGGCGGGCAACTCGATGGGCGTGTCGACGTCAAACGGGCGCCTGCGCCAGTCTATCTGCGACTCAGGATGCGATTGCGAATCGATTCTGACGGCGAAAATCCGATCGCCAACGACCGTCGCCCGCACCTCGTAAGCCTTCGGCACGTAGCGTTGAAAAATTCCGGGACTGGTCTGAATAAGGTCGAGCTGTCGCAGACTCTGCTCCGACACGACGCCGGTATAAAGAGCCTTGCCGGGCTCCAGGTTGAGCGTCTGGGAGTGGGCTTTATAGACAACCTCCCCCTCGGCGCGCGCGATGAAGCTGCGGACTTCTTGCGGATGGTTCGTGATGACGGTCGGAGGAATGTCCATGCCGACCTGGCGAGCGACATAGAGCTGTGCCGCTTTGGCGTTCGCGCGAACATGACATTGCGGGTGATTGGCCCAAAGGACATCGGCGAGGGTCAGCAGCGCATCCATGGATCGCTGCGCTTCATCGTTGACGAATTTCAGGTCTTCGTCCTCGAGGCCGGCTGCAAATCCGGATGGCCGAAAGCCGCGACACCAGATGCTTCCAACGGACTGAAGGCTCAGGCTGCGCCCATCAATGAGCATCTCGGTTTCGAAGGCATCGTTGGAGGCACGGTAGGTCAACGTTGCCGCAACGGGAAATTGATCCAGATTCCAGCGAAGGCAGGGAATGTTTCGTCGCCGCAACTCCGCAAGGATGCAGTCCGCCGTCGGCTCGAATCGCTCGGTGATCAACAGGCATGTCTTGGACACAAGAAAACCCCTTCGGCGCGAGTGACCGGAGTCACCCGCGCCGCGAAGCCGAAGAATTCATCAGGCGTCCGAACCCGGCGTCTGGGCGCTAGCCGCAGTTGTCGTCGCACTTCGGACAGTTTGCGCAGCCAGCCGTGACCGTCGCATTGATGGTGGCGACCTTCTGCGAGTCTTCGTAGATGGGCCGCCTTGTGTCGGGACTGACCATCATCTGAAGCTCGGGATCGTACACCATCTCGGGCAGCTTCACCGGCGTGACCGGCCCGGCGAAATGCTTGGCGAACAGATTTTCAGATCCCGCCAATGTACCGACGACCGTACCGGCCGCGCCAATTCCCAACAACCGAAGCACGCTTCGACGAGCTGCACTGAATGAATGATTGGCTTTCATGATCAATCCCCTCAAATGGGCTCAAAACGGCTAATTTTCGGAGCCGGCGGCGGATACTGTCAAGCGGGCCATTTGTGGGCGCTGCAATAGTGCGTGCGCCAGGTCGCGCGCAGCTTAGACTGCGACAGGTTATTGTGCTCCCGGGACAACCACTTGAGCGCACTGCCAACAGCTTCTGCCGGTTCGCGGAGGATCGGCAAAGTCGGCGCCGGCCTGCACCCGATCGCAGCCGCCGTCGCACCGTCCGGGCATTTCCTTTACGTCGCGAACTGGGGTTCGCATACGGTATCGGGCTTCAGAATTGACCGACTCTCCGGATTGGTCAGCCCGATTGACGAGCCCCCGGTTGGCGCCGGCCGGTGGCCGCATTCGCTGGCTGTGCATCCCTCGGGGCGATTTCTATACGCGGCGAACGGGGACACGAACGATGTTTCGGCCTATGCGATCGATCCGTCGAGCGGAGCCTTGGTTGAACTGCCAGGCAGCCGGTGCGCAGCCGGTCATCATCCCGAGTTTGTGGCGATCGAGCCCTCCGGACAGTTCGCCTACGTCGGCAACGGTTTTGGCGGCGATATCTGCGGCTATCAGATCGATGAGGCGACCGGCCGGCTGCGCGCCATGGCAGAGAGCCCCTTTGCCGCGGGAGAAAAGCCGCTCGCGCTCGCGATCGAACCGGCGGGGCGCTTTGCCTATCTCGCCAATCGCAGATCCGACATCTGGGGTTACCGCATCGACCGCGGCCGGCTAAGGCCTTTTCCGAATCCATTCCCGGCCGGGAGAGGACCAACGGCAATCGCGGCGGATCGCTCAGGCCGGTTTGTTTATGCCGCCAATTTCAAGTCGGACGAGATCAGCGGATTTCACATCGATCCGCACACGGGACATCTTCGCGAACTGCCCGGCGCGCCTTACCGGAGCGGCGGCCGCGTTCCGATTGCGGTTGCCGCCGATCCGCTCGGCGAATTCCTTTATGTCGCCAACGGCGAGTCGGACAACATTTCCGGTTTTCGCATCGACCCTTCGAATGGCCAACTTGCCATGATCTCGGATGCGAAATGGGACGGCGCTCGCATGCCTTGCAGCATCACGATCGAGCCTTCGGGCCGCTACCTGTATTCGACGAACTGGCTTTCGAACGACGTCTGCTGCTGGACGATCGAACGTCCCACCGGCACGTTGCGCGCCATCGATGCGGCACCCGGCGTCCTGTAGCTGCGTCAGCTCCGCAGGCGTCCGGGGCCGTTCACGCAAGGCGTATCGGGATGTATTTCGTGAATGATCTTCAGCATCAGCCCTTCTGTCGCATCCGGGTCGAGCCAACCCCACTCTCCGTTGTAGTTGGCTTCAAGGAACGTGTACTGATCATCCTTGCGCAGAAAGTCGATGCGAGCGAAATGCTGACCAACCTCGCTCATGAAACCGAATATGCCGTTCCGCACCGGCGCCGGAATTTCGACTCGGTTCCAGCCCCGATGCGCATGCCTGACGGGAGATTGCCGCCAGTCGATGGTGTTCTCGATAAAGATCGAGCGGTCCAGCTCGAAGGCGAACAACTCATCGCGGACCACGGCGACAGTCACGTCGTGGGTCGCATCGACATAGTCGGTCAGAAACCACGGCTGCGTTGAATCGAGATCGCCTTCGTCGACCCGCGAGCTATAGAAACCGATCCCGTCGGCGAACTTGAAATTGAAACTCTTGCAAACCGACGATACGCCGGTTCGAAGCAGATCGTCCCGATTGAGCAGAAACCGGTAGGGCGTGGTCCGGAAGTACTTTTCCGCGAGGCGCAACTGCTGCAGCTTTCCGGATCGTTGCGTGGCCAGCGGCTGACTCAGGACCAGCTTTCCCTGTTCGGAGAAAATGTTCAGCAGATCCGTCCAGGCGGCGTGCACCTCCTCTTCGGCGTAACGCTCGAGGTCAGTAAGCTTGAGCTGCGGGAACAGCATCGACCGCCGCATCGACGAGCGCCGATAGACCTTGGCAATGCTCGCATCGTCGATCGAACGGCCGGTAGGATCGCAAATCTCGATACGGTCGCTGGAGACGAGCAGGCGGTATTGCGGCCAAAGATCGGTGTTGTAGCGAAAGACCTTCTCGCTCCCGAGCCGCGCGACCAGCAAATCGGCGACATAGTCTATCGAATTGGTGATGAGCAGCGTGACCCGTGATCTCGCGATCATGATGCCGCATCAAAAATAGCTTCCCGCTCAGGTCGCCCCAAGCGGGAAGCGGATCGATGAGCACGCAGCCGGAGCAAAGGACCTATTCGTCCCTTTCTCCATCAAACGCCGTGCTGCTGGTCGGCGCGCCGGTTGTCATCATCAGTTGACGAATCTTTTCGCTCTCGCTCCAGCGGCGAGTCTGCGTTTCGAAGTCGTACGCGCAGTTCGTCATTTCCTGACGCCATAGAAAGCTTTCGTCAGGCTTGGCGCTGACAAGATCGGCTGGCGTCAACTTTGGCTTCCCACCCGTAGCAATGTGCCCCTGAGTCATATAATGGCCCTCCATGGGGTTGGGAGACTCGAAAAGCTAGTTCCACCCACGGGCCGGTGTCAAAGGGGGCCACCCGAGATCAGGTCGCGCCGCGGTGCTGACACGCGCACCAACGAGGTGACGACCCGGATTTTTCTGCGACTTTTCATGGCCCTATCCCGCGTGACTTGTCCGATTCGGGCACCGACCCTGTTCGGTTTCGACCGCAACAACTTCGGCCGTCCACCTGCGGGATTGACCGTTCGTCGTGCCCGCGGGAATCACCGAATGGTGCCGCTGCCGCCACCCGGCGTGAGTGGCCGCCCGGCTGGCGCCGGACCTTGATTTCCGAAATTCGAGCCGCCTTCGAGCAGACCGGGGCCGGGCATTCTTCCGGGGGTGGTCCATGGCCGTTCTCCGCCTCATGTGCATGGCACTCTGCGGTCGAGGAGCGGAGCCTTGAAGTGCGCGAAGTCAAAGGACGGGCATGGTGACGTTGCGAAAGACCATGCCGATCGGCAGTCGCGTTCACGCGAATGGCAGATTTGGCCGTGCGACAGAAGTCCCTTGACTACCGGAACATGCCGATTGCTGGGACACAGCCACCGATTAAGATTGGCTCTATCCTGCCGATCGAACACAGGTCGAGAAACCGAGGAATGCCCAAGGCCATGCGAGTCCTGACCGCGCTGATCGCGATCATCGGAGCCATTGCCGGCCTGTCCGCCGCGCACGCGCAAAGCTGGCCCTCGCGTCCCATCACGATGATTGTGCCGTTCCCGCCCGGCCCCGCGCTCGACCAGGTGGCACGGCTGGTCGCGGCCAAGATCGCCGGCCCATTGGGGCAACCGGTCGTCATCGAAAACCGGACCGGTGCCAACGGCGCGATCGGCTCGAGCAGCGTCGCGCGCGCGGCCCCAGATGGCGCAACACTGCTTGCAGCCACGGCCGGAACGCATGTGACGGCGCCCTATCTGGTGAAGAGCCTGCCTTACGACCCGGTCAAGGATTTCACGCCGATCGTTGCCGCGGTCGAGCCGGTCACATGTCTTGCGATCCACCCCTCGCTGCCGGTGAATACGGTGCCGGAGCTGATCGCCTATGCGAAGTCCCGTCCCAACGAGCTGTCCTACGGCAGCTCGGGTGTCGGGTCGGTGTTCCACCTGATGGGCGAGCTGTTCAACGAGACCGCCGGCGTGAAGATCAAGCATGTGCCCTATCGCGGCGTCGCGCCGGCGATGCAGGACGTGATCGGCGGCCACATTCCGATGGTCTTCATCTCGGTGGCCAATGCCGACGCCGCAGCCAAGGCCGGCCAGGTCAAGATCCTCGCGGTGCTGGAGCCTGCCCGCTATTCCCGGCTTCCCAACGTGCCGTCGATGTCCGAGATGATTCCGGCGTTCCGCAAACCCTCGTCGTGGTTCGGCTTCTTCGGTCCGCCCGGGCTGCCGGAGCCGATCGTCGCCCGTCTCAACGCCGAGATGAACAAGGCGCTCAAGGAGCCTGACGTGGTGCAGAGCTTCGACGCCAACGGCTATGCCGCGATCGGCGGCACGCCCAAGCAGTTCGCCGACCTGATCAATGACGGTCTTGCGCGGTACGGCGCGATCATCAAGGCGGCCGGCATCCAGCCGGAATAGCCGCCCGCTCAGCCGATGCCGAGCAGCGCGCGGGCGGTCTCGCCGGAAATCTGCGCGAACGCCCGATCATCGACCTTCTCGCAGCGCCGGAGGAACCCCACGGGGTCGGCTTCGCCGACCGGAAAGTCCGAGCCCATCAGGATTCGATCGGCACCGACCCGGGCGATCAGCGCATCCAGGGTGATGGGGTCATAGACGCAGGTGTCGTAGTAGAACCGCTTGAGATACCAACTCGGCGGATGGCTGATGTTGGCCATGGTATCGGGACGGTTCTTGACGTTGCGGTCGAGCCGGCCGTGATAGTGCGGCATGTAGCCCCCGCCGTGCGCCATGACGACCTTCAAATCGGGAAACGCCTCGAGAATGCCTTCGTAGATCAGCGACGACATCACCTTGGCCTCTTCAATTGGCTGACCGACCGAATTCCAAAGGCTGTATTTCTGGAACCAGGGATCCAGCACGCCATCGGGATGGATGAACGCGATCACGCCAAGCTCGTTCATCGCCTCCCACAACGGGCGAAAGCGCGGCTCGCCCAGATAGACGCCTTCGACATTGGCCGGCAGGTTCGCGATCTTCAGTCCGAGCTGCTTCACCGCCCGCTCCATTTCCTGAAGCGAAAGGTGCGGATCCTTCAGCGGCATCGTGAAGGTGCCGACAAACCGGCCCGGGGAGCGTGCCACCCAATCGGCGATCATGTCGTTGCAGCGCCGGTCGAGCTCCAGCCCGGTCGCAGCATCCGCCCAGGCCGTGTTCTGGATCACCGTCGACGAGGAGATGACCGAGACATCCACGCCCATCTGGATCAGGCCCTCGATGTGTGCCTCGGGCTCCAGCATCTGCCTGTACCACTGCTCGCGGCGCGAACCGGGCGGACGCGGCAGCTCGGCGATCGCGCCGAAACCCGTCGTCACGGTGCGCCCGGCCGAGATCTTCAGCACATGCGGCTCGAGGATGTGAGCATGAAAATCGACGACGAGCGGCTTTTGCGGCATTTCCGAACTCCGAAGTCTTCCGTAGCAGGGCTGGATCGAGGTTGCGTCTGGCGAGGGTTGGCGCCGCCGTCAACGATCCCCGGCCAAGATCGATAGCCCGTGCGGACCGGCTTGGGTAGCCGCTGGGCCGCTGCTCGCATCGCCGCGTTGCGAACGCCTCAACAAGCCCTTGGTTGAGAGTCGCACTGAAGCTAGGCTGTCAGCGGACGGTTTGACCGGGCAAATCATCATGCAAAAGCTTGCGCGTATTTGCGTGTTTGCAATGACCGCGATCGCGGTCGCGAATTTGCCCAGCCCTTCCCTCGCCCAGGATTACCCGAACAAGCCGATCCGGCTGATCGTCATCACGGCGGCCGGCGGACTGATGGACGTTGCCGCGCGGATCCTCGCCGACAGCCTGGACAAATCGCTCGGCCAGCGGCTGGTGATCGAGAACCGATCCGGCTCCGGCGGCAATATCGGGGCCGAGGCGGTCGCCAAATCCGACCCGGACGGCTACACGCTCGGGCTCATTCAGATCGGCAACGTCGCCATCAATCCGCATATCTACACCGACATGACGTTCGATCCGCTGGTCGATCTCGTTCCGGTCGCTCCCGTGACCAGCTCTGCCATTCTGGTCGTTGCCAATTCCAAGCTGCCGGCCAGCAATCTCACCGAGCTGATCGCGCTTGCAAAGAAAGATCCCGGCAAGCTGTCCTATGGCTCGGGCGGCAACGGCACGGCACCGCACCTCGCCGGCGAGATGTTCAAGACCGCGGCCGGCGTCGACATCCTGCACGTCCCCTATCGCGGCGCAGGTCCCGCCGTGAACGACACCATCGGCGGCCACGTCCAGCTCACCTTTGTCGGGCTCGGCGCGGTGCGCAGCGGGGTCGATGCCGGAATGCTGAAGATTCTTGCGGTGGCCCAATCGCAGCGGCTGAAATCGGCGCCGCAATTCCCCACGTCCGCCGAAGCAGGGCTTCCGGGCTATGAGTTCGTCACCTGGTTTGGCGTCGTTGCGCCAAAGGGGACGCCCGCGCCGGTGATCGCCACGCTGGTGAAACACATTCATGCCATGCAGGACGACCCTGCGGTGCAGCAGCGCATGGCGGCGGGCGGGCTCGAGCCGCTGAAGGAAACGCCCGAACAGTTCGGCGCGCGGATGCGGCGCGACCAGGATCGCTTTCGCGATATCGTCAAGGCCGCCAAGCTGAAGCCGGAGTAGCGGCGCTGCGCGTGGCCAGCGCCAGAAAGGTGCTTGTCGTCGGCGGCGGTATCGCCGGGCTGACGCTTGCCGTCGCCTTGCGGCGCCACGGCATCCGCGTTGACGTGGTGGAAATCCAGCCACGCTGGAACGTGCTCGGCGTCGGCATCAGCCTGACCGGACCGACACTCCGGGCGCTGAAGTCGATCGAGCTGATCGATCAGTGCGTGGCCGCGTCATTCGGATTCGATCGCATCGTCTTTGCCGATGCCACCGGCCGCGAATTTGAAGCGCTCAATCTGCCGCGGCTCTGCGGGCCCGATTATCCGGCGACGGTCGCGATCGGGCGTCCGGCGCTGCACGACGTTCTGATCCGCGCGGCGGAGCGGCTGGGCGTTGCGATTTGGCTCGGCACCACGGTCACGAAGCTTGATCAGGCCGGCGACGCCGTCGAGGTGACTTTGTCCAACGGAAGCCACGGCAACTATGATGCCGTGATCGGCTGCGACGGCGCGCATTCGCGCGTCCGCAATCTCGTGTTCGGCGATCCGGCCGCGCGGAACTTTACCGGGCTCGCGGTCTGGCGCGCGACCATGCCGAGATTGCCGGACGTCGAATGCATGCAGATGTTCTACGGCCCTCACACCAAGGCCGGCGTCAATCCCCACTCCCGCGAAGAAATGTTTCTGTTCCTGGTCCAGCCGATCAGCAGCGGCGACCGTCTGCCGCCGGACCGGATGCACGTCCTGCTGCGGGAGCAGCTTCGCGACTTCAGCGGGCGGGTTCTCGAACACGCGCGCGCCCACATCACCGATCCGGCGAAGGTCGACTACCGGCCCATGGATGCATTCCTGCTGCCCTCGCCCTGGCACCGCGGCCATGTGGCGGTAATCGGCGACGCCGCGCACACGACGACTCCGCATCTGGCGACCGGTGCAGGCATTGCGATCGAAGATGCGGTCGTTCTCGCGGACATGCTGGCAGGCGGCGGCCCGGTGCCGGACATCTTTGAACGCTTTGTCGAGCGCCGCTTCGCGCGCTGCCAACTGGTCGTTGAGACCGCAGTTCGGCTCGGCGAGATGGAAAAGGACAAATCGATACCGATCCAGGCTCACTTCGATCTGATGCGATCGACGTTTCGCAAGCTGGCTGAACCGATATAGGCGAACGGCCATTGCTGGCGTCGAACGCCCCCCGTTGCGGGCGCCAACAAGCCCGCTGCTGGCCTCGGACCCGCACGATTTTCGGCGAGGGCCAGACCGTCATCTACGATCCGGCCTACGACGAGGCGATCGCAATATTTGCGTCGAGCCACACCGTCGCAGTGGTGAATGCCAGGTCGTTCGCCCTGAAGCGGCTGATCCGCACCGACCGATTCGGACTGACGTACCGCGCGGGGTCGCGCTCCACCCCGACGGGCGGCGCTACACCGTGTCCGGCTCGTGGTCCGGCCTGTTCCACTTCCAGCGCGGAACGCATGAACTCGACCGGAGCGCAAGCTGGGGCGAAAACTTCTTCCACCACAGCCATATGACGGCGGTCGCAGCCTAATGACCCGGGGGCGCCGATATCGCGCGGCAAGCCCGGAATCGATCGCAGCGAAGTCAGTTGCCGAGGGAATTGGCGGAGAGGGAGGGATTCGAACCCCCGATACGGTTGCCCGTATGCCGCATTTCGAGTGCGGTGCATTCAACCACTCTGCCACCTCTCCGGAGCCAGACCTGGGCGTTGAATTGCGCGGCTTATCTATCGAAAGCCGCCGGGGCAAACAAGAGCGCGGTGCCGCCGGCGCGAAAACCTGCGTCACCGGCAAAAAAGCCCCGCGCTGCGCCTATTGCGAGCCGGCGAGCCCCGCCCGTTTCACGATCTCGCCCCAGAGCGCGATCTCCGAGCGCACGAAGCCCGGCAGCGCCTCCGGCGGCGGCGACTGCACCGGAACAAGGCCGAGCTTGACGAACTCGCGCCGCACCTCCGGCTCGGCGGTCACCGCGCTCACCGCGCGGTGCAGCTTGCCGACGATGTCCGCCGGCGTGCCGATGGGGGCCACCAGCATGAACCAGGACACGGCGTCGAACCGCTTGAGCCCGATCTCGGCGAGCGGCGGCACGTCGGGGATCGCCTCGATCCGCTCGGCCGTGGTGACGCCGAGCATGCGGAGCTTGCCTGCCTGCGCCAGCGGAACCGCAAACGACACCGGGCTGAACATGAACGGGATGTGCCCGCCGGCGACGTCGCCGATCGCGGGCTGCATGCCCTTGTAGGGCACGTGCGTCATCGGCACGCCGAGCGCCGCCGAAAGCTCGACGCCGCTCAGGTGCTGCGCCGTGCCCGCACCGGCCGAGCCGTAGCTCAGGCCGCCGGGCGTCGATTTCGCAAGCTGCGCCAGATCGGCGAGCGAGTGCACCGGCAGGCCTGCGTTCACCACCAGCACCTCGGGCACCCGCGCGATCACCGCGACCGGCGCGAAGTCCCTGGTCGGGTCGTAAGGCAGGCTCTTGTGCATGCTGACATTGGTGGCGAGCCCGCTGGTGTTGGCGATCATCAGCGTATAGCCGTCGTGCGGCGAGCGGATCACATAGAGCGCGCCGACGATCGAGCTCGCGCCCGGCTTGTTCTCGACGACGAAGGTCTTTCCGAAGCGCTGCTCGAGTCTCATGCCGATCAGCCGCGCGAACAGGCTGTAGAGCCCGCCGGGCGCGGCCGGCGCGACGATCGTCACCGTACGGTTCGGATAGTCCTGCGCGACGGCCGGCGCTGCGGCAGAGGCCAGCATTGCCAGGACCGCTATCGCCCATGTCGCCCACGCTTTCATTGCCGCCCCCCGCCGCTTCATTCGATGCCGGCGGCGCCCGCCGCGCGCACCACCTTGCCCCAGCGCTCGATCTCGGCGCGCACGAATGCCGCAAGCTGCTCCGGCGGGCCGCCGCCGGTCAGCACGAAGCCGCGCTTGTTGAACTCGGCGGCGACGTCCGGCTCCTTGATGATCGAATCGACCTCGGCATGAAGCCGGTCGAGGATCGGCTTCGGCGTCGCGCCGGGCGCGACGAACATGTGCCAGGACGCGCCGTCGAAGCCCGGAATGCCGGCCTCCGCGAGCGGCACGAGCTCCGGCGCGAACGCCACGCGCGAAGCGGTCGTGACGCCGAGCGCGTTGAGCCTGCCCTGCCGCGTGAGCTGCACCGCGGACGAGGGATCGACGAACATCAGCGAGACGTGGCCCGCGACCACGTCGTTGAGCGCGGGCGCATTGCCCTTGTAGGGCACATGCGTCAGCTCGATGCCGAGCATGGTCTTCATCAGCTCGGCGAACAGATGCGCCGCGCCGCCCGGGCCGTTGGAGGCGTAACTCAGTCCGCCGGGCTTGGATTTGGCCAGCGCGACGAGATCGGCGACCGACTTCACCTGCAGCGACGGATTGACCACCAGCACAAACGGCGTCACCGCGAACTGGGCGATCGGCGCGAGGTCCCTGGTCGGATCGTAGGCCAGGTTCCTGTGCACGCTGACATTGATCGCCATGGTGGTGCTGGTGGCGTAGAGAATGGTGTGGCCGTCGGCTGGCGCGCGCGACGTGTAGGTCGCGGCGATCGCCGAGCCCGCGCCCGGCCGGTAGTCGAAGATCAGCGGCTGGCCGAGCCGCAGCTCGAGCTTCTGGGCGATCAAACGCGCCATGGTGTCGGTGCCGCCACCCGGCGGATACGGCATCACCAACGTGACCGGCTTCGACGGCCAGGCCTGTGCCGGCTGTGCCTGCGCCGGCGCTCCGCCCGCGCCGAACGCCATTGCGGCGAGCGCGGCTGCCAGAACCGCAAGGCAAAGACCGTTGCTGCGGGCCGCAGGTGCCATCACTCGGTTCCCGCGATGCCCACGTCCTTCACGAGCTGGCCCCAGCGCGCAATCTCCTCGTCGAGATATTTCTTCAGCGCATCAGGCGGGCCTGAGTCGATGGCGAGCAGGCCCATGCGATCGACCTGCGCCTTGAAGTCCGCCGACGTCGCAATGCGCTTGAACTGCGCCGTGCAGCCGGTCGACGACCGGCTTCGGCATCCCGGCGGGGCCGACGATCATGTGCCAGGACACCGCCTCGAAGCCCGGGTAGCCCGCCTCCTCGAGCGTCGGCACGTCGGGCAGCGAGCTGATGCGCACGCGCGATGACACGGCGATCGGCCGGAGCTTGCCGTCCTTGATCAGCGGCGGCGCGCCGGCCGGATCGGCGAACGCCATCTGCACGTGGTTGCCGACCACGTCGTTCACCGCCTGCGGCATGCCGCGATAGGGCACGTGGGTCATCTTCAGGCCGCCCGACGCGCGCATGAACATCTCGACCGCAAGATGCGGCGTGGCGCCGATGCCGGTCGAGCCGTACGACAGCTGGCCGGGCCGCTCCCTGGCGTACTGCACCAGGTCCTTCATCGAGTGGACCGGCAGCGACGGATGCACCACCAGCACGAAGGCCACCGACGAGGTGAGCGCGACCGGCGTGAAGTCCCTCGCGGGATCGTAAGGCAGCTTCCTGTAGAGCGTCGCGTTGGTGGTGAGCGTGCCGGCCGGCACGAAGAACAGCGTGTAGCCGTCGGGCGGCGCCTTGGCGACCGCGGTGGCGGCGATCACCGTGCCGCCGCCGGTTCTGTTCTCGACGATCACGGGCTTGCCGAGGCGCTCCTTCAATTTCGGCTCGAACTGCGCCCGCGCCAGGATATCCATCGCGCCGCCAGCACCGAGCGGCAGGATCAGCGTGATCGGCCGCGACGGATAATCGTCGGCGCGGGCCGCGGGATTTGCAACCAAGGCAACGCCGACAGCGAACGCCGCGAGCGAGCGCGCAACAGGCATGGCCATCCTCCCGTCCGGATTCTTTGCCGGCGCGCGGGCGCCAGCCGTTCCGGTCGGCAAAGCGTAGCCTGCTTTCAAGCCGCTGGGGAGGCGACCGGTTGTCTACAGCGTCCCCGCCAGCCCGGCCTGCTGCACCACCTTTCCCCAACGATCCTTTTCGCTGGCGATGAACTTCGGCAACTCGTCCAGCGGCGGACTGACCACCGGCACGACGCCGGTGCGGCTCACCGCCTGCAGCACATCGGGCAAGCCGAGGATGGTCTTGAACTCGGTGTGCAGCCGCTCGACGATCGGCTTCGGCGTCCCGGCCGGCCCCGACACCATGAACCAGCCGGCCGCGTCAAAGCCCGGCACACCGGCTTCATTGAGCGGCGGAATGTCCGGCGCGACCGTCCAGCGCGCCAACGTGGTCACGCCGAGCGCGCGGATCGCACCGGCCGCAATCAGCGGCACGGAGGGCACCGAGTCGGAGAACATGATCTGCACGTGGCCTGCGACCAGATCCTTGATGGCATCGGCGCTGCCCTTGTAGGGCACGTGGGTCATCTCGATGCCGGTCATGCCCTTGAACATCTCGGCATAGATGTGATGCGGCGAGCCGGGTCCGCCGGAGCCATAGAACATCTTGTTGTCCTTGGCGTACCTGATCAGCTCGGGAATGGTCTTCACCGGCAGCGAGGCGTTGACCACCAGCACGAACGGCACCCGGCCGATCAGCGCCATCGGCGCGAAGTCCTTGGTCGGGTCGTAGGGCAGCGTCTTGTACATCGCCGGTCCCACCGCCATCGAGCCGCTGCCGGGCATGCCCAGCGTGTAGCCGTCGGGCGCAGCCTTGGCGGCAATCGCCGTACCGAGCGTCGAGCCCGCGCCGCCGCGGTTCTCGACCACCACCGGCTTGCCGAGCCGTTCGGCGAGCTTCGGGGCAACGATGCGGGCGGTGGTATCGACCGCGCCGGCCGGCGCCCAGGGCACGATCATCGTCACAGAGCGCGACGGATAGTCGTCGGCCTGCGCAGGAGCGGTTTGGACCAGTGCCATTCCCACCGCGATGAGCGCGGCGCAGCGAACAAGGATGCGCATGACTTCCCCCAGATTGAAGTTGGCTTCCTGCTGCCCGACCGGGGCGGCTATTTCATTCCCGTTGATCCTCTTCCGATTTCCATTCCCATTGGCATCTACTGCGAGCCGGCGATGCCGGCCTGCTCCACCACCTTGCCCCAGCGCGCGATCTCCGACTTCACGAAGCCTTGCATCTCGGGCACGGATTTCGTCTGCATCGGCAGCAGGCTCAGCTTGAGCAGCTGCTCCCTGATCTCGGGCTTGGCGAGACTTCGCGTCAGCTCGCCGTGCAATCTGTCGACCGCGGGCTGCGGCGACTTGCCGGTCGTCACCACCATGAACCAGGCCGCCACGTCATAGCCGGGCAGGCCCACTTCATTCAGCGGCGGGATGTCGGCGAACGCCGGAATGCGCGCCGCGGTCGAAACGCCGAGCGTCTTGACCTTTTTGGCCTCAATCATGCTTGCGGCTGAGGCGAAATCGCACAGCATGAAATCGATGTGGCCGGCCACCACGTCGTTCAGCGCCGGCACGCTGCCGCGGTAGGCGACGTGGTTGATCTTGGTGCCGGACACGCTCGCCAAGAGCTCGGCAAACAGATGATGCGGCGAGCCGGGACCTGCGGAGCCAAACGAAAGCTGGCCGGGTTTCTCCTTCGCGAGCGCAACCAGCTCCTTTGCCGAATTCGCCGGCAGCGCGGGCTTGGCGATCAGCACGAACGGGCTTTGCGCCACCACCGCGAGCGGCACGAAGTCCGTGGTCGGATCGAACGGCAGGTTCTTGTAGAGCGAGGCATTGATCGCCATCGGCGTCGATGTCGCCATCAGCAGCGTGTGGCCGTCGGGCTGAGCCTTTGCCACCGAGTTCGAGCCGATGTTGGTGCCCGCGCCCGGCCGGTTCTCGACCACCACCGGTTTGCCGAACTTCTCCTCCAGTTCCTTGCCGAGCATGCGCGCGAGGAAATCCGTGGCCGCGCCGGGCGTGAATGGAACGACAAAGGTGATCGGCTTGGATGGAAATTCCTGAGCCGCGGCAAAACAGGGAATGACGGCCAGGCACAACGCCGCCAGCACACAGCACCGCATCCGCCTCACTGCACGCTCCCACGCTTATTTATTGCGTTCCTGCGATGCCAGCGTCGTGGATCACCTTGCTCCAGCGCGTGACCTCGGACCTGGTGTAGGCCTCAAGCTCGCCGAGCGAACCTTTGCCGATCGGGATCAACCCGAGACCGATGAGCTGCTTCTGCAAATCCGCGGTCTGCACGATCGCGTTCACCTCGGCGTTGAGCTTCTCGAGAACGGGCCTTGGCGTCTTCGCCGGCGCGACCAGCATCTGCCAGGCGGCGGTGTCGTAGCCGGGCACGCCCGCTTTCGCGAGCGGCGGGATCTCCGGCGCCGCCGCCGCGGGCTCGGCGGTGGTGATGCCGAGCACCCGCACCTTGTTGGCGCGGACGAGATCGAGCGCCGGCGCAAGGTCGGTGAACAGGACCTGGATGTGACCCGCGACCAGATCGATCAGCGCCGGTGCGCTGCCCCTGTAAGGGACGTGGGACATCTTGATGCCGGTCATGGTGCTGAACAGCTCGGCGTTGAGGTGATGGAATGCCCCCGGTCCACCGGAGCCGTAGCTCAGCGGTTTCTCCTTCGCGAGCTTTACGAGGTCGGCGACGCTCCGGATCGGCAGATCGGCATTCACCAGCAGCACGAACGGCACCGCTGCGACCAGCGCCACCGGCACCAGGTCTTTCACCGGATCGTAGGGCAGGCTCTTGAAGATGGTGCCGTTCATGGCGAGCGTGCCGCTGGTCGCCTGCATCAGCGTATAGCCGTCCGGCGTGGCTTTAGCGGCAGCGCCGGCCGCAAGCACGGTGCCGGCGCCGACGCGGTTCTCGATCACGAACGGCTTGCCGAGCCGCTGCTCCATTCGCTGCGCCAGCGCGCGTGCCAGGATGTCGGTGCCGCCGCCGGCCGCGAACGGAACGAGGATCGTCACCGGGCGCGTGGGATAATCCTGCGCGATGGCGTCGCGCGGACATGCGCTGAAAACCGCGGCGGCAATGAGCGCCCAACCGAACAGAGCCTTCACGTCCCGTCCTCCGCTCCTATTGCGAGGCCGCAATGCCCGCGTCCTGCACCACCTTGCCCCAGCGGGCGATTTCCGCTTTCACGAAGTCCTTCAACTCGCCGATGCTGCGGTTCTGCAACGGCAGGAAGCCGTATTTCAGGATCTGCTCCCGCACGTCCGGCAGCGCCAGCACGGCGGTGATCTCGGCGTTGAGCTTGTCGAGGACAGGCTTCGGCGTCTGCGCAGGTGCCGCCATCGCCTGCCACGACACCGCCTCGTAACCCGGCACACCCACCTCGGCGAGCGGCGGAATGTCCGGGAACGACGGATGCCGGGTCTTCGTCGAGATGCCGAGCACGCGCACGCGCTTGCCTTCGATCAGCCCGGTGGCCGGGCCAAGATCGCTGAACATCATCGGGATATGACCCGCGACCAGATCGTTCAGCGCCGGCAGGCTGCCGCGATAGGGCACGTGCGACGCCTTCATCCCGGTCATGCCCTTGAACAATTCCATGAACAGGTGATGCGGCACGCCGGGCCCGGCGGACGCGAACGTCATCTTGTCAGCATTGGCCTTCGCGTAGGCCAGCAGCTCCGGCACCGATTGCACCGGCAGGTCGACATTGACCATCAGCACGAAGGGCGTGCCCGAAAGCAGGCCGATCAGCGCAAAGTCCGTGGTCGGATCGTAAGGCAGGTTCTTGTAGAGCGAGACGTTGACCGCCATGGTCGGCGCCGGTGCCATCAAAAGCGTATGGCCGTCGGCTGCCGCCTTCTGCACAGCGGTCGCGGCGATGATCGAGCCCGCGCCGGGCTTGTTCTCGATGATGAAGCTCTTGCCGAGCCGCTGCTCGAGCTTGCCGGAAATCAGCCGCGCCATCTGATCGACGCCGCCGCCCGGCGCGAACGGCACGACCACGGTGACCGGTCGCGAGGGGTAATCCTGCGCACGGACCGACGTCCCCGGCGCAAGCGCGGCCATGACAACGAATAGAAGCGCAAACAGAACGCGCGATGGGCGCATCCATCCCTCCCCGACGTCTTCGGGCATTCGCCCTTGTTGACGGGAAGTCTGCGCTATTTAGGAAAGCGCCACAATCAGGTTCTTCAGGGCGCCGTTGAGCTTTCCGTCCGGCGCGCGCAGCTCTTCCATGATCGAGAAGTGGTTGTGCGGCGCGAGCGGCAGGAGCGTCGATGGCAGGCCGGCATCGAGCCGCGCCTGATGATAGTCGCGCGACTGGCGCGGCAATTCCGGAATCTCGTTTGTGCCGTAGGCGACCGTCAAAGGCTTGCTACGGGACCGCGCGTCCTTGGGCAGATGCAGAATCGGGCTCATCGCCCGGGCTTCGTCGGCGGTCAGCTTCAGCTTGTCGTTCAGGTAATTCAGCCGGCACGGTTCGACGTCGTAGATCCCGCTGATCGCGAGCCCGGCATCGACCTCGTCGAGCGGCAGCGCCGACGCGGTGAGATGCCCGCCCGCCGACCAGCCCGAGACCACGAGCTTGCCGGTGCCGAAGCCGCGCTTCGCACCCTCCTTGCGCAACAAGCGGATCGCGGCGTGGGTTTCGGCTACAAGCTCGGTCAACGTCACGTCCGGGCAGAGCGTGTAGCCGATCATCGCCACGTCGAAGCCGTTGGCGAGCGGCCCCTCGGCCATGCAGGAAAAGACGTTCTTGTCGTTGCGCTGCCAGTAGCCGCCATGGATGAAAGCGTAGAGCGGCGCATTCGCGCGGCCGCAGCGGAACACGTCGACGCGGTTGCGCTCGCGCGGCCCGTAGGCAAGGTCGAGCAACTCCGGGCGCTCGGCCCGCACCTGGGCGCTCCGCGCGATCCAGCCGTCGCGGCGCTCGGCGGAGTCGGGGCAGGCCTTGCCGTTGTCATAGGCGTCGTCGAGCTGCGCCCGATTCATGCCGCGCCAGACGATGGTGGAGGATGCGTCGTTCATGCGGGGAGCTTACGGCAAGTTCTGGCCCGGAGCAGCCGTCCTTGAAGTGGGGCAACACCGCGAGGACAGTTCGTTTCGCCAACTGACTACTTCCAGTTGAAATTTCATTAAATCACCCGCACTGGCCGAGGCTGCACAATGGGGCCGGGTACGAATTGAGAGAGAGCAAGGGGCAGAAAACGAAGCCCGGCTTTGGCCCGTTTCCGGGCCTATTCCTTGACAGAACAGCCCTTCCCGCCGCATAAGCATGCCGCAATGGCGCGGGCCTTTGGGTCCGCGCGATTTGTTACGGCACTAAGTGCCTGTAACCACACCACAAATCGACTGAAAGAAGCCGGCTCGGGCAAACCCGAGAGCCGGGTATGAGCACGGGACAAGAACGATGTTCGCAGTCATCAAAGCCGGCGGCAAGCAGTACCGCGTCGCCGAAGACCAGGTCCTCAAGGTCGAGGGCGTGGAAGGCGAGCCTGGCACGATCGTGCAGATCGGCGAGGTCATCATGCTGGGCGGCGACCAGCCGCAACTCGGCAATCCGACCATTTCGGGCGCGAGCGTCGCGGCCGAGATCATCGAGCACGGCCGCGGCCCGAAGGTCATCGCCTTCAAGAAGCGCCGCCGCAAAAACTCGCGGCGCAAGCGCGGCCACCGCCAGGATTTCGTCCTGATCCGGATTTCCGAGATCCTGACGAACGGCGCCAAGCCCTCGAAGGGCCCGAAGCCGAAGCCCGCTCCGAAGGCGAAGACGCCCAAGGAGGACGACGCCGAGGCCAAGGCCGAGTAGGCCGGGCAACAAAACGGTGGTGGACGCGGGGTCACGGCGCAGAAAATTGCGTCATGACCCTTCAGAAAGCAGCGTCCATCAATATTTGTGAGATGATTCCGGCACGGAATCGGGTTACAACGACCACGAGTTAGAGAGCTTAAAGTCATGGCGCACAAGAAAGCAGGCGGATCTTCCCGGAACGGACGCGACTCGCAGGGCCGGCGGCTCGGCGTGAAGTCGTTCGGCGGCCAGACCGTCGTTGCGGGCAACATTCTCGCGCGTCAGCGCGGGACGCGCTGGCATGCGGGCGAAAACGTCGGCATCGGCCGTGACCACACCCTGTTTGCGCTGACCAACGGTCGCGTTCAGTTCAATACCAAAGCCAAAGGCCGCGTCTTCGTATCCGTCCTTCCGATGACGGAGGCTGCGGCCGAGTAAGACGGTGGAACCATAGTGGGTCCGCCGGTATCTGTCCGAACCGGCGGGGCCCACAACGGGGTCCTTGTAAGGGGGAGACGGGTACCGTCTCCCCCTTCAAGTTTTTTAAAACCAAGGAGCCCGTGTCATGACACTGCAAGAGATACCGTCAGGTTCGTATCGCGAGAGGAGTATCCCCGTCCTCGAGACGGAGCGGCTGGTTCTGCGTGCGCCGCGGCTTGGGGACGTAAAAGCGGTGGCCGCTCTGGCGAACGATCGCCGCATCGCCGAGAACACGGCACGCATTCCGCATCCGTATCGTACCGCCGACGCCGAGGACTTCATCTCGAGCGCCAATCTCGGCAACGAGATCGTGTTCCTGATCACGCTGCGCAACGGCACGGTGATTGGCGCGTGCGGCTATACGCAGATCGACCGGCATCCGCCGGAGATCGGCTACTGGCTCGGCGTCAAGCACTGGGGCAAGGGTTACGCCACCGAGGCGGTGCGGGCGATGATCGATCACGTGTTCGACGACACCGACGCCGAAGCGATCCAGGCGGCGGCGCGCGTCACCAACCCGGCCTCGCGCCGGGTGCTGGAGAAGTGCGGCTTCCAGTGGTCGAGCGCGGGGCTGCTCCGCATCCGCGCGCTGTCGAGCTCGGCGCCGATCGACCGCTTCCGCCTCGACCGCGGCCTCTGGGCTTCGCTGAAAAGCTGGGCGCAGTCGCGGCGTGTCGTGGCATGAGCGAGGCCAAGCGATGTACCAGCCTCCGCACTTCCGCGAGGATCGCATCGAGGTCCAGCACGGCCTCATTCGCTCGCACCCGCTCGGCCTGCTGATCACGGCAGGACCGGGCGGGCTGCAGGCGAACCCGATACCATTTCTGGTCTACGGCGATGCGTCGCCGCACGGCACGCTGCGCGCGCATGTGGCGCGCGGCAATCCGCAATGGCGCGAGCTTGCCGCGGTCGAGGAATGCATGGTCGTGTTCCAGGGACCGCAGCAGTACATCACGCCGTCCTGGTATCCGACCAAGCATGAGCATGGCAAAGCCGTGCCGACCTGGAACTATGTGACGGTGCACGCCTGGGGCGCGCCGCGCGCGATCGAAGAGTTGGGCTGGCTCAGGCGGCAGGTCGAAGATCTGACGAACCTGAAGGAAGGCGGGCTGCCGAAACCGTGGAAGGTCGATGATGCGCCGGAGCAGTATCTCGCCTCGCAGCTGAAGGGCATTGTCGGCATCGAGATTCCGATCGCGCGAATCGAAGGAAAATGGAAGGTCAGCCAGAACCGGCCCGAGGTGGATCGCGCCGGCGTCGTCGTGGGACTGCGCGACGGCGACGATCAGGCCGCGGTCATGGCCGCGCTGGTGGCTGAGCGCGGCAAGCGCGCGAAGTAAACGACGGCGCGGCAATCACTTCATTGTCGCGCGGCAAACGCGCTCCGTGTTCCATCGACTGCTGCGCGGCCGTCCGCGGCTGATGGACACATGAAATTTGAATGCATACGCCGTTGACTTCGCGAGCCTTGAGGAGGAGCATGCGTGCGTGTGGAGCGTGTCGCTGAGGCGACCGCGGCAAACACCAAAACGGAACAACGGAGGTTTTGATGACACCACCGGGCCAGTTCCGCCGCAGAGCGTAATCGCAACCGTTTGGGCGATGTCGTAGCGGCAAAACCCACGAACGACACGCCGGGAGTCGCTTAGCGGGCCGTATCAGTCAGGCAGGGCCCCTTGCCGCTCCCGGTTGCGTTTCCCGGGGCTTCTTCGTGGTTTCTCGGCGAATTTCCTTCGGCAATTTCCATCTTCGTCTGCGCCCGGCACAGGATTGATATTCTTTGGCCGACTGGCACTGCGCCGCAATTTGCGGGAAAGTATCCTCCTGCGCGGCACGCGATATGCTGGAAGATTTGCCGCCGACCGATCCGCAGGGAGCGCCTCATGGCTTACGAACTCGACCAATTCATCGCCGACTGCCGCGCCGCGCTGAAGGCCGACCCCGGCCCCGCCGGCCGCGAAAAAGTCCGCGTCGATCTGGAGCGGCTGCTGAACAACAAGGACTTCGTCGAAAAATACTGCGGCGACAGTGTCGAGCGCGGCCTGAAGGTGCTGTACGAGGACCCCGAGCTCAAGTTCCAGGTGCTGGCGCACATCAACGACAAGGCGCGGGTGTCACCGCCGCACGATCACGGCGCGTCCTGGGCGATCTACGGCCAGGCCAAGCTCTGGACCGACATGATCGAATGGAAGCGACTCGACGACGGCAAGGATCCGACCCACGCCAATCTCGAGCCGGAAAAGAAATACCGGCTCAATCCCGGCCAGGCCGGCATCTACCAGAACGGCGCGATCCACTCGATCGACTATCCGGACAAATCGCGCTTCGTCCGCGTCACCGGCACCAACCTCGATATGATCAACCGCATCAGCATCGACCTGAAGACCGGCAACGTGAAGCAGATGACGCCGCAGCAGGCGACGTAGGCTTCCTGCTCACAAGAGGATAACGTCATGGCCGGCTGTACCGCCGGCCATGTTGTTTTGAGGAAGCCATGCCGACAATCACCGTCCGCGCGCTCGATCCCGCAACCGTCAGGGCCATGCTCGGCGATGGTCGCGAGCTCGCGCTGATCGATCTCCGCGAAGAGCTGCCGTTCTCGCAGAGCCATCTGCTGTGGGCGCGCTGCGTGCCGTTGAGCCGGCTGGAGCTGCGCTTTGCCCAGCTCGTGCCGCGCAAGGCCACCCGGATCGTCTTGTGCGACGGCGGCGACGGCGCGATCGACCGTGCGGCCCGCGTTCTTGCAGCGGCAGGCTACACCGACCTGTCCCATCTGCAGGGCGGATTGCCCGCCTGGGAGAAGGCCGGCTTCGAGCTGTTCTCCGGCGTCAACGTGCCGAGCAAGGCGTTCGGCGAGCACATCGAGCACATCCATCACACGCCAAACGTCTCGCCGGAAGAGCTCGACGGCCTGATGAAGCGCGGCACCGACATGGTGATCGTCGACAGCCGCCCGTTCGACGAATTCCAGCGCGTCTCGATCCCAACCGCGACCAACGTGCCCGGCGCGGAGCTCGTGTTCCGCATCCACGACATCGCACCGAAGCCCGAGACGCTCGTCGTCGTCAACTGCGCCGGCCGCACCCGCAGCATCATCGGCGCGCAGTCGCTGATCAACGCCGGCGTGCCGAACAAGGTCGTGGCGCTTCGCAACGGCACCATGGGCTACACGCTCGCCGGATTTGCCCCGGACAGCGGCAAGACGAAGCGCTACGCCGAGCCCTCCGCCGAAGGTCTCGCCTGGGCCAAGGCCGCGGCCGACCGCGTCGGCAGGAAATTCGGCGTGATGCAGATCAACCGCCAGGCGCTCGACAGCTTCCGCAATGACGTGACGCGCACGCTCTATGTGTTCGACGTGCGCGATCCGACCGAATACGCCGCAGGCCATATGCCCGGCGCGGTGAATGCGCCCGGCGGCCAGCTGGTGCAGGCCACCGATCAATATATCGGCACGCTCGGCGCGCGCATTGTGCTGGTCGACGACCGCGAGGTGCGCGCGGTGATGACCGCGTCGTGGCTCAAGCAGATGGGCTGGCGCGACGTGTTCGTGCTGATCGGCAGCGGCAACGAACGGGTGCGGCCGATGCCGCCGGTGCTGGGGCCGCCGGCGCCGGCGGAGTTGGCGATCGATGTGCGCGAGCTCGCGCCGCTGGTCGCCGACAATCACGTCACCGTGGTCGATCTTTCGCTCAGCCCCGCCTACCGCAAGGGCCACATCCCCGGCGCGTGGTTCGCGATCCGCACCCGCCTGTCGCAGGCGCTGGCGAAAATCCCGATGAACGGCGCGCTGGTGCTGACGTCGGAGGACGGCGTTCTGGCAAGCCTCGCCGCGTGCGAATCCAAGGTGCCGGCGCGGTTCCTGCGCGGCGGCAACGCGGCGTGGCGCGAGGCCGGGCTCGATTTCTCCACGCAAGTCCGCATGGCCGACGAGCCGCTCGACTACTGGCCGAAGCCCTATGAGCGCTCCGGCGATACCAAGAGTGCGATGAACGAATACCTGTCGTGGGAGACCGACCTGCTGCCGCGCATCGAGCGCGACGGGACCACACGGTTCGCGCTGTAGGCGCCGGGATACGGCCCAAGCGGCCTGGGGCAACGTCGGAAGTTGTGGCCCCCAGTTCCTCCTGTCGCACCGTGATATCTTACGGCGGCGGTTCGGAGAACGACGCGCGGCGGGCGAGCCGGCGCTCGCGCAGGAAGATGAACAGTCCCGCGCCGATGATGATCGCGGCGCCGCTGAGCATCCACGCATCCGGCACGTCGCCGAACACGGCATAGCCGAACAGCACCGCCCAGATGATGGTCGTGTACTGATACGGCACCACGGTGCTGGCCGGCGCAAGCTTCAGCGAGCGGTTGACGCAGACATGCGCGACCATCGCGACCATGCCGAGCAACCCGAGCAGCACGAGATCGCGCGGCGGCGGGGTCACCCAGGCAAACGGCGACAGGGCCGCGCCGAGCACCAGCGCCGCGACTGTCTGCGACGTCACCAGCACGGTGTCGCTCGTGCCGCGCAGCGTCCGCGTCGAGATCATCGACAGCGAGAACGTGAAACTGCCGGCGAGCGCGATCAGTGCCGGCCAGCTCAACGCCGCCGAGCCCGGCCGCAGGCAGACGATCACGCCGAGGAAGCCCACCGCGACCGCAGTCCACCGCCGCCAACCGATCTGCTCGCCGAGGAACGCGCCGGCAATGGCGGTGACGAAAATCGGCCCGGCGAGGTAGTAGGCCATCACGTCGGCGAGCGGCAGCCAGGTCACCGCCCAGTAGAAGCAGCCGACCTCCGCGGTGGCGAGGAAGGCGCGCAGCGCCTGCATCCCCCAGCGCGGCGCCTGCGCGAAGGTCGCCCGGTCGCGCCAGATGAACGGCGCCAGCAGAAACAGCGCGGCGCTGCTGCGAACGAGCAGCACCTGGCCAACCGAGTAGGTTGCGACCAGCCACTTGCCGAGCGCGTCATTGACCGCAAACAGGAAAATGCCGGCCGTCATCAGGCCGATACCGGCCAGGGCGGCGCGGCGGTCGGAGAGGCTATGGGTGGCGGTCTCGGAAACCATGCGGCAGGCCTGTGCCGCAGAATTGCGGCGTCAATCTTTCCAATTGCGGCAGCGGCCGCTACCTATAGCCCATGAAGTTCCTCGACGAGGCCAAGGTCTACATTCGCTCTGGCGACGGCGGCAACGGCTGCGTCGCGTTCCGGCGCGAGAAATTCATCGAGCACGGCGGTCCGAGCGGCGGCAATGGCGGCCGCGGCGGCGACGTGGTGGTGCAGGCGGTGGACGGCCTCAACACGCTGATCGACTACCGTTATGCCCAGCACTTCAAGGCCAAGGCGGGCGTCGCCGGCATGGGCAAGGACCGCCACGGCGCCAACGCCCCGAGCATCGTGCTGAAGGTGCCGGTCGGCACGCAGATATTCGAGGAGGACCGGGAAACGCTGCTCGCCGACCTCACCGAGGCCGGCCAGCGTGTTGTGCTGCTGCAGGGCGGCAACGGCGGCTTCGGCAACGCGCATTTCAAGTCTTCGACCAACCGCGCGCCGCGCAACGCCAATCCCGGCCAGTCCGGCGAGGAGCGCTGGATCTGGCTGCGGCTGAAGCTCATCGCCGATGCGGGCTTGGTCGGCCTGCCAAATGCCGGGAAATCCACCTTCCTCGCTGCGGTCAGCGCCGCCAAGCCGAAGATTGCCGACTATCCCTTCACCACGCTCAACCCGCAGCTCGGCGTGGTCGAGAGCGACGGCCGCGAATTCGTGCTGGCCGACATCCCCGGCTTGATCGAAGGCGCGCACGAGGGCTCGGGGCTGGGCGACCGCTTCCTCGGCCACGTCGAGCGCTGCCGCGTGCTGCTGCATCTCGTCGACGGCACCGGCGAACACGCCGGCAAGGACTACAAGACCGTCCGCGCCGAGCTCGATGCCTATGGCGGCGGCCTCACCGACAAACCGGAGATCGTCGCGCTGTCGAAGATCGACGCGATGACGCCCGAGGCGATCAAGGAGCAGGCGGCGCGGCTGAAGCGGGCCTGCAAGAAGACGCCGCTGCTGCTGTCGGCGCATTCGAAAAAGGGCGTGCCCGAGGCGCTCCGCGCGCTGGCCGACGTGATCGGCAAGACGGACGGGGAGCGGCCGAAGCGTTCGCGGAGCGCGGCGCCGGCGTGGCAGCCGTAGGCGGCGCTAGATTCTTTAGTTGGTCGCATTTCCTACGGCGAACCGCTGCACACCCCGGATCAAGTCCGGGGCAGGCTTTCGCCGGAAAATGCTCTACACGCCCATCGTGAAGTAGAGCACCAGACCGAATGCGGTGAGCCCCAACGAAACCGCCGCGATCGGCAGCAAGATTTGAATCGCCGCTTCCGTGCCCTTCAATCGGTACTGGCACGTTTCAAAATCGCCCGACAGCCAGTCGCGCAGTGACGGACCCTGCTCGCGGCCGGCGCCGGGCCCCACCTTCGACCAGACCATCCAGATCGCAAGGGGGATCGCCATCGCGATCAGAAAGAAGGCGGTGAGAATGATCAGAAACGAGTCGGCGTCCGGCGCGCTGCCAAACAGCAGCCACGCGGCCACGATCAGCCACAGCGTGAGGCCTATCACGGCCTGGTAGACGTTGCGGTGAAGCCGGTCGGACACGGGTTGGTTGTGACGGATCAATTCCCGGGTCATGTGCGTCCTCCTTCGAGGCTGGGGCAGTCGGCCAAGCTCCCGTCGCCTCAAAGCCGGTCGCATTTGTGAGGAATGTCGTCGTCGCGGCCTGTCCCGGCATCCGGCTTGGCCGCGGCTCTGGCATGCACTTTTCTTCTGGGAACTTGGGAGTTTCCGTGGAACGGACCTGATCCGGCGAGCACGTCGCCTGCCTCCTTGCGCGGCCCGTAACCCCGCTTGGCAAGGCTTCGGCCATGCTAGATAAAGCGCCGCCGCGGACTTCTGCGGCAGCCAAGGTCCCGCGCGTCCGATGCCTGCCAAAGCCCCTGCCCTCGCCGACTTCCGCCGCATCGTCATCAAGGTCGGCTCGTCGCTGCTCGTGGATGCCGCCGCCGGCCGGCTGAAGGAGGCTTGGCTCGTCGCGCTCGCCGAGGACATCGCAGGCCTGCACAAGGGCACGCGCGACGTCATCGTGGTGTCGTCCGGCTCGATCGCGCTCGGCCGCTCGGTGCTGAAGCTGCCGAAGGGCCCGCTCAAGCTCGAGGACAGCCAGGCCGCCGCCGCGGTCGGCCAGATCGCGCTCGCGCGCACCTGGGCCGAGGTGCTCGGCAAGCACGGCATCACCGCGAGCCAGATCCTCGTCACCCTCGACGACACCGAGGAGCGGCGGCGCTATCTCAACGCCCGCTCGACGGTCGGCAAGCTCCTGGAATGGCGCAGCGTCCCGGTCATCAACGAGAACGACACCGTCGCCACGACGGAAATCCGCTACGGCGATAACGACCGCCTCGCCGCCCGCGTCGCCACCATGTGCAGCGCCGATCTCCTGGTGCTGCTCTCCGACATCGACGGGCTCTACGACGCGCCGCCCGCAACAAACGCCAACGCAAAGCATATTCCGCTGGTGCCGCGCATCACCTTCGAGATCGAGGCGATGGCCGGCGACGCCGCCTCCGACCATTCGCGCGGCGGCATGCGCACCAAGATCGAAGCCGGCAAGATTGCGACCACCGCGGGCACCCACATGGTGATCGCGTCGGGCCATGTCGAGCATCCGCTCAAGGCGATCGAGAAGGGCGCGCGCGCGACCTGGTTTCTGGCCGCGGGCAACCCGGTCACGTCGCGCAAGCGCTGGATCGCGGGCTCGCTCGAGCCGAAAGGCACGCTCACTATCGACGCAGGCGCCGCGACAGCGCTTCGCAACGGCCGCAGCCTGCTTCCCGCCGGTGTCATCCGGGTCGACGGAAATTTCGGCCGCGGCGATGCGGTGGTGATCCGCGGACCCGACGGCGCGGAGATCGGCCGCGGGCTTGTCGCCTACGACGCCGGAGACGCGGCCAAGATCATGCGGAAGTCTTCCAGCGACATCGTGCTCATCCTCGGCATCGAGGGCCGCGCCGAGATGGTTCATCGCGACGATCTCGTGCTCGGCGGCGGTGCATAATTTCTCGTCGCTGTCTGTCAGGCAAATTCCTGCGGTCAAGTGACGCGCGGCAACCGCGCGACTATCGCGACGCATGCACTCTCTGCCTCTGTCCGCTCGCTCACGTTTCTCAACAAGCAGAAACAGCGAAGCAAACTCGGAGGAGAGAACCATGAAGAAGACAATTGTTGCGACGACCGCCGCCGCATTTTTCGCAACCAGCATGCTCGCGGCCGCGCCGGCGTTCGCCGCCGGCAAAGCCAAGCAGCCCGAGATGGTGCCGCTGCCCGCGATCACGCTGCTTCCGACCATGCTGATTCTCAACGCCAAGAAGAAAGAGAACTTCAAGCCGGTGAAGCCCTACGGCAAGAAGACCCGCACCAGCCTGTAGGATCCCCATCGTTGCGCGGCGGGAAGCCTGCGTCGTTTGCGCATGTCCTTTTCGGAAGACCGGTACCCACCCCGCATCAAGTGCGGGGCAGGCTTTTTCCGGGACATGCGCGAGGCTTCCCGTTTCGCAACACAGCCCTACGACTTTCGGATGCGGTCCATTGTCACGCGGCAATCCAGCACGTTGATGCCGCAGCGCTATCCGCGCTCAATAGGCGCACGAATTCTGAAATCAGAGGCGCTGCAAAACAAGAAATGAGAGCAACGCCGCACAGCTCGCGCTCGACCATGTGAGCGATCCGCGAGGCGCCGTTAAACCGGCGCTAATCCCCAGCAGTCTTTGGGGGGCAGCAATGCCCCCCACTTTTTTGCCGCGTCCGGAACGGCGGCACGATCTGCGCATTGTTACGGCGCGACGTGACACGAGCATGCACGACCGAGAGGGCGGCCAACGGCCGCCCGGAAAGACCCGGCTCGCGGGAGCCGGGTCTTTCCGTTGAGCGCCGCGTCAGCGAACGACAAAATTAAAATACGTCTGCGGATAGGGCTCGTTGCGCAGCGTGAAGTGCCACCACTCCTTGTCATACGCATAGAACCCGCGCTTGCGCATGGCCTGCGCCAGCAGCGCACGATTGGCCTGCGCCTCAGCGCTCACCCTCTTGTCCGACGGCCACGACAGCGGGCTGAAGAAGTCGAATGGCGTGCCCATGTCGAGCTCCTTGCCGTCCGCGCGCCGGGCCAGTGTGAGATCGGCGGTCGAGCCGCGCGAATGGCCGGAGCGCGACGCGATATAGCCGTCGCTGAACAGGTTCTGCTTGTCGACCTCCGGATAGAACTCGGCTTTCATTTTGGTGTCGCGGAGATTGCGCGCCCAGCGCACGAAATGCGCCACCGCCCGCTCGGGCCGGTAGCAGTCGAACACCTTGATGGTGAGGCCGCGCGGCTCGAGATCGGCCACCACCTGCGCCAGCGCCGTCGCGGCCTGCCGGGTGAGATAGCACAGCGGCCTTTCGTAACCGTCGATCTTCGCGCCGACAAAGTTGTGCGCCGCTGCGTAACGCGCCTCGACCAGCAACCCGGGCGCGATTGTCGCCACGTCGACGAACGCAGCGGGGCGCTGCGGGTCTTTCGGCCGCGGCTGCGCGTTGGCGAACGCGGCCAATGAAACCATCAGTGCTGCGAAGATTGCCGTTCGAATCATGCGCCTTTAGTAGCAGACCGCGCGGCCGGTCAGCCATCCAGCCACGCCACCGCGCGGATCGGCGCGCCGGTGCCGCCCTTGATCTTGATCGGAAAGCCGATGAACTTGAACCGGCCCTTGCCGACGAGCTTGTCGAGGTTGACGAGCCCCTCCATGTGCGTGAAGCCCATGTCGCGGCACACGTGGTGCACCTCGAAATTGTTGCGGCCGGTCCGCCCCGGGCTCACCGCCTCGACGCCGAACATGCCGATGCCCTTCTTGCCGAGCCAGGTCGCCGACTCCTTGGTCAGGCCGGGAAAGTCAGTGATGAAGGCCGGCGTGCCATGCGTGCGCCGGTAGAAATCCATGTGCAGCAGCACCGTGTCCTTCGGCTTGATCTCGACGCCCGCCACCGCAATCGCCTTTTCCAGGTCCTCGATCGAGATGTCCGACTTCAGCGGCTTGTGCGACAGATCGAGGCACACCGCCTCGGTGAAGAAGTTTTCCAGCGGCATCTGGTCGATCGACGGCGCCTCGGGGTCGGCGTTGAAATGCCTGGGCGCGTCCACATGGGTGCCGGCATGGTCGCCCATCACCAGCGCCATGGTCGCCGAGGAGAAGCCGTAGCCCTCGGCCACGCGCACCTCCTCGTGAGTGGCAAAGCTGGTGATGATGACCTGCGGATGGTTCGGCAGGACCTGCATCTTGTGTTCGATGTCGCGGCTGAGATCAATCAGGATCATGGGCTCCCCGGGGGCACTGTCTGTTGCGGAGCCATCGTACGGACACCGGCCCGCTTCGCAACATCGGACTAAATTCTAGACGGGCTCAGGTTTGCGGGCTTACCATGCGCGCCGCGCCGGGGTGAGAAGCCGTGACAGCCGTGCTACACACGTCGCGAAATCATCGGATCGAGCATAACTAGTCCCGTCATGGCCGCTTCGCTCAAAACCGCCGAAAGCCCCTCGGACATCGCCGCAGCGATGGACGCGATCGGCCGCGAGGCGAAGGCCGCCGCGCGGGTGCTGGCGCTGGCGCCGGCCGAGCAGAAGAACCGCGCGCTTTCGGCGATGGCTGCGGCGATCCGTTCCGGAAAATCGGACATTCTCGCCGCCAATGCCGAGGACATGACGGACGGCAGGGCCGCGGGGCTCACCGGCTCGTTCCTCGACCGGCTGGAGCTCACCGACAAGCGCATCGAGGCGATGGCCGAGGGGCTCGATGTCGTCCGCGAGCTGCCCGATCCGGTCGGCAAGGTCACCGAATCCTGGACGCGGCCGAACGGCATGACCATCGAGCGCGTGTGCGTGCCGCTCGGCGTGGTCGGCGTCATCTACGAAAGCCGCCCCAACGTCACCGCCGATGCCGGCGCGCTGACGCTGAAGGCCGGCAATGCCGTGATTCTGCGGGGCGGCTCCGACAGCCATCGCTCGTCGCGGGCGATCCATGCCGCGCTGGCCAAGGGCCTGCGCGAGGCCAACCTGCCCGAAGCCGCAATCTCGCTGGTGCCGACCCGCGACCGCGCCGCAGTCGGCATGATGCTCGAGGGCTTGAACGGCAGCATCGACGTCATCGTGCCGCGCGGCGGCAAGAGCCTGGTCGAACGCGTGCAGAGGGAGGCGCGCGTGCCGGTGTTCGCGCATCTCGAAGGCGTCTGCCATGTCTATGTGGACAAGGCGGCCGATCTCGGCATGGCGAAAGGCATCGTGATGAACGCCAAGCTCCGCCGTACCGGCGTGTGCGGTGCAGCCGAGACGCTGCTGGTCGACCGCGCAGCGCCTGGGGCGCATCTGAAGGCCCTGGTGGACATGCTGCTCGACGCCGGCTGCGAGGTGCGCGGCGACGCCGCCGTGCAGAAGGCCGACGCGCGCGTGAAGCCCGCGAGCGAAGCCGACTGGTCGACCGAATACCTCGACAAGATCATCACCGCCGGCGTGGTCGACGGGGTCGATGCGGCGATCGAGCATATCGAGCGCTACGGCACGCACCACACCGACGCCATCATCACCGCCGACCCGGAGACGGCGGAGAAATTCCTGAGCGAAGTCGATTCCGCGATCGTCCTGCACAACGCCTCGACGCAATTTGCCGACGGCGGCGAGTTCGGCTTCGGCGCCGAGATCGGCATTGCCACCGGCAAGCTGCACGCCCGCGGCCCGGTCGGCGTCGAGCAGCTCACCAGCTTCAAGTACCGCGTCCGCGGCTCCGGGCAGATCAGGCCGTGATGCAAGCTCTCCGTCATTCCGGGGCGCGCCCGCCAGCGCGCTCACGCGCGTCTTCGACGCGCTATGGGCGCGAACCCGGAATCCATAGCCACCACCGGTGCGAATGATGGCGAGAGTTGGGGTTATGGATTCCGGCTCTCGCGCGGAGCCTGTCATCGGGCCGGCCAAAAAGGGCCGGACCCGTTGGCGCTCGGCCGGAATGACGGAGAGGTTGGTTGTTCCGCCGCATGCGCCCGGAATGCGGATTGGCCTGTTCGGCGGCACGTTCGATCCGCCGCACGCCGCCCATCTCGGTGCGAGCCTGCTCGCCATGAAGCGGCTTCGCCTCGACCGGATGTGGTGGCTGGTGACGCCGGGCAACCCGCTGAAGGACACACGGCATCTGCGCCCGCTCGCGGAACGTATGGCCGACGCCCGCGCCCTCGCCGCCCATCCGCGCATCGACATCACCGGTCTCGAAGCTGTCATCAACACGCGCTACACCTACGACACGTTGCGCTATCTGGTGCGCCGCTGCCCGGGCGTCCGCTTCGTCTGGGTGATGGGCGCGGACAATCTGCGGAGCTTCTACCGCTGGCAAAACTGGCGTGGCATCGCTGCCCTCATGCCCATGGCGGTCGTCGACCGGATGGGCTCGAGCCTCTACGCGGCAAGCGGCCGCGCGGCCCAGGCGCTGTCGCGCTATCGCCTGCCCGAGCGCTTCGCCCCCGTGCTGGCCGAGCGGAACCCGCCGGCCTGGCTTTACCTGCACGGCCTGAAGTCGCCGTTGTCCTCAACCGCGCTGCGCGCCTTGCGAAAAAGCACGCGGAACCATTGAATCCCTTGAGCCTGAGTGCCTATCTTAGGGGGTGCTGTGAGTGAGTCTGGCCCCGGCGCGTCTGGGGCGTGAGCGGCAAACGAAAGGAAAGGACGACCCTGTCCCCCATAGCAGCTCCTCGGGCCACCGCCCGTCGTGCGCCCGCACCCGTCTCCCAGCGTCCTGACGCCCAGGAGACGCTTCGCCTGATCCTCGACCGCCTCGAAGACATGAAGGCCGAGGACACCATCACCATCGACCTCACCGGCAAGACCGCATTCACCGACGCCATGGTCATCACCAGCGGCCGGTCGAATCGCCATGTCGGCGCCGTCGCCGATCGCGTGCTTGAAGGCCTGAAAAAGGCCGGCATCAAGGACGCGCGCGTCGAAGGCATGCCGCATTGCGACTGGGTGCTGATCGACGCCGGCGATGTGGTCCTTCACGTGTTCCGGCCGGAAGTGCGCGCCTTCTACGATCTCGAAAAGATGTGGTCAGGCACGCGCGGGAAGTCGAAACGCTAGCGCATGTTCCGGAAAAGTGGGCACCGGTTTTCCGTCAAGAACATGCGCAAAACAGGCATAGCCGTCCGAAGGACGGCGTCGTTTCACTCCGCCTAGGGCGGCGCCTATGCGTCTGGTGGTCGCCGCCATCGGCCGGTTGAAGGATGGCCCCGAACGGGAGCTGGCGGAGCGCTACCGCAAGCGCGCCGAGCAGTCCGGCCGCCGCATCGGCTTCCGCGACACCGAAGTGGTCGAGATCCGCGAGAGCCGTGCCCAGGACGTGAGCAAGCGCATGATCGAGGAATCGATCGCGCTCACGAACCTTATTCCCGACAAGGCGATCATCATCATCCTTGACGAGCGCGGCGAAAGCCTCGACAGCGCGACGTTGGCCAGCCGCCTCGGCCGCTGGCGTGACGACGGGCGCCCGGCTGCGGTTTTCATCATCGGCGGCGACGATGGCCTCGCGCCGGCGCTGCGCGAGAAGGCCAGCGTCAAGCTGGCCTTCGGCGCGGCCACCTGGCCGCATCAGCTCGTCCGCGTGATGCTGCTCGAGCAGATCTACCGGGCGGTCAGCATCCTGTCCGGGCACCCTTATCACCGCGCCTGAGGTTGCTTTCGCGGCGTGCCGGGATTACCTGAGCAGCCGATGAGCGCTTCGGAACGGATGCCCGATTCGTCTCGCGCGCTGGGCGCGACGCTCGCCGTCGCGCTGCTTTTGCTCCCCACCCTTTTGCCCCCGCCCGGTCCCGCCCTCGCCCAGTCGGCGATGGACGCGTTGCGCCAGCGCGATCAGGAGATCGAGGCGCTGCGCGCCGAGCAGAAGAAGGCTTCGGAAACCCAGGCCAAGCTCAAGACCGAGATCGACGCGATCGGCGAGGACCGCAGGAAACTCAATCAGGCGATGATCGACGCCGCCGCCCGCCTGCGCAGCGCGGAGGACCGCATCGGCGAGACCGAGACGCGGCTCAAGCCGCTCGATGCCAGCGAGCAGCGGATCCGTGAATCGCTGAGCAGCCGCCGCGCCGTCATCGCCGAGGTGCTGGCCGCGCTGCAGCGCATGGGGCGGCACCCGCCGCCCGCGATCATGGTGCGCCCGGAGGATGCGCTCCAATCGGTCCGCACCGCCATCATGCTTGGCGCGGTGGTGCCGGAGATGCGGATGCAGGCCGACGCGCTGGCGGCCGACCTCGCCGACCTGGTGCGGATTCGCAAGGAGATCGCCGACGAAAAGGACCGCCTCGCCCGCGACATTGCTTCGCTCACCGAAGAGCGCCAGCGAATCACGGCGCTGATGGGCGAGCGGCAGAAAAAGCAGGCGGAAACGGAAAAGGCGCTCGACGCCGAGCGGCAGAAGGCGATCGTGCTCGCCCGTCAGGTGGATAATCTCAAAGATTTGATCGGAAGGGTTGAGCAGGGTCTCGACAGCGCCGGCAAGGCCGCACGGTCGGCCGAACGGGCCGCCGACGAAAAGGCCAAGGAAGCGGCCCGGGACAGCGGCCGGACCGATCTGACCGCCCTGCGGGACCCCGGGCGGCTGGCTCCGGCAATCGCCTTTGCCTCGGCCCGCGGACAATTGCCATTTCCGGTTAACGGCGCCCGGATCAAGGAATTCGGGGCTCCGGACAGCGCGGGCGGCACGGAAAAGGGCATTGCGATTGCGGCCCGCGCGAGTTCCCCGGTCACGGCTCCGTGTGACGGGTGGGTGGTTTATGCCGCTCCCTTCCGTAATTACGGCCAAGTCTTGATCCTTAATGCCGGCGGCGGATATCATGTGGTACTCGCCGGGATGGAACGGATTTCAGTCAATGTCGGCCAGTTTGTGCTGACAGGAGAGCCTGTTGCGGTGATGGGCGGCACGCAACCTCCGGCAAGCTCGGCATCCAACCCCGAAAGGCCGGTTCTTTACGTCGAGTTCCGGAAAGACGGTACACCAGTCGATCCCAGCCCCTGGTGGGCGGCAAGCAAAGGCGAAAAGGTTCGCGGATGATGCGCAAGACAGTTCTCCTCCTTCTCGGTGCGGCGTCGGGCGCAGCGCTCACGCTGATGGTGACCCAGCCGCGGCTGGTGCCGATTGCGTTCGGCTCCAGCGCCAAGGCCGCCGCCGCCGACACCTACCGGCAGCTCAACCTGTTCGGCGACGTGTTCGAGCGCGTGCGGGCCGACTACGTCGAGAAACCCGACGACTCCAAGCTGATCGAATCCGCAATCAACGGCATGCTGGCCGGTCTCGACCCGCACTCGAGCTACATGGAGCCGAAGGCGTTCCGCGACATGCAGGTGCAGACCCGCGGCGAATTCGGCGGGCTCGGCATCGAGGTCACCATGGAGGACGGCCTGATCAAGGTCGTCGCCCCGATCGACGACACGCCCGCCGCCAAGGCCGGCGTGATGGCCAACGACATCATCACCAAGCTCGACGAGGAGCAGGTGCAAGGCCTGACGCTCAATCAGGCGGTCGAGAAGATGCGCGGCCCGGTGAACACCAAGATCAAGCTCACCATCATGCGCAAGGGCCAGGACAAGCCGGTCGAGGTGACCATCACCCGCGACATCATCCGCGTCCGTGCGGTGCGCTCGCGGCAGGAGGAGGACGTCGGCTATATCCGCGTCAGCCAGTTCAACGAGCAGACCACCGAGAACCTGAAGAAGGCGATCACCGATCTGCAGAGCCAGATCCCGGCGGACAAGCTCAAGGGCTATGTGCTCGACCTGCGCAACAACCCGGGCGGGCTGCTTGATCAGGCGATTTCCGTCTCGGATGCGTTCCTCGAGCGCGGCGAGATCGTCTCGACCCGCGGCCGCAACGCCGAAGAGACCCAGCGCTTCAGCGCGCGGCCGGGTGACCTGATCAAGGGCAAGCCGGTGATCGTGCTGATCAACGGCGGCTCGGCGTCGGCTTCGGAAATCGTCGCCGGCGCATTGCAGGACCACAAGCGCGCGACGCTGATCGGCACGCGCTCGTTCGGCAAGGGCTCGGTGCAGACCATCATCCCGCTCGGCTCCGCCAACGGCGCGCTGCGGCTGACCACGGCGCGCTACTTCACGCCGTCGGGCAAGTCGATCCAGGCCAAGGGCATCGTGCCGGACATCGAAGTGCTGCAGGACGTGCCGGACGACCTCAAGGCACGGACCGACACCAAGGGCGAGTCCTCGCTGCGCGGCCATCTCAAGGCCGACGGCGATGAGCAGACAGGGTCGCAGTCCTACGTGCCGCCGGATCCGAAGAACGACAAGGCGCTGAAGATGGCGCTCGACCTGATGCGCGGCACGACCACCAACTCGGCCTATCCGCCGAATCCGCGACGCGCCTCCAATCAGTAGACCCCTGAAAGGCGTCGGTTCTGCGCGGGGCGGCCGAAAGGCCGCCCCGCTCGCTTTTGCAGGCTGCAATTGAATTCTCACGGTGAACGGAGAGTTAACGATCCCCCTCTAGGCTCGGCCGATGATTCGGAAGGAGCTTTAGGTCCGTGGCCGATGACGAACTGAGCGCCCCGCTCGGCCGGAAAGCCAAGGCTGCGCCGCGGCGCTTCAAGCTGCCGACCGGATACCTGCCGCACGTCATCGCGCTGGCGCTCGGCGTGTTCATCTGCGCCTTTGCCGGCTGGGCGCTGGTGGTGAGCGATCCGAACGGCGGCGAGCCCGTCACGATGGTGGCGACCGGGCTTGGCGCACCCCCCAGCCCGCCGAAGCCCGCGATGCCCGGCGTGGTGTCGGTCAATCCGGCGCAGGGCCCGCGCAGCTATGACGGCCCGGACGGCGCCCTGACGATCCCCGTTCCGCCGCCCGCCCAGGCCCAGGCCCAGCCGCCGGCTCCCCCATCGCCTCCCGCCGGTCCCGGCCGCAACACCGTCACCATCATCGACGGCAGCACCGGCAAGCGTCAGGAGGTGCCGATCCCGGCAGCGCAGGACTCCCGCGCGCCGGCCGAGCAGCGGCTGCTGGAAAGCTCCCGGCACGGCGCGATCCCGCGCATCGCGCCGGACGGCGCCCGCCCCGCCGAGGCTTACGCCCGCCCCGCCGCCGCCGCCACCGGCCGCAAAGGCGGCCCCCGCATCGCCATCGTTCTGACCGGCCTTGGCGTCAGCGCAAACTTCACGCGGCAGGCCATCGAGCAGCTGCCTGGTCCGGTGACGCTCGCCTTCCAGCCTTACGGCGCCGACGTCGAGCGCAACGTGGCAAGCGCGCGCGCCCAGGGTCACGAGGTGCTGCTGCAGACTCCGATGGAGCCGTTCGACTATCCCGACAACGATCCGGGCCCGCAGACGCTGCTGACTTCGATCGCGCCGGACCAGAACATCGACCGCCTGTACTGGCTGATGAGCCGGTTCCAGGGCTATGTCGGCATCGTCAACTACATGGGCGGGCGGTTCACCTCGACCGAGCAGGCGCTGGCGCCGGTGCTGCGGGAGGCCGCAAAGCGCGGCCTGATCTACGTCGATGACGGCTCGTCACCGCGCAGCCTTGCACCGCAGATTGCCGGCGCCAACAACCTGCCGTTCGCCAAGGCCGAGATCATCCTCGACTCGGTGCCGTCCGCGTCGCACATCGACGGGGCGCTGGCGCGGCTCGAAGCAGCGGCGCGCGAGCGCGGGTCCGTGGTCGGCATCGCCGCGGCTGCGCCCGCCTCGATCGAACGCATCGCGTTCTGGGCCCGCGCCGCCGAAAATCGCGGCTTCGTGCTGGTGCCGATCAGCGTCGTGGCGAACAAGCCGAAGTCGTCGTGATTTTCCGGTCCCGTGCGAACGGGCACGCCGCACGCGCGCATGGCCGATCTTTCTGCTAGATCATTGATGCCGGATCGCCCGCCTGCACGGGTGTGATTTTCAGCAGAGAAACCGCAATGCCACGCTACGAAGCCCTGCCCTATCGTCCCTGCGCCGGACTTTGCGTGATCAACCGCAAGGGCCTTGTGTTCATCGGCCGGCGTGCCAGCGGACCGGAGCACATCGACGAGACCCATGTCTGGCAGATGCCGCAGGGCGGGATCGACGAGGGCGAGAAGCCCTATCCGGCCGCGCTGCGCGAGCTCTACGAGGAGACCAACATCAAGTCGGTCGAGAAGCTCGGCGATATCCGGAACTGGCTGATCTACGACATCCCGAAAAAGTTCGGCAAAAAGGCCTGGGACGGAAAATACAAGGGCCAGAAACAGAAGTGGTACGCGCTGCGCTTCACCGGCAAGGACAGCGAGATCGACATCGAGAACCCGGGCGGCGGGCACGATCCGGAGTTCATCGACTGGCGCTGGGAGCCGATGGAGAACCTGCCCGACCTGGTCGTGCCGTTCAAACGCGAGACCTACGAGCAGGTCGTCAAGGCGTTCTCGAAGTTCACCAGGTAGGATTTTGCACCCGGGCCAAGGTCCGGCTTAGCGGCCGCTCGCCCGGGATGGGCGGCCGCTAGTGCATCGCCGTGCCCTGCAGATGCAGGTCGAGCATCTTCAGATGGTCGAGGCGGGTGATCTCGCGGTCCAGCGAGGAGCCTAGCTCCATCTGCTTCACGCGCTCTTCCATCGCGGCGATCTGCGCCTGCAACGCGACGCGGTCGACTTCTTCGATCGAGGTGGCGACGTCGGCGAGAAGCGTCAGGCCGCCGGGGCCCACTTCAGCAAGCCCGCCGAGCACGACGAGCTTGGTTTCTTCGCCGCCCTTATACACCGTCACGACGCCGGGACGCAGCAGCGAGATCAGCGGCGCATGGCCGGCGAACACACCGAAGTCGCCTTCCGCGCCCGGGATGTCGACCTGGTCGACGTCGCCGGCAAACGCGATTTTCTCCGGCGAAACGAGTTCGAAATGGAACGTGGCCATGCTGATCCGACCCTGGCGTAAGTGTTACGCCGCTTCCGCCGCGAGCTTCTTGCCCTTCTCGACGGCCTCTTCGATGCTGCCGACCATGTAGAACGCCGCCTCGGGAAGGTAGTCGTACTTGCCATCGACCAGGCCCTTGAAGCCCTTGATGGTGTCCTGCAGGTCGACGAGCTTGCCCGGCGAGCCGGTGAACACCTCGGCGACGTGGAACGGCTGCGACAGGAAGCGCTCGATCTTGCGGGCGCGCGACACCGTCATCTTGTCCTCTTCGGAAAGCTCGTCCATGCCGAGAATGGCGATGATGTCCTGCAGCGCCTTGTAGCGCTGCAGCACCTGCTGCACCTGACGGGCGACCGCGTAGTGCTCCTCGCCGACGATCAGCGGCGACAGCATGCGCGAGGTGGAGTCGAGCGGGTCCACCGCCGGATAGATGCCCTTGGCGGCGATGTCGCGCGACAGCACGGTGGTGGCGTCAAGGTGCGCGAACGAGGTGGCGGGCGCAGGATCCGTCAGGTCGTCGGCCGGCACGTAAATCGCCTGCACCGAGGTGACCGAGCCCTTGGTCGTGGTGGTGATGCGCTCCTGCAGCGCGCCCATGTCGGTCGCGAGCGTCGGCTGATAGCCCACCGCCGAAGGAATACGGCCGAGCAGCGCCGACACTTCCGAGCCGGCCTGGGTGAAGCGGAAGATGTTGTCGACGAAGAACAGCACGTCCTGGCCCTGGTCGCGGAAGTGCTCGGCGACGGTGAGGCCCGAGAGGCCGACGCGGGCACGCGCGCCCGGCGGCTCGTTCATCTGGCCGTACACCAGCGCGCACTTGGATCCAGCGGTCGAGCCGTTGTTCTTCTTCGGGTCCTTGTTAACGCCGGACTCGATCATCTCGTGATAGAGGTCGTTGCCCTCGCGGGTGCGCTCACCCACGCCGGCGAACACCGAGTAGCCGCCGTGTGCCTTGGCGACGTTGTTGATCAGTTCCATGATCAGCACGGTCTTGCCGACGCCGGCGCCGCCGAACAGGCCGATCTTGCCGCCCTTGGCGTAGGGCGCGAGCAGGTCCACGACCTTGATGCCGGTGATGAGAATTTCCGCCTCGGTCGACTGCTCGGTGTATTCCGGCGCGGGCTGATGAATCGCGCGCTTCGCCGTCGTCTTCACCGGTCCGGCTTCGTCCACAGGATCGCCGACCACGTTGATGATGCGGCCGAGGCACTCGTCGCCGACCGGAACCGCAATCGGCTCGCCCGTATCAGTGACCTCCTGACCGCGCACCAGGCCTTCGGAGGTGTCCATCGCGACGGTGCGGACGGTGTTCTCGCCGAGATGCTGCGCGACTTCAAGAACGAGGCGCTGGCCGCCGTTCTTGGTCTCGAGCGCGTTCAGAATGGCCGGCAGATGATCCTCGAACTGCACGTCGACGACGGCGCCGATGACCTGGGTGATCTTTCCGACTGCGTTGGGGGTTGCCATATCGTCCTCTTCCCGGATTAGAGCGCCTCGGCGCCGGAGATGATCTCGATCAATTCCTTGGTGATCATCGCCTGACGCGTGCGGTTATACGTGATGGTCTGCTTGCGGATCATTTCGCCGGCGTTGCGGGTGGCGTTGTCCATCGCCGACATGCGGGCGCCCTGCTCGGACGCGGCGTTTTCCAGAAGCGCGCGGAACACCTGCACCGCGATGTTGCGCGGCAGAAGCTCGGTGAGGATGTCGATCTCATCCGGCTCGTATTCGTAGACCGCGGCCGGACCGTTGTCGGACTTCGCCTCGAACACCGGCGGGATGATCTGCAGCGCGGTCGGGATCTGGGCGACCACCGAGCGGAAGCGCGAGAAGAACAGCGTGGCGACGTCGAACTGACCCTGCTCGTAAAGCTCGATGATCTTCTTGCCGACCTTTTCAGCGTGCTCGAAGCCGAGCGTCTTCACGCGCAGCTCGATCACTTCGACGATCTTGTCCGCATACTGGCGGCGGAGCTGGTCGGCGCCTTTGCGGCCGACGCAGAGGATTTTCACGGTCTTGCCATCCGCGGTCAGCGCGTTGATCTTCTCGCGCGCGAGACGGACGATCGAGGAGTTAAATGCGCCGCACAGGCCGCGCTCGGCGGTGCAGACGACGAGCAGATGGGTCTGGCTGGACCCGGTGCCGGCAAGGAGCTTCGGCGCGGACGCAAGATCGGTCACCGAGGCAGCGATGTTGCCCAGAACCTTCTCCATGCGCTCGGCATAGGGACGCGCGGCCTCGGCCGCGGCCTGCGCGCGGCGCAGCTTCGACGCCGCGACCATCTGCATGGCCTTGGTGATCTTCTGCGTCGCCTTGGTGGCGGCGATGCGGACCCGCATGTCCTTGAGGCTGGCCATTCAGTCGACCCTTCAGAATGCTGGCATCGGCCTCAGGCGAACGTCTTGGCGTAGGCGTCGACCACGCCCTTCAGCTTCTTTTCCGTGTCAGCCGAAAGGTCGTTGGTCTTGCGGACGTCTTCGAGGATGTCGTTGTTCTTGGTCCGAATGAGCGTCAGCAAGCCCTGCTCGAAGGCGCGCACGCGGTTCACCGGGAGCGGATCGAGATAGCCGTTCACGCCGGCATAGATCACCACCACCTGCTCTTCCATCTTCAGCGGCGAGAACTGCGGCTGTTTGAGGAGCTCGGTGAGTCGCGCGCCGCGGTTGAGCAGGCGCTGCGTGGTGGCGTCGAGGTCGGAGCCGAACTGGGCGAAGGCGGCCATTTCACGATACTGGGCCAGCTCACCTTTGATCTTGCCGGCAACCTTCTTCATCGCCTTGGTCTGCGCCGACGATCCCACGCGCGACACCGAAAGGCCGACGTTCACCGCCGGGCGGATGCCCTGATAGAACAGGTCGGTTTCCAGGAAGATCTGGCCGTCGGTGATCGAGATCACGTTGGTCGGAATGTAGGCCGACACGTCGTTGGCCTGGGTCTCGATGACCGGCAGCGCGGTCAGCGAGCCCGCGCCCGAGCCGTCGCCCATCTTGGCGGCGCGCTCCAGGAGGCGCGAGTGGAGATAGAACACGTCGCCCGGATAGGCCTCGCGGCCCGGCGGACGGCGCAGCAGCAGCGACATCTGGCGATAGGCAACGGCCTGCTTCGACAGGTCGTCATAGATGATCACGGCGTGCATGCCGTTGTCGCGGAAGAATTCGCCCATGGTGCAGCCGGAGAATGGCGCGAGGAACTGCATCGGCGCGGGGTCCGACGCGGTCGCGGCGATGACGATCGAGTATTCGAGCGCGCCCTGCTCCTCCAGCACCTTCACGAACTGCGCGACGGTCGAGCGCTTCTGGCCGACCGCGACATAGACGCAGTAGAGCTTGATCTTCTCGTCGGGCTGCGCGTTGAGCGGCTTCTGGTTGAGGATGGTGTCGAGCGCGATCGCGGTCTTGCCGGTCTGGCGGTCGCCGATGATCAGCTCGCGCTGGCCGCGGCCGATCGGGATCAGCGCGTCGACGGCCTTCAGCCCGGTCGCCATCGGCTCGTGCACCGACTTGCGCGGGATGATGCCCGGCGCCTTCACGTCCACGCGGGCGCGCTGCTCGGCCTTGATCGGGCCCTTGCCGTCGATCGGATTGCCGAGCGCGTCGACCACGCGGCCGAGCAGGCCCTTGCCGACCGGCACGTCGACGATGGCGCGGGTGCGCTTGACGGTCTGGCCTTCCTTGATCTCGCGGTCGGCGCCGAAGATCACGATGCCGACGTTGTCGGTCTCGAGGTTCAGCGCCATGCCGCGGACGCCGTTCTCGAACTCGACCATCTCGCCGGACTGGACGTTGTCGAGACCGTAGACGCGGGCAATGCCGTCGCCGACCGACAGAACCTGGCCGACTTCGGAGACTTCCGCCTCCTGGCCGAAATTCTTGATCTGGTCCTTCAGGATGGCGGTGATTTCTGCGGCGCGGATATCCATCAGCCTGCCTCTTTCATCGCGTGCTTGATCGCATTGAGTTTGGTGCGGAGCGAACTGTCAACCATGCGGGAACCGAGCTTGACGGTCAGCCCGCCGATGATCGCCGGATCGATCCTGACGTTGAGATCGATCGCCTTCTCGCCGGTGATCGACTTGAGCGCGGTCTTGAGCTCCTCAAGCCGTGCATCGGAAAGCTTTTCGGCGACCGTGACCTCGGCGGTCACCTCGCCCTTCCAGCGGGACACGAGCTTGCGGAAGTCGCGGATCATGTCGCGCACCGCGAACAGTCGGCGGTTGGCCGTGATCAGCTTGAGGAAGTTCCCGGCGAGCCCGCCGATGCCGGCCTTGTCGAGCACGGCGGCGATCGCCTTGCCCTGCTCCTCGGCACCGAACACCGGGCTCCGCACCAGGCGGTGCAGGTCGGCGCTTTCCGTCACCAGCGCGTCGAATTTTTCCAGGTCGGCCCGCACCGCGTCGACCGACTTGCTTTCGAGCGCGAGCTCGAACAGCGCCCGCGCGTAACGCCCAGCCATGCCGGATACAGTCGTGTCTTCGCCTGCCACGTCGGGATGCTCTTGAAGTCAAATCCGCAGGCTCGGCGCCAACCAACGGAGGCACGGCGCAAACCCTTGGATTTCAAGGGAATTTTGGGATCCTGGGGGCCGTCGCCGAACCCCACGAAAATCGCGCGGTTCCGTAACATATCGATCAATGCGGTGCAACACGCGCAAGGACGCCCAAGCCCAGCAAAGCCCAGGAGCGGCGGGAACTTTCGCTCCCTTTTCTGCAGCGTGTCCAACCCCCGCAACGCTCGCCGGGGCGGCGCCTGACCTACGGCCGCGCAACCATCCGCGCAGGTGTTTGCGCTGCACGCGGGCCGGGAGCCCCGGCCGACGGTCTTGGGACGCTGCAAGCATCGCGCGACTTGATGGCGGGCCGCCTCGTGGCGGGCGGCCATCATGCTCGGAGCTACCGCACCGCGATCGGCGACACGGTCGAGCCGGTGCCGCCCTGAATCTTGAGCGGCTGCATAATGAAGGCGAACTCGCCGACGTTCTTCGCCGCAAGCTCGTCGAGCTTCAGGTTCTCAAGCAGATGGATGCCGTTCACCACGAGCGCGATCTGGTGGACCGGCAATGAGAGCTGCTTGTCGGGATTGGGGGCCACCTCCACCGGCCAGTTGTCGGCTCCGATCAGCATCGGGTCCTTGCTCGCAAGCCAGAGCGCGGCCTGAACGCCGATCCCGGGGCACGACTTCACGTAGCGCGGATTATCCTTGCCGTAGAGCTTGCCCCAGCCGGTGTTGATCAGCACCGCGTCGCCGGGCTGCAAGGCCATGTTCTGCTTCTTGAGCGCGCCTTCGAGGTCCTCGACCGTGATCTCGTAGGTGTCGCCCAGCATCTCGACGCCTTTGTAGCCCGCGACGTCGATCATCACGCCCCGCGTGAACAGGCCGCCGACGTTGTGGACGCCGAGCTTGTTGAAGCCGGTGCGGGTCGCGTTCTCGTCGACCTTGTAGCAATTGTACCAGCTGTTCAGATGTGTCTGATGCGCGAAGCCGTCGAACTGCGTGCCGACCTGCCCCAGCTCGGTGACGACGATCTCCTCATTGCTGCCGCGCATATTGGAGAACTGGTTCATGAACGTGCGCTTGATGTGCACGTCGAACCGGCGCGTGCCGAAGAACGCCATGTTCGGGCCAAGCACATGGGCCAGCTCGATGACCTCGCCGGCCTTGATCAGCTTGGCGGCGTTGAGCACCGCCGCGGGCTTCTGGTGGTTCGCTGAGCCACGCTCGTCCGCGGCGCCCCATTTCGACGGGCAGCGCTGGTTTTCCGCCGGCACCGTCCAGGACGGGGCTTGCGCCTGTGTTTGGGTTTGTCCTTGAGCTTGTGCCGCGGCCGCCGCAAGCAACGCGCCGAGCGCAGCACCACAGAATGCGATGCGTCCCATTGTGTCACCCCCTGACGTTCCCTCGTGTCCGGTCGTTGCCGGAGCACAGATCAAGGATGCGCCTCCACAGCCGGGGCAACAAGGCCGGGCGGCGTACGGCGCTCAGCCAGCGGAACTTCCGCTGCTATCACAAGCATTTACCGACAATTAACCAAAGCGGCCCATCACCTTTGTGAGCCATGTCGCGCAGCAGATTTGCCTTCAAACTCGGAATCGGGGCGAAGCTCGGCCTGTCGATTGGCTTTGGCATGGTGCTGCTCGCCGCCATGATCGTCAGCGAGCACTTCAGCAGCCGCTTTGTTGCGGGGCTGCTGGCGACCGCCGACAAGCAGCAATCGATCATGCACGAGAGCAACATGACCGAGGTCATGCTGCAGACCGCGCAGATTGCCGGCCGCGAACTTCGCCGGGCCCAGACGCCCGACCAGGTCGATGCGCTGCTCACGCAACTGCAGGGGGTCTCCGACCGGGCCCGGCAGAAGATCGTCGCGGTTCAGCTGCTCGCCAGCACGGATACGACACGAAAGCAGCTCGAGCACATCAATGGACTCACGCTGGACTACGTGACGGCGCTGCGCGACATCGGCGCGCAGCAAACCCAGATCCTGTCGCTGCTCAAGAAGCTCGACGAAGCCGAGATCTATTGGACGCGTGCCTTTCACCAGCTGGTGAACTCGGATGGGTTCGCCCTGATGCCAAATGTCACGCTGGTGGAAACCCTGATCAACGAAGCCGGCTCCGCCTTCAAGGACGCGCGAACCGCAACCTGGCGATACTTCGTGCTCAGCGAGCCTTCGCAAGTCGCCCGCATCACCGGCGCGGCAGACCAGGCGGTCGAGAAACTGGTCTATGCACGCCGCGATGTGCGCGACCCCAAGGTCATTGAGGGCATCGAGCAACTGCGTCAGATCGTGCCTGAATACGTCGGCATTCTGAAAACCATCACCGGCGCCATCAACAGCCAGATCGAAATCCAGAAGGACCGGGCCGGCTCCGCGGAGAACACGGCGCGCCGCCTGCTCGATGAGGTCGCGCGAACCGCGACCGAGCTCAGCGACCAAGCGACCCGCGACGCCATCGCTGGAGCCCGACAGGCGGAAAAACTGCGGATCGGCCTCGGCGCGGTCATGACGATCCTGTTCCTCGGCATCGCGCTGTTCGCCTCACGCACCATCGGCCGGCCGATCCGGCAGCTCGGCAGCGTGCTGCTGCAGCTTGCGCGAGGCAGGGCCGATATCCGCATTCCCTATGTCGATCGCCGCGACGAAATCGGCGACACCGCCCGCGCCGCGAGCGTCTTCAAGGACAACCTGCTGCACATGGCGCGGATCGAGGCCGAGCAAAAGGCCGCCGAGACGCGCGTCCGCGAGGCTCGCCAATCGGAAATGCTGCGTCTGGCCGACACATTCGAGAAATCGATCGGCGACATCGTCAACTCGGTCTCGACCACGTCGACGCAGCTCGAAACCGCCGCCTTCACCCTGACCGCGGCCGCCGACACCACCAAGCAGCTCGCCGGCTCCGTCGCCTCCGCGGCCGAGCAGACCTCCACCAACGTCCGCGTCGTCAGCGATGCGACGGAGGAAATCTCCGCCTCGACCGGAGAGATCAGCAACCAGTCCCGCACCTCGAGCGACATGGTTCAGGAAGCCGTCCGGCAGGCCGAGATGACCGACGGCCGCATGGCCGAGCTGATGGACGCAGCGAACCGCATCGGCGAGGTCGTCAACCTCATCACCGCCATTGCCAGCCAGACCAATCTGCTGGCGCTCAACGCAACGATCGAAGCCGCGCGCGCGGGCGACTCCGGCCGCGGCTTTGCCGTTGTGGCCAGCGAAGTGAAGACGCTGGCGCAGCGGACGACCGAGGCGACCGAAGAAATTCGCGCCCAGGTCGCCGGCATCCAGACCGCGTCACGCGACTCCGTGTCAGCCCTGAAGGACATTCGCGGCACGATCATCCGCCTCGCCGAAGTCGCCGCCGCGATTGCTGCTGCGGTGGATGAACAGGACGCGACCACGCAAGGCATCGCGCAGAACGTCAAGCAGGTGGCGCAAGGCACATCGCAGGTCGCCGCCAGCATCCTCGACGTGAACACGCGCGCGTCCGAAACCGGCTCGGCCTCGAACGAGGTTCTGATTTCGGCGCGCACGCTCGCGCAGGAAAGCAGCAGGCTGCGCGCCGAGGCGCAAAGCTTCCTGGCGACGGTGCGGACGGGCAGCTAGGGTCCGCTCAAAATTGAAGCTTCGGTATCGTGTCCCTGGGTCCCCGCTTCCGCGGGGATGAACGGGGAGAGGGCGCGCCGAACTCTCGGCCGCTCGCCCCCGCGGAAGCGAGGCCCCAGTGCCGCACAGGCGATGCAGTGATGTTGGCTACGGCGCCTTCGGCCCGACCGACAGATACCAGTCGAGAATCTGCGAGCCGGTCCAGAACAGCACGTCCGGCTTGCGCCGGATGTTTTCAAAGATCTTCCGGAAGTGTTTCAGACGGTGCGGTGCGCCCATGATGTAGGGGTGCACCACCAGCGCCATCACCCGCGCGCTGCCTTCGGCGTCCGCATAGATCTGCTCGAACTGGTCCATCGCCCGGTCGTAGTATTCCGACGCCTTGTGATGCTGGATCAGCATCATTGCCACGTCGTTGCATTCCTGCGTGTAGGGCACGTTGACAATCGGCTTGGTGCGCGTCTTCAGCCACACCGGCTGATCGTCCAGCACCCAGTCGGCAACGTAGTCGTAGCCGTCCTCCTTCAAGAGGTCCGGCGTCTCCCAGGTTTCCGTCAGGCCGGGCCCGAGCCAGCCGCGCGGCGGTTTGCCGGTCGCCTTCCTGATCGCCTCGGTGGTCATGTGGATGTCGGCCTTTTCGTCCGGCACCTTCTGCATGTTGCGCTGGGTGAAGCCATGGCCGATGAACTCCCAGTTGCGCTCGTTCGCCGCCTTCACGATCGGCGGATAGGCCTCGATGGCGCAGCCGTTGATCGCGAGCACGCCGGGGATTGCGAACTCGTCGAACACCTTCAGCATGCGCCAGAAGCCGACGCGGTTGCCGTATTCGTGCCAGCACCAGTTCGGGATGTCGGGCGACGGTGCGCCGCCGGCCGGCGGGGTCAGCACCGTGCGCGGCATCACGTCCTTGGGGTCCCAGTCCTCGACATTGACGATCACCCAGATCGCCATGCGCGCGCCGCCGGGAAGCTTCAGCGGCGGCCGCTCGGCGATGGCCGAATAGGCGATGCGGTCGGTCGGCAGCATTCGCCCCGCGGCGGAACCGGTCTTGTTCGCGGTGTCGTTCATAGGCGCTTTCCTCCTGCATCGTCTTTGCGCCAATGCTGACACAGGCCTTTGCCAGCGCCAACACGAGGCGTGGCCAGGCCCTTCGCAGGGGACCAATGCAAATGCGGGGCATCGCGCATGCGGGATTTCGCGTAGTGTGCGCCGCCAACGGGACCTGAGCCGGGTCCGCGAGCGTCCTGAGCATGAACCGTCCGATGCCGCCCGGAGAGGTCCGGGCCACTCCCTCGTTGCTTGTCGTGCTGCCGCTGCTCTGGCTGGCCGGAGCAACGATCCGGATTCCGCTGCTCGCGGTGCCGCCGGTCATCCGGCTCATTCACGACGACCTGCACATGAGCGAAACGCAGGTCGGACTGCTGATGGGCATGCCGCTTGCGATGTTCGCGCTGGCCGCGGTGCCGGGCTCGCTGCTGATTGCGCGCTTCGGCGTGCTCGCGGTGGCAACCTCCGGCCTCGCGATTGCAACGCTCGCCGCGGCGGCACGAGCCGCAGCCGGCGATATCCTCACGCTCTATGCCGCGACGCTGCTGATGGGCGGCGGCGTCGCGATCTTTCAGCCCGCGCTGCCGACCTTGGTCCGGCTTTGGGCGCCGGCGCGCACCTGGCTTGCCAATGCGGTCTCGACCAACGGCATGCTGATGGGCGTGACGCTGGTGGTCTCGCTCAGCATCCCGCTGGTGCTGCCTGCGGTCGGCGGAAGCTGGCGGCGCGATCTCTTGGTGTGGTGTGTGCCGGGCCTGGTGACGGTTGCGCTTTTTGTCTTTGCCGCGCCGCGCACCCGGCCGGCCCACGCGGCCGCCAACGGCGCACAGCGCCGCTGGTGGCCCGACTGGAAGAGTTCGCAGCTCTGGCTGCTGGGCATTGCGCTTGGCAGCAACAATGCACTGTTTTTTGCCTCCAATGCGTTTCTTCCCGACTACCTCACCAGCATCGGCCAAAGCGACATGATCGGCCCGACGCTCGCGTGGCTCAACGGTTCGCAGATCATCGTCTCTTTCCTCATGCTGGCGATGCCTGAACGGCTGCAGCGGCAAAGCTGGCCGTTCATTATTTTTGGCCCGGTCACGGTGCTCGGCCTGATCGGCGTCGTAGTGTGCAACGGCGTCTGGATCCTTGTCTCAGCGTCGGCCGTCGGACTCGGCGCAGCCGTGACCCTCATCGTGACGTTCGGACTGCCGGCCATCCTCAGCCCGCCGGGCGAGGTCCATCGCATGGCCGGTGGCATGTTCACCATCAGTTACGGAATTGCCGTCGTCGTTCCTGTGATTTGCGGCGCGTTCTGGGACTTGACCGGCCTGCCCTGGACAGCCTTTGTGCCGATGATCATATGCGCCGTCGGCATGACGGTATTCGGCACCGCGCTCACACTCCAGAGTGCGAAGCGACAATGAGGGCGACATGGCGTGGTTGATCCTGTTCATCGCCGGCCTGCTCGAAATCGGCTGGGCCATCGGCTTGAAATACACCGACGGCTTCTCCCGGCTCGTTCCCACGGTGCTGACCGTGACCTCGATGGTGGCGAGCATCGCGCTGCTCGGCTGGTCGCTGAAGACGCTGCCGGTCGGCACCGCCTACGCGGTCTGGACCGGCATCGGCGCGGTCGGCACCGCCGCCCTCGGTATCTATCTGTTCGGCGAGCCCGCGACCGCCGCACGGCTTGCTTCGATCGGCCTCATCGTTGCGGGGATCGCCGGCCTCAAGCTTGTGACCTAGTCTTTCAGGATCGCTCGCGCAGTTTATTTGCTGCAAATCGACCGCAGGTGACATTTGTCCCCGAAATCCGGAATGAGTGACGCCACCGTCGCCAAGCTCCTGCTGCTGGCTCTCAGCTTCTGCTGGGGTCTGAGCTGGTCGGCGATGCGGATCGCACTCGACGAGGTGTCGCCGTGGTCGATGCGGCTGATCGGCTACAGCATCGGCGCTGCGACACTGCTGATCCTTTTGAAGGCGCAGGGACGCAGCCTGTACATTCCGCCCGGCCGCGACCGCTGGCACGTCTTCGTCGCCGCGCTGTTCATCGTCGTCGCCTTCGGCATCGCCGGCACCTTTGCCCAGCTCATGGCGAACACCTCGCGGGTGATCATCGTCAACTACTCCATGCCGGTGTGGAGCAGCCTGATGGCGTATTTCGTGCTGAGCGAGCGCATCGACAGGCGCGCCGCCATCGGCCTTGCGCTGTGCGTCGCGGGCCTTGCCGTGCTGGTCGCTCCGGTCGCGGAACAGTCCATGCGTGAGCCGATCGGCCTGCTCCTCGCGCTGGTCTGCGCACTCGGCTGGGGCGGCGGCACGGTCTACATGAAGTGGGCGCGGATCAAGGGCGACCTTTTGGTGATCACGTTCTGGCAAGTCATGGTCGGCGTCGTGGCGTTCCTCGTTGGCTATCTGACCTTCGAGGGCATTCCCCACTTCGCGCCGCTGCAATGGCGCACCTGGGGCGGGCTCCTGTACAACGGCATCCTCGGCACCGGCATCGCCTACTTCATCTGGTTCAACATCATCGGCCGGCTGTCGACGGTGATGGCCTCGCTCGGCTCGCTGATCAATCCGGTGGTCGGCGTCATCGGCGCCGTGATCCTGCTCGGCGACCGGCCCACCGGCCCCGACCTGATCGGCTTTGCACTGATCTTCGCCGCCGCCGCATGCGTGATGCTGCCGCGGCGCGAGAAGCCGCCGGCCGAGGCGGTTTGAAACGCCGGTGGCGCGGCGTCGCCACGCCCGTTAGAGTCCCGAAAAATTCGGGAGGATTGAAATGACAGTGCATCGCCATTCGCTGACGCGCCGCACCCTGCTGCGCAGCGCGGCCGCAGCCGCGGCCATCGGCGCCACGCCGGCGCTCGCGCAAGGCCACTGGCCCGACCGCCAGATCCGCCTGATCGTGCCCTACCCCGCGGGCGGCTCGACCGACGTGCTGTTCCGCATTCTCGCCGAGACGCTCAAGGACAAGCTCGGCCAGCCGGTCGTGATCGAGAACAAACCCGGCGCGTCGGGCAACATCGGCATCGACCTGGTCGCGAAGAGCGCGCCTGACGGCTACACCATCGGTGCCGCGACCGTCGGGCACTTTTCCATCAATCAATTCCTCATAGCCAAGATGCCGTTCGTCGCCGAGAAAGACCTCGTCGCGCCGACACTCGCCTACGAGATGCCGAACGTCGCCGTGGTCGCGGCCGACCACGTGAAGGTCAAGACGCTGGCGGAATTCATCGCCTTCGCGAAGGCACGGCCGAACGGCATTTCCATCGGCAGCCCCGGCCCCGGCACGTCGCCGCATCTGTCCGGCGTGCTGTTTGCCGCGCGCACCGGCGTCAACGCCGTGCATGTGCCGTTCCGCGGCGCGGCGCAGACCATTCCGGCGATGCTCGCAGGCGACGTCACCTTCGCGGTCGACAACCTCGCCTCTTACATGTCGCAGATCGAGTCCGGGAAGATGCTCGCGCTCGCCGTCACCTCGGGAAAACGCTGGCCGACCTTGCCGAACGTTCCGACCATGGCGGAGGCCGGCGTCAAGGATTTCATCGTCACGTCGTGGGGCGCCTACGTGCTTCCGGCCGGCACGCCGCAGGCGATCGTCGACAAGATCGCCGCCGTGCACAAGGAGATCGCCGCTGACCAGGCGATGCAGAAGCGCTTCCTCACCGCCGGCGGACAAATCCTGACCAGCACATCGGCCGAGGCCAAGGCTTTCGCCGCGAGGGAAACCAAGATGTGGGAGGAGATGGTCAAGATTTCCGGACTGACGCCGCAATAGCGGTTGGTTCCCGCCGGAACCGGTATTTCGTGCGGAACTCCCGGCGATAAATTTCGAAACATGCGTCCGCCTGACACGTTGGCACCCGGGGTGAACGACAGGAGGACGCTATGAAGAAACTCCTTATCGGTGCAGTGGCCGCGACCGGCTTGGTGATCGCGTCCGTGCCGGCGTCCGCGCAGTTCTATGCCGGCGCGGATCCGGGCGGCGTCGGCGTGCAGGTGGGTCCGTTCGGCGTGGGCGTGGGTCCGCGCTATGGCTGGTACGGCGATAACCACTACGCTTACGGCTATGGCGACTGCCGAATCATCCGCGAGCGCAGCGTCACGCCCAGCGGGCGCGTGATCGTGGAGCGGCGCCGCGTCTGCTACTAACCGGGAGCACATCACGGCGAACAGGGCGGCCCCGGAGATTCCGGGGCCGCTCGTTTTCCCTCGACAAGGTCTCAGAAGAAGCTCTGCGGATCGACGTCGACTTCGAGCTTGAGCGTGCCCTTCGCTTTGGGAACCTCGGCCATCCACTCGCGCAAGTAAGCCGAGAGATCGAAACCACGCGGCGACTTCACCAGCAGCCGGAAGCGATGCCGGCCGCGCACCACCGCGAGCGGGGCTTCGGCCGGTCCGAGGATGCGCACGTCGTCGTGCAGCGGCGCGACCGCCGCGACCCTGCGCGCATGCGCCTCGGTCGCGTGCTTGTCGGCGCCCGAAACCAGCAGGCTCGCCAGCCGCCCGAACGGCGGGTAACCCGTCTTCTCGCGCACCTCGATCTCGGCGGCGTAGAACGCATCGCGGTCCTGCGCGATCAGTGCCCGCATCACCGGATGCTCCGGCTGATGTGTCTGCAGGAAGCCGTAGCCGCGGCCTTGCTCGCGGCCGGCCCGCCCGACCACCTGGTGCAGCAGCTGGAAGCTGCGCTCGGCGGCGCGCGGATCGCCGTTGGCGAGACCGAGATCGGCATCGACGATGCCGACGAGATTGAGCTTGGGGAAATGGTGCCCCTTGGCGACGAGTTGCGTGCCGATGACGATGTCGAAGCGGCCCTGCGCCACGTCATCGAGCTCCTGGCGCAGCCGCTCCATCGATTCCACGAGATCGCTCGAAAGGACGAGAATGCGGCTGTCCGGGAACAGCTCGGCCGCCTCCTGCTCCAGCCGCTCGACGCCGGGGCCGACCGCGACGAAGCTGCCCTTCGTTTCGCATTTCGGACACTGCTCGGGCGGCGGCATCGCGTAGCCGCAGTGGTGACAGACCAGCCGCCGCCGGAAGCGGTGATCGACCAGCCACGCGTCGCAATTGGGACACGCCATGCGGTGGCCGCAGGCGCTGCACAGCGTCAGCGGCGCAAAGCCGCGGCGGTTGAGAAACAGCAGCGCCTGCTCGCCACGCTCGATCGCAAGCTTCACCTGTTCGGCGAGCCGCGGCGAAATGAACCGCCCGCGCGGCGGTCCCTCGCGGCGGAGGTCAATGGCCTCGACCGAGGGCAGATGCTGCCCGCCGAACCGCTCCGGCAATCGCAGATGCACGTAGCGGCCGCGCTTGGCGTTCACGACCGTCTCGACCGACGGCGTCGCCGAAGCGAGCACGATCGGGATCTTCACCTCGCGCGCGCGGACCACGGCCATGTCGCGGGCGTGATAGCGGACGCCGTCCTCCTGCTTGTAGGCGGGATCGTGCTCCTCATCGAGCACGATCAGGCCGAGATCGGCGTACGGCAAAAACAGCGCCGAGCGCGCGCCGACCACCACCGACACCTCGCCCGCCGCGACCGCCGACCAGGTGCGGGCGCGCTTCCTCGGCGCAACGTCGGAATGCCACTCCGCCGGCCGCACGCCGAAGCGCGCGGCAAAGCGATCGAGGAACTGCGCGGTCAGCGCGATCTCCGGCATCAGGATCAGCACCTGCTTGTTGCGCCGGATCGCTTCGGCCACGGCCTCGAAATAGACCTCGGTCTTGCCCGAGCCGGTGACGCCGTCGACGAGGGTCACGGAGAACCCGCTCCTCTCAACCGTCGAACGCAATGCGCTCGCGGCGGCGCGCTGCGCGTCGGTGAATTCCGGAACGGCGTGCTCGGGATCGGGCTGCCGCGCCACCGGCTCCGGCGGCATGACCAGGGTCTCCAGCGCGCCCTCGTCGATCAGCCCGTCGATCACGCCGGCCGACACGCCGGCTTCGTGCGCGGCCTCGCTCTTGGT
>JAIESC010000105.1 GCA_019746355.1 Xanthobacteraceae bacterium | reverse complement strand
CCCGCCGAGATCGAGAAGAACTTCGATCTCGGCTATCACTTCAAGCACGTCGACACGATCTTCAAGCGCGTGTTCGGGAAGACCTGAGCGGACTTTCGCCTGCGTAAAAACAGACCGGGCGGCCTCACGGCCGCCCGGTTGCGTTGTGATGTCTGGTGAGTGGCCGGTCAGTCCACCGACACGCCGCTCGCCTTGATCGGCACCGCCCACTTCTCGGTCTCGTCCTTGACGAGCTTGGCGAGATAGGCGGGCGTGGTCTCGTTGCCGGTGGCGATCTCGGCGCCAAGCCCCGCGAGCTTCTCCTTCACCGCCGGCGTGTTGATCGCCTCGACCGCGGCCTTGTTCAGCCGCTCGACGATCGGCGCGGGCGTATTCTTCGGCGCGAAGATCGCGTTCCAGGTGTAGGCGATCAGCCCGTCGGTGCCCTGCTCTTTCGCGGTCGGCAGGTCCGGCAGCGCCGGCGAGCGCTTGTCCTGGAACAGCGCCAGCGCCCGGACCGTGCCGCCGTCGACGTGCGGCTTCGCGGTCGAGGAGATCTCGCACAGGAAGTCGATGCGGCCGGCCTGCAGCTCGCCCATCGCCGGACCGGTGCCGCGGAACGGGATGTGGGTGATGTTGGTCTTGATGACGTAGTTGAGCAGCACGCAGCCGAGATGCGTCGCCGAGCCCGCGCCGGCGGAGCCGAACTGCATCTTGCCCTGGTTGGCCTGGGCGTACGCCACGAACTCCTTGAAGTCCTTCACCGGCAGGTCCTTGCGGACGGTCAAGAGGATCGGCACCTGCGCGAGCAGCGCAACCGGCGTGAAGTCGGTCTGCGAATTGTAGAGCGGACGCTTGTAGAGCGTCTGGCCCTGGGCGTGGGTGCCCACGGTGCCGATGCCGAAGGTGTAGCCGTCCGGCTGCGCGTCGGAGACGCGCTTGGAGCCGGTCATGCCGCCCGCGCCGCCGACGTTCTCGATCACCACCTGCTGGCCGAGCAGTTCGCTCATCCGCGCGCCGACGATGCGGCCGAGCACGTCGGTCGGGCCGCCCGCGGCAAACGGGATGATCATCGTCATCGGGCGGGTCGGATAATTCTGCGCCGCGGCACCCGCCGTCAGGGCCAGGAGGCCGGCCAGGATCGTACCCATCAATCTCAGTCTCATGAGCGTCTCCCGCTGGTTTATTTGCTGGGTTGCCGGACACATGCGACAGAAGCCCCACAGCGTCAAGCAGCCCTGCGCGGCCGACATTGGCACAGCCGCCCGCCTTCGCATAAGCTAGCACCATGAAAACGACCCGTGTTGCCATCGCCGGCCTCGGCGCGATCGGCCGTGCTGTGGCACGGCGCCTCACCGACGGCCTCCCCGGACTGAGCCTCGCCTGCATCGCCACCGGCAACGCCGACAAGGCGCGCGGCTGGCTGAAGGAACAGAAGATCGACTGCCCGGTGGTGGAGCTCGAAGAGTTCCCCAAGCACGCCGACCTCGCGGTCGAGTGCGCGCCGGCCTCGCTGATCGAGCGCATCTGCAAGCCGATGCTCGAGGCCGGGAAGCAGGTGATGGTGCTGTCCTGCGGCGCGCTTCTGCCGCGGCAGGACCTGATCGACCTCGCCAGGGCGAACGGCGGACGCATCATCGTGCCGACCGGCGCGCTGCTCGGCCTCGATGCGGTGGCCGCCGCGGCCGAAGGCACGATCCATTCGGTGAAGATGACGACGCGAAAGCCGCCGATCGGGCTCATCGGCGCGCCTCATCTCGTCAAGAACAACATCTCGGTCGAAGGGCTCAACACCGCAAAGCTCGTGTTCAGCGGCACCGCGCGTGAGGCGGCCGCGGGCTTTCCCGCAAACGTCAACGTCGCAGCGGCGCTGTCGCTGGCCGGCATCGGGCCGGACCGCACCATGATCGACATCTATGCCGATCCGGCGGTGACGCGGAATTGCCATTCGATCGAGGTCGATTCCGACAGCGCGCGGTTTACGCTCGCGATCGAGAACATCCCGTCGGAAAACCCGAAGACCGGCAAGAACGTCGCACTGTCGGTGATCGCGATGCTGCGCAAGATGCACGCGCCGCTCGCGGTCGGGACCTGATCGCATCACCAAGGCCCGCGCTCCACATTTTCTCAGGCCGCATTTTCTCACGCGTCATCGTCCCGAGGCTTTGAATTCGGGCGCCCGGGTCGGCCCGCCGTTCCTTCCCCGCCTTCGCGGGGGCAAGCTTTTCCTTCCCCTCGATAAAGAGGGGTTGGAGCGCCGAGAGGCGCCGGGGAGCTTGCGATCGCTCCCCGACCGGCCTTGCGATCGGCCGGTCCGCGCCAAGATTCCGGGACCCGTAGGCTTTGAGGGGGGTGGGGGTCCCGGGGCGCGGGGCCCTTGCGAGGGGCCCGGCGCCTCCCGGCGCTCCAACGCGATGCCAGTTGTCGGGCACCGCATTCTGCTCCCGCTTCGGCCACCGCGATCGACGGCGACTGTCATAAGAACAAAACAGGAACATTTATAGGGCCTGCGGAGCAGGAGTCAACCCGCGGGAACGGAGCGATACGGAGCGATTGCCGGTGCGCTGCGGCACTCGCGCGAACCCCGACTACGCCAGCCGCGCGGGTGCTCAAGTCGACAATGCGCCCCAATCCAGTATTTGCAGGCATAATCGCAGAGCCGATCCTGAGCCGGTTGCCCCCATCGGTACGTTCGGATCAGTTTCGGAAGCGACAAGCAAATGCGACGACGCGATTTCATCACCGGGATTGCCGGGGCGGCTCTCTCGCGCCGCCTTGCGCGGCGGCTGCGCAGCAGCAGCCGGCGGTGCCGGTGGTCGGATTCCTGAATGGACAATCGCGCCAGTCATACGCCCACGTGGCCGACGCATTTCGCCAAGGTTTGAACGAAGGCGGCGACATCGAGGGCCAGAACGTCATTGCGTGAGGTCCGAAAAGTGCCCAGGAGCGGACACGTGGTGGGAAGTCATGGCCGTTTCGTCTGGTACGAGCTGATCACGACCGACGTGGCGGCGGCCAAGGCCTTCTACACCAAGGTCATCGGCTGGGACGCGTGGGACGCGCCGCTCCCCGGGAAACCCTATACCTTTTTCACCGTTGGCGGTGCCGCGGTCGGCGGGCTGATAGCGCTGACCGAAGACGAAAGGAGAATGGAGATACAGCCGAGCTGGCTCGGCTATGTCGGCGTCGACGACGTGGACGCTGCCACCGACCGGATCAAGCGCCTGGGTGGGGCCGTGCACGTCACGCCGACGAACGTTGCGGACATCAGCCGCTTTTCCGTGTTTTCCGACCCGCAAGCCGCGAGACTCGCGTTGCTCAAGTGGCTGAAGCCAGGCCAGGAGCGGCCTGTCGATCCGGGCGCAGCGGGCCACGTCGGCTGGCACGAGCTGCTCGCCGCCGAACGGGAAACGGCATTGGCCTTCTACACCGAGCTATTCGGCTGGCAAAAGGCGGACTCCGACGTGGATGCGACGGGCACGTATCAGCTGTTCTCTGCCGCCGGCAACATCATCGGCGGCATGTTGACCAAGCCCCAGACGATATCGGTTCCCTCCTGGCTGTATTATTTCAACGTCAGCGATATTGATGCGGCTGCACAACGCGTGAAGACCGAGGGTGGACAGATTCTCGCCGGGCCAGTCGAGATACCGGGCGGCAGCTCGATCGTCCTCTGCATCGACCTTCAGGGCGCCAAGTTCGCGCTGGAGGGAACGCGCAGCCGCAAGGCCGTGGGATACTTCAAACGCACCACATCGCCTTCCGGCAAGCCAGAACGGCGATGGTCCTGGTAAAGCCGCGAGCCTAGTCGGCAGCCTCTGATGTCGTGCCGCGACCCAGCGCGAACTGCCCGACCGCGCCCTCGACGTGGAAGTCGATGCCCGTCATTTTCGCAAACAGATCAATATTGGTGCTGCCGATCGCGCAGCCGCCGAGACCCATCTCGGTCGCGATCAGATAGAACGTCTGGGTCAGCACGCCGACGTCTTTCAAAATCAAGGCGTACGCGAGCGAGCTGTACTTCCATGAAACCCGGCCGAAGCGCGCCGCGATCGTCATCAGGATTTGTGGCACCGCCGGGGTGTCCATCGCCATTTGGGCGCCCATCAACAGCGCTTCGAACTCGTGCATGCGGGCGCCGATTGGCATCAACGCGTGTCCGCCGGCGTCGTAATGATAGAACCCGCGGGCCAGTCCTTCGCATCGGTCGACGGCGAGATAGAGCTCGAGCTCGTAGCTCGCGCCCGCCGACGGATAGGGCCTGGCGGCGTAGGCCTCCGGCTGACCGGCGCCGCCGAGGCGATTGCCATCTTTCGTGCTCGGCAGGACGCGCGCCGTACTGTCGAGAAACCGTGAAAGCTCGGCGAGCGTGATTGGTTTCTGCGGGTCGAAGCTGCGGGTCGAGTGACGTTCGCGCAGGAGGCTTGCGACCGGAGAAATCGCCTGCGAATGCCCCCCCGCAGACTTGCGCAAATCGATCTTCTTTCCGGGCCAGCGCGGCCGAACCGCCGGCGGCGAAGGCATCATGCCCGAATGCAGATAGAGCCCGCCCAGCGGGTTGGCATGCCGGCCTTCGGTGCTGCGGGTGTGAAACAGCAGGTCGTGAAAATCCCAGAGAACCAGGCTGCGGTCGCCCTCGGCCGGCCGCAGGCTGTTGCTGCCGGGCGTCTTGATCCGAAAGAGGATCTGGCAATCCACCAGCAGGGCGAGCAGTTCGTCTCCCGGAAAACCATCATCCCGGCGGAGCTGCCGGAGCTGGCGTGGCGTCGACAGCGTGGCGATGGTGGTCGCGATCGCCGGCTCGCAAATCCGGAACAGCGCGCCGGCGCGCGGCGACTCCAGCACGAGCTCGTTGCCGCGCCGTCGCATGTAGGCAAATCGCGACAGGACAAGAACGTCGGCGTTGCCGAGCGGCGGCGTTACCGGCCAATAGTCGCCCACCTGCGGTTCGACGACGACCTGGTCGGCGTCGCTGCCCGGTAAAGCGATGCGATACTCCAGCAGACCGTGCCGGGCCAACCGCCGAACAATCCGGTCGATCTCCTTGTCGGTGGTCCGGCCGCCGGATGAAAACGCGGCGAACGGCAGACCCGCGCGCAGCTTTTGCGCGCGATCCACGACGGCGGCGTGGAACGCTCCCAGGTCGACCGAATACTGGCCGAAGCGGGCAAAGACCCTTCCGCCCGGCTGCGTTTCGAGCGTGACATGGCCACTCAGCCTGGCCGAAATCGCTGACCGCGGAGCCCGTCTTCGCTTCTTCATGTCGCGCGCGCAAGCGTGAATGGGATCTCAGGTGTGCGGATGAAGGGGATTGAGCTCGCTTTCCGGCAAGGGCCGGTCCAGCCATCCAAGCTTGACCGGGACCTCGTAGAGGCGCCCCGGCGCGAAGCGACGATAGAAATGCCTCAGCCCCGGAACGATCACCCTGGCGACGGGAACGTCGATGTCGGGACGGGTCTGATCGAGGACGAGAAAATCGAGGCCTAATCGCGCGGTGACTTGCATGCAGGCCGCCACCTGTTCGCGCGCATCGAGACGGCTGAATTTCGGATTGGACTGGTATTGGGCCGCCGGTTGGCCGTTCGGAATCAAATAGGGATGGTCCTCGAGCCGAAACGGCGTGGCGCCATCGAGGCTCGATTTGTTGCGGGCCCCGCCTCCCATCAGCCCGATCGACAGGAACTGATTGAGCTCGGTGAGCGCACGCAGCAGCGCAATTCGCGGATCGAAATGCGCGCCGGAACCGAATTCGACGTTTTCCCGTCCGTCGTTCACCCAGTGCGCCAACGCCACGAAGCTCGGAATTCCGAGATCGCTGGTGATGTCGACCACCCAGAGCCGGCGTCCGGTTTCGGCAAGCTGCGCTTGCAGATCGCGGACATAGGGATCGTCGAAATGAGCGATATCCAGTTGCACCCGCGGCAGACGGTTGTACCACCAGATCGCATAGGAATCGCGTTCCACCAGCTCAAGGAATCCCTGGACGATGGCCTCGGCGAGTGTATTGCCGGCCGCGCAGCCGTTCGAGTCCGCGTTGATCTGATCGGGACCCGGGTAGAAAAAATACAAAAGACCGGTCGGGAGATGCTTGAAGCGCCGGTCATGCAGAGACCAGACCGGCGACCATTCGATCTCGGCCGAACGGTCGAGGGGTTCCGGCACTGATCGCGGCTCGAATGGGTTGATCAGTGCGGCCGCGGCCTGCTTTTGATATTGCGCCTCGCTGAACAGCAGGACGTCGTTGGGACCAATGGCGTCACCGCGCGGAAAATCCGCAAATCGCCTGGTCGCCCTGATTTCGTCGCCCTGAAAAATCCCGGAATAGCGCTCGATCGCCTCCATGAGCGCGCTGGCCTCTCCCTGCTCTGCCGTGCTGCCCTTGCCGAAGCTGCCGCCCTGCAGCCCTGCCCTGAGCTCGTCGACGGTCCGGGCCGGTGCAGAAAAATTGTGTATGGCCTGATAGTTGGTGTTCAGAGGCAGGTCGGCTTCGACCCGCTCGAGCCGCGAAATCACGCCCGTGAGCGGGCTGACATGCCGGCGAAACCGGGCGACCGTCGCTCGCGGCGTGACGCTCCGGTAGCCGCCGCTCGTCAACACCAGCTTGCCGCCAGGCTCGAGCTTGATCGGCACCGGCGCGCGACGCGGGCTCTGCAGGCTTTTGCGACCGCAACTCGGGCACTGCGGACGACGCGCGACGTGATGCTTGACGATGGTCGAGCCCAGCAGATCGAGGCTGACGATGTGATCGCTCAATTCGGTTCGAAAGCCCGTGGCGATCGCCTTGGCGATTTCGACGGCCGCGAGCTGGATGCCGCTCTGTCCGAGCGTGGTCCGGGCGAGCGGCGAAACCGCGATGCAGCGGGCTTCGCGGTTGAGCATCCCCTTTATCTCCCGGTTCCGACGCATGCGATCAGCGAGACACCTCCAGCAGGCGCTCTTGCCGGGGTCGAGCACCGGCCCCACCAGGGGAAAAATGCCGGAGGGCTGGACGAGCAGCCACGACGTATGATCCGAAAGATGCCGCTGGTTGAGCTCAACCAGGCGTTTTTCGAGATAGTCGCCCACCAGCGTGACCGTCAGGTCGGCCGAGCGCGGGACGACGCGAACGCCCAACGCAACCAGAGCGGTGCGCAGCTCCTTTGCACCCTCCACATCAATCGATTGGATGCTCACGCGGCAGTTCTGGAGATTCCGCCGCGCGGTCTCGGGCGCGAGGCCGAGGCTCGCCCAATAGGCGGCCACGGTGTCCGCCGAAGCGCGCGATGCCCGCAACAAATAGCGCCGATCGAGCAGCCGTTTCAGGGCCTCTCGGATCTTGCCGGCCGGAAACGGCGGGGCCAGCGAACGCACCAGCTCGGCAATGCTCTTCCCTTCGGCTCCGATCGCAGACGCCAGCGCAAAATAAAGCTCCCCGCGAAGAAAGAACTTGCGGTCCTCGGAATAGAGGCACACGACGTCAGGGGGCAGCAAATAGACGGTGAAATTTGGCGCGAACCGCAGGACGCCTTGGCGGTTACGCGACGCAGGGCCGTTCCGGTGATTGCGTGTCATGAGATCAGCGTACGCGTCCGTGCCGCGATCGCAATCGGTCCGGACAACAGCACATTCGCCGCAGCGGACCGACGCCGATCACAGCAGGCCATGACACCCCGTGTCTCGCAACCCCACGGACCGCTCGAGCTCAAGCGAAGGCTAGCTCGCGCGTGCCGCACGGCCTCTACCAGCAGACGTTGACCCAGGCCCAGCCGTTCCAGCGCGTGCAGCCGCCTCCGCAACTGCAGCCACAGCGAGCACAACCAACAATGCCGACACCGCATCTGCACCGAGCTATGGCGCATCCGCCACATCGGCCGCACCGAGCTATCGCACATCCGCCGCATCGGCCGCATCGAGCCACGGCGCATCTTCCGCAACCCCGGCAGCCACCGCATCTGGCCGCTACTTTTTCGTCGATCAGACTGACGTCGTTTTCCCGGTCGAACACATAGAACGTCCCGAGGCTGACGTCGGAGATTTCCTCTTCGTCGAGAATAATGAGGGAGTGCGGATCATCGCGCGGCGGCGTTGCATCCGCCGTGGGCGTAGCGGCCGAGGAGCCGCCCACCATCGCCAGTGACGCTCCAGCGGCACCCAGCAGTGGCAGAGTCCGCCGAGGATTTCTCCTTGGATTTGATTTTGCGCGCGCCATAGCAGAATCCTCCTATGCCTGCGAGCAACCGCCATATTCGTGCTCGCCCCGCGGGCATTCAAGAGAAAAGACGGAGGATACGGACCGGAGTTCCATTTCCCCGTCGCTGCAACTGCACAAGCGCGTGACCAGTGCGACGGCGGAACAATGTCTTGGCCTCAGAGTAATTGAGTACCTTTGGGGCGGATGGCGACCCAAAGAGCTGTCCAGCGGGACCGGTTGAGGCCGGGTCCCCGGCCGTGATTCAAGACCCCGAAATTTGGGCGAGCGGCTCTTCAACAAGATCAAGCACTGTCGCCGGGTCGCCATGCGCTACGGCAAGCCGCCAGCGAACCGGCTTGCTTTCGTTCAGCTTGCGTCGATCAGGCTATGGCTGGGCGTTAGTGGGTCCACGTCCCAGGGTGCAGCCTCTGCTGGGCAATCCGCGTGGGGCGCACCAACACGAAGCGGTTGCTCGAGTGCGGGGCGGTGCCGGAGCCCGCATCCCCACCGACCAGCAAAAGCGACGACCCGCCATTCGCTACCATCAGGCCAACAGGGCGCCGATATCGTAGCCGTCAATCAGAACCAGGAAGAACGACCAGACGAGAAGCTTGATTTGAAACGACCGAGGCCGCGCTCATCGAGAAGGTATGAAACCGATACGACAGCTTGTTCTGCCATAGGCTGCTCCTCCCCGGTCTGAGTCTGCTTTTCTTGGTGCTCGATACCTATGTCACAGCGGGCGCAATGCAAAGTGACCGTTCTGTAATTCGGCAGCAGAGCTGCCGAGCCCGCGGTAACTCATTCACGTCAATGGGCGCGGCACGGATTGATGAACGGCAAGGCCTCACGCCGGATAGAATCTTCTTCTGATGAAGGCAGCAGCCCCGCGGCTCGCCGCCGCCCTCGCCGTCGATGACAGCGAGCCTTGCGGAGGCCGCCGCGCGCCCGGAGGAAAGCGCGTAGCGGCCGTGCGTGTTCGGATTGAAGCTTGGCTCAGCGGATTTGCGGAGCGGACGTCGGCCGACTGCCGCCGACCGGCGCGCCGGGCCGCTGCGTGGCGAATCCGCCGGAGCCGTCGAGAATGCTGCCGGAACCCGCAGGCAAGGCAGCAACCGGGGACGCCTTGCTGTTGGTCAGAATGTTCATGAAATCCCCAGTGGCCCGCGCACGTGCTGGTGGGGTCGTTCCGGTACAGCTGTTGTTGTTGTCACAATGCACCGTGCAGGAGCCGCCTTTGCCATCGCAGTTGGCCTTAGTGCATCCATAGCCTCTGCCGTCCGCGTGAACTCCAAACGTTCCGCCAGCCTTCGAACAGCCAGCGCGGACCTGTCCCACGGTCGCCGTGAATTGAACCACGGCCGCCGACGCCTCACTGGCCAGAAGGCTGGTCATGACAAAAGCGACAGCCAAAGCAATCAAGTTACGCATTGCAGTCTTCTTTCGAAAAGGCCCTCGCCGTTTACCTTCGGCCCCCCGGCCGCGTGAGCAGTCACGCGAGCCCCCGCTCAGTTCGGTGCCAGCGTGCCGACCGCACTCGGCTGCTGCGGATTGGGATTGAGCTCGTGCGGATAGCGGAAACGGGCGTCCTCTGACGGCATCACCGGATAGGCCGTGTAGGAAATCTTCGGCTGCGAGAAGATAATCGCCGTCTGACGCATCGCCTGCGACAGCGCCGGGTTGGCGCAGAGCCCGCCCGCCGTCCGGCCCTCGGCGCATCGGGCCTGCGCGCCGGATGGGACGACGCCGAACAGCGTGGACCACAACGCGATGAGCATGGCCCCGTGGAAGAGAGATGCCGCCGACAGCCTGCGGTCCGGTCGCCGCGCCCGGCTGAGGCCGCGGACCAAGGCCGACGGAAGCGCGCATTGCCATTGCCGCGCATAGGCCCCGGTATGGGCCGCCCCGGTGTCGTCGCGCTCGCCTGGCACCGAGCGGATGATCGCGGCAGCCGCCCACGACGGCGCGCCCGGCTTGAGCCATGGCTGCCACCGGCGGCGTGCGCGAGCCGCGCACGCGTGAAAGAGCGTCTTGAAGAGCATCTTCATGAAATCGTCTCCTTCCTCAAAATCTGACGTTGAATCCGCCGGCCAATTGCCAGCCGGTGCTTTTCACCACCGGCACCGCGTCGCTCAGGACAAAGCCGTTCGCCAGCACGCTGAACATCTGGCCGTTGATCGCATCCCGCTCGCCTTCGCGGGTCCAGACGTGCTCGGCGCGCAGGTTGAACGAGAGGCTGTCGGTTGCCGCGTATCGCGCCAGCAGGCCCACGGCGTAGCGGTCCTTGGCCGGCACGAACTGCAGCGTTGCGGCGTCGTAGGTGTTGTTGTCGCGGTAGAGAAAGCTCGCGACCGGCCCGAGCCAGAGTGACCCGACCGGCCACAGATGCTGGAGGCCGACGCGATAGAGCGTGGAGTTGGTGCTGAACGGCTCGGTGACGAGCCCCTGCGCGCCGAGGAACTGCACTTCGTTGCGGTTGGAGTGCGCCCAGGACGCGGTGAGCGTGGTCGCGCCGTAGCGCTCCGGCCAGGCGTAGCCGAGCGTGCCGCTCGCGAGGTAACGGCGGCCGGCCCGGTAAAGCGCCGCGTCGTTCTCCGTGCTGGTCGTCTCCTCCGAGACCGTGCCGACGATCGAGGCCGTCCACGGACCGCTGGCATAGGCGAGCGAAGCCGTGCCGGTCACAACGTCACCCGGATCGAGCCGGGTCAGCTTCTGGATATCGCGCTGGTTGGCCACCGCGGTAAGTGAATTTTCGCGGTCGAACGCTCCGCGCCAAGTGTAGCCCGCGGCGAGCGTCACGAGCACCGACGGCGTCAGCGGCAGGTTGACGCCCGCGGTCGGCCCGACGTTCCAGCCCTCGCCGAAGCTGCTGATCTCGACCAGGTCCGGGTCCATGCGGGCGTTCATCGCCGTTCCGAACAGCGCCGCCCGCCCGGTCGGGACGTTCAGGTTGAGCGAGACGATAGGCTGGATGCCGTTGAGGCCGAGATAGGTGACGGTGCCGTTGGCAACCGTGTCGGTGATGGTGTCGACCTCTCCGCTCAGGCCGAACGTGGTCTGGCGCGAGCGCACCCAGCCGCCGCGGCCGAGCAGCTCGACCTTGACCAGGTCGTTCGGCGCACCGACAAGCTGCATCGCATACGGCACGTAGATCTGGCTGCCGCTGCCCGGGTTGGCGTTGACGTTGCTGGGCGAGCCGCGCGTGCCGGTCCAGGAGTAGTAACGGACCTCGCTTGCGAGCGCGGCGTTCCAGCGCTTCGCCGATGGCACGGCAAGGCGTGGCGCCTTTTCGATCGCCGCAACGTCAGCCGCGCCGGCCGGCACAGCCGCGGATAAAGCGCAGGCGAAAGCAACAGCCGCTTTCGCTGCGCGTCCGACAATCATTGTCTGCTTAGATCGATCGCGCATTCTCAATTCCCAGCCGCTCCGCTGCATTTTCTGGTTCACGATGCCTTTGCCTGGAATCGACACTTCGCCGATTTGCTCGCGCATGACCCTCGGGCAAGAGCACACACGCGCGCATCACCCTTTCGGTTGATGCGCGCACGGTTCCACAGGTCAGCCGCCGGGCACCGCGAAGCCGGCCACAAGCTTGACCAGATCGGCCTGGCGCCTGGTTCCGGTCTTCTCGAACAGCCGGCGCAGGTGGGTCTTCGCCGTGGCCTCGGAAATGCCGAGCGCCGCGGCGAGGTCGGCGACGCCGCCGGTTTCGAACACCGCGAGCAGCACGCGCAATTCGCTCGGCGTCAGGCCATAGAGCCTGGCGATCACCTCGGGCATGGCCGGCGCTTCGAGCTGGGTCCTGCGCACGAACACCGCCGCCACCGCCGCGTAGACCGCGCCGGCCTGCCGCCGCGCGCCCGAGGTCAGCGGCAACACATGGGCGACGTGGCTCTGTCCGTCGCGCCCGCGCAGCGGGATCGCCACACCGCGCGTGCCGACGGCGGCATCACCGCTGCCGGCGGTCGCGAACACCTCGCGCAAGGCCTGATCGGCCTGCGGATCGGCGGCGGACAGCCGTCCGCCGGGCGCGCGCAGGATATCCTCGGCGACCAGCAGGGCGTGACCGGCGGCATTGGCGTGCACGACCTGGCCGCGGGCGTCGACGAGGACCATGCCGGCGGTGATGCCATCGAGCGTGTCGGCGAGCGTCGCGGACTCCAAGGTCCTGAGATCGATCACCTTGCCGATCAGCACCGCGCGCCGCACGTGCGGCACGATGAGCCGCATGCGCCGCCGCGCCTCATTGTCGATGACGCCGTGCTCCTTGCCGCGGAAAATACCGAACAGCGCCGCGCTCCTGGCCGTCCGTTCGAGCGGCGCGCTGATGAAATCGACGAGCCCCTGCGGCTTGGCCCACTCGCGAAAGAACCGGGTGTCGGCGAACTCGTCGTAGGGCATGATATCGGTCGTGGAAACCGGCACCTCGATGTCGGAGAAGAAATGCCCTGCGTTGGCCGGGTCGATTTTGACGTATTCCTCGAAATAGATGGCCTTGTAGTGCGACGAGATCCCGCCGTCGTCGTAGTAGACGTTGCCCGCCTTGTTGGCGGCGTCCTTGGCGTAAATCACCGCCGAGAGCCCGGGCAGGAAGCGGGCGGCCTTGGCCAGCACGCCGGGCCATCGCGTCGAATCGAGCGCCGCGTCGTAAATTTCGGCGATCAGGCTGGAGAGCGCTTCGGCGTCGGGCATCTCACGCTCCGCGTCAACGAAACGCTTTCGGACAGACGTCTGGACGCTGCGCATCATTCGATCGGATGACTGCGACCGCTGGCCGCGGCCCGCGGCTATTTCGAAATCGGCTGGAATAAAGCAATCCGTCAGGGTTTTTTGGTCTGCAACAATCCGGTTCTTCTACCGGCTGGCGAGGCGACGGTCTTGGCGCCGCGCGTAAAGAGGTAGGTTGAAAACGAAAATGCGACGCCCTGAGCCAGGCGCGCGCTCCGCATCGGGAGTTAATTGCAACGGCCGCCTGTGAAATGGGCCCTCTGAAATGTTCAACTCTGAAATGATCCCCCCTGAAGTGGTTTCCCCTGAAGTCGTTTCTTGGACAACGGAGTCGGCCAGTCCCGGCGAACGCTTCTCGTATTGGCGCGAGGTCGTCTGCCAAACGGTGCTGAATGTCGCGACGGAAGCGCCTCCGGAACGGTTCCGGGCGCGCATCTCCGGCCGGAAATTCGCCGCGTTCCGGTTTGCCGCATTCGATTCAAGCAGCCATCAAATTGTCCGCAACCAGCGACTGCTCGCCAGCGCCCCGGCCGACAACTATCTCATCAGCCTGCAATACGGCGGCCGCTGCCACATCAGCCAGGACAACGAGGATCTCCTGCTCGATCCCGGCGAGATCGCGATCGTCGACGGCCAGCAGCCGTTTCGCGTCGTCTTTCCGCAGCCGGTCAGCCGCGTGCTTGCGGTGGTTCCCAAACACGCGCTCGAAGCCTTCGCCCCGTCGCTGCGCAATGCATCGAACTTCAAGGTCCGCAGGCAATCGCCGTTCGCCGCGCTGATCCGGCAGCATCTGCTCGAGCTTGCGAACACCACGCATCAGCTTCGCGAGCTGGAGATCGATGTTCTCACCGGCAATCTTTTCAATCTGCTGGCGCTGTCGATCGCCCGCGACACGACGGCGCGCATGGCCGGGCCTGAACTGCAACTCGCCGCGCTTCTCATGTTCTGCCGGCAGCAGCTCGCCAATCCCGAGCTTTCCGCAACGATGGTCGCCGCGCGGTTCAACATCTCGGTTCGAACGTTGCAACTGCGGTTCAGGAGAACCGGTCAGACATTCGGCCGATGGCTTCTGGAAAACCGGCTCGACGCCAGCCGCATCGCGCTACGCGACCCGGGGCGCCGGGGTTTGAGCATTTCCGAGGTCGCCTACCGGTCAGGCTTCAATGACCTGTCGCATTTCAACAAGGCGTTCCGGACGCGCTTCGGTCAAACCCCAAGCGAATGCCGGAATGGGTCTGACGCCGCGAGCTAATGCGTCAAGGCACTGGCGTCGAGAAACCATGTGCTGCCTTGCAACCGGCCCTCGGATTTCATTTCGACCGTGATCTGATTTTTTCTGCGCTCGTAGCCAAGAGTTTTGACGCTGCGCGGATTGATGAACTGCCTGGCCTCGCGGCTGGTGAGAATGCTCTTCTGATAAGATATGAAGGCAGCGACGCCACTGCTTTTCCGGAGTTTCTGCCATTCGGTCAGCTTTGTCGCGTCCTCAAACCAGATCGAATTGGGCCTTACCACTCTGATGGCGCCCGCCCTGATCTCGGCAAGCGAAGGCGCGACCGACGCCAGGAGAAACAGCACGGCGAGGAAGGCGCGCATCTTCTTCAGCCTTCGACGGTGACCGCGGCGCGCTCCGGCAGGTCGGCGGCGATGCGGCGGCGGCCGAGCATGTGGGCACGGCCGTCGTTGATCGCGTCGACCGCGATCAGCTTGCCGGCCTTGCGATACTCCACCGAGAAGCGGGCTTCGTCCGGAACGCCGACGGTTTCGCAGGCGTCGTAGCCGTCGAGCAGGCCGGTGATCTGCAGCTTGATCTCGTACTGGTCGGACCAGAACCACGGCACCGGATCGTAGGGCACGGGCTTCCCCAAGATCGCCTGTGCCGCGGCCTTGGCCTGATCGATGGCGTTCTGCACGCATTCGAGCCGGATCTTGCGCCCGTAGCGATGCGAGAAGAACCGCGCGCAGTCGCCGATGGCGTAGACGCCGGGCGCCGCGCGGGCGAAATCGTCGACCACGATGCCGTCCTCGCAGGTAAGGCCCGCGGCCGCGGCCAGATCGTCATTGGCGCGGGCGCCGGTCGCGACCAGCACAACATCGGCCGCGATCTTCTCGCCGGAGACGAGCGCCAGGCCCACGGCCCGCCCCTCGCCCTCGATGCCCGCAAGCCTGGCGCCGAGCCGGATGTCGACGCCGCGCGAGCGGTGCAGGCGGTCGAAGAAGGCGGACACCTCCTCGCCGGCCACGCGCTTCATCACCCGTGCCTCGGCCTCCACCACGGTCGCCGCGCGGTCCTCCTGCCGCAGCACGGCCGCGACCTCGAGCCCGATATAGCCCGCGCCGACGATGGCTATACGGCGCGCCTGATCGAGCGCGGGGCGGAGCCGCTTCACGTCGTCGATCTTGCGAAGCGAGAACACGCCGTCGAGCTTGATGCCGGGCAGCGGCAGGTCGCGCGCCCGCGTCCCGGTCGCAAACACCAGGGTGTCGTAGGGCAACGTCCGGCCGTTACGCAGCGTCACTCGTTTGCCGCGGAGATCAACGGAAGCCGCCGCCGCGCCAAGCTCCAGCGCAACCTGATGGTCGGCCCAATAGCTTTCGCGGCGCAGCAGCAGGGTGTCGATCGACGCCTTGTCCTTGAGGAACGCCTTGGACAGCGGCGGCCGCTGATACGGCGCATAGGGCTCGTCGCCGACCATACGGATCGCGCCCGCGTAGCCGCCCTGCCGCAGGCTGATGGCCAGTTGCGCCGCCGCCTGTCCCGCGCCGAGGATGAGAATACCTGCCATCATGGTCCGTCCGCTTGAAAACCTGAAACGATCGCCCGCCACCAGCGCGTTTACGCGCGTCTACGACGCGCTATGGATGGCCGACGCGCGGGAGGCTGTCAAACGCCGCGGCCGCCTGTTACAAAAGCTTCCCGAACTCCCGCCGAACAAGCAAATCCCCGAGAAAGAACGATGGCCAAGAAGAGTGCTGCGAAGCGTGCCGAGAAGCGTCCGTCCTACCGCCTGAAGGACATCACCGACGAGCAGATGAGCGCGCTGCAGCGCGCGCTGCGCGACGCGATCTATTCGGGACCGCGCGGCATCCGCAAGAAGCTGACCGGCCCGTTCCAGATCTGGCTCAACTCGCCGGAGCTCGGCCATCTCGCCCAGGCGCTCGGCGCGCATTGCCGCTACAAGACCTCGCTGTCGCCGCGGCAGTCGGAGACCGCGATCCTCGCCACCGCGCATCACTGGAAGGCACAGTACGAATGGATCGCGCATGAGCCGCAGGCGCTGAAGGCGGGCGTGAAGCCGGAGACAGTGAAGGCGATCCAGGCCGGGCGCGAGCCGAAGTCGGCCGCGAAAGACGAGAAGATCATCATCGATTTCGTCAAGGAGCTCTACAAGAGCAAGCGCGTCAGCGACAAAACCTACAAGCGCGCGCACGCCCTGTTCGGCGACACCGGCCTGGTCGAGCTGGTCGGCATCTGCGGCTACTACGCGCTGATCTCGATGACGCTGAACACGTTCCGCGCGGCAATCCCGGCCGAGCTGCCGATGCCGTTCAAGGAGCCGGCGTAGTGCGAGCGTGATGCACCGATTTGTTCACGGCGCGTAGCGATGCTGGTCCAGATCTATGAGGTCAGCAGCCCCGAAGAAGCCCGTGCGCTCGGCAACCTCGGCGTCGATCACATCGGGGTTCTCGTGGGCGATGGAACATTCCCGCGCGAGCAGTCGGTGCAACAGGCGCGGCGGATATTTTCCGCCATCCCGTCATCCGCCGTGGGCGTCGCGCTGCTGCTGTCGGCCGATGTCCGGTTCCTCGAAGGGGTCATTTCCGAGCTGAAGCCGGCCATCGTGCACCTTGGCGCGTCGACCGATCTGCTGACGCCATCCGAGGTGCAGCACCTCAGGGAGCGGTGCGGGCCGCTGACCGTGATGCGAAGCATCCCGGTCACCGGCGATGCAAGCATTGCCGTGGCACAGAGCTATGACGGGATCGCCGACTGGCTGCTGTTGGACAGCCATCGGCCGGGCGACATTCAAATCGGCGCGTTGGGCGTGACCCACAATTGGGACATTGACCGAAAGATCGTCGAGGCCGTGCGCATCCCGGTCATCATTGCCGGAGGGCTCGGGCCCGACAACGTTGCCGATGCCATCAAGACGGTGCGGCCGGCCGGGGTCGACTCCAAGACCAGGACGGATCGAGACGACGGAAGCCACACGAAGGACCTGGAAAAGGTCCGGAGCTTTGTGGCTCAAGCGAAATCGCGTCCGGAGCGGTGATCCGGCAATCAGGCTCACGTCACGCGCACGACTGCGCGAATGAAGCCGTCCGCGGCGCGATCAAGTCATGGCTGCTGCGACGGCGCGAGCCTTGGTGACGCTTTGCCGGTCGTGCCATGCTAAGAGCCCGTGCGGCATGCGCTGTGCGGACCTGTTCTATGTGTGAGACCCTCAAGGCATGACCACGCCGTCCAACTCCCCCTACACGCCGGACCTGCGCGGCTTCATCGAGTTCCTCGAGAAGGAGCACCCCGGGCACATCGTGCGGATCAAGAACGAGGTCGATCCGAAGTTCGGCGTGTCGGGCATCCTCGAACGGCTGGAGCGCGACGAAAAATTCCCGCTGGTGATCTTCGAGAACGTCAAAGGCTCGAAGATTCCGCTGATTGCCAACATGCATGCGAGCTTCGAGCGGCTGCGGCTAGGCCTCGGCATGGAGGCGGGCGACGTGAGGGCGTTCGTCAAGGAATGCGCGGCGCGGCAGGCCAATCCGATCGATCCGGTGATGGTGACGGATGCGCCGGTGCACGAGGAGGTGTTCCTCGGCAAGGACGTGAGCGTCGAGGATTTGCCGATCTGCACCTATCACGAGAAGGACGCGGGCAAGTACATCACCGCGGGACTCGCCGTGATGCGCGATCCCGAGACCGGGATCAACAATGTCGGGATCTACCGGCACCAGGTGCACGAGAAGAACCTGCTCGGCGTGCAGCTGTCGGAGACCGCCGACGGCAACATCATCTGGAAGAAATACGAGAAGCGCGGCCTGCCCTGCCCGGTCGCGATCGTCATCGGTCACCATCCGGCGTTCTTCATCGGCTCGCTCTGCTTCTCGACGCTCGACTCCGACGAGATCAGGATCGCCGGCGGCATGCTGCAGCGGCCGGTGCCGCTTACTCGCTGCAAGACCATCCCGCTCGACGTGCCGGCCAACGCCGAGATCGTGCTGGAGTGCGAGATCCGGCCAGTGGAGCGCCGCATGGAGGCGCCGTTCGGCGAATATCCCGGCACCTACGGGCCGCAGCGTCTGAACCCGGTGCTGGAGATCAAGGCCATCACCCGGCGCAAGAACCCGCTCTACCAGAACGCCTTCGTCGGCCATGCCGACAACCTGCTGCTGTCGGGGCTGATCCGCACGAGCTTCATCGAGGAGACGGTGAAGATCGCCTGCCCGACGGTGCGCGGCGTGAATGTGCCACGCTCGGGACGCTTCCGCTTCATCTGCTACATCGCGCTGGAAAAGATGCAGGAGGGCGAGGCCAAGCTTGCGGCGATGGCGGCGTTCGTCGCCGACCCGTTCCTGAAGTTCGTCGTGGTGGTGGACCACGACGTCGACATCAACAGCGACACCGAGGTGCTGCACGCCATCGCCACGCGCGTGCGCGCCGACACCGACACCTTCATGGTGCCCTATGCCAAGGGCTCGCCGCTCGATCCCGCGTCGTACGATCCGGCGGGCGGCTCGAACCTCGTCACCAAGATGGGGATCGACGCAACGCGGAAGGCGAACTATCCAGACGAGATTTCGGTGCCGGGGTTTCAGTCGATCGATATGGAAGCGTTCATTCCGGGGTATCGCAAGGAATGATTTTTGTGCCCGTTTACGCCCCTATCGAAGCTGTCATGCCCGCGCTTGTCGCGGGCATCTCGCTTAGGCTGGCATAGTGCGTCCCCAAGCGGGATCGCCGGGACACAGGCGAGCGAAGCGACGCCGTCCTTCGGACGGGTATGCCCGGCGATGACGCCGATGGGTGTGGCGCCGGCTTGTGGCCGAAGGCTCAGTGGTTATGACCGCCGCCACCGTGCCCCTTCGGCGTGCCGCCGATGGCTTCGACGGCGTACTCGACCTCGACCTTGCCGGCCTTCTCGAACTCGAGCGTGCCCTTGACGCGCTTGCCCTGTTCGAGCGGCGTGGTGATGCCGACGAACATCAGGTGATAGCTGCCCGGCTTGAACTCGACGGTCTGCCCCGGCTTGATCTCGAGGCCCTTCGGCAGCATGCGCATCTTCATCACGCCGCCTTCCATCGACATCTCGTGGATCTCGAACTTCGGCGCCGCCTCGGTCGAGCCGCCGACCAGGCGGTCGGGCGCGGTGCCTTTGTTGACGATCTTCAGGTAGCCGCCGGCGACGCTTGCGCCCCTGGGCGTGGCGCGCGACCAGGGATGCTGGATCTCCAGCGAACCGACTTTGTAATCGTGGGCGGATGCCGCACCCGTGGCGAAGGCCAAGACAGGCGCCAGGACAGGCGCCATGACAATGGCGAGCAGAACGGACTTCATGACAGTGCTCCAATCGGAATGATTTCAACGCGGTTTCTTGAACGCGTTCGCTTGCGCGCCCAAAGGCGCACGACGCAGCAATGCAGTTTCGGAAATCAGGCCGCCGGGGGGCCGCGCGGCGGCTGCGGACCTGCCGCAAAGACCAGCGGGACGATCCAGCCGGCCAACGACACGACCGCGGCGTGCGCTTCGCGCAGCAAAGCGACGGCGGCGATGCCGGCCGGCAGCGCGCCGGTCAGACCGTGTCCCATCGCGGCGCAGACCGCGGGACAGGGAATCTCGTGCTGCGCCGGAGGGCCGCTATCTCCGAAGCCTATCGTCGAGCACAGCACCGTCAGCGGGTCGGCGAGAGCTGCGACCTGCGGCACCACGAACGCCAGCAGCAGCGCCTGCAGCGCCATCGAATAGGCGGCGGTCAGGGCCACAACGGCGCGGCGGATGGCGCGGAAGTCCATGCACGCATCTATAGGCCCGCCCCCCCGCAGCCGTCCACGGGAACAAGGAACCTGATGTGGCCGCTACCGCCACGAAAATGTCCCCGATTGCCAGCAGGGACTCGTGGTACTATTTCCGGGTCAGGCGAGGTAGCAAGCCGTGACCAGCGAGAACTCAAGCGAGCCCGAGGGCCGGATCCTGCAGTTCCGACCGCGCGGCGGCTCGCTGTTCGTGCATCACGCGCCGCCTTCCCCGCAGGTCCCCGACCTCAGGAAGTTCGAAAGCGAGCCCGAGGAGCCGGGCGAGTACCGGCACCGCATGCTGATGAACGTGCTGGCGCTGGGCTTCACCGTGCTGCTGGTCGCCGGCGGCATCTGGATCGCCGACGTGATGGCGCACATGCGCAAGGACCAGGACTGCGTGCTGATCGGACGGCCGGGCTGCACGCCGGTCAATGTGCCGATCGCGCCGCGCTGAAACCGACCTGCCTGTTTTCTCTAGTTCATGCTGATCGTCACCGGCGCGAGGCCGGAGAAGCCGAGCTGGCTTGCCGCGGCGGGCGTGAGATCGATGATGCGGCCGCGAATGAAGGGGCCGCGGTCGTTGATGCGGACCGTCACCTGGCGGCCGTTCTTCCTGTTGACCACCGTGACCATGGTGCCGAACGGAAGGCTCCGGTGGGCCGCGGTCATTCCGCGCGGATTGGCCCGTTCGCCATTTGCGGTCTTCTGCCCATCGTAACCGTAGACGGAGGCGATTCCGGTTTCCGCCTGGGCTGTGCTTGCGAGCGGCCCGGCGGCGGTGAGGCAAAAGCAAATGGCGGCGAGCGATCTTCCGATCATTCCACAGGACTCCAGCGATGTTGGGGGGAGGCGCGGAAACACACGGTCCGTGTGGCGAGAGCAAGGCCGCCGGATTAACCAGATCGATGCGAGGTCACGGTCACGCGCGCCAGATGAGCCCCGAACGCCGCTTAAGCCGATTCGAGCGACAGGGGTACCGGCGCACCGGAAATCGCCTGAAATAGCCGGCCTGTGTGCAATTCCTGCAACACCTTGCCGCCATTGAACTAAGGGCCTGCGTTCGCTATACGGGCACACGGCCTCACCCGTGGGGAATACCGGGCGGAACGACCGTCGGTCCCGGCGCTGTGCCAGCTTCGGCGCAGCGACAAAAATCAGTTACCATACAGGGACTTAGAGATGCCTTCGACGTTTGACACCGTGGCGAACATCATTGCCGAGACCTGCGACATCCAGCGCGACACGATCCAGCCCGACAGCCACGCGATCGACGACCTCGGCATCGACAGCCTCGACTTCCTCGATATCGCGTTTGCCATCGACAAGGCGTTCGGCATCAAGCTGCCGCTCGAGCAGTGGACCCAGGAGGTCAACGACGGCAAAGCCACGACCGAACAGTACTTCGTGCTGAAGAACCTGTGCTCCCGCATCGACGACCTGGTCGCTGCCAAGGGCAAATGATGTCCGGCATCCAATGCGGCTCGAGTATTTTCAGCTTATCGATCGGATCATCGACCTCAATCTGAACGACCTGACGATCCGCATTGAAGCGACCGTCCCGACCGAAAGCACCATCTTCGAAGGACATTTTCCCGGCCGTCCGCTGATGCCGGGCGTGCTGCTGATCGAAAGCATGGCGCAGGCGTCCGGCTGGCTGATCATCGCCCGCACGAAATTCGACAAGATGCCGTTTCTCGCCGCGGTGAAGGAAGCCAAGCTCCGCACCTTCGTCACGCCCGGCCAGGGGCTCATCGTGTCGGCCAAGATCGCGCACGAGGGCTCGGGCTTTGCGATGACCGAGGCGCGCGTCGCGGTCGACGGCAAGACGGTATGCAACGCGGAGCTCACCTTCCGCGTTGTCGATTTCCCGAAGGGCGAGTTCCTCGACAACATGCACGCGGTCGCCAAGCGCATCTCACTCCCGCTGGAGGCGGTGGCCCATGGTTAGTGCTGCGACTGAAGCTGACGGCGCGCGCGACCGCGAGGCCTTTATCACCGGGATCGGCATCGTCTCCTGCCTCGGCGAGGGGCCGGACGCGCATTGGCAGGGGCTCAGCTCCGGGACGCCACAGGCCGACACCACCACCTATCCGCCCTACATCATTCACAAGATCGCGGCGATCGACTTCGACAAGCAGATCCCCAAGAAGGGCGATCAGCGGCAGATGGAGCCGTGGCAGCGGATCGGCACCTATGCGGCGGGCCTCGCGCTCGACTCCGCGGGCATCAAGGGCAACACGGAAATCCTCGCCCGCACCGACATGATCGTCGCGGCCGGCGGCGGCGAGCGTGACATCAACGCCGACACGGCGATCCTGTCCGGATTGCCCACGGCGGAGAAGCCGGAGGCCTTCCTCAACGAACGGCTGATGAGCGATCTCAGGCCAACGCTGTTCCTCGCCCAGCTCTCCAACCTCCTCGCCGGCAACATCTCGATCGTGCACGGTGTCACCGGCTCGTCGCGCACCTTCATGGGCGAAGAGGCCGCGGGCGTCGATGCGGTCCGCATCGCGCATGCGCGGATCGCGTCGGGCCAGAGCGACATCGCGCTGGTCGGCGGCGGCTACAACGCCGAGCGGCCCGACCTCCTGATGCTCTACGAGTTCGGCGGCTTCAGCCTGAAGGACAAGCTCGTGCCGGTGTGGGACCGCGAGGCGAGCCCGGGCTTCGCGCTCGGCTCGCTCGGCGCGTTCCTGGTGATCGAATCGCGCAAGCATGCCGAAGCCCGCGGCGCCAAGCGCCTCGCCCGGCTCACCGCCGTGCATTCCGACTGGTCGCGCCGGAGAAACCCCGGCGACGTGACCGTGGCGCTCGGCAAGTTGTGGGGCAAGGTCGCGGGCCAACTCGAGCCCGGCAAGGCCGCCGTGATCTCCGGCGCCTCGGGCGCCGCCCCCGCGACCGCCGAGGAGCGCGCCTTCCTCGCCCAGCACGGCGACATTGCCGTCCGCGGCACCGGCACCTATCTGGGCTTTGCCCTGGAGCCGCAATTTCCCATGAACGTCGCCCTCGCGGCGCTCGCCGTCAGCCGTGGTAGCCTGTTCCCGCCGAGCGCCGCGGGCGAGCGGGCGATGACCGGCCCGCTGACGCAGGCGGTCGTCACGGCGGTGGGCCACTGGCGCGGCGAAGGCCTGGCTTTGGTCGAAGCCGCATCCTGAAGGAGAGCAGCATGCCGTCCCACCTCGACAGCGCAGGCCGCCCCATCGTCGTGGTCACCGGCATGGGCGTGGTGACCTCGCTCGGCGCGGGCAAGACCGAGAACTGGAAGAAACTGACGGCAGGCCAATCCGGCATCAAGAACATCACCCGCTTTTCGACCGACGGGCTGAAGACGAAGTTTGCCGGCACGGTTGATTTCATCCCGGTTGAACCGATGTCGGCGCCCGAGCTGTCGGAGCAGCTTGCGGGCCTTGCCGCGGAAGAAGCAGTGGCGGAGTCCGGCATCGGCCGGCCCGGCGACTTCCCCGGCCCCCTGTTCCTTGCGGTGCCGCCGATCGAGATCGAATGGGCGCAGCGGCGCGAGATGGCGTCCGCCTCCGGCGCGAACGCCAATGTCACCTACACCGACATCGTGCGCACCGCCGCGAGTGGCAAATACGGTCATCATCACCGGCGTTTCCAGTTCAATTCGGTCTCCGACAACCTCGCCGAGCGGTTCGGCACCAAGGGTTCGCCGATCTCGCTCTCGACCGCCTGCGCGTCGGGGGCGACCGCCATTCAACTGGGCGTCGAGGCGATCCGCCGCGGCGAGACCCATGCCGCGCTCTGCATAGGCTCCGACGGCTCGGTGAACCAGGAGTCGCTCATTCGCTTCTCGCTGCTCTCGGCGCTGTCGACCTCGTCCGATCCGCCCGCGCAGGCGGCGAAGCCGTTCTCCAAGAACCGCGACGGCTTCGTGATGGCCGAAGGCGCGGGCGCGGTGGTGCTCGAGAGCCTCGAGTCCGCGCGGGCGCGCGGCGCCAAGATCCTCGGCGTTGTCGAGGGTTGCGGCGAGATGGCCGACGCCTTCCACCGCACGCGTTCGAGCCCCGACGGCAAGCCGATCATCGGCTGCATCCGCAATGCGCTGGCCGATGCGGGGCTTACGCCCGACGCCATCGACTACATCAACCCGCACGGCACCGGCACGCCCGAAAACGACAAGATGGAGGCGATGGGCGTGATGGCGGTGTTCGGCGAGCGCGCCAAGTCGATCCCGATGTCGTCCAACAAGTCGATGATCGGGCACTCGCTGTCGGCCGCGGGCGCGGTCGAGGCGGTGTTCTCGCTGCTGACGCTCTTGAACCAGCGCCTGCCGCCGACCATCAACTACCAGGTGCCGGACCCGGCGATCCCGATGGACGTGGTGCCGAACCAGGCGCGCGACGCCAAGGTGCGGCACGTCATCTCCAACTCGTTCGGCTTCGGCGGGCAGAACGTCTCGCTGGTGATGGGGCGCGAACCCGCGTGACCGCGACCATCCGCGCGCTCCAACTGCTTGGGGACCGCAAGCTCGCGCTGACCGAGATCCCTGCCCCGCCGCCGCCCGGCCCGGGCGAGGTGCAGATTGCGACCAAGGTCATCGCGCTCAATCACCTGGATCTCTGGGGCTTCCGCGGCATGGCCTTCGCCAAGCGGAAGATGCCGCAGGTCGCAGGCGTCGAGGCATCGGGCGAGATCACCGCGGTGGGCGACGGCGTCACCGGCTTCAAGGCCGGCGATCCGGTGGTGATGTACGGGGCGCTCACCTGCGGCAAATGCAAAGCCTGTCAGGAAGGCCGCGACAACCTCTGCGAAAACGTCGGCGGCATCATGGGCTTTCACATCGACGGCTTCGCCCGCGACCGGCTCAACATGCCGGCGCGGCTGGTGATCCCGGTACCGAAGGGCGTGAGCCTGCGCGACGCCGCCTGCGCGCCGATCGGCTTTTCGACCGTCGAGCACATGCTGTTCGACAACGCCAAGCTGCAGCCCGGCGAGACCATCCTGGTGCAGGCCGGCGGCTCGGGCATCGGCACGGTGGCGATCAAGATGGCCAAAGCCATCGGCTGCACCGTCATCACCACGGTCGGCGACGACGAGAAGGCCGAGAAGGCCAAGGCGCTCGGTGCCGATCACGTGATCAACTACCGCAAGGAGCGGTTCGAGACGATCACCCGCAAGCTCACCAACAAGAAGGGGGTCGACGTGGTGTTCGAGCACGTCGGCGGCGAAGGCTTCAATGGCTCGCTGCTGGTGCTGAAACGCGGCGGACGCCTCGTCACCTGCGGCTCGACCGCGGGCCCGACCATCACCTTCAACCTGATGCAGCTGTTCCAGCAGCAGTACAAGATTTTCGGCTCGTTCGGCGCTTCGATGAAAAACATCCGCGACAGCCTCACCAAGATGGCGGGCGGCATGCTGCCGGTGATCGACACCGAGATCGGGCTTGCCGACCTGGAACGCGGCATCGCGCGGCTGGAGAGCCGGCAGGTGTTCGGCAAGATCGTCGTGACCTTCTAGGCGCCGGCGTGGACCTCCGCGCGACCAAGCTCAAGCTTCAAATCCGCCTGCGGCGTGCGACCAACGCGCTCACGGGCTTCCTCGCCGTGCACACGCTGCGCGCCGGGCGGCTCATACCGCTCAGCGTGATGTCGAAGGCCGCGTCCGCGCTTGTTCGCACGGTTGGGCCGCTGTTTCGAGAGCATCGCATCGCCCGGGCGCAATTGGCCGCGGCCTTCCCCGAGAAGTCGGCCGAGGAGATCGAACGGATTCTTCTCGGCGTCTGGGACAATCTCGGCCGCGTCTTCGCCGAGTTCGCTCATATCGACGAACTGTGGGACTATGACAGGCTGCAAGGCAGCGGCCGGATCATGCGCTCCGACGACAGCGAGAAGATCGCGTTCCGGCTGCGCGACGACGGCCAGCCTGCGCTGGTTTTCGCCGCCCATGTCGGCAACTGGGAGCTGCCGGCCATCGCCGCGCGGATGTACGGCCTCGACACCACGGTGCTTTATCGCCCCCCTAACCTGAAGGTGCTGGCCGATGAGGTGGCGCAGGCGCGCGCCGGCTGCATGGGCACGCTGTTGCCGACCACCATGGACGCGCCGGTGAAGCTTGCCGACGCGCTCGATCGGGGCTCGCACGTGGCGATGCTGGTCGACCAGTGGTACGGGCCCGGCGTGCCGGTGACGTTCTTCGGCCGCAAGACGCTGGCCAATCAGACCATCGCCCGGCTCGCCCGCCACATCGAATGCCCGATCCACGGCATCCGCGCGGTGCGCGGTCCGGACGGGCGATTGCAGGTCCGCGTCACCGAGGCGATCGAGCCCAAGCGCGACGCCTGCGGCAAGATCGACGTCGAAGGCACGATGCAGGTGATCACCAGCGTGGTCGAAGGCTGGGTGCGCGAGCACCCGGAGCAGTGGCTGTGGCTGCACCGGCGCTGGCGCGAGGGCTAGAACGCGGTGCGCTGATTTATCTTTTGTCAGGCTCCAGTCGGGCGCCATGCCTTGATGGCTTCATCGCGCATGCGACGGCGTGGGCGTCGCTGCAATTCGAGCGCGCAGGCGCCGCGGCGACAGCGCAAAATCGTGGTGATCCATCACGGCCATAAGATCCGAGCCCCTGAGTTGGCTCGTGCAATAGCTGCAAAGACAGATCATGCGGCGCCCGCGCACGGCCTGTTGGACGAGAGCCTCGTAGGCCTGGAAGTCCTTCCACTGCCCGCGCTCGACCCACGCGCAATTTCCACTCGTACGCAGGCCTTTATAACCTGCGGCCAGCGCGTCCCGTTCAGCCTGCATGAGTCCGTCGACGATCGTCTGCGGCTGGAGCTTTTTCCCGGCGGCGTACCAGCGCTGCGCATCGTGAATTGCAATCTGCTCGGCAGCTTCGCGCGCGTCGAAGTCGGGCACCACCGACCGCAACGCGGCGCGTGCCTCACCGGCGTCGAACGCGCCACCTGTCACCCATAGACAACGCTCGTTGTTTTCGAGCCCAGCCTTGAAATACGGGACGAGCACGTCGCGCAGCTCGTCGCCGGTGCTGTAGAACTGCGTGATGTGACAGCCCCATGACAGGGACGGGGCAACCTCGAAGCCCGACGGCACTTGCGTCATATGATTCCTCTACACGCGAAGACGTATAAAGGGGCCGAGGGACCAAGCCTAGGGCTGCGCCTATCGGCCGCGCGCAGGTGAAGCCTGCGAGACGTGCAGGTCACACCGCCGGCGGCGCGTTGGGTCGTGAACGGAAAACTCTGGGCTCCGGGGTGTACCTGGCCCAGACACGCAGGCATGCATTTGCGGCGGAGGCGGCGCGCCGACGTGGCGATTGAACAGCCCTGCGGGCTGTGGGCTATCATTTGTCTTTGGCCCAGAGAGCGGTCCCGCACGCGATGAACCAGAGCAACAAGACCCGCATTGCCCATCTCGCCGGTCCCACGGCCACGATCCAGAACACGCCGCCGCTGGTCACCTCGAACAAGGCACGCGCGAAGCACGGCCTGCCGCTCCTGAAGGACGTGGACGGCGCGCCGCTGAAGCACGACGCGCTGCGCGCGCAGCGGCTGGCGGCCCCCGTGAAAGTCTACGTCGAGCAGTTTTCCGCCCATCCGCTGGAAGCCGACGCGGCCGAGCTTTACGGGCCGCCCGACGGTTATGTCGGCGCGGACGGCGTGTTTCGGAAGGAGCGTCAGAGCCCGAACGACAAGCCGGTCTACGAAATCGAGCTCAAGCCCGAGGACGGCCTCTATCCCCTGCCCTACATGGCGCGGCAGGCCGACGGCTCGGCCTGGGAGGAGGAATGCACCACGCCGGGCGGCACAATCTACCGCCAGGGTTTCTTCCCGGACGGCTCGCGGAGCTTCGAGGAGATCGACCGCCTGTCGATCGGCGTCGAAGGCAGCGCGAGCCTCCTCTCGTCGATCGCCAGCATCGACTTCTACCGCGGCGTGCCGCCGGGCGGCTTCACCAAGGGCCTGCCGGCGCATCTGCGTAAGGACAAGGGCGAAGGCGACATCGCGCCCGAGCTGCGTGGCACGCATTTCTTCGGCTACAAGCCGTACCATCTCGGCGTCGGGCCGCCGCGCCAGGCGCTGGCGAAGGCGACCAACGACATGCAGGCGCTGGTGGCGGGCGTCGACTATGACGGCGTGATCTGGACCCAAGGGAGCCCGCAGGTCGAAGAGAGCGCCTACTGGTTCAACCTCCTCATCGATAGCGACCGGCCGATCTGCTGCAACGCCGCGCAGCGGCCGCAAGGGCAGATCAGCGCCGACGGGCCGGCCAACATCGTCGACTCGGCGCGCTACATCCGCTCGCGCATCTGGGCCGACGAGCAGGGCCGCAATCGCTGCGGCGTCGTGGTGATCCAGGAGCAGCAGATCTTCGCCGCGCGCGAGGTCACCAAGGCCGATGCGCGGCCGGGCGGCTACGTGGCGGCGGGCGGCCATGGCGGCATCGTCGGCAACATCAGCCACACCGGGCGGATCGCGCTCACCTATCTGCCGCTGTTCAAGCACACCTATAAATCGGAGCTGAAGATCACGACGCTGCCGGAGCGCGTGAGGGCCGTAAAGAACGGCGAGCGCGGCATCGGACTCATAGACGTCGCGGTGAAGGACGGCAGCGGCAGGCTCCTGCCCGACGCCATTCCGGTCGTCACCATATCGAACGACGGCAGCTACACGGCGATGGGCCCAGGCCACGACACCGCGCCGGAGATCGACCTGATCGCCTCGATCGAGCACAAGCTCGGCTTAGGCCTGCTCACCGGCTTTGTCGTCCAGGGGCTCGTGCCCTACGGCCGCTCGCCGTCGCACACGCGCATGAAGCTGATGCGCAGGGCGGTGTTCAGCGGCATTCCGGTGGCGATGACGGGACGCGGCGCGCCGATGGGCTTCGCCGACCCGACCGACTTCCATATTGCCGCGAGCAACCTCACCGCGAACAAGGCGCGCTTCCTGCTGATGGCCTGCCTGCTCAAGTTCGGCAGCCTGCCGCCGGCGCAGGACCCGGACAATCCGACCAAGGCGGAGCTCGACGCCAGCCGCAAAGCCGTCGCCGCCTATCAGGCGGTGTTCGACACGCACTGAGAACGGCCGCGTCGATCGAATACGCGGCCCTGGGCCCCCGCTTTCGCGGGGGCGAACGGAGAGAGCTGCGCGGATCGCATCGTTCGTCCGCGCGAAAGCGGGCGCGGTCTTCCGGACGCGTCCTACTGCCCGGTCTTGACCTTGGTCCAAAGCCGGTTGGCCAGCCGCGTGGTGCGCTGGTCGCGGGCGGTGACGACGTAGAGCGTCGCAAGCGTCGCCGCATCCGGATAGACGGTTTTGTCGTCGAGCACCGACTTGTCGAGCAGCTTCTGGCTCGCGAGGTTGCCGTTGGCGTAGCCGAGGAAGTTCGAATTCTTCGCTGCGACCTCGGGCTTCAGCATGTAGTCGATGAAGGCGTGCGCCCCGTTGACGTTCCTGGCATCCTTCGGGATCGCGAAATTGTCGAAGAACATCTGCGCGCCGCCTTTGGGGATCGCGTAGCCGACCTCGACGCCGGCCTTGGCCTCGGCCGCGCGCTTCTGCGCCTGCTTGATGTCGCCCGACCAGCCGAGCACGAGGCAAATCTCGCCGGAAGCGAGTGCGTTGAGATATTCCGAGGAGTGGAATTTGGCGACGTTTGGCCGGACCTTGGTCACGAGGTCGGCGGCCTTCTCCAGGTCGGCCTGCTGCTTGGTGTTGGGATCAAGGCCGAGGTAGTGCAACGCCGCGGGAAAAACGTCATCGGCGGAATCGAGCATGTGCACGCCGCACGCCTTGAATTTCGCAAGCTGCTCGGGCTTGAACACGGTGTCCCAGCTCGCCATCGCCTCGCCCACGGGACCGGAGATGCCGAGCACCTCTCGCGCCTTCTTGACGTTGTAGCCGATGCCGACCGTGCCCCACATGTAGTTCACGGCGAACTGGTTGCCGGGGTCGTAGGTGGCAAGCCGCTGGGCAATATCCGGCCAGACGTTGCCGACGTTCGCAAGCTTCGACCTGTCGAGCTTCTGGAACACGTTGGCCTTGATCTGGCGCTCGAGGAAGTAGCCGGTCGGCACCACGACGTCATAGCCCGACTTGCCGGCCAGAAGCTTGGTTTCCAGCGTCTCGTTGGCGTCGAAGGTGTCGTATTTGACCTTGATGCCGGTGTCCCTGGTGAAGCTCTCGATGACCGAGGGATCAACGTAGTCCGACCAGTTGTAGACGTTGACGGTCTTACCCTGGGCGAAGGACGGGGACGCGAACCCTGCCGCGACAGCGAGCGAGAGGGCGGACGCGGCAAGCGTGCGCAGCATCGAATTCTCCGGAAGATCAGCTTTCGGTGGGAAGCCCCGCGGCCTTCCACGCAAGGATGCCGCCGGCAAGATGGCAGTCATAGGGAAGCCCCGATGCCTGCGCGGCCTGCGAGGCGGTCACCGAGCGGCGGCCCGAGCGGCAGGCGAACACGACCTTCTTGCCTTGCGGATCGGGGATTTGCGCGGGGTCGAAGCCCGACAGCGGCACGATTACCGCGTCGGGATAGCGCTCGACTGCCGTCTCGTTGAGCTCCCGTACGTCCACCAGCAGAACCTTGCCTTCGGCAAGGCCCTTCGCCACGTCCTCCGGCGTCAGATCGTGAACCGGCGGATCTCTTGGCTCGGACATGATGCGGCACTCCTGGGCAGCGATTGGGCAGCGATTTGGCGCGACCTTATACGCCATCGCCGCCTGCCGCCCAAGTGTGGCGCCCAAGCGGCGGACTGCCTCATAAACAGCCGCTGGTCGGATCGCCACCTTAGATCGCGACTTGCGTGCCGACCTCCACCACCCGCTCGGTGGGAATCTGGAAATAGTCGGTGGCGTCGTTGGCGCTGCGCGCAAGCCCGATGAACAGCCGGTCCTGCCAGCGCGGCATGCAGGAGCTGGCCGCGGGACGCAGCGTCCGCCGCGACAGGAAGAACGACGTCGACATGATGTCGAACTGGAAGCCGAGCTTGCGGGCGATGGCGAGCGCCTTCGGCACGTTGGGCTGTTCCATGAAGCCGAACCGCAATCGCACGCGCAGGAAGGTCTCGCCGATCGGCTCGATGTGCACGCGCTCGGCCGGATCGATGCGCGGCTCGGGCGCGGTCTCGATGGTCAGGATGACGTTCTTCTCGTGCAGCACTTTGTAGTGCTTGAGGCTGTGCATCATCGCGGTCGGCGCGCACGAGGGATCGCTGGTGAGGAACACGGCGGTGCCGGGCACCCGCTGCGGCGGCTTTCGCTCCAGGATGGCCACCAGCGGGTCGAGCGGCACTTCGCTCTTGCGGGTCTTCTCGAACAGCAGCCGGCTGCCGCGCCGCCACGTGTACATGACCGTCATCACCAGGGCGCCGAGCACCAGCGGCACCCAGCCGCCCTCGGCAACCTTCAGGAGATTGGCGCCAAGGAACGTGGCGTCGATCAGCAGAAACGGCGCGATCAGCGCGACAGCAGCCCAGAGCGGCCAGCGCCAGTCTTTATGAATGACGACCACGGCCATGGTCGCGGTCACCACCATGGTGCCGGTCACGGCGATGCCGTAGGCCGAGGCGAGTGCGCTCGACGAACGGAACAGCGCCACCAGCAGCAGCACGCCGAGCAGCAGCAGCGCGTTGACCCGCGGCATGTAGATCTGGCCGACTTGCGTCTCGGAGGTGTGGCGTATCTCGAAGCGCGGCAGAAGTCCGAGCTGGATCGCCTGACGGGTCAGCGAATAGGCACCGGAAATGACCGCCTGGCTCGCGATCACAGTCGCGACGGTGGCAAGGCCGACCATCGGCAGCAGCGCCCATTCCGGATAGAGCAGGAAGAACGGATTTTCGATCGCCTTCGGGTTGGAGAGCACCAGCGCGCCCTGCCCGAGATAGTTCAATGCCAGCGACGGCAGCACCGCCGCGATCCAGGCGAACTGGATCGGCTTGCGTCCGAAATGGCCGAGGTCGGCATAGAGCGCTTCGGCGCCAGTGACGGCCAGAAACACCGCACCGAGCGTGATGAGCCCGACCAGCCCGTGATTGGCGAGAAAGCTCACGCCGTAGAGCGGATTGAAGGCGGCGAGCACGCGCGGATCACCGACTATCTGCCAGATACCGGCCGCCCCGATTGCCGCAAACCATATAAGCATCACCGGACCGAACAACGCGGCGACCCGCGCGGTGCCGCGCGACTGCACGGCAAACAGCGCAACCAGGATCACCACAGTCAACGGCACGACATAGGAATCGAACGCCGGCGTCGCGATCTTGAGGCCTTCGATCGCCGAGAGCACCGACAGCGCCGGCGTGATCACCGCATCGCCGTAGAACAGAGCGCCGCTGATGATGCCGAGCAGGACCACCGCGCCGGCGCTGCGCCCGAGCGCGCGCTGCGCCAGCGCCATCAGCGCGAGCGTGCCGCCCTCGCCGCGGTTGTCGGCGCGCAGCAGGATGACGACGTATTTCAACGTGACGATGACGATCAGCGCCCACAAGATCAGCGACAGGACACCCAGCACCGCCTCGCGGTGCGGCGCGCCCTCGGCGCCGACGGCGGCCGCCACCGCCTCGCGCAACGCATAAAGCGGGCTCGTGCCGATGTCGCCATAGACGACGCCGATGCTGCCGACCGTGAGCAGCCAGAAGCGGGACCGGCCTTTGCCGCCCGCGCCATTGGCGTGAGGCAGCGCACCGTCCGCAAGGGACGCAGCTGTTTGACTCATGATCGTGGGGTTCGCCTATCAACGGTATGTTGCGCTGCAACAATTCCGGAATGGCCGTTATATAGACCAATTCTGGGCCATGCGAAGGGGCGCAACGCGCCGCCGGGTCAGGCCAGCCATGCGGCAAATCGCTAAGCCTAAAGTATTGGCCGGCCGTATCGCCGATAGAAATAGTTCTATCGAATCAAAAGCTTGTGCCGCCGATTTCAATCAAACCGTGACTGTCAGATCGTGACCTGGGTTCAGACGGTGACTTGCGTTCCAACCTCCACCACCCGCCCGGTGGGGATCTGGAAGAAGTCGGTGGCGTCCGACGCGCTCTTGGCGAGCCCGATGAACAGCCGGTCCTGCCAGATCGGCATGCCGGACTGGGCCGAAGGCTTCAGCGCCCGCCGCGACAGGAAGAACGACGTGGACATGATGTCGAACTGCCAGCCCTGCTTCCGCGCGATCGCCAGCGCCTTGGGCACGTTCGGCGTTTCCATATAGCCGAACTTCAGCGACACGCGGGCGAAGTGATCCGACACCGGCGTGATCGTGACGCGCTCGTCCTCCCGCGCCCGCGGCGTATCCGCGGTGACGATGGTGAGAATGACGTTATGCTCGTGCAGCACCTTGTTGTGCTTGAGGTTGTGCAGGAGCGCGGTCGGCGCGAATTCGGGATCGCTGGTGAGGAACACCGCGGTGCCCGGCACGATATGCGGCGGCTTCTTTTCCAGGCTCGCCAGCAGCGCGTCGAGCGGAACTTCGGTCTTGCGCGTCTTGTTGGCGAGGATGCGCGTGCCGCGCCGCCAGGTCAGGATCAGGATCACCATCGCCAGACCGAACAGCAGCGGCACCCAGGCGCCTTCGAGCAGCTTCAGCAGATTGGCCGAGAAGAAGAAGGCGTCGACAAACACCAGGGGCAGCATCAACAGCCCGGCCTTCCAGGCCGGCCAGCGCCACAGCTTCCAGATGACGATGAAGGCCAGGATGCCGTCGACCACCATCGTGGTCGCGACCGCGATGCCATAGGCGGCAGCGAGCGCCTGCGACGTGCGGAACAGGCCGACCAGCAGCAGCACGCCGACCAGCAGCGCGTTGTTGACGCGGGGCAGATAGATCTGGCCGGAATATTCGGCCGACGTGTGCACGATGGCGAGCCGCGGCAGCAGGCCGAGCTGGATCGCTTGCCGCACCAACGAATAGGCGCCGGTGATGACCGCCTGGCTTGCGATCACGGTCGCGGCGGTCGCCAGCACCACCATCGGCAGCACCAGCGCGCCCGGCACCAGCTTGAAGAACGGGTTCTCGATCGCCGTCGGATCGGCGAGCACCAGGGCGCCTTGCCCGAAGTAGTTGATCAGCAGCGCCGGAAGCACCAGTCCGAGCCAGGCGACCTGGATCGGCTTGCGCCCGAAATGGCCGAGATCGGCATAGAGCGCCTCGCCGCCGGTCACCGCGAGGAACACCGCGCCGAGCGTGATCAGGCCGATAGTGCCGTGGGTCGAGACGAAGGTGATGGCGTAGGCCGGATTGATCGCCGCAAACACGTGCGGATCGTCCATAATGTGCAACGCACCGGTGATCGCGAGCGTGACGAACCAGAGCACCATGATCGGGCCGAAGAACGCAGCGACCCGGGCGGTGCCGCGGCGCTGCACAGCGAACAGGGCGACCAAGATGACCACGGTGATCGGCATCACATAGTGCTCGAACGCCGGCGTCACCAGCGACAGGCCTTCGACCGCCGACAGCACCGAAATCGCCGGCGTGATCATCGAGTCGCCGATGAACATCGCGGCACCGACGATGCCAAGGAACAGCACGAACCAGGACCGCTGTCCAAGCGCCCGTGTCGCCAGCGCGGTGAGCGAGAGCGTCCCGCCCTCGCCGTTGTTGTCGGCGCGCAGGAGAACGACGACATATTTGATGGTGACGACGATGATCAGCGACCACAAGATCATCGACAGCACGCCGAGCACCGTGTCGCGCGTCACATGGCCAGACTCGGCGGCAGCCTTCGCCGCGACGCGGAAGGCATAGAGCGGGCTCGTGCCGATGTCGCCATAGACCACCCCGACGCTGCCGAGCGCCAGCGCCCAGAAGCTCCCGGCGGAACTCGCGGCGGGCGCGGCTTGGTCCGCCGCCCGGTTGGCTTCGCCTGCAATGCTGCTCATGGAGGTTGGGATTGTCGCCGGTTGCGTCGCAACATCAAGGGGCGGGTTTATACACCGGCCATGCGAAAACAACAGCAGCAAAGACCAGCGGGTTCAGTTGAAAATAATGCAGGGAAATCAAGGCTTGAGCGATTTGGGAAGCGGCGGAGCTTCCTGCATCAGGGTAATCGTCACGCGACGGTTGGCCGCAACAAACGGATCGTCGGGGAACAGCGGCTGGGTGTCGGCCCGCCCGGCCACCATGAAAAATTTCGCGGCCGGCACGCCCTCCTCCTCGAGCACCCTGCGGATCGAGTTGGCGCGGTCGGCAGAGAGGTCCCAGGAGCCGTAGCCGGGGCGCCCCTGCTGGCGGGTCGCCGCGGTGTGGCCGGCGATGGTGATCCGGTACGGCAAGGTCTTCAGGCCCGAAGCGAGCCGCTGCACCAGCCGCCGCGTGCGCTCGAACGGCTCCTTCGAGCCTTCGGGAAACATCGAGCTGCCGTTCTGGTCCATGATCTCGATATTGAGGCCCTGCTTGGTCTCCTCGAACATGATGTGCTTGGAGATGTCGGCGATCTCCGGCATGTCCTGCAGCGCCTGGCGCAGCGACGCCGAGGCGAGCGCGAAGTTGCCTTCGTTGTCGAGGCGCGCGCCGAACTTGTTGTTGCGGCTTTTCTCGTCGGGGCTTGGCGTTGCAGACGAGTCTTCCGGCGTGATCTTTTCCGCGTTCTTGAGTTGCGGCCGCGTCGGCAGGCCATCCTTCTCGATGATGCCGGAATAGCGCGTGACGGACTGGGTGCCGAACGCGTCGCGCATCGAGCCAGCGACGATCATCAGCTTCTTGACGTCCTGTGTCGACGACGCGCAGAGCATGACGAAGAACGCGACGAGAAGACCCATGAGGTCGGCGAAGGTCACGAACCATCCGTGACCACCGCCGTGCGCTGCGTGCCCTTTTTTCTTTCTGGCCATATCTGTGCGTCACGCCGCCGCGGTTGAATGCAACAGCTTCAGCTATGCCGCAGCCGCCTCGGTGGCTTCCTCTTCTTCGGCATGGCGATGCTTTTCCGGCAGATAGGCCAGCAGCATTTCGCGCACCAGCATCGGGCTCTTGGAATCGCGGATCATCAGCACGCCGTCGATGATCAGCGAGCGGCTGATCTGCTCGTCGTGCAGCTTCAGCGCCAGCTTGTCGGCGATCGGCAGGCAGAACAGGTTCGACACCGCCGCGCCGTAAAACGTGGCAAGCAGCGCGACCGCCATGTACGGACCGAGCTTGGACGGGTCGGTCATGTTGGCGAACATCTGCACCATGCCGATCAGCGTGCCGACCATGCCGAACGCCGGGGCGCAGTCGCCGATCGCGCGGTAGATCTTCTGGCCCTCGTCGAGATGGGCGCAGAAATTATCCATGTCGCGCTCGAGATTGTCGCGGATGAAGTTGGCGTCGTAGCCGTCGGTGACATAGCGCATGCCTTTGGCGAGGAAGGTGTCCTCGATCTCGACCTTTTCCAGCCCGATCGGCCCCTTCTTGCGGACGATGTCGGCGAGGTTGGCGATCTCGTCGACCAGCTCGCGCGGGGTCCAGCGGCGCATGGTGAAGGCGTACTTCATGCCGAGCGGCATGCCGTGGAACAGGCTCGACAGCGGGAAACGGATCAAGGTCGCGGCGGCCGCGCCGCCGAAGATGACGATGACGGCATGGATGTCCAGGAACATGCCGAGATCGCCGCCCATCAGGATCAGGGTGACGAGGACGACGCCGCCGAACGCAAGCCCGAGGCCGGTAGACAGATCCATGAACCACTCCAACGCAACCAACGGCGCACGGCGGGACTGAGCGCCAATTGAGCGTGCGACCTTAGCCCTGGCGGGCTTAAGGACGTGTAAAGGCTAACGGTCGGTCACCAACTCGCCCGGCATTTGCGCTTTGCGGCATATCGGCCGCCGGGCTTCACGCGAGCGGAGGCATGCGGTATCTGACGGGTTAACGAGCGCTTACCGCCCGGCGGCGCGACGGACCGGACGAGCATAAGCGCGCAGAACTTGGGTCCGTAGGAGGAAATCATGCGCGATATCGGCCATTTCATCGGCGGCAAGGCCGTCAAAGGCACCTCCGGGCGGACCGGCGACGTGTTCAACCCGAACACCGGCGAGGTGCAGGCCAAGGTCGCGTTCGCCAGCAAGTCCGAGGTCGAGCAGGCCATCGCCAATGCGGCCGCCGCCCAGCCCGGCTGGGCCGCGACCAACCCGCAGCGGCGCGCCCGGGTGATGTTCAAGTTCCTGGAGCTGGTGCAGGCCGAGTACGACGACCTCGCACGGCTCCTCTCCTCCGAGCACGGCAAGACCTTCACCGACTCCAAGGGCGACATCCAGCGCGGGCTCGAGGTGGTGGAGTTCGCCTGCGGCATCCCGAACCTGATGAAGGGCGAGTTCACCGACAGCGCCGGCCCCGGCATCGATCTTTATTCGCTGCGCCAGCCGCTCGGCGTCGTCGCCGGCATCACGCCGTTCAACTTCCCGGCCATGATTCCGCTGTGGAAGGCCGCACCTGCCATTGCCTGCGGCAATGCGTTCATTCTCAAGCCGTCGGAGCGCGACCCGTCGGTGCCGATGCGGATCGCCGAGCTGTTCATCAAGGCCGGCCTGCCGGAGGGCATCCTCAACGTCGTCAACGGCGACAAGGAGGCGGTCGACACGCTGCTCACCGACCCGCGCGTCCAGGCGATCGGCTTCGTCGGCTCGTCGGCGATCGCCGAATACATCTATGCCACCGGCTGCGCGCACGGAAAGCGCGTGCAATGCTTCGGCGGCGCCAAGAACCACATGATCGTGATGCCGGACGCCGACATGGACCAGGCGGTCGATGCGCTGATCGGCGCGGGCTACGGCTCGGCGGGCGAACGCTGCATGGCGGTTTCGGTCGCGGTCCCGGTCGGCCAGAAGACCGCGGACGCGCTGATGAAGAAGCTCGTGCCGCGCGTGGAGAGCCTCAAGATCGGGCCTTCGACCGACGCCAACGCCGATTACGGCCCGCTCGTCACCAAGGCGCATCTCAACAAGGTGCGCGAATATGTCGACATCGGCGTCAAGGAAGGCGCCAAGCTCGTGGTCGACGGCCGCAACTTCAAGCTCCAGGGCTACGAGAACGGAAACTTCCTCGGCGGCTGCCTGTTCGACGAGGTGAAGCCGGACATGCGCATCTACAAGGAGGAGATTTTCGGTCCGGTGCTGTCGGTGGTGCGCGCCAAGGACTACGAAGAGGCGGTGCGGCTGCCGTCGGAGAGCGAATACGGCAACGGCGTCGCGATCTTCACCCGCGACGGCGACACCGCGCGCGATTTCACCAGCCGCGTGCAGGTCGGCATGGTCGGCGTCAACTTCGCCATTCCAGTGCCGCTGTCCTACTACACGTTCGGCGGCTGGAAGCGTTCCGGCTTCGGCGACCTCAACCAGCACGGACCGGACTCGGTCCGCTTCTACACCAAGACCAAGACGGTGACGGCGCGCTGGCCGTCCGGCACCAAAGAAGGCGCCGAGTTCGTCATTCCGACGATGAAGTAAGCACAAGGCATGAGCCTGATCCGCCCCGTGTCCCGCGTCTTCACACGGACCGTTGCGCTGCTGGCGCTCACCCTGTGCGCCGGCTGCAATTTGACGGGATCGGGCGCGCCTTCGTCGGGACCGAACGCCGCGCCCCCGCAGCCGGCGGCCCCGCCGGCCGCGATGGCCGGGCGCTGGCTGTTCAGCCAGCCCGGCCGCGGCCAGTGCAACATGAACTTCGGTGCCGCCAATGCGCAGGCGCCCGAGGGCACCATCGCGCCCGAGGGCGGCTGCCCCGGAAAGTTCTACATGAGCCGGAAATGGACCTACGACCAGACCGGCCTCACCATGCGCGATCACAACGGCCAGCCGCTCGCCCAGCTTAATGGCGCGGGCGGCCGTTTCGACGGCAAGGCGACGGCGGGCGAGGCCGTGGCGCTGTCCCGCTGACGTCCGGCCGGGCATCAGCGCGGCGCGCAATATCCATTCGCAAAATCTATTTCTCCAAGCCGGAGAAACCGTGATCTGCTGCCTGAACGCCACGGGGGAGACCCATGCCCGAATACCAGCTCTATTGCTTCGCCCAGTCCGGCAACGCCTATCGCGCGGCGCTGATGCTCAACCTGATCGGCGCCGACTGGCAGCCGGTCTATGTCGACTTCTTCAAGGGCGGCGAGACGCGCACGCTGAAGTACCGCTCCGAGGTCAACGAAATGGGCGAAGTGCCGGTGCTGGTGCACGGCGGCAAGAAGCTCACGCAATCCGGCGTGATCCTGACCTATCTCTCCGACCTCACGGGCAAGTTCAAGCCGCAGAGCGAGGACGAGAAGCTCGAAGCGCTGCGCTGGATCATCTTCGACAACCAGAAGGTCAACGGCTTCCTCGGCCCCTACCGGTTCCTGAAGAACTTCGCCCGGCCGGCGGGCGATCCGGCGGTCATGGCATTCCTCAAGGGCCGTATCGACGGCAATCTCGCGATCGTCGACAAGCGGCTCGCGGGGCATCCGTTCGTCCTCGGCGAGCGGCCGACCATCGCCGACCTGTCGCTCTGCGCCTATCTCTATTATCCGGCGGACGAGTTCGGCTTCGACATTGCCGGCACGCACAAGAACATCGGCGCCTGGCTCGAGCGCATCAAAGCGCTCCCCGGCTGGAAGCATCCGTACGAGCTGATGCCGGGCTATCCGCCGGTGCTCGCGTAGAAGCTTGTCGCGCGCATCCTTGATGCTATCATCTTTGATAGCATCAAGGATCAATCATGACACAGGTGCTTGTCCGCAATTTGAGGCAAGACGTTATCGAACGGCACAAGCTCAAGGCCGAGTTGAAGAGCCAATCGCTCGAGCAGGAGCTTCGCGACGTGATCACGGCAACGGCACCGTTGACCGCGCAGGAGAAGCTCGCGTTGGCCCGCCGCCTGCGCGCCTTGTCGCCGCCATTGCATGATTTTGACGTACGAGCCGCAATCCGCCATGGATGCGACGACGAGTTCGACTGATGGCGTTGGTCGTCGATGCAAGCGTTGCGGTTCGTTGGCTTTTTGATCTGCCCGGCGCAGCACAGGCCGATGCCCTCCTGGAAAACGAGGAGGCCCTTATTTTGCTCCCGACCTGGTGTTCAGTGAAATCACCAACGCCGCTTGGAAAATGATCGCATTCGCTTTGCTTCCGACCGAAACAGCAACGGAAGCGGTGCGGATGTCGGGTGACTTTTTCTCGGAAATCGTTGCGTCTGGTGAATTTGAATGATCGAGCTTTGGCCATAGGCATTGAGCTCAGGCATCCAGTTTATGACTGCTTCTATCTTGCGCTCGCGGAGCAACGGCATTGCCAGCTCGCGACTGCCGATGAACGGCTGATCGCCCGTTGCGCAGGCACGCCGTTCGCCAAGCTGATCAAGCCGCTGACAAATAAGCCGCCGGGCCGCCGCCGATCATAGTTCACAATGTACGCCGCGCGGCGGGAACCGATCGCGCCGGCAGACATTGCCTCGCATGAGACGACGCAGCACCGCGGCAATGGGTTTCGACTGGGCGCTTTCGAGCGCCTTCGCGGCGGCGACGGTCTGGCACCGGCTATCCTGGTTCGGCGCTGCCGCCGTGATGACCGAGGCCGAACGGCAGGCCGAAGCAACGCGGATGCTGAGCGAAAAGATTGCGGCGGCTTACGAAGGCAGTTGGAAGGCCGGTCTCGAGGCAACACGGACGATGTGGGGCGCCGCACTCGGCGCGAAGCCCAGCGTCAGCGCGCCGGCGGCGATCGTGGATGCCGCGGTGCGGCCGGCGCTGCGCAAGGCGCGGACCAATGCTCGCCGCCTGAACCGGCGCGCCACCAGGACATCGCGCAAATAGCGGTCAGCGCGCGGTCAATCCGCCGTCGATGACGAACTCGGCACCGGTGACGAAGCGGGATTCGTCGGACAACAGATAGATGCACATGTCCGCGACCTCGGCCGGCGTGCCAAGGCGGCCGAGCGGAATGTCGCGCATCAGCCGCGAGCGCGCCGCGTCGGGATACTGCGTCCCCCTGATGATGTCGTCGACCATCGGCCCTTCGAGGAAGGCCGGGTGCACCGAATTGCATCGCACCTGCGGATTGAGCCGCGCGCCATGCAGCGCCACCGACTTGGTGAGAAGCCGCACACCGCCCTTGGAGGCGTTGTAGGCGGCAAAATTGTGCCCGCCGATCAGGCCCGCGACCGACGAGAGATTGACGATCGAGCCGCCGCGGGACTTGAGCAGCGTCAGCGCGTGCTTGCAGCCGAGGAACGTGCCGTCGAGATTGACGCCGAGGATTTTCCGCCAGGTGGCGAAATCGGTTTCCTCGACGTTGCCGAGCGCCGCGATCCCCGCGGCGTTGACGAGCCCGTCGAGCCGGCCATAGGTGCGGCCGACGTCGGCCGTCACCGCGAGCCAGTCCGGCTCGGAGGTCACGTCGAGCGCGTGGGTCGCGCCCTGCCCCGGACGGTCGCTGGTGACCGCCGTGCCGCCGGCCCTGCCGACGGCATCGGTCACGGCCTTGCCGATCGCCCCCGACGCGCCGGTGATCAGAACGACCTTGTCCTTGAGCCGATCCATCCGGCCGCCTCAGCCGTGCTTGTGACCGTGCGAATGGTCGTGATGGTGGTCGTGGTCGTGGTCGTGGTCGTGGTGGTCGTGATCGTGGCTGTGGCCATGATCGTGATGGTGGTGATGATGATCGTGACCGTGATCATGGTGGTGATGATCATGCGCCGCGGCCGCCTCATAGGCCCCGCCTTCGGGCTCGAACGGCGCCTCGATGGCCACGACCTTGGCGCCGAGGCCTTGCAGCAGCGCTTCGATGGCCTCGCCGCGTTTGAGCCTGAGCTTGCGCTCCATGATCTGCACCGGGACGTGCCGATCGCCGAGATGCCAGGCGAGCCGCGCCAGCGACGGCAGGTCGGCCGCGCGCACCTCGATCAACGGCTCGGGCTCCGCCACCACCTCGACCAGCCCGCCGTCGTCGAGCACCAGAGCGTCGTCGGTGCGAAGCCGCACCGGCTCGGCGAAATCGAGCTCGACGCAGGTGCCCTTGATGCCGAACAGGAAGCCCTTCTGCGCCTGGCGCTGGGCGTGCGGCAGGATCAGCGTATCGGCGACGGGCGCGTCCTTGCGCTCGGCTGCGGGGACAACGCGGGTGGCGCGGGGCATTGGCGGTCCTGTGGCGGGCTGTCGAGATGGGAAAGGAGAAGCTGCGGCGCGTCGGCCTCAGTGCCGGGTGAGGCGCTCGTCCTGCTCGTCGGGCTGCTGCTGCGGCGGCAAGGCGTCGGACGGCTCGCCGGATGCTGCGGCGGCCTGCGCGGCTTCCAGATCCTTCCGCGCATATTCGCGGTACGCGTGCCAGCCGAGCGGCAGGCAGGCGAGATAGATCACCGTGCCGATGCTCAGCACCCACCACGGATAGGCAATCAGCAGCGCAAAGAACAGCACAACCGCGACGAATCCCGGCAGCACCAGATCGGGGTTGACCCGCTTACCGACGCGCTTGCCGGAGAACACCGGCAGCCGCGACACCATCAGGAAGGCGATCGCCAGCGTATAAAGCAGCGTGACGGTCGGGTTGGCCTTGGGGCCGCCGAGCAGATCGATATAAATCGGCAGCATCACCACCAGCGCGCCGGCCGGCGCTGGCACGCCGGTGAAGAAGTTGCCGGCCCAGGCCGGCTGGTTCGGATCTTCGGCCATGACGTTGAAGCGCGCGAGACGGAGCGCGCCGCAGATCGCAAACACCATCGCGGCGATCCAGCCGACATTGCCCGCACCGTTCAGCCCCCAGAGATAGAGGATCAGGCCGGGGGTGCAGCCGAAGTTGACGAAGTCGGCGAGGCTGTCGAGCTCGGCGCCGAACTTGGACTGGCCCTTGATCATGCGGGCGATGCGCCCGTCGATACCGTCGAGACCGGCGGCGAACACGATCGCGGCGAGCGCCCATTCGAGCTTGCCTTCGAAGGCGAGCCGGATGGCGGTGAGGCCGGCGCAGAGCGCCAAAAGCGTGATCAGGTTGGGCAGAAGCGTCCGCACAGGGATCGCGCGGAACCGCTGCCGCCGGGCTTCCATTCGTTCGCGTTCAAAAGGCGAAAACATGATGCCGACCAATATAGCGGGTTCGACGCCGCGCCGCCACGCCGGGTTCCGCCCGTTAACCAACCCGATAGGTGCGTCCGGGGTCGGCGGCCGCGAGATCGGCCAGCACGGTCTCCCCGGCATGAGCGGTCTGGCCCTCCGCCACCATCGCCCGGCCGCCCTCCGGCAGATAGACGTCGACCCGGGAGCCGAACCGGATCATGCCGATGCGGTCGCCGGCGGTGATGGCCTGCCCCTCCTGCACGAATGGGACAATTCGCCGCGCAATCAGGCCCGCGATCTGCACCACGCCGACGCGGGCGCGCGGTCCACTGATGATGAAGCCGTTGCGCTCGTTGTCCTCGCTCGCCTTGTCGAGGTCGGCGTTGATGAACTTGCCGGGCTTGTAGACCATCCGCTCGATCCGGCCGGCGATCGGGCTCCGGTTCACGTGACAGTCGAACACGCTCATGAAGATCGAGATGCGCGGCAGCGGCCGGTCGCTCAAGCCCAGCTCCGGTGGCGGCACGGCATTGACCACGCGGCTGACGCGGCCATCGGCCGGGGCGACGACAAGACCGTCGCGCAGCGGCGTCACCCGCACCGGATCGCGGAAGAAATAGGCGCACCAGACGGTCAGAACCGTGCCGATCCATCCGAGTGGCGTCCAGATCCAGAACAGGATCAGGCTCGCGAGCGCAAAGCCGCCGACAAAGGGATAGCCCTGCGGGTGGACGGGCACGGCCTGGGATTTGATGGAGTCGATGATGGACATGGGTGGTGGTCGGCGCTCCGCACTGTCAGACGTTTGTTGCGATCATATCATTCCGCCGCCGCCGCGGGGGGAAGGTCGTCTGCGAGCCGCGGCGGGATGCGGTTCGGCTGCGCCTTGTCCTCCTCGGCCTGCGCCAGCATCTCGCGGGCGGCCTCGGCTTCGCGCTGCCGGTTCCACATGCTGGCATAAAGCCCGCCAAGCCGCAGCAACTCATGGTGCCCGCCGCGCTCGACGATCACGCCCTTGTCGAGCACGATGATTTCGTCGGCGCCGACGATGGTCGAGAGCCGGTGGGCGATGACCAGCGTGGTGCGGTTCTTCGACACGCGCTCCAGCGCGTCCTGGATTTCCTTCTCGGTGTGGCTGTCGAGCGCCGACGTCGCCTCGTCGAGCAGCAGGATCGGCGGGGCTTTCAGGATCGTGCGGGCGATCGCAACGCGCTGCTTCTCGCCTCCGGACAGCTTCAGGCCGCGCTCGCCCACCTCCGTCTCATAGCCGTGCGGCGACATGCGAATGAAATCGTCGATCTGCGCGAGCCGTGCCGCCTCCTCGACCTCGCCGTCATTCGCCTCCCAGCGACCGTAGCGGATGTTGTAACGGATGGTGTCGTTGAACAGCACGGTGTCCTGCGGGACCATGCCGATGGCTTGCCGGAGCGACTTCTGCGTCACGTCGCGCACGTCCTGCCCGTCGATCAGAATCCGGCCCGCCGACACGTCGTAGAAGCGGTAGATCAGCCGCGAGATGGTCGATTTGCCGGCGCCGGAGGGGCCGACGATGGCCACCGTCTTGCCGGCCGGCACCTCGAAATTCACGCCCTTCAGGATCGGCCGCGCCGGCTCGTAGGCAAAGCCGACGTTCTCGAAGGCGATGCTGCCGGCGCTCACCGCAAGCGGCTTTGCGTCCGGGGCGTCGACGACCTCCGGCGGGCGCTGCAGGATGTTGAACATCGTTTCGATGTCGATCGTCGCCTGCTTGATCTCGCGGTAGACCATGCCCATGAAGTTCAGCGGCTGGTAGAGCTGGATCATCATGGCGTTGATCATGACGAAATCGCCGACGGTGTTGCTGCCGTTCCTGATGCCGAAAGCGCACAGCACCATGGTGGCGGTCAGCCCGATGGTGAAGATCACCGCCTGGCCGGCATTCAGCACGTTGAGCGACACGTAGGACTTCACGCTTGCGGCTTCGTAGCGCTCCATCGAGCGGTCGTAGCGCCTGGCCTCGCGCCCTTCCGCCGAGAAGTATTTCACGGTCTCGTAGTTGAGCAGCGAGTCGATTGCCTTGGTGTTGGCGTCGTTGTCGCTGTCGTTCATGCGGCGGCGGATGGAGATACGCCATTCGGTCGCCAGATACGTGAACCACATGTAGAGCGCGACCGTGATGAGGATCGCGACCACGTAGCGCCAGTCGAACTGGTAGAACAGCACGGCCGCGATCAGCGCCACCTCGACGATGGTGGGCAGCAACTGCAGAATGACCATGCGGACGATGGTCTCGATCGCGTTGCGGCCGCGCTCCAGCACCCGGGTGAGCCCGCCGGTCTTGCGCTCCAGATGAAAGCGCAGCGACAGCTCGTGCATGTGTTCGAAGGTCAGGATCGCAAGCCTGCGCACCGCGTGCATCGCCACCTTGGCGAACACGCCGTCGCGAAGCTGCGTCAGCACGCCCATCAGGATGCGCATGCCGCCATAGGCGACCGTCATCGCGACCGGCGCGGCGATCGCCCAGGCAAGCCATGAGTCAGGCGCGAACGGCGCGGTACCCTGCCCGCCCAGCGCATCGACCGCCCATTTGAAGGTGAACGGCACGGCGATGGTCGCAAGCTTCGCTGCGAACAGCAGCAACGTCGCCCACACCACGCGGCGCTGCAGGTCGCGACGGTCGTGCGGCCAGATGTAGGGCCACAACCGTGCCAGCGTGCGAAATAGCGCGCCGCCGCGGTCGGCGGAGACTTCGCGCTTCATGCTGTGCGCTGATCGGACGTGGTCACTCACGGTTAGGTCTAAGAAATCCCGGTCGGGACGGCGCAAAAGGCGGGCGCCATCGGCAAGTCCCTCATATAGTGGATTCTGCCGCATAAAACAGCGATGGGCGGGGCATTTTCCCGCCCTCGCCAGCGCCGCCGCTTCCCGCCCTCGCCAGCGCCGCCGCGCATGTCTATATCCTTCTTCTTTGCGGACGATTCGCATACCGCTTCGCACAAACGAGTGAGAATGAGCCAAATCCGAAGAATCTGCGTCTATTGCGGCTCAGGCCCAGGCCGCGATCCCGATTTCGCCACCGCCGCACGCAAGCTCGGGCAGACGCTCGCCAAGAACGGCATCGGCCTCGTCTATGGCGGCGGCTCGGTCGGGCTGATGGGCGAGCTTGCCAACAGCGTGCTCGATCACGGCGGCGAGGTCACCGGGATCATCCCCGAGTTCCTCGCCAACCGCGAGCACATGATGCGGCGTGGCAAGCTGGTCCGCGTCCACGACATGCACGAGCGCAAGCAACAGATGTTCGACCACGCCGACGCCTTCGTCGCCCTGCCTGGCGGGATCGGCACGCTCGAAGAGGTGGTCGAGCAGATGACCTGGGCCCAGCTCGGTCGGCACCAGAAGCCCATCCTTCTTGCCAACGTCAAAGGATTCTGGGATCCGCTTTTGCGGCTTTTCGAGCATATGGATCGGATGGCGTTCATCCATTCAGCCAATCTGTTCAAGTATTACGTGGCCGACACCATCGAACACGTGTTGCCGACGCTGACGGAAGCGGCAGCGCAGAGCGCCGAAGCCCAGAAGACCATGGCGCCCGAGGTGGCCGGACGGATGTAAGCCTCATGTCGCGGCCGTGAACGTCGCGGCCTCGATCCTGTTGCCTTCAGGGTCACGGATGAACGCCGCGTAGTAACCGCCGATCTGTCCCGAGCGCGGCCCGGGCGCTCCATCCGACGTGCCACCGGCCGTGAGTGCCGCCGTGTGGAACGCCTGCACCGTCTCCACGTCGCGCGCGCGGAGGCAGATGTGCGCACCGCTGTCGGCATCGACCGGCGCCATGTTGCGCCGCTCGTTCAGCCAGAACTCCGGATACTTCTTGCCGAAACCGATGGTCGCGGGACGATCAGCCAGTTTTTGATAGCCGAGTGTCGCCAGCACCGCTTCGTAGAAGCGAGCAGCAGCGGCGAGATCGCGCACCGCAATGGAGACGTGATCGATCATTCAGGGCTTTTCTGTTTGAGCATGATCTTTTCCGAAAAGCGCCTCACACCCCGGATCAAGTCCGGGGCAGGCTTTTTCGGGATCATGCTCTCGGCTTGCCTGCGTCGGTCGCCTCGCTGCCGAAGATCATGCGGTCGATGTTGGCGGCGGCCGCCGCCCGCTCGCATTCGGAGCAGGGCCGCGACGAGGAATAGAGGATGCAGCCGGACAGATCGCTTCGGCCGAGCCGTGCCTGCGCCTCCCGCATCGCTTCGCGCTCGGCGTGTGCCGTCCAGTCCTTTTTCAAAACCACGCGGCTTGGTCCGAAGCCGATGATACGGCCGTCCTTCACCACCACCGCGCCATAGGCCTGGTCGCCGGCGCGCACCGCCTCGTCCTTCATCCGGAAGGCTGCGGCAATGAATTGGCGATGCTCGGCGGGCGCGGCTTTGGCGCGCGTCGCCAGCACGGTGCCGGCCGCGGCCAACGCCGCGAGCACCGAGCGGCGGGTGCAAGGAGAAGCGCAAGGGCAAGGCAGGCGCATGGCGTCCATTCTACGCAGGCGCGCCGGACCTGACGAGCTTGTAGACGATGGAATCCATCAGCGCCTGGAACGACGCGTCGATGATGTTGGGTGACACGCCGATGGTGGTCCAGTGCTCGCCGGTCTCGTCCTCGCTCTCGATCAGCACACGGGTGACCGCGCCCGTACCGCCGTTGAGGATACGCACCCGATAGTCGGTGAGCTTCAGCCCCTCGATGAACCGCTGGAACTTGCCGAGGTCTTTGCGCAGCGCCACGTCAAGCGCGTTGACCGGGCCGTTGCCCTCGGCAGCATTGATGAAGGTCTCGTTGCCGACCTTCACCTTCACCACCGCTGTGGTGAGCACCTCGCTGCCGTGGCCGTTCTGCGCGCGCTGCTCGACCTTGACGTCAAAATAGGTCACGTCGAAGAATTTCGGCACCGTGCCGAGCATCCGCCGCGCCAGCAGCTCGAACGAGGCGTCCGCCGCCTCGTAGGCATAGCCGACGGCCTCGCGCTCCTTCACCTCGTCGAGGAGACGCGCGATCCGCGGGTCGTTGCGGTCGATCTTGAGCCCGATACGCTCCAGCTCCGCCAACACATTGGACCGGCCGGCCTGGTCCGAAACCAGGAGCTTGCGCCGGTTGCCGACCGCCTCCGGGGCAACATGCTCGTAGGTCTGCGGCTCCTTGATGATCGCCGACGCATGGATGCCGGCCTTGGTCGCGAACGCACTTTCGCCGACGTAAGGCGCGTGGCGGTTCGGCGCGCGGTTCAAGCGTTCGTCGAGCTCGTGCGACACGTGGACCAGCCTTTTCAGTTGCTCGTCCGACACGCCGATCTCGAGAAACTCCGAGAATTCGGGCTTGAGCTTCAGCGTCGGGATGATCGAGACGAGATTGGCGTTGCCGCAGCGCTCGCCAAGACCGTTCAGCGTGCCCTGGATCTGCCGCACGCCCGCGCGCACGGCGGCGAACGAGTTCGCCACCGCCTGCTCGGTGTCGTTGTGGGCGTGGATGCCGACGTTTGCGCCCGGGATGTGTTTGACCACCTCGCGGACGATCGCTTCGACCTCGTGCGGCAGCGCGCCGCCGTTGGTGTCGCACAGCACCACCCAGCGCGCGCCCGCCTCATAGGCGGCCTTGGCGCAGGCCAGCGCATAGCCGGGGTTGGCCTTGTAGCCGTCGAAGAAATGCTCGCAGTCGAGCAGCACCTCGCGGCCCCTGCCGAGCGCGGCCTTCACGCTGTCGCGGATCGAGGCGAGATTTTCCTCCAGCGTGGTCTCGAGCGCGACGCGGACGTGGTAGTCCCAGGACTTGGCGACGAAGCAGATCGCCTCCGCCTTGGCCTCGAGCAGCGCCGCAAGCCCCGGATCGTTCGAGGCCGACCGGCCGGGCCGCCGCGTCATGCCGAACGCCGTGAACGTGGCACCGAGCATGCGCGGCTCGGCAAAGAGCTGCGTGTCGGTCGGATTGGCACCGGGATAGCCGCCTTCGATATAGTCGATGCCGAGGTCGTCGAGCATCCGCGTGATCGCGAGCTTGTCGGCCAGCGTGAAATCGACGCCGTTGGTCTGCGCACCATCGCGCAGTGTCGTATCGAACAGATAGAGCCGCTCACGAGACATCACACTCACCAGAGGTAATAGTTCAGCACCACGGCCATTGCGACCACGAGGGCAACGGCTGCAACCACCACATGGTGGGTGCGCAGCCGTCCGAACGGTCCTGCTTCGCTCATGAAGCCGCCCCTTTGAACCGCTTCTTCATCGTGGTGTTGCTCAGCCACTCGTTGCCAACCGAGACAGTGTTGCGCTGCTCGGGCGTAAAGCCGCGATGAGCGAAGAAATCGCGCGCGGTGTCGCTCGCATCGACCACAAGATGCGGCGTGCCGCGCGCGGTGGAAATCTTTTCGATGGCGTCATAGAGCATGCGCCCCGCGCCGTGTCCCGCCACCGCCGGATGCACGTAGAACAGGCCGATACTGGTCGGCGCATCGAGCGTGATGAAGCCCACCGGCGAGCCGTCCAGGGTGGCGATCAGCGCGAGATGCTTGCCGAGCCGCTCGGCGAAGCCTTCGAGGTCGTCGGCCTCCGATGCCCAGGCGTCCTGCTGCGCCGGCGTGTAGTCGTCCTCGGTCAGTTGCTCGACGCTGGCACGGAGGATTTCCGCCAGCAGCGGCGTGTCCTGCGGCAGGAACGGCCGCAGCGCGAATTGCGGCTTGGCGCGGGCCATCATCGCGCCATCTCCCAGGTGGTACCGTCCTTGGAATCTTTCAGGACGACGCCAAGCGCCGCCAGCTCGTCGCGGATGCGGTCGGACTCGGCGAAATTCCTGGCCTTGCGCGCGGCGTTACGGGCGGCAATGCGGCTCTCGATCTCTTCCTTGGCGAGCGACGGCTGTGGCGCGTGCGCGGCCTGCCATGCCTTCAGCTCATCCGGGCGGAACCCGAAAAAGCCAAGCGTGCCCGCAAGCGCCCGACGCCCCGCGGCATTCTTCAGGCCGTGCATCTCGGCGATGGCCTTCGGCGTGTTGAGATCATCGAGCAACCCATCCAGCACGCCCGGCGCCGGCCGCGGATCGGCCTCGGCGGATGCAGCGTCGTAAAAGCTCGACAGCGCCTTCTCGGCCTCTTCGAGGCCCCTCACGGTCCAATTGATCGGCTGCCGGTAGTGGCTGCCCAACATCGCCAGCCGCACCACGTCGCCCGGCCAGTCCGCCAGCACCTCGCGGATGATGACGAAGTTGCCGAGGCTCTTGCTCATCTTTTCGCCTTCGACCTGCAGGAAGCCGTTGTGCATCCAGAAGTTCGCCATCACCGGCTTGTGGAAGACGCAGCTCGACTGCGCGATCTCGTTCTCGTGGTGCGGAAACACGAGATCGATGCCGCCGCCATGGATGTCGAAGGTCTCGCCGAGATGCTTCCACGACATCGCCGAGCATTCGATGTGCCAGCCCGGCCGTCCCGGCGTGTTGATGCCGCACGGCGACGGCCATGATGGCTCGCCGGGCTTCGATGGCTTCCACAAGACGAAATCCATCGGATCGCGCTTGTAGGGCGCGACGTCGACGCGCGCGCCCGCCATCATCTCGTCGAGCGAGCGGCGCGCGAGCTTGCCGTAGTCCTGCATCGACGGAACGCTGAACAGCACGTGCTCTTCGGCGACATAGGCGTGGTTTGACGCGACGAGCCGCTCGATCAGCGTCTTCATCTCTTCGATATGTTCGGTCGCGCGCGGCTCGACATCGGGCGGCAGGCATCCCAGCGCCGCGACGTCCTCCTTGAAGTTGTTGTAGGTCTCTTCGGTCAGATCGCGGATCGAGATGCCGCGCTCGGCCGCCCGCGCGTTGATCTTGTCGTCGACGTCGGTGACGTTGCGGACGTATTTGACGTGGCCCGCGCCATAAACATGGCGCAGCAGGCGATACAGCACGTCGAACACGATCACCGGCCGCGCATTGCCGATGTGGGCGAAGTCGTAGACCGTCGGCCCACACACATACATCCGCACGTTGTTCGGATCGATCGGCGCGAACACCCGCTTCTCGCGCGACAGCGTATCGTAGAGTTTCAGTTGCATCGGACCCGTGGCATTCACAATGACATTCCTCGGCCTGCTGGCCGGGCGTCTATCAGGTCTCGATTGAGAAAAGACGGCCGCAGCCAGCGTTGAGCGCTAGCCAATAATCTTCCGGCAAATGCCGCAGATCGCGTTAAGGCCGTTCATGGGGCCGGACAATGGTCCAACACCGTTGCAACAGTCAAGGGGCCGGATCGCGTTTTGGCCGCTTTCCACGGCGGGGTCCTGCTGCAAAACCAATGACTTGCGGCAGCGCACAAGCTCCCATATCCCCATGCCGGACCGGTGCCGGGTGGGCTGAAGGCCGGTGGGGTTAGCCAAGACTTAACGATTTTCCTCACATTCTAGCGACCGGATGGGCTGGTCCGGGTCCGTAAACCGTTTGGGCTTATCGATGCGATCCCTGTTTGCCGCCGTGGCGTGTGCCGTTCTTTGCGTGTCTGCGGCCCAGGCCGAGAAACGCGTCTTCATCATCGCCAACAGCGCCGACGGTTACGGCATCGACCGTTGCCTTGCGACCGGCTCGCGCTGCGGCTCGGCTGCGGCGCATGCCTACTGCAAGTCGCGCGAGTTCGTTCAGGCCGTGTCGTTCCACAAGGTCGACAAGGACGACATCACCGGCGCGATTCCGTCTGAAGGCAACGTGTGCGCCAACGGCCAGTGCGAGCAGTTCGTCGCGATCGAGTGCACGCGCTGACAGCGCGGCACTGCTGCTTCTGATCGAAAGGCCCGGCGTTCGCCGGGCTTTTGCTTTTGCGTGGCCGTCTTCGGAACCCGGCAAGCCACATTGCGCGGTTCCGGATGCTCGCGCATGGACAACGGCAAATCCTGTCCAATTCGGAACCAATCGGCCGCACGCGGGTTTTGCTGCGGGGGACGAACAGGAAGAGAATCAAGCGATGTCCGCCGTTGCCGTCCGCGCCATGTTCCGGTCACACCCGGAAAAGCCACCTCACTCCGAGATCATGAGCCGCTGCATCGACGCGTGCTTCAACTGCGTCGAGACCTGCACCGCCTGCGCGGATGCCTGCCTGTCCGAGCGCGACGTTTCCGATCTCGTCGGCTGCATCCGGCTCAATCTCGACTGCGCCGCGGTGTGCAGCGCCACCGGCAGCATCATGTCGCGCTCGAACAAGGCCGGACACCGTCAGTTGCTCGAAGCGCAGCTCGCCAACTGCGTCGCGTTCTGCCGCGCCTGTGCGGATGCGTGCGATGCGCATGGCGACCGGCACCGGCATTGTGCTGTCTGCGCCGAGGCATGCCGGGCCTGCGCGGACGCCTGCAACGCGATGCTGGCCGCAATGCGGATGCCGGCCTGACGCCTGGTCCTGACGCGGCGGAGGCTCGCGCTCAGAGTTCCTTGCTCATCCGCTGGTCGATCGAACACTCGCCGCCGCCGCGGATCATGAAGACGAGCGCCACAGCCAGCAGCAGGATCGAGAACTCGGAACCGCCGGCGGTCCAGAAAAAGCCCTTGGCCGAGGTGATCCACACCGCGTTGATCATGAAGATCACGACGGCGAGCGCAGCGAAACGGGTGAAGACGCCAAACACCAGCATCAGCCCGCCGACCAGCTCGGTCAGCGCCACCAGCGTCACCCAGAACCAGCCGGGCTTGTAGCCGATGCCTTCGAAGATCTGCGTGAAGCGGCTGAATCCCGCGCCGCCGAACCAGCCGAAGAATTTCTGACAGCCGTGCGGGATCAGGATGACGCCCAGCACGATGCGCAGCATCGGCAGCATGTAGCGATCGAGCGATGCGTAAAGACTGCCAAGCGCGGGAATGTAGTACCTGTTCATGATGCCCTCCCCCAAGATCGCGGGCCGCTCTTGTCGCGGCAGCCCGTCGATCAACGCTAACACAGTGGAAAGGTGGCGCCAGTGACCTGGCGTCCAGTAATTTGGCGTGCGGTGCAGCGCGACCACGTGGGTCGCGGCCCAACCTCCGGAGACGGTCAGACCTTCACGACCTCATGGTCGATCGCGCCGAAGATCGAGCGGCCCTGCGCGTCGTTCATCTCGATCCGCACCCGATCGCCGAAGTTGAGATAGGGCGTCTTCGGCGCGCCGTGCAGGATGGTTTCGACGGTGCGGATTTCGGCGAGACAGGAATAGCCGACGCCGCCGTCGGGAACCGGCTTGCCCGGCCCACCGTCGGCATCGCGGTTCGACACCGTGCCGGAGCCGATGATGGTCCCGCCCATCAGCGGCCGGGTCTTCACGGCATGCGAGATCAGCGTCGGGAAATCGAACGTCATGTCGGTCCCGGCATTGGGCTTGCCGAACAGCTTGCCGTTGATGTGGCTGACGAGCGGCAGATGCACCCGCTTGCCGTCAAAGGCTGCGCCCAGCTCATCGGGCGTCACCGCGACCGGCGAGAATGCGGTCTGTCCCTTGCTCTGCAGGAAGCCGAAGCCCTTGGCGAGCTCGCCCGGAATGAGATTTCTCAAGCTCACGTCGTCAACCAGCATGAACAGCTTGATCGCCTTCGCGGTCTCCTCCGGCTTCGCGCCCTGCGGCACGTCGGTGACAATCACCGCAACCTCGGCCTCGAGGTCGATGCCCCAGGCGGTGTCGGCCGCCTTGATCGGATCGCACGGGCCGATGAATTGATCGGCCGCGCCGCGATACATCAGCGGATCAGTCCAGAACGTCGCCGGCACCTCGGCACCGCGCGACTTGCGCACCAGCGCCACGTGATTGACGTAGGCCGAGCCGTCGGCCCAGCCGAACGCGCGCGGCAGCGGCGCGGCGCAGTTCGTCGGATCGAACGGTGCATGGGCGATGCGGCCCGCTTCGAGCGAGTCGGCGATCTCCTGCAGGCGCGGCTCGGCGGCGCTCCAATCGTCGAGCGCGTCGCGCAATGTCCTGGCAACCGCCGATGCATCCGCCGCGCGCGACAGATCGCGCGAAACAACGACCAGCCGCCCGTCGCGGCCGCCTTTCAGAGAAGCGAGTTTCATGTGGGTTTCCGCTGCTTGCGATTGAAGTGTTTCTTAAGACCCTTCCAGCAGTCCATGTAGTCGTCCTGGCGGGTCGGAAGCTCTGCTGCGTATTTGCTGATGCGCTGGCGATAGCGCGTCTCGAACATGAAGGCGAGCGTGTTGGTGAGCTTCACCGGCTTGAGCTCGGCGTTGCTTGCCTGCTCGAAGGCATCGGTGTCGGGGCCATGCGGCAGCATCTGGTTGTGCAGGCTCATGCCGCCCGGCACGAAGCCCTCGGGCTTGGCGTCATAGACGCCGTAAACCAGGCCCATGAACTCCGACATGATGTTGCGGTGATACCACGGCGGGCGGAAGGTGTTCTCCGCCACCGCCCAGCGCTCGGGAAAGATCACAAAATCGACATTGGCGGTGCCCGGCGTCTCCGTCGGCGAGGTCATCACCGTGTAGATCGACGGATCGGGATGGTCGAACAGCAGCGCACCGACCGGCGAGAAGCGCCGCAGGTCGTATTTGTAGGGATAGTAGTTGCCGTGCCAGGCGGCGACGTCGAGCGGCGAATGCGGCACCTTCGTGCGGAACAGCTCGCCGCCCCACTTCACATAGAGCGTGCAGGGCTTCTCGACGTCCTCATAGGACGCTTCGGGGCAGAGGAAGTCGCGGGCGTTGGCGAGGCAGTTTGCGCCAATAGGTCCCCGATCCGGCAGCTTGAACGCGCCGCCGTAGTTCTCGCAGACATAGCCGCGCGCGGGTCCGTTGATCAGCTCGACGCGGAAGATCACGCCGCGCGGGATGACGCAGATCTCGCCGGGCTCGATCTCGATCACGCCGAACTCGGTGCGGAAGCGGAGCTTGTTCTCCTGCGCGACGATCAGCAGTTCGCCGTCGGCATTGAAGTAGTGCTCGCGCTCCATCGACTTGGTCACGATCAGCACGTGCGCCGCCATGCCGGACTGCGCCTCGGCATCGCCCGCGGTCGTCATCGTGAACAGGCCGGTGACGAAGGTCAGCGCCCGCTTGGGGATCGGCGTCGGCGACCAGCGCAACTGCCCGATCGGCAGGTCGCTCTCGCCGTGCGCCGGCGCGGTACGGACCAGGCCGTGATCGATCTTCTGGAAGCGGCCGGTGTGCCGCACGGTCGGGCGGATGCGGTAGAGCCAGCTTCGCTGGTTGGCAGCCTGCGGCGCGGTAAACGGCGAGCCGGAGAGCTGTTCGGCATAGAGCCCGTAATTGGCCTTCTGCGGCGAGTTCCGCCCCACCGGAAGGGCTCCGGGCAGCGCTTCGGTCTCGAAGCTGTTGCCGAACCCCGACATGTATCTCACGGCCATTGTCGCACCCCGTCCCGCTTCCGCTCTTGCCGGCCACCCAGGCGCACCCTTTTTTGCGCTTGCGCTCCGGGCCCCGGTAGTTTTGAATAAGTTTAGTTACGTGTGAAACCAAGACTAGCGGCTTGTGATCAGGAGAACAACTGGCCTTCCGGCGGCGCGGCAGGACATAACCCAAGCTTGAACTGACGGGCTGGTCCGGCCAACCGACCGCCCGCAGTCGTGGCCCGGAGGGGGGAACGACGATGAGCAGAGGTGCTCCCAGTGACCATCCGACCGACGCGGGCGCGACGCCTGCGGCGCTGGCGCATGCGGATGCCGGGCAGCTCGAGGCAGGCCGCGGCGACGCCGCACCGCTGAAGCTCGAGCAATTTCTGCCCTATCGCCTCAATGTCGTCGCGAGCCTCGTCTCGCAGGCGCTGTCGCGCATCTACGCCGACCGCTACGGCATCGGCGTCCCAGAGTGGCGCGTGCTGGTGACGCTCGGCCAATACGGCATGATGACCGGCAAGGCGATCGGCGCGCTCAGCCACATGCACAAGACCAAGGTGTCGCGCGCGGTGGCGCTGCTGGAAACGCGCAAGCTCGTGGCGCGGCGCGCCAACCGCGCCGACCTGCGCGAGGCGTTCCTCACGTTGACGCCGCCCGGCCGCGCGATGTACGACGACCTCGCCCCGATCGCGCTTGAGTTCGCGCAACGCCTCGCCGATGCGTTGGACCCGGCCGACCGCGCCGCCTTTGAGCGCTCGGTCGATCGCCTGACCGAACGCTCGGCGAAGCTCGCCGCGGAATACGGCAAGGGCAGGCCCGGCGCCTGAACAAAGTCTCGGCCGCTGCAATTTCCTGTTCGATGGCACGATTGCATCGAACGATATACAATTGAGTTGACGTTGATCATGCGCGAGAAAATCGTCGTGCGAAGCATACGCTACGATCGCAACAAGGAGCGGAGTTACCAATTGGCGCGAATGGTTGCGGCCAAGCTGGTCGAGAATCCCGCTTTGATCGAAGAAGGCCGGAAATATCTTGAGCGGCACGTCAAGGATGCCCCCGGACAACATCGGCGCTACGAACTTTGGATGAGGATTTTGGCGTTAAACGCCGGACAAATCGCCAGCCGTCTCATGGCCGATAACGCCGAAGGCGAGTTTTTGCGAGATACTCGCCCGGTCTTCTACATTCCGTCGAATGCAGAGCGCCAAGCCGTGCACGCGTCCGTGCGGCGCTCCTTCTCGTAAATGAAAATCGGCTCCATAAACCACATTTTACGGTCCGCGGCGGCGATCACCAATCATCGAACATTTGTTCTTGTCGGCTCCGCAGCAGTGATTGCACGCCTGCGCGGTCATGTTCCCGGCCAAATGACCTTGTCGGATGAGGTGGACATCTACGCCCTCGATGCGCCGAACGCCGAAGAGTTGTCGGATCTGATCGACGGCAGCATCGGACAGGATTCGCCCTTTCATTCGACGTTCGGCTACTATGCGGATGGAGTATCGCCGGAAACATCCAAAATGCCTTCCGATTGGATGGAAAGAGCAAACAAGTACGAAAGCGCTGAAGCACCTGGCGTGCTAGCGATCGTCCCGGAGGAAAATGACATCGCATTGGCAAAGCTCGTCGCTTGGCGAGAAAAAGATATTCATTGGCTGAAGGATGGTGTCGCCGCAGGCGTCCTATCGCCAGACAAGATGAAGGCCCGTCTTTCGCTGATGCCTGCGGCCGACCTTGAGAAAGGCATGCCGGAAATTCAAATCATGCGGGACAGATTGCTGATTCTGGGCTCGCCAAGGTGAAGCCGCGCCGGATTTCCGAATTCTTTCAAGCTGTCGAGTTTTTTGCCCGTGGCAGGGCTGCCATGAGTCGACGGCCGCCGCCGATATCAATATAGCAGGGCACGCTCTACTATCGGGTCTTGAGCTCGATCAAGCGACGCGCCGGGAGATGCCATGAAGCTCTACACCTATTTCCGCTCGTCTGCGGCCTATCGGACGCGCATCGCGCTCAACCTCAAGGGCATCACGACCGAGCAGATTTCGATCCATCTCACCAAGGATGGCGGCAAGCAGCATTCGCCGGAATATCGCGCAATCAATCCGCAGCGCCGCGTGCCCTCGCTGACGCTCGATAATGGCACCATCCTGATGCAATCGCCGGCGATCCTCGAATATCTCGACGAGGTTCATCCCGATCCTCCATTCCTGCCGAAAGATCCCGCGGCACGCGCCAAGGTCCGCGCCTTCGCCGCGGTGATCGGCTGCGACATTCACCCGCTCAACAACCTTGCGCCGCTGCAGTACCTCCGCCGCGTGCTGAAGCAGGAGCAGCCGGCGATCGACGCCTGGTATCACCACTGGATCATCGAGGGCTTCACCGCGCTTGAAACCATGGTCGAGCCCGGTCCCTACTGCTTCGGCGCGGCGGTCACCCTCGCCGACATCTATCTCGTGCCGCAGATGTACAACGCGCGCCGGCTGAAGACGCCGCTCGATGCCTTTCCCAAGCTCGTCGCCGCCGACGCCGCACTGATGCAGCTTGCGGCCTTCGACAAGGCACGGCCGGAAAATCAGCCCGACGCCGAATAAATCGTGGCCAACCAGAACATCGGCCGTGTCGCCGCATGGATGACCGGCGCGCTCATCTCGTTCTCGGTGAGCGCGCTGGCGATCCGTGCGCTCGGCAAGCAGCTCAATGTCTTCGAGATGCTGACGATCCGCTCGGGCACGGGCCTGATCGTGCTCGTGGCGCTGGTTGTCGCCCGCCCGGACCTTCGCTCCGAGGTCGCGCCGCGCTACATGACGTTCCACGTCGCGCGCAACACCACACATTTCGTCGGGCAATACAGTTGGGCGCTGGCGGTGACGATCCTTCCGTTCGCGACCGTGTTCGCGCTGGAGTTCACGACGCCGGCCTGGGTCGCCCTGCTTGCCGCGCTCGTGCTCGGCGAGCGGATGACCCGAAGCCGGCTCGGCAGCGTGATCCTTGGCTTCCTCGGGGTGGTGGTGATCGTGCGGCCGGGGCTCGCGAGCTTCCAGCCGGCCGCACTGCTGGTGCTGTTTGCGGCCTTCGCATTCGCGATCTCGCTGATCGCCACCAAGCAGCTCACCAACCGGGTGAGCACGCTGAACATCATCTTCTGGATGAACGCGATGCAACTGCCGATGGCGCTCGCCTACCCTGCCTACATCGCAGCGACCGGCGGGCCGTCGCTGTTCGTGTTCCGGCTCGGAGCCGACCTGCTGATCCCGACGCTCGCCCTCGGCATCGTCGGCCTCACCTCGCACTATTGCCTGACGCAGGCGTTCCGCTCCGGCGACATGACCGTGGTGGTGCCGCTCGATTTCCTGCGCATTCCGCTGATCGCCCTGGTGGGCTGGCTGTTCTACGGCGAGGCGCTCGACATTTTCGTCTTTGCCGGCGCAAGCCTGATCATTTGCGGTGTATCGTGGAATCTGTTCGCCGAATCGCGCAGGCCCGCGCCGGCGGCAGCCACCGAGAAGGCCCAAGGTGCCTGACAAAGGGCCTAACCGGCGGCCCGGACGGCCGAATCTTGACGGTAGCGGCGTCGCCCGTCCAAACTTTGGACACCATTCGGAAGTCTAAGGTCGCGCTTCCGGGCGGAAAAGCAGCAGCGGAGCCCCTCGCCGGGGCTGGGGAAGCCGATGAATTCAATGTTGCGCCGGGTACTCGCGCCGGCCGCCGTGGTGATGATCGCAGCGGCGGTTGCAGCGGCGCTTCCGGCCTATGGGCAGCAGTTGCCGCCGCCCCCGGAGCAGGCCCCGGCCGGCCAGCCGCCACAGGCAAGCCCGTCGCCGCAAGCAAGCCCCGTGTGCACCCGCCTGGAAGGCCAGCTCGCAGCATTCGACCGCGGCTCCAACGACCCGGCCCGCGCCGAGCAGATCCGCAAATACGAAGAAGCCGCGGCCAACCAGCAGAACGAGCTCAACCGCCAGCAGGCGCAGGCGCAACGGCTCAATTGCCAGGCCAACGCCTTCTTCGTGCTGTTCCAGGGCGGCCAGAACCCGCAGTGCGGACCGCTGAATTCGAAAATCTCGCAGATGCGCGGCAACCTCGACCGCATCAACGCCGATCTCGAGCGGCTGCGCGGCGACAGTGCCGCGCCCGAGCGTGAAGGCCAACGCCGCTCCATCCTGGTTGCGCTCGCGCAGAACAATTGCGGCGCGCAGTACCGCGCGGCGGTCGCATCGGCACCGCCGCCGCAACGCAGCGGCAACCTGTTTGAGGCGCTGTTCGGCCCGGGCCCGGGCTCGATCCTGGCGCCGAGCCCCGGCGAAGGCGGCTTCATGGGCGGCAGCGGCACGTACCGCACCGTGTGCGTGCGAACCTGCGACGGCTTCTTCTATCCGATCTCGTTCGCGACCAATGCGAGCCGCTTCGGCGAGGACGAGAAGACCTGCCAGAAGTCTTGCCCGGCGACCGAAGTGACGCTGTTCTCGCACCGCAATCCCGGCGAGGACATCAACCAGGCGGTCTCGACCACCAGCGGCCAGCTCTACACGTCGCTGCCGAACGCGTTCAAATACCGGCAGGCGTGGGACAACAATTGCAGCTGCCGCCGCGCCGGCGAGAGCTGGGCGCAGACGATGAAGAACGTCGACGACACCACCGTCGAACAGGGCGACATCGTCGTCAACGATCAGCGCGCCAGGCAACTGTCGCAGCCGCGCTTCGACGCGCAGGGGCGGCCGTTGCGGCCCGAGCCCGCGGCCCCCGCCGCGCGGCCTGCGCCACGGCC
>JAIESC010000038.1 GCA_019746355.1 Xanthobacteraceae bacterium | reverse complement strand
CACCGGCCCGGTCACCGCGCCGCGCCGCAGTCGCTGTTCGCGGCCGAGCGCGCGGTCTGGCAGGGCCAGCCGGCCGCGATGGTCGTCGCCGAAACCCGCGCGCAGGCCGAAGATGCCGCCGAGCTCGTCAGCATCGAATGGGAGCCGCTGCCGGCGGTCGGCGATCAGCTGCAGGCGATCGCGCCCGGCGCGCCGGTCATTCATGACGCGCTCGGCGACAACATCGCCTTCGATTTTCTCATCGAGAAAGGCGATCCGGCCAAGGCCTTTGCCGAAGCCGATGTCGTCATCGAGGAGGAGCTGCGGTTCGAGCGGCAGATGGCGATGACGCTCGAAGGCCGCGGGCTGATTGCCGACTTCAATCCAGGCGACGGCTCGCTCACGGTGACGCATTCGCACCAGTCGCCGTTCCAGATGCAGCAGATCTTCAGCAGGCATCTCGGCATCCCCGAGCATCTCGTCCGGGTCGTGTCGCCGGACGTGGGCGGCGGCTTCGGCATGAAGCTCAACATCTACAGCGACGAGATCGCGACCGTGGTCGCGAGCATGATCCTCGGCCGCCCGGTCAAGTTCTGCGTCGACCGGCTGGAGTCGTTCGTCTCCGATGCGCAGGCGCGCGACCATCGGGTGAAATGCCGGATCGCGGTGAAGAGGTCGGGCGAAATTCTCGCCATGGAGATGGACGACCTCGGCGCGGTCGGCGCCTTCGGCATGCCGCTCCGCTTCAACGTCGCCGAAGGCATGATGGCGATCACCGCCACCGGCACGCCCTATCAGTTCTCCGACTACAAGGCGCGCACGCGCAGCGTCTACGTCAACAAGAACCTGATCGGCATGTACCGCGGCGTCGGCATGCCGCTCGCCTGCGTCGCAACCGAGCTCCTGACCGATCTCGCCGCCGAGAAGCTCGGCATCGACACCGTCGAGTTCAAGCGCCGCGCCTACCGGCCGAAGGCGTCGCTGCCGTGCGTGACGCCCGGCGGCCAGCGGCTCGAGACCGTGTCGTTTCACGAATGCCTCGACAAGCTCGTTTCGCTGATGGACTACGAGGCGCTGCGCCGGGAGCAGCGCGAGCTGCGCCAACGCGGCGTCTATCGCGGCATCGGCATCGCGACCTTCTGCGAGCCGACCGCCTATGGTCCGCCTTATTACGGCCCGTCCGGCGCGACGATCTCGACCCAGGACGGCTGCACCGTGCGGCTCGAGCCGTCCGGCACGGTGCGCTGCATCTCGAGTCTCACCGACCAGGGGCAGGGGACGCTGACCAGTGTGGCGCAGATCGTCGCCGATACGCTCGGCGTCGAGGTCGACCAGGTCACGGTGATGGGCGGTGACAGCGCGATCTCGACCTATGGCGGCGGCGCATGGGCGTCACGCGGCACCGCGGTGGGCGGCGAAGCCGCGCTGCGCGCCGGGAGGATGCTCAAGCAGAACATCCTGTCGCTCGCCGGCGCGATCGCCCAGACGCCGGCCGACGCGCTCGATCTCGTGCGGGGGCAGGTGGTGAACACGCGGACCGGGCAGACGGTGATCAGCCTCGCCGACATCGGCCGGATCGGCTACTTCCGGCAGGACACGCTGCCCAGGGATTTCGACGTTCAGCTCTCGGTCACTGCGAGCTTCGTCGGCAACGACAAAATCTACTACATGGCGAATGGCGTGCAGGCGAGCCATGTCGAGGTCGATGCCGACACCGGCTTTGTCAGGATGCTCGGCCAGTGGGCGGTGGACGACTGCGGCCGCGTCATCAATCCGCTCCTGGTCGACGAGCAGGTGCGCGGCGGCATCGTGCAGGGTATCGGTGCCGTGCTGTTCGAGGAGTGCATTTTCAGTGACGATGCCAATCTCCTGAACGGCACCATGGCGGACTATCTCGTGCCGATGGCCTTCGAGATGCCCGACATTGTCGTCGGTCACGTCGAAACGCCGGAGACGTCGACCCAGCTCGGCGCGAAAGGCATCGGCGAGGCCGGGCTGATCGGCGCGATGGGCGCGGTCTGGGTTTCGGTCAATGATGCACTGAAACCGCTCGGTGCGAAGGTCCTGCACCAGCCGTTCACGCCCGAGCGCATTCTTGATGCGCTGGCGCGGCGCCGTGATGCCGTTCGGTGACCACGGCATTTCAGGTTTCTTCGGTATGTGGTAGGTGCCCGCGGGCTTACAGCGCGACGGCACATGTCAGATAAGGACGATCGATGCAGTTCTCCGCAATGACGATGAATATGTTCTTTCCCGGCAATGACGACCCGGGGGACGACAACCGCATCATCGACATGGCGGTCGCGCAAAGCGTCTGGCTCGGCGAGCTGGGCTACCATGTGTGGTTCACGGATCACCACTTCCGGGGGCCGTGGCACAGCAACCCGATGCAGTTCGCAGCCTATGTCGCGCCGCTGATCCCGCGCGACCGCTACATCGGCTTCGGCGTGCTCTCGATCCCGTTCTACCATCCGGTGCGGCTGATCGAGAGCATGAACCTGCTCGATCACCTGACCAAAGGAAAGGTGCTGTTCGGCGTCGGCAGCGGCTGGCAGGGCACCGAGCCGAACGGGCTCGGCATCGACCCCGAGCTTCATGCCTCGGGCCGCCTCGCCGAGGAGACGCTCGACGTGATGGAGCGGCTGTGGGGCTTCAAGTACGGCGATCCGGAGCTGACCTTCTCGGTCGGCTCCAACAGCGGACGCATCAAGCGGCGCGTGATGCCTGGGCCGTACACCAAGCCGTACCCGACGCTCATTCGCGTTGCGACGCGCGAGGCGGGTCTGGTGCGGGCGGCACAGAAGGGCTGGCCGGTCTTTGTCGGCGTCCTCGGCGCCGACCTGCGTGAAACGATGCGGCTCTACCGGCGCGCGCTCGACAACGCGAACCACCCGCAGGAGGTGAAGGACAATTGTCTGCGCTGGTGCTCGTACGATTGGATCGGCGTCACGGTGGCGGACACGGACGAGGAGGCGCTGGCGCGCGAGAAGGTTGCGCGCGCGGAAACCATGGCGATCCGCACCAGCTACATCCAGCGGCACGGCAAGATGGATGGGCCGGTGATCAAGGCGACGCCCGGTCAATCGACCGCCGACGCCTATGCCAAGGGCGGCGACATGAAGGCGACCATTGCCGGCACGCCGGACACGATTGCCGCCAAGGTGAAGCAATTGCAGGACATGGGCATCAATCACCTGCATCTGCGCTTTCTGGGCGAATGGGACGGCGAGACCCGCCACATCTGCAAGGCCTCGGCCGAGCTGTTCGCCAAGGAAGTTCTGCCGCGCTTCGTCGAAGCGCAGCCCGCGCGCAAGCCCGCCTTGGCGACCGCGCTCTAAAGCGTGATGATTTAGGCCAGAACGGCTCTCTCCGTTGGTCCCCACGCAAGTGGGGACCAAGGGCCACGATTCAGACCTTGCATTGGGCCTGGGTTCCCGCTTGCGCGGGAACGAGCGGGTGCTGTTAATGGCTGACGCTGCGTCCAGCCCTCGTGTCCGGCTCACTTCACCTGGATGCCGGCGGTCCGAATGATGTTCGCCCAGCGGGTCACGTCGGCCTTGAAGAACGCGGACAGCTCTTCGGGCGTCGACTTCATCGTCTCGAAGCCCAGCGTGGTCAGACGCTCCTGGACCTCCTGCGTTGCGACCACGGCGGCGATCTCGCGATTGAGCAGCGCGATGATGTCCTTCGGTGTCTTGGCGGGCACCAGAACGCCGACCACGGCATCGCATTCGGCATCCCTGTAGCCGGATTCGATTAAGGTCGGCACATCGGCCATTCCTTTGAGCCGGGTCTTGCCGCCGACCGCGAGCGCGCGCAACTTGCCCTCCTTGTGTTGCGGGATGGTTGCCGCAGCCGAGCCGATGCTGATCGGCGTATGACCCGCGACCGCCGCGGCAATGGCCGGGCCGCCGCCGCCATAGGGGACATGGACAAGATCGAGATTGAGCGACATGCGGAAAAGCTCGCCGGTCAGGTGTGAGCCGGTGCCGGCTCCGGCCGAAGCGTAGCTGTATTTGCCCGGACTGGCCTTGATCAGCGCAACCAGCTCCTGGATGGTCTTTGCGGGCACCGACGGATGCACCGCGACAACCTGCATGGTCGTCGCGGCGACCGCCACAGCGTCGAAGTCGGCGATGGGATCATAGAGCGTGTTGCTTTGAAGCACCGGATTGGTGACGAAGGCGACCCCGTCCACGAACAGGATGGTGTAACCGTCGGGCGCCGACTGGGCTGCCCGGCCCGCGCCGATGCTGCCGCCCGCGCCGGCCACGTTCTCGATATAGAACTGTTTGCCCAGGCGATCGGACAGTTTCAGGGCAACGAGGCGGGCCACCACGTCGGTTTGGCCGCCGGCCGCAAACGGCACGATCGTGCGGACGACGCGTGACGGATAGGCTTGCTGTCCGGATGCCGACGATGCGATCGCCGCCGGCGCTGCGGCGCCTGCGATGGCTGTTTGCAGGAATTGTCGACGCGAGAATTTCATGTCCATCCCCTCGATGTGTCGCCTCAGCGGCGCGCATCTTCCGTCTTTCCACCTTGCAGACCATACGCCAGGTGCGAGGCGCCGACCCGGCTGGCTGCAAGCCGTGTGAAGAACCTCGCTGCTAGCTCGCTTCGAATTTTCCCGCGTGGGTGTCGCAGCAACAGAAGAATGCGCGCTTCGTCGGAGGCGGCGTCTGCCGGCTGCGATCGGTGACCGCCAGTTTTCCGTCGATCAGCACGTGCGTGATGCCGGGAAGATCGCCATGCGCAATGGCATCGGCGAGCGTCGTCCCGGCGGAGCCGGTGATGGAGCCGCAAACCACCAAGTCGGCGGGACGCCCGACCTCCAGAAGGCCGACATCGAGACCGTGGGCGCGCGCCGTGTTGCCGGTGGCGACGGCGATGGCCTGGCCCGGCGTGAGATTGCACATCGATGCGAAATACAACACGTTTCGCACCATGCCGCGCGGGATCACGCCGGTACCGCCGGGCGTATCCGTTCCGAGCGTCAGGCGATGAAGCTGATCCTTGCGGATCATCCGTTCGACGAGGCGTGCGGTCGAGCGGTAGTTGTTGGACGAGCAGACCTCGAGCGCAAACGAGGTATGGTCGACCACCGCGTCGATATCCTCGTCGCTCATCGGGATCGGGCCGCCGCTCACATGGGCCGCGACATCGGGCTGGAGCCACGACAGGATCTTGTATCCGCAAACCACGCTGGCCCCGGAGCGTGACACGCCGCCGGTGTGGACCTTGACCCGCATGCCGCGGGCGTGCGCCCATTTGACGTAGTTGCGGGCCTCCGTCGTGTCGTCCTTGAACGGGTAGAACAGAAACTTGATCCAGCGGATGCCGGCCGCAGCGAGCCGGTCGAAGTGGGCTTCGGTCATGCCGGCGACCACCAGCGCCGTGCCGGCGTAAAGCTTGACGTCGCTCCAGCGAACCCGGCCCGTGGTGGCGGCCGCGACGATCGCAATGGACGTGACCAGCTCCGGCGTCAGGTTGTCATAGTCGATGCCGGGGAAATGCAGCTCGCCGGCGGAGATCATCGAGGTGGTTCCGCCGTGCAGATAATTTCCGATCCAGCCGATGGTGTCCTGCGCCGGCGTCCATTCGCCGAACATCGGGTGCACATGGCCGTCCACCAGACCCGGGATGACGGCGCCGCCCGCGGCATCGAGCACCTTGTCGGCTTTGACCTGATCCGGCGGATCGAGCGCGGCAATCTTGCCGTCGGCGACGAGGATGCTGCTCACGTTCGCGGTGGGCTTGGCGAGATCGCCGGTGAAGAACTCCCCGATGTTCTTGATGAGGATGCTCATGCTCACGGTCCCGATGCGTCTCGCCGGTCACCGTCTGCTGCGGCCTTGCTCGGAACGGCAAGCGCGCGACTGGGATCGCAAGCGCCGTGGCCGAAGCGCGGAAAGCAGTAGCGCGACCAGAATTCCCGTGTACTATCGAGATGATTTGTACACAAACAAAAGGTTACGGTGCGTGTCGACAGGCTGTCAAGCGTCCGGGACGGTGTGCGATCGACCGGCGCTTGTCGGAGCGGCGCCGTGCGAAAAGGTCGCGGCTCGATCGCCGCGTCCGCCAAGGTGAAGATCATGGGACGCAAATACAAGCTGGCCGTTGTCGGCGGCACGGGAGCCGAAGGAAGGGGGCTTGCCGCGCGCTTCGCGCGGGCCGGTCACGTCGTCCTGATCGGCTCGCGCGATCCCGAACGGGCAGCCGCAACCGCCCGCGAGATTCATGCCGCGTGCGCCGACGCGCCGGTGCAGGGGATGAGCAACAGTGACGCTGTTGCCGCATCGGAGATCGCCATTCTGACGGTGCCCTATGCCGCCCAGCGTGCCACCGTCGAGGCGCTGCGGGCGGAGCTCGACGGCAAGATATTGGTCGACGCGACGGTTCCGCTCGTGCCGCCGAAGGTCGCGCGCGTGCAATTGCCGGCAGACGGCTCGGCCGTCGCGCAGATCCAGAGCCTGCTCGGGGATCGGGTGCGCGTGGTGTCCGCGTTCCAGAACGTGTCCGCGCACGCGCTGAACGATCCGGATCACGCCGTCGACTGCGACGTCCTGATTTGCGGCGACAACGTGGAAGCCCGCGCCGTTGTGGTCGATCTGGCGGCCGACATCGGCTTGCGCGGCATTCATGCGGGGCCGATCGTCAATTCGGCCGCCGCGGAGGCCCTGACGTCAATTCTGATCGCGATCAATATGCGCTACAAGATTCCCGGTGCGGGGATCCGCATTACCGGTCTTCCCGAAGGCTAGCGATCGAGTCACTTGTCCATGAATGAGCCTGGTTCCAGGGGCGGGGCGGGCACAACGGCCGCGAGGCTGGTTGCGCTTGAAGGAATTCCCCTGGTCGCCGCCGGCGACGACCTCGCTGCGATTGTTTTGCGCGGGCTCGAGACGTCCGGTCAGGAGCTGCGCAGCGGCGACGTGTTGGTCATCGCCCAGAAGATCGTCTCCAAGTCGCAGGGACGGCTTGTCCGGCTCGACCGGGTGTCGCCTTCGCCGGCCGCAACGCAGCTCGCGGGGGAGGTCGGCAAGGACGCGCGCGTGGTTCAGCTCATCTTGGACGAGTCGAAGGCCGTCGTCCGCAAGCGGCCGGGCGTCCTGATCGTCGAGCACCGGTTGGGCTTCATTCTGGCGAATGCGGGCATTGATTTTTCCAACGTCGACCAATGTTCCGGTGGCGACCAGTTTGCGCTTCTGCTGCCCGAGGATCCCGACGCGAGCTGCGACCGGTTGCGGCGGCAACTGAAACAGGCCACCGGCGCGGACATCGGCGTCATCATCAACGACAGCCACGGACGCGCCTTCCGGAACGGCGCGATCGGCGTCGCCATCGGCGTGGCCGGCATCGATGCCCTGACCGATCTCCGCGGGCGGCACGACCTTTTCCGGCGCCCGTTGCAAACCTCCGAAGTCGGAACCGCCGATGAGCTCGCGTCGGCGGCGTCCTTGCTGATGGGCCAGGCCGGGGAGGGCCGCCCCATCGTCCTGATCAGCGGCTTGTCGTTGCCCGCGGTCGGAGGGAGCGCGCGGCAGCTTGTGCGGCCGAGCCGGATCGATCTGTTTCGTGGCGATGACGGTGGCGGATGGGAGGCCGTCGCATTGGGCCGCCGCAGCATCAGGCGCTACCGGCCGGACCCGGTGCCGCAACAGCTGATCGACAAGATGATCGGGATTGCCGTGCGCGCGCCCTCCGCCCACAACCGGCAACCCTGGCGCTTCGTCATTCTGAAAGAGGCCGCGGAGCGCGAGCGGCTCGCGCGCGCCATGGGCGAGCGGCTGCGCGAAGACCGGCTTCGTGACGGCGATCCGGTCGATGTCGTTGCCGTAGACTATGAACGGTCGGTGTCGCGCATCGTCCGTGCGCCGCTCGCCGTTCTCGTCTGCGCCACCGTGGACGACATGGACGTCTATCCCGACGAACGCCGTTCGGCTGCGGAGCGGCAGATGGCCGTGCAAAGCACGGCGATGGCCATGCAGAATCTTCTGCTCGCAGCCCACGCCGAAGGTCTGGGCACGAGCATCATGTGCGCTCCGCTGTTTTGTCCCGACACGGTCCGGTCGAGTCTCGACCTAAAGGCCACGTGGGAGCCGCAGGCCCTGATCACCATGGGCTATCCGGCCGGCGAGCCCAAGCCGTTCAACCGCCGTCCGATCGACGAGGTTGTGCGGATCGGGGCCGGGACCGCGGAAACCCGGTGAAGCCGAGCCGCAAGCAGGCGGGGGCTTCGCCTTGATGGCGGCCGTTAGTTTGTATACAAACGAACTGGTTCGAAGGCTTGGCAAGCACGGGTGACGAAGGGAGACCGAGGATGAGCGTAACTGTTGGAATTGGCCTGTTTCCGACCGAGCCGTTCCCGAAGATGGTGTCGCTGGTGAAGCTGTCCGAGGATCTCGGATATTCGTGCGCCTATATCGGCGACTCGCAGATGATCTGGCGTGAGGCCTACGTCATCCTTGGCGCGGCGGCCATGGTGACCAAGCGCATCAAGCTCGCCACCGGGGTGACGAACCCGGTGACCCGCGATCTCGGCGTGCTTGCCGCGTCGTGGATCACGCTGCGCGAAGGCGTCGGCGACCGGCTGCTGCTCGGAATTGGCGCAGGCGACAGCTCATTGGAGACGCTCGGCAAGAAGCCCTCGACGCTAGCCAATCTCGAGCGCTCGATCGAGGTCATTCGCGGCCTGATGGAAGGCCGCCATGTGACCTATCCGGACACGAAGGCCGACGTGCACCTGACCTATGTCACTCCCGGTCCGCGCATTCCGGTCTATCCGGCGGTCAGCAGCCCGAAGATCCACCGCCTGGCCGGTAAGGTCGGCGATGGCGCGATTGTGCTGGTCGGCACCGATCCGCAATTTCTCAAGGCATCGCGCGGCGAGCTTGAGGCCGGCGCGGCCGAGGCCGGGCGCGATCTCAAGGCCCAGGGCTTCCGGGTGATCTGCTGGACGCCTTGTTCGATCCAAGCGGACGGCAAGGAAGCGCGCCGGGCCGTGAAGGCTCACGTGGCGCGCGTGCTCAAGCGCAAGCTTCCGTTTGAGCTCGATCCGCCGACCATGGAAATCGTGCACAAGATCCGGGCGCACTATGAGTACTACGAGCACATGGTGGCCGGAACGCCTCACGGCGACCTGGTCACGGACGAGCTGGTCGAGCGATTTGCCATCGCTGGAACCCCGGCGGAGGCGCACGCGCAGCTCAAGCGCCTTGCCGCAACCGGCCTGGTCGATGAGATCGCCATCATTCCGCACACCCAGGATCCGGCCGAGCGCGAGAAGATTGTGCGCCAGGTCGGTGAGATGATCCCCGACGTGGGCGTCGCCGTGAGGGCAGCCTGATCGAGGGGGCTCGATTGTGACTTCGCAGCCAGCCGAAGGCGCAGTGCAAGAGGCGCTCGATGAGCGCGAGCTGGAGGCGTTGCTTGAGCGAGCCAGTGTCCTGCGCAACGAGGGGCACGGGCGAACCATCAGCTATTCGCGCAAGGTCTTCATCCCGCTGACCAGGCTCTGTCGCGATACCTGCCGCTACTGCACGTTCGCGACCACGCCGGGCAAGCTCGACAGTCCTTACCTGTCGCCCGACGAGGTTCTGGCGATTGCGCGAAAGGGCAGGCTCAACGGATGTCACGAGGCGCTGTTCACGCTCGGCGACAAGCCCGAGCTTCGCTATCGGGCCGCTCGTGACGCGCTGGACGCGCTGGGCTACGGGACGACCGTCGAATACCTGGCGGCCATGTGCCGGCTGGTCCTGGAGGAGACCGGTCTGTTTCCGCACGTGAACGCCGGTGTCATGACGCGGGACGAAATGGCGCTGCTTCGCCCGGTCAGCGTCTCGCAGGGCATCATGCTGGAAAGCGCCTCCGAGCGTCTTTGCGAGGAGGGCGGTCCGCACTTCGGGTCGCCGGACAAGCATCCGCAGGTTCGGCTCGCCATGATCGCCGAGGCGGGTCGGCTGAAGATTCCCTTTACCACCGGCATCCTGCTGGGCATCGGCGAGACGCGCGACGAACGGGTCGAATCCCTGCTTGCCTTGCGCTCGCTGCACCAGGAGTTCGGTCATCTCCAGGAAATCATCATTCAGAATTTCCGCGCCAAGCCGGGCACGCGCATGGCGGGACATTCTGAGCCGGACCTTCAGGAGTTGATGTGGACCGCCGCGACGGCGCGGACCATCTTCGGTCCGGATATGAACATTCAGGTGCCGCCCAACCTCAGCTACGAAGACTTCGGCAATCTGTTGGACGCGGGCATCAACGATTGGGGCGGCATCTCCCCGGTGACGCCGGATCACGTCAATCCCGAAGCGCCCTGGCCGGAATTGGCGAAGCTTGAGCGCAAGACCGTCGAAGCGGGGTTCCGGCTGGTCGAGCGGCTGGCGGTCTACCCGCAATACCTGCAAGATCCCGCCTGGATTGATCCCAGCCTGCGCACCGCGGTCCTCAAGGCTTCGGACGCGGAGGGGCGTGCCCGTTGCGACGATTGGGCACCCGGTCTGCTGGCGGAAATTCCGCCGGCGCGCGCCGGCCGTTCGCATTCCTCGACGATGGACAAGCTGCTCGCGCGGGCGACGTCAGGGCAGAGGTTGTCGGAACGCGACATCGTCGAGCTGTTCAGCGCGCGGGGCGCCGAGGTGGAAGCCGTCTGCGTCACCGCCGATGAGTTGCGCAAGCGCGCGTCGGGGCCGGTCGTCCGCTACGTTGTCAATCGCAACATCAACTACACCAATGTCTGCACCTACCGGTGCCGGTTTTGCGCCTTCTCCAAGGGCAAGACGAGCGAGCAGCTGCGCGGCACACCCTACGATCTCTCCTACGACGAGGTCGCCCGGCGTGCGCGCGAGGCCTGGGACCGGGGCGCCACCGAAGTCTGCATGCAGGGCGGCATCGATCCGCACTACACCGGCGACACCTATCTAGCGCTCCTGAAGACGGTGAAGGACGCGGTGCCTGCCATGCACGTGCACGCGTTCTCTCCGCTGGAGGTGTCCCACGGCGCCGCCACGCTCGGCATCTCGGTCCATGCGTTTCTCGAACGGCTTCTGCATGCCGGGCTCGGTTCGCTGCCGGGCACCGCGGCCGAAATCCTCGATGACGAGGTCCGCGCCGTCATCTGCCCGGACAAGCTGACGACGGCGGAATGGCTCGGTGTCGTTCGTGCCGCTCACGAGGTCGGGCTGCGCACGACGTCGACGATGATGTTCGGCCATGTCGAGCGTCCCGTGCACTGGGCCCGGCATCTGCTCGCTTTGCGCGATCTTCAGGAGGAGACCAAAGGCTTTACCGAGTTCGTGCCGCTGCCGTTCGTTCACATGGAGGCGCCGATTTACGCCCATGGACGGTCGCGCAAAGGTCCAACCTGGCGAGAAGTAAAGCTGGTTCATGCGGTGGCGCGGCTGGTTCTCTATCCCGAGATCGACAACATCCAGGCGTCATGGGTGAAGCTCGGAAGCACAGGCGTGCGCGAGCTGCTGAACGGCGGCGTCAATGACCTCGGCGGGACGCTCATGAACGAAAGCATTTCCCGCGCCGCCGGCACGCAGCATGGCCAGGAGCTTGGTCCTTGCGAGATGGAAGCTCTGATCAGGTCCGCGGGACGAATTCCCGAGCAGCGCACGACGCTGTACGGTCAGGTTTCTCGCGAGCGGTACACGGCAAGCTTCAATGCGGCTGCCTTGACCGATGCCGTTCAGACGCCGTACCGCGCGAGGTCGGCATCATCGGCAGCTTTCGGCTGAGCCATGCGGCTGATATCCGCCAAACACGCTCGACCGCCTGGCGACGCGTCAGAGCCTTTGCACGTGCTCATCCCTTGCAAGAGTTTTGCGTTGGGAAAGTCGCGCCTTTCGCGTCGGCTGGAGGACAAGGATCGGCGTGCGTTCTGTGAGGAGTTGCTTACTCGTGCGATTCTGAACAGCGCCGCCCTTGCGCCCAGGCAGCGGATTGCCGTGGTGACGTCGGATCGGGATGCTGCCGCAATCGCACGGGGGCATGGAGTCGGGACCATTGGAGACCCGGGCATGGGTTTGAACGCGGCGCTGGAACATGCTCGGGCGGTCCTGCGCGAGAGCGTCGAGGGGCGCGGCACGCTGTTGATCCTTCCCATCGACTTGCCGTTGGCAAGTCCTGCGGCCGTTCTGGAACTCCTCGATTGTCCCGGCGACGTCGTCATTGCGCCGGACGAAAAGGGCCAGGGGACCAATGCCCTGGCGTTGCGTTCGCGGGCTGCCTCCGAATTCCGCTTCGCCTATGGCGATCGCAGCTATTCCCTGCATAAGGCGCTTGCGCAGGCCTGTGGTTGGAAGACGGCGACGCTTCGTCACTCTCTGCTCGCGTTCGATGTGGACGAGCCGGCGCACTACGATCGATGGGAGACCTATCGTCAGTCGCAAGCCGATGTGAGCGGCCATGGATTGGTGCCGCCGGCCATAATTGATTTTGCGCGGCAAGGGTGCGAATAACGGCCGGAACGCCTGGTTTGATCCTTTTGACCATTTGATCCATCGATGAAGCGCAACGCGATAGCGAAAAGGCCCCGTCGGTCCGCGGACGATTTCTATATTCTCGACGAGCAGATCGGTTTCTGGCTGCGGGTTGCCATGCAGCGGCACCGGGCGATCTTCGCGTCAAAAATGACTCATGGCGTGACGCCGATCCAGCTCGCCGCCTTGGCAAAATTGCTGGAGGTGGGTCCCTGCTCGCAGAACCACCTCGGCCGTTTGATCTACGTGGACCCGGCGACGATCAAGGGTGTCGTTGATCGCTTGTGCAAGCGGGGTTTGCTGACCAACCACACGGACCCGAAAGATCGCCGCCGGCGTGCCGTGGTGTTGAGCGACAAGGGGCGCCAGACGGCCAGAGCGATCACCAGGATCGGGACCGAGATCACGGCGAAGACGCTGGTGCCGTTGAGCAAAGCCGAGCAACGAATGATTATCGCGCTGCTCATGAAGCTCGTTGACGTGGATCGCGCCACCGGCAAGCCGCCGCCGTTGGGCGAGGCGGTTGACGAGACTTTTTCGCCCGGCAGCTGAGTTTGATCCCGCCTTGATCGCCTCGGCATCCGCGCGGGACTCATCAGTCTGTCCGGGCCGCTGCAACAGGCTCGCTCGTCCAAGTCCCGGTTGCAATTCTTCGGGGAGAGCCCGAGACTTTGTCATTCGCATGCGCTGGCTGAGGAAGGTCACATGAAGCGGATTCTGGTCTTGGGGGCTGGCTTTGCCGGGCTTTGGAGCGCGGTCGGTGCGCAGAAAAAGCTGCGTGAGCTGGGCGTCGGCCAGGCCGTTCAGGTCACGATGGTCAACAGGGAGCCCTTCCACAACATCCGCGTGCGCAATTACGAAGCGGATCTAAGCGATGTCTGCGTTCCGTTGAACCGCGTTCTGGAGCCGATTGGGGTCGAAACAATCGTCGGAGAGGTGACGGAGATTGATCCGTCGGACCATGCCGTGACCGTTCGGACCGGTGCCGGCGTTGACCGTCTCAACTACGACCGGCTCGTGATCGCTCTGGGCAGCGAAGTGGCAAAGCCTCCGGTTCCGGGACTCGATGCATTCGGCTTTGATGTGGACACGTTCCGCGCGGCGAAAAAGCTTGAAGACCATCTGATGGCGCTGCCATCCAAAACCAGCGCGGGCCGTTCGACCGTTGTCGTCGTCGGCGCGGGAGCCACGGGAATCGAGGTCGCGGCCGAATTGCCGGCGCGCCTCGCCGCGATATTTCCGGAAGGCGAGCCGTGCAAAGTCATTCTGATTGATCGCTCCCCGGATGTCGCGCCGGATATGGGCGAGGAGGCGAGGCAGGTCATCGATCGCGCTTTGACGCAACTCGGCATCCAGAAAATGGCCGGCGCGACCGTCAAGACGATCGAAGAAGACAAGGTCCGTCTCTCGAACGGTGCGGTGATCCCGACCTCGACCGTCATCTGGTGCGCGGGGATGCGCGCCAGTCCACTTGCCGGGATGCTTGGCGTGAAATGCGACATGCTCGGCCGGCTAAGCGTCGACGAGTTCATGCGGGCTTCGGATCTCACGGATGTCTTCGCGGCGGGCGATATCGCCAACGCGAAGATCAATGCGGAGCACGGATCGGTGATGTCTTGCCAGCACGGTCGTCCCATGGGCCGGTTTGCCGGCCATAACGTCGTCGCCGATCTTTTGCAGCTACCGATGCTGCCTCTCCGTATCGACGTCTACAGCACCTGCGTCGACCTCGGTCCCGCCGGCGCTGTCTATACGAGAGGGATCATCCGAAAGCTTCTTGCAAGCGGTGCGGCGGCAAAGGAGACGAAGAACACCATCAACAGGATACGCATCTATCCGCCGCGCACCGGACGCGCGGCCGACATCCTGGCGGCAGCCGCGCCCATCGTGCAGCCGGTGCCGGCCGTTGGTGCACTGACGCCTGCATAAGAGGCCGGGTGCGAGGATGCCCTCCGAGCTCACCTGATCGAGGCCGAGCGCGTCAACGATCGACGCCAAGCCATAGCAGGTCCCAAAGCCTCGCCGTCTCCGAGGCAGCTACGCTTCGACCGACCGAAGGGACGACCGCAGCCCTTCAGCGCCGCGCAGTTCCGGCACAACAAGTGGGATTGCCACGGTGCGCGGTTTTCGCGGCGCGTCGGCGCCAGCCTGCGGCCGGCAGGGGTGAAGGCGCATTGGCGTCAGGCATCTCCACGCTCGGTTCTGCCGCCGTTGCCGAGGTGGCCGAATAGCCGATCGCGCAAATGTCAGGAAACGCGGGCCCTTCAATGGTTGGCGCTGTAGGGATAATACTTCCGGCTTGGCCTTTACGGCTTAACCGGCTGCTGCGCCTTGCTGCGGCGCCCGACTCAATTCGTTACACGCGGCAATGGCCTTGTGCAGGAGACGTAAAAGGTCGTCAGCTTCCGACTCTGTCAACCCGCGCAGCATGGTCCGCTGGGCGGTATCCACCGCCGGAGCAATGGCGAGCAAAATCCGTCGCCCCGCGGCAGTGATCGTCAGTTCGCGGGCGCGTCTGTCCCGGCTGCTTTCCTGTCGCGTGATAAGTCCTTTCGCAACCAGCCGGTCGACCACACCGGTGATGGTGGTGCGGTCAAAGGCAATCAGCCCAGCGAGCGTGACCTGATCGACGGCGGGGTTCGCATCGACAGCCGCGAGCGCCGCGTACTGGACCGGCGTGAGGTCGTAACCTGCTGCGCCGACCTCGGCCAGGAACACGGCCACCGCTATCTGCTGGAAGCGGCGCGCCAAATGTCCGGGCATCTGGTTGGTTGCAAGCAAATATGTCTCCCTCGTGCTTGACCAGTATACTGATAATCAGCATACTTATCAATAGGAGGCGATCATGCAGTTTCACCTCAACGGTTTTGAGCCCGGAGACCCGGAAATATTCGATCCGTCGGAGCGCTATCCTGCCGCTGGGGCAAAGGGCCCTGTTCCTGAAGAGGTCGACGTCCTGATCGTGGGCTGTGGGCCGGCCGGGCTTACGCTTGCGGCGCAACTATCGGCATTTCCCGACATCAAGACCTGCATCGTCGAGCAGAAGACTGGCCCGTTGCTGCGCGGCCAGGCTGACGGCATCGCTTGTCGCACGATGGAGATGTTTCACGCGTTCGGCTTTAGCGAGCGCGTGTTGAAAGAGGCCTCGTGGATCAACGAGACGACGTTCTGGAAGCCGGACGGCCAGCAGTCCTCGAACATTGCCCGCAGCGGCTGGGTCAAGGACGTCGAGGAAGGACTGTCGGAGTTTCCGCACGTCGTTCTGAACCAGGCGCGGGTACACGATTTTTATCTCGATGTGATGCGCCGATCCGCCGCCAAGCTTGAGCCACACTATGGGCGTCGCGTCGTTTCCGTTCTGCCTGTAACGATTGGTAGCGGCGATCAGCGCGCGACAGTCACGCTCGAACGTGTCGACCCCGAACATCAGGGCGAGATCGAGACGGTCAGGGCTCGTTACGTGGTCGGCTGCGACGGCGCGCGCAGCGTCGTGCGCACCTCGATCGGTCGCGAGCTGCACGGCGATTCCGTCAATCACGCCTGGGGTGTGATGGACGTTCTGGCCGTCACCGATTTTCCGGACGTCCGCTGCAAGTGCCTGATCCAGTCCGCCCATGAAGGCAGCATGCTCATTATCCCGCGAGAGGGCGGCTACCTCTTCCGCCTCTATGTCGAGCTCACCAAGCTCGAAGCCGGCGAGCGCGTCGCGAACCGTAACATCACTCTCGACGAGCTGGTCGCCAGGGCACAACGGATATTCCATCCATACAAGCTGGAGCCGAAGGAGGTTCCGTGGTGGTCGGTGTATGAGATCGGCCAGCGTCTGACCGACAAGTTCGACGACGTTCCCGAAGGCGAGGTCGCGACACGACTGCCGAGCGTGTTTATCGCTGGCGACGCTTGCCACACGCACAGCCCCAAGGCGGGGCAGGGGATGAACGTCTCCATGCAAGACGCCTTCAATCTGGGTTGGAAGCTTGTGTCAGTGTTGCAAAACCGGTGTCCGCCCGCGCTATTGCACACTTACTCCGCGGAGCGGCGGGCCATCGCCAAGGAGCTGATCGATTTTGATCGCGAGTGGGCGGCGATGCTGGCGTCGCATGCGGACGGCAGCAGCCCCGACCCCGCCGAGACTCAGAACTATTTCGTCAAGCACGGCCGCTATACAGCGGGAACTGCGACGCACTACGGTTCGTCGATTCTGACCGGAGAACGTACCCACCAGCAGCTGGCCAAGGGCTTCGTCGTCGGCCAGCGATTTCATTCCGCGCCGGTGATTCGGTTGGCCGATGCGAAGCCTGTTCATCTCGGACACGTTGCACACGCCGATGGACGCTTCCGGATCTATGCTTTTGCCGGATCGGGAGCTCCAGCTGCCGCGGACTCCCCGATTCGCAAGCTGTGCGAGTTTCTCGCGGAGAGCCGGAAATCCCCGATCCGCAAGTACACGCGCCCGAATGAGGACATTGACTCGGTTATCGATGTCCGCGCCGTGTTCCAGCAGGCGCATCGCGAACTCGCCATCGAAGCGATGCCCACGCTGCTTCTGCCGCGGAAAGGGCGCTACGGGCTGCGCGACTACGAGAAGGTGTTTTGTGCCGACGTAAAGTCCGGAAACGATATCTTTGATATGCGCGGTATCGACCGGCAGGCTGGATGCCTTGTGGTCGTACGGCCCGATCAGTACATCGCGCAGGTCCTGCCGCTCGATGGATACGGAGAGCTCGCTTCGTATTTCGAAGGGTTCATGCTGCCTCAATTGGAGGGCAGCTTGCAGCCGGCCGTATCGGCCATGCAGCGGTATACGGCTGCACGGCTTGAGGACCAATAGCCAGTCGCTCCAAACATGAGAAGCGAACGCTGCCTCGGTCGTCAGGACCTCAGTTTCGTGTGTGAACCGCGCCAGACCCGTTTACCAGCGCCGCAAGGACTTGCGGATGGCCGTTTTTTTCGCGTGTAGCACACCCGCGGATCAAGCAGCGTTCAACAGAAAGCTTTTTGCGACTGGGCTTCGCGCCAAATTTGACGGTCCGGAGGAGAAGGATATTGTCCTGACGGACCAATCAATCGCTTGCGATCACACGCAACGGCATCGAATAGGTCTCTTGCAGAAAGACCTCCGTCGCACCGGGCGCGTCGCGGAATCCGGGCGCGATCCTGCCCCTTCACTTATCCGCCCCGGGCAAGACGGAGCAAGATGGCATTCATCTGAACGATCTCCGATCGCTGCCCCCGGGTTATGTCAGCGCACAGCGTCTTCAGCTCCGCGTCGGATATCCTTGCCTCACGGCACATCAGGATCGCTCCCGAATGGTGCGGCACCATCGATTTGATGAACTGGATATCCGCCACCGCGGTCTGCTTCCGGATCATCACGAATGAGCCCATTGCAACGATTACGCCCGCGGCGATGATCGCGATGTTGGCCGCTGTATTCTTGTACATCGACCACATCAGGAGAATTTCGATCACGACCATTGGCGCCGCCATGAGGGCCGCCATGTAGGCCTGGTTGATATTCGGATATACATCGGGCCAGGTATCGACCATCGCGTACATCGCCGCGAACATTGCCAGGTAGGACAGGACCGTCATTGCCAGCAGGCGAGCATAATGATGCATATGCATGGGAGCCTCCGCATAGCCAACGTGCAGTTGTGGGCACGAGTTCCCATCTTGCATCGGAAGAATAGGAAGATTCGGATCAAGATCAGAAGACGTGACGTGATTGCGGGCGGCTCCTCGGCGCTGCTTCTCGCCGGACTTTCGCGAGTCAGCGCCTCACCGACACCGATATCGGTGACGAAGGATGCCAACTGCGGATGCTGCAACGGCTGGACCGATCACCTTCGCGAAGAAGGCTTCGAGATGACCGCGACCGATAGCACGCGACTGAACCAGCTCAAGGCAACGCTCGGCGTGCCCCACGAGCTTGCGTCGTGCCATACGGCTGAGACAGGCGGCTACGTTATTGAAGGCCATGTGCCGGCCTCCGCGATACGAAAGCTGCTGGCAGAGCGGCCGGAAGCCCGCGGTCTTGCAGTGCCCGGGATGCCGATCGGGTCGCCGGGCATGGAGATCGAAGGGCAGCCCGCCGAACGTTATGCCGTCGCGCTGTTCGGCCCGAAGGGCAGAGAACCTACGCCCGATTCCACGGCAAGCAGGTGCTGCCCGGCCCGTAACGGCACGGGGCCGGGCGGCAATGCCGCCCGGCTGAACCAACTCACCAATCGCCGTGGCTGCTCGCTGCATGCGTCGTGTCGCGTCGCACGGCATCGCGATTGTGCACAGCTCACGACGGAGTCGCCACGGGCGTAGAGAAAGTGCTATCGTTTCGAAGATGCTGAGCGCGGTGACAAGAAAGATGCGTCTGTGGGCCGCGGCCGGAATGGCCGCGTTCTATGTCGTCTGTCTTCTTGCGCCGGTGGCGGCTTTCGCGTTCGGCAGCGGCGAGGCCCATTGCCTGACGAAGGACAGTCACGGGCTCGGCTCGGTTCATGTGCATGACGACGGTGCCGTTCACCGTCACGTCCCGGAGCCTCCGGCTGCGGATGTTCCGGACGGCACGGACGAGTCCAAGGTCCTCGGAAAGTGCTGCGGGCTTGTTTGCGTTGCCGCCATGCTGCCCGCCTTCGAGGACGGCGTGACGCCAACGCGTCATCCGTTTGTCATCGGGCCGACGATGCAGGACGCGCTCCTCGGCAGCATTCCCGCACGTCTCTACCGGCCACCGGCTCCCGCGATCTGACCTGAGTCATGCGCGAGCGGCTGCATGCAGCCGCTCGCCTGTCCAGTCCGATCGTGAGGAGTCGTCATGTCTGCACCGCGTCTGCTTGCGCCTGCCGTGTCTGCAAATTTCAAGCTCTCTTTTGCCGGCGGCGCATCCCCCGGCGGCGAGGGCTCCCGCCACCGGCTACAGGCCAGTGCTCGGGGAATACACCAGCTTTCGTGCCGCCGAGCTCCTGCCGTGGCGCGAACCGAACGAGCGCGACGCGGCGCAGCCCAAGCAGCAGGTGCGGCCTGGCGCAACTCGGTGCGCGTCGATCTTCCGTTCCTCGTGCTCAGCGCCGCGCGCGGCCAGGCCCGGGCGTAGTCAGAATGACCGAGATGAACAAAGCGATGCAGCCAACAACGACCAGAACCACCGAAGCGTATCCCCCAAGAGCAACCCCGAAGGAAAGGAAATCGAAAATGCGTATGCCAGCTTCTATCCTTGCTATCGCCGCTGCCGTGACCATTGGTGCCGGTTCCCCAGCCGCCTTGGCGCAAGCCCCGATGGTGGACGGCGAGGTCACCAAGATCGATGCGCCTGCGGGCAAAATCACGCTCCGCCACGGTCCGATCAAGAACCTCGACATGGATGGAATGACGATGGCGCTGCGTGTCCAGGATCCTGCGATGGTCAAGCAGGTCAAGGTCGGTGACAAGGTGAAGTTCACGGCCGAGCGCGTGGACGGACAGATCACCATCACAAAAATGCAGAAGGCGAAGTAGCGCGGATTGTGCGGCCGTGCCCGGCGCACGGCCGCCATCGCGCCCGGAGTCCGTCCCGCCATGAACACGGACGCTATGGCAGCGCCGGCTGCCATGTCGACCTGAGGTGATTTGCCTGCGGGCACCTGCCGCATCTCATCGAACACTGGCGACGGGCGAGAGAACTGAAATGAACCGGACAGCGTCCGCGCCGGCGGACTCGGGGAAAGCAACCAGACGGAGGATACCATGCAATACCCACTGACGAATTCCATCATCGCAGCCCTTGTCGCCCTGCCTTTCGCCGCCGGGTCCGTGCACGGCCAGCAGGCCACTTCGCCAAGCGAGTGGATGAACAAGCTGGACCGCGAGCACAACCACCTCGTCTCGAAAGAAGGGCACGCGCACGGGCGAGGACAGGTCGAGGCGGTGGACCCGGGCGGCATATCGGTCACCATCCTGACCGAACAGATGGCGAGCGCCGACGGCACCATCTGGATGCCGGCGATGCGCATGACATTCCATGTCACGAACAGCGCCATGCTCAGGGATCTGCGTCAGGGTGACCGGGTCGAATTCAGGGCGGCGAGGCTCAGAAACGCCGTCATGATCACCGACATCCACAAGGCACAGTGACGTCGGCCACCCGAGGAGATCCTTTCCGGTCCAGGCGCCCAGAAATGCGTCGGGCATGCCGCACATATCATCACGGTGCCGGAACGGTCGGTCGGCCGGGCGTGATGGCGGGGCTTGGCATGTAGCCGCCCACGGATACATGCAGCCCGGCCGCCTTCCTCGAAAGGGGCAGGTGGTTCTGATCGTGGCACCGACCGATATCGTCAGCGTCCGGGATGCTGCATTCGGTTGCGCTTGCGCCCGACAACGGCGGACCATGTCGTCATGCACTCCGCGGGAAAACCGCGGCCCCCAGCATCATTTCGATCCGGCCGCTGCCCCACATGGGAAGTTGAGGACCCGGATCCGATCGCGCGGCGGTTTCACGGGCAGGGGGGAAAGGCATGGTCGGCTTGGTCATCACGGGCCCGTCTCTGGCTTGATCGATTTGCCCGGTCTGCAACGCGGGAGCCGCCCGGCGGGTGTCATACCTCCCGCGAGCGCCGTTCTGCCGGGTCAGCCGTTGTTCCCGGAGTCCGATGACGGGGCGCGAAGAAGCGCCTCGCTTTCGGGAGGAATGCGGGAACCTCGGTCATATACTTGAGATATGCGTCGCCGAATTGGGCGATCGCATCCCGCTCCTCGCTCTTTGCAAGCCTGACATACATGACGGTGAGCACCGGAAACATCGCGAGCGTCAGGATCGTCGGCCATTGCAGGAGGAAGCCGAACATGATCAGCACGAAGCCGACGTACTGGGGATGCCGGACAAATCCGTAGAGACCCGTGGTCGCGAGTTCGCGCCGCTGCCGGGCCTCGTAGAGAATCTTCCACGCCGCAGAAATCAGCACGAAGCCGCCACCGATGAAAACGAAGCTGAGAACATGGAACGGCCCCATGTGCGGGTTCGCTCCCCAGCCGAACAATTCCTCCAGCAGGTGTCCCGCGTCATGGGAAAACCAATCCACGTTCGGATAGCGAGTCTGCAGCCAGCCGGAGAGGAAATAGATCGTCAGCGGAAAGCCGTACATTTCGACGAACAGGGCGACCAGGAAGCCGCTGAACGCGCCGAAGGACTGCCAGTCGCGTGTGGTGCGCGGCTTGAAGAAACTGTACGCGAACAGGGTGAAGACCGCCGAATTGACGATCACGAGGCTCCAAAGACCGTATGCGGACGTGCCGGCGTTCATGGCGTGCCGCGGTCGACGCGGCTGTGGTCGTGACCGCGGTGTCCGCCGTGCATGAAGATGTGCATGAGGGGGCAAAGAAGCAGCGGAAGCCAGACGAGGGCTCCCAGCACATGGGCCCGGTGTTCGGTGAACAGCAGCATGCCAGCGATGATGATGAAGCCGATCAGGACGAGTCCGGCGCGCCAACCAGGAAAGCCTTCCCGCGGCCGGCCTTGGTCTTCCCGATTTTCATGAAGCGGCATGGTGTCATCCCGTTCCCCGTCCAGCGGGGGCAGAGCCAACTGCCGGCCCGGGCCGATCCTGCGGAGGTCCATTCAACGACGTTCCGGCGGCGACTGGCCGGGCTGCATCTGCCCCTGCATCATCCGCATCATCGACTGCATCATCTGCATCATCCCGCCCATCGAACCCTGGGCGGAGGCCGGCATCATCGGGCAATTCATCATCATCCCGCCCGGCGGGGATGAGGCGGACGGAGGCGAACCTGGAAGGTCATGACGGGGCTGCAGCTGGTCCTGCATCATCGTCATCATGCCCTGCATCATCTGCATCATGCCCTGCATCGTCTGTGCGCTCATCCCGCCGCGAGGCTGGTCTGGCGCAGCAGGCGTCTGCGGTGCCGCGTGTCCCGTTGCAGAGGAGTGATCATGGGCGGAGCCGCCTGGCGACGGCGCGGCGCCGGCGGCCGGGGGCGACGCGGATTGCGCAGCAACAGCGACCGGCGCGCAAGCGATGATCGCGGCTGCCGCGCATGCTGCAACGTTCCGCAATATGGCTCGGGGAATTCGGTTCACAGTCCATCTCCCGTTTCGAGGCCCGGTCCGCACGATGAGGGCCGAGCGCGACGCAGTTTCCAGGGCCGGAGGGCGGCCCCTGCCGCACCCGGTTGCAGATCCTCCAGGCGACCGCGGTAGGCACCTGCGGCTGCACCTCCGGAACGTCGTGCCATTATGAACGGCCTGACGACCTGAACCTTGATGCAGGTCAAACACCGGGGGGGAGCTCCCTAGGCACGCCGAGCATGGGAAATCGGCCACGGCATCTCGCCGCGGGCCAGAACGTCCATGATATCGACCGCGATCGTTTCAACCATCGTTCGCCCCGTGGAGGCAATGTCGTCGACCAGTACGCCGGGCACGGCGTGGAACGTGCGTTCCGGTACGCGAATGCGGCCGGTTCGGCGGCGGTACTCGCACCCGGGGCAGAACTCTGCCATCCGGAAGGATGTCGAACGCCTGCAAGGCGAGGTTGTCGTGAGCGAGGTCGGCACCGAGCCGGCCAGGGACTGATCTCATCAGTCCCACCCGTTCCGGATGTCGACGTGCCAGCCGGGGCTCACGCCTCGGGCAACGTCTGGAACGAGGTGACCAGTTCGTCGATGGGACAGTTGCAGGATCCCAGACGGACGTCGATCCCTGCCGCACGCAAGCGGTTTCGTTCGGGCATGTCGATGAACCCGCAAATGATCCGTCGCGGTTGCAATTCGAGAATGAGATCGCAGACGGATTTCGTCCCGGAGCGGTCGCGCGGATAGAACCGCGCCGTGCGGGCCGTTGGATCGACGAGCAGAACTCCGTCGCACTTGTTGAAAAACGGACAAAGCAGGGGGAGGTCACCGGAACTCATGACCAACAATGCGGTCAGTCCGGTGCGAACCACCGTTCCCGATGGCGCGTTCGTCGCCAAAGCACCGCGTGCGCCCGACATAAGGATCAGATTAGCAGGGCCGGATCGCGCGACCTTAACCTCGATCAGACTTCCGGGCTTCCAGTGGCTATTTTGTTACGTTGACGGTTCCACCGTATTGACCCAAATCAAAACCGATGCGGCTCCACCTGCGACAATAATAAGCTATTGTTGGACTTGTTGAGGGCCCGATGCCTGCTTGGCGCATCCTCCGATTGACCCGACATCGCCGCGCGGCCGGTTGGCGCCGGCGCGTTGGAGGCCGGTCCGCGAAGTGCGCAGCGCTGCTTGCAATCCTGGCATTTTTTTCCCTGCTGACAGCAGCAACATCGCATGCCTGCCCCGAAAAGAGATCGTACGCCTTGTTAGGAGCCATTCCCGTCGCTGCCGAAGGCGCTTCTTGGGTCCACAAATCCAGATACGGGAAATCGACCTTCAAACCAGTCGTGGCCAAACATCGGGTCCGCATGGCGCAGGCCCGACTCGCTGCAAAGGGCTGCTGCGCCACTCTGCTGGGTCAATGCCCGCCGGCGAGCGGCTGCGGTGTTTCGTGCTGCACCGCCTGTATCGCCGGGATCGCCACATCCGCAACATGCCTGCCGGAATCCGGTCCACATGCGGACTTGCGGTCCGCACCGACGCCACTTCTTCATCCCACCGCACTGAGCAGCCAGTTTCGACCTCCGCGAATCTTTCTCTGATCGAGACGTGATTGGGCACGGCTACGTACCCGCAAGGGGCGGTTTCCGCCCTCTCTCAGAGAAAGCATTCAACAGGAGTCGCGAAGATGTCCCATCTTGCGCACGCCGCAAAAGGCGGTCCACGGGATTCCCACCCAGCTTTGGCACACGCGGCGAATCCGCGACGCGACTGGCCGACGGATGTCGTGGTTGCGGCCGACCGCTACAAGTCCGCCAATCGCGAAATCAAGGCCGGCTGCGATCTTTTCCGGATAGGAGACAAGGGAGAGGCCATCTATTCCCTCGTTGACGGATGGGTTGCCCTCTACAACCTGGTCGAGGATGGCCGCAGGCAGATCCTCGAGTTTGTCCCGCCCGGGGCGGTGCTCGCCTTCGTGCCCACGCGCGGAGCCGCGGTCAGCTACAGCGCCCAGGCATTGACCGACGCTGTCGTGCATACGGTGCCACACGACAAGCTCGGTCTGCTGTTCCGCGAATTCCCGGATGCGGGCATGCAGCTGGCGGGACTGATCGCGAGGGACCGTAGCCTTGCCTATGACCATCTGTCGAGCATCGGCCGGGGATCGGCGCGGAAGCGGGTGGCGCATCTGCTGCTCGAGCTTTTCGTCCGTTGCCGGATGAGATGGCCGGGCCATCGCAGCGAGGAAATGCATCTGCCGCTGACCCAGGAGCATATCGCGGATGCGACCGGCCTGACCGGTGTACACGTCAACCGCGTACTCCGGGATCTGCGCAGGGAAGGCATCGCCGAATTCCATTATCGACGGCTCCGCATCCTCAACCCGGACAGGCTCGCCGATGTTGCGAGGATCGGTCCCGAGGCGGCGCTTCCGTGGATCGACGTCGGCGTGTCCATACGACCGGATACGGCGCAGCAAAGCATGCCGGTCCGGCACAGGTTCCGCAGGCAGGCGGCAGCGGATGAAGCTCGGACAATGTGAGGTTCGCGTCAGGCGAGGCAGACTGTCAGATGGAAAATACAGAGCCGGACGCAGCGGACGGGAAGCTCACTCCTGCGGCCATGGACACGTTGCGGCAGGTCCACAAAACGTTTCTGCAATTCCTCCGGCGCAGGCTGCGCAACCATGGCGAGGCCGAGGAGGTCATGCAGCAGTTCTACCTCCGGGTCGTCGCCCATGCTTCCCAGTTGCGGAAGGAGGAAAGCGCAGTCGTCTGGCTGCGGCGTGTGCTGCAGAGCGCCCTGAGCGATCACTGGCGGCGCAACGCGGTGCGCATGCGCGCCGAAGCCGACTTCGGCCGGAAGGACGCGGCGGCTCCGTCCTTGACGGAGGAGATCGACGACGTCGTCTGCAAGTGCCTTGCAAGGATACTTCCGCTGCTCAAGCCGGAATACGCGGACGTGCTGCGCCGCGTGGAATTGGAAGGCGAGACGCGGGAAAGCGTTGCCGCCGACCTGGGCCTGACTCCGGGAAATCTCACCGTCCGCCTCCACCGCGCCCGGCAGGCGTTGCACCGCGCGCTGACGCAGACGTGCGAGACGTGCCCCGTGCACGGGTATTTCGACTGCGGATGCGAATACACCAAGCGGTTGCGGTCCGGACGCCGTCGAGCCCCGGTGCGCGTCCGGACCGGCAAAGGTGTAATCCGGACCAAGGCCCGAACGTCATAGACAAGAGGAGAGGTGTTTTCCCGTCCCGGCGGAACATCGCCGGAGCCGAACTCTCGGACGCCTTGGCGAGCCGCCTGCCACCCGCTCCCCCCGGACGAGGGCTTCGTCCGTAGCGTGCCGGGCGTGAACGGATGGCAGTTCTTCCGAAGGGGAGGTCGGGCAGACTTCCCGTCGATTGCAAGGCGTGCCGGGCAAGCATCGAAGGCCTGTGCCGGGACTGCGCACCGAAGGTGCAAGGCATCATCGCGGGCTACAAATCCGGCGATCGCACCATCAAGGCGGGACAAGCGCTGTTCCGTCCGACCGAACGGTGCGATGCAATCCATCATCTCGTCGAAGGATGGGTGCTGCTGTACGATCTCGTCGACGACGGCGGGCGCCAGATTCTCAATTTCGCGCTGCCCGGCGCGCTTCTCGGATTGTCCCCGGGCCGGATGGCGGTGTACGGCGCCGAGGCATTGACGGATGTCACGGTCTGCCTGATTCCGCACGAAAGGCTCGAGCCGCTGATCGAACACCATCCCGGCATCGGGTTGCGCCTCCTGCAGACCGTCTGGCGCGAGCGCAACCTCGCTTACGACCATCTGTCCAGCATCGGCCGCCGCCCGGCGCGCCAACGGGTCGCCCGGGCGCTGCTCGAGCTGTTCGTCCGGAGCCGCATGCAATGGCCCGCATACCGCAGCGAGGAGATGCATCTGCCGCTGACACAGGAACATATCGGCGACATGACCGGTCTCACCGGCGTGCATGTCAACAGGATCCTGCACGGCCTCCGCGCCGAAGGAATCCTCGAGTTTCACTACAAGCGCCTGCGCATCCTCAATCCCGACAAGCTCGTCGACGTGGCCCGGGTCGACGCCCAGACGGCCTTCGCCTGGACCGGCCGCAACGCGCCGGGTTAGGTGCCTGACGCGAGCATCGGCGCGGGACGGGAGACGTCGAGGTCCAGTTCCGCAGGTTTCAAAGAGCCTGCTTGGCGAGCACGGCCTTGAAGCGCGACAGGGCAGCGAAAAGAAACACACCGCCCAGAACCGCCATGATCGCGAGATCCCGCCATACGACCGTCATGCCGGCCCCACGGTACAGGACGGCCTGGGCGAATCGCACGAAGTGCGTCGACGGCGAGACATACATGATGTCCTGCAGCAACGCCGGCATGCTTTCGAACGGCGTGAACGTGCCCGACAGCAGGAACATGAGCACAAAGACCGGTATGGACAGCAACGCGAACTGGGGCATCGAATTCGCGATCGTCGCGAGCAGGATGCCGAGCGACATCACCGCAAACAGGTAGATTGCCGCTCCGGCAAGGAACAATTCCACCGAACCAACAATCGGTACCTGCAGGATCGCGTGAACCACCACGTGAAGGGAGAATGCCGCGGCCAGGAGAATGACGAGGCCGTTCGACCAGATCTTTGCCGCAGCGATCTCGCTCGGCCGCACGGGCATCACCAGCAGGTGTTCGATGGTGCCGCGCTCCCTTTCGCGCATGACCGCAGCGCCGACCAGGATGATGGCCAGAATGGTGACGTTGTTGATGACGCCCATGCTGGCCGTGAAGCGGATCGCTTCGAGATTTTGGTTGAACAATGCGCGGACGACCGGCTCGATGGGAGCTGCCACTTCGGCGCCTCGTTGCCTGAGGAACCCGGCCGTTTCGCGGACGATGATTTCCCGGATGTAGGCGGTCCCCACCGCCGCCTGGGTCACCGCCGTCGCATCCACGTTGATCTGGATCGACGGACTTCGGCCCGCCAAGAGATCGGCTTCGAGCCGAGGAGGCATTTCCAGGACGAAGATGTAAAGGCCCTTATCCATCAACCGGTCGAGTTCGGCGCGGTCGATTTCGCGCGGCGTCCGGAAATACGGCGGCTGCAGGGCATCCTTGATCCGTGACGACAAGGTCGATTGATCGGCGTCGACGACAGCAACCGCGGCGTTGCTCACGTCGGTCCTCATGGCCGTTGCCTCGGAGTAGACGGCGAGCGTGAAGACATAGACGATCAACGCGACCATCACGACGTCGCGCGAAAGGCTGGCGAATTCCTTGACGCCCAGATGGAAGACGTTGGCGAACCAGCGACGCATCATCAGACTCCCTGCTTGCGGACCGAAAGGCGGGCGAGCAGGAGAAAGACAACGCCGAATCCGGAAAGCACGCTGATTTCCCGGATGAAGGCGGATCCGTCGAGACCCTTGGCAAAGACGCCGAGGCTCACGGTCTGGAACCAGAGTGCGGGAAACGAAAGTCCCATCACGCGTCCGGGCCCTTCGAGGGTCGATGCCGGAAAAAGGAAGCCCGAATAATGCGCGGCGGTCATCGCGGTCAGGATTGCGGTGCCGAAGATCGCGGCGACCTGCGTCGTGACAAATGCCGAGACGAGGAGACCGAATGCCGTTGCGGCGAATATGTAGACGGATGCCGCGGCCGTCAGGGCGAGCAATGATCCTTTCGGGACGACGCCGAGAACGCCGGACGCCAGCGCCACGAGGCTGACAAAACTGAGAAGGCCTATCGCAATGTAGGGGACCTGCTTGCCGACGAGATATTCTCCGACCGCGGCGGGCGACGCGTAGACGTTCGTGATCGAGCCCAGCTCCTTCTCCCGAACGACCCCGAGCGCAGTCAGCATCGCTGGAAATACGACCAGCAGAAGCATGATGGTCCCGGGGGTGATGGCGAACACGCTGCGAAAATCCTGATTGTACCGGAAACGCGGCTCGATATTGATAGGCAGCCGGTCGCGGGCTTTGCCGAATGCGCGGCGGTACCGGTCGGACGCGTAGGCCAGGACGACCCCCTGGATGTAGGCGCGGGCGGTCTCCGCTGGGAACGTGTTGCCGCCGTCGAGCCAGAAGCTCACTTGCGGACGGCGTTGCTGCAGAAGGTCGCGGCCGAATCCGGGAGCGACATCGATGGCAAACCGCAGCTCGCCGGACCGAAGACGGCGATCGATTTCGAACTCGTCCTTGAGCGGTCGTTGCTCTGCGAAATAGCGCGAATGGGCAAACTGATCGAGAAACGAGCGGCTCTCCAGCGACTGGTCGCGGTCAAGCACCGCATAGCGGATGTTTTCGATGTCGAACGAGATGCCGTAGCTGAATGCTGCCATGAGGAGAAGCGGGCCGAGCAGCGCGAATGCCAGCCGGACACGGTCCCTTCCAACCTCCAAGGCTTCGCGCCGCGCGAAAGCCCAGGTCCGCAGCAGGGACGCCTTGATGGAGGCGCGGACCCGGACGGCTTCGCCGAGCTCACGGACGTCGGATGGGGCCGGTGGCTTCCGCTCAGGTGGAGGGGGGGCGCCGCGGCCGGCATGCGGCACGGCTTCCACCAGATAGGATATGAACGCGTCTTCGAGGCTGGCAGCGGCGTGGTTCCGTTGCAACTCCTCCGGACTGCCGACGGCGAGAACCCGGCCGGCATGCATCAACGAGATCCGGTCGCAGCGCGCCGCTTCGTTCATGAAGTGCGTCGATATGAAAATCGTGACGCCGTCCCGGCGGGACATCTCGACCAGCAGACGCCAGAACCGGTCGCGGGCGGCCGGATCGACACCGGAAGTCGGCTCGTCGAGGATCAGCACCTCCGGCCGATGCAGGCAGGCAGCGGCAAGCTGCAGCCGTTGACGCATGCCGAGCGGCAGTGCGGAAGGCAGGACGTCGGCCATGCCCGCGAGCCCGTAGCGGACAAGATCCGCTTCGACGCGGGCGTCCAGCTCCTCCGCAGGGATACGGTACAGGTGTCCATGCAACTGCAGATTCGCACGCACGCTGATTTCCTCGTACAGCGAAAACGACTGCGACACGTAGCCCACACGCATCCTGTTGGAGATGTCCTGCGCGTTGACGGGTTTGCCCAGGAGCACCGCGTGTCCGTCGCTTGCAGGCAGCAGTCCCGCGAGCATCTTCATCGTGGTCGTCTTTCCGCAACCGTTCGGACCGAGAAATCCGAAAATTTCGCCTCGCTCGATCCCGAAGCTCACGTGATCGACGGCGGTGAACTCGCCGAAACGCATCGTCAGTCCCTCGGCGACAATTGCCGGAGCACCTGCATTGCGCCGCAGCGGCGGAATGACGAACGACCCGCGCTCACCACGGCGCTCGGGACGCTGAAGCCGGGTGTAGGCTTCCTCCAGCGTCTTTGCGTTCGCCCGGTCAAGGATGTTCGCGCGATCGCCGGCGGCGATGATCCTGCCCTCGTCCATCGCAACGACGTGGCCGAACCGCGCAGCCTCTTCCATGTAGGCGGTGGCCACCAACAGGGTGGTGCCGGGCCTTTCAGCAGCCATGTTGTCCACGAGGCTCCAGAATTGCCGACGGGAGAGCGGGTCGACGCCGGTTGTCGGCTCGTCGAGGATCAGGAGGTCGGGATCGTGGACCAGTGCGCAGCAGAGGCCGAGCTTCTGCTTCATCCCGCCAGACAATTTGCCGGCGGGCCGGTCCGGAAACGGATCAAGACCGGTGGCAGCGAGCAGACGTGCGGTTCGCCACCGGCGTTCGCGGTCGGACTGGCCATACAGACGGCCGAAGAAGTCGATGTTCTCGGCGACGGAAAGGGTCGGATAGAGGTTGCGTCCCAGCCCTTGAGGCATGTATGCGATGCGCGGAGCCACCGTATCGCGATGCTTCCGGGACGACATGTCCCCGCCGAGCACGGTCATGGAGCCGGATTGAATGCGTTTGACGCCGGCGAGCAGTGCGAGCAGCGTCGACTTGCCCACTCCGTCAGGTCCTATGAACGCCACGCTTGCTCCGGCCGGTATCGACAGGCCAATGCCCTCCAACGCGATCCTGCCGCCGTACCGATGACCGACCTGATCAGCCCGAACCGCCGGCTTCCGATCAATGGGCATTCGGCAGCCTCGGTGCGAGGTTGGCCGGCCACTGCGCGCCCGAGCGGATTTTAACGAAGGCGTTGCCGGTCATGCCGGCTTTCGCATGGCCGCGGTATGTTTCGAGGAGCTGCGGATCGATGTGCAGCTTGATCCTGTACATCAGTTTTTCGCGCTCATTCGCGGTCTCCACGTATTTCGGCGTGAACTGCGCTTCGGCCGCAATGAAGATGACGTTCGCCGGCACGACGTACTCAGGAGCGCCATCGAGAACGATCCGCGCCTGGGAGCCGAGCTCGACGCGGCCGGCCTCGCTGATCGGGAGAAAGATGGTCATGTGGACATCCGAAAGATCGAGCAGCGTCAGGACACGCCCTCCGGAAGCGACCACCTCGCCAGCCTGGGCAAGACGGTATTCGACCCGTCCCGACACCGGCGCTTTCAGGACCATGTCGGCGACCGTGGCCTCGATCTGCGCAACCACGGCCTCGGCGACATCCTTTGCCGCTTTCGCGTCCTCGATTGCGACGGCCGCTCCCTCGAGCGCAGCCTTCGAAACGTCCCGCTGCGCGGTGCGGCGGTCCAGCTCCGCCTGTGTCGCGATGTTGGTACGCGCAAGTTCGACGACGCGTCTGAGGTCGGCTTCGGCGAGCTTCAATTCCGCCTCCCGCAGCGCAATGTCCGCGCGAGCGCGGGCGATCCCCTGCTGCGAACGGTTTACCTCCGCCCTTGCCGCCGCCAGCTGGGCGAGGATTTCCGTCGTGTCCATTTGGACCAGGACGTCTCCCTTTTTGACGAATGCCCCCTCGTTGACGCGCACTTCGGCGATCCGGCCCGCAAGCTTGCTTGCAACGTCGGCACGTTCGATTTCTATGCGGCCATTGGCGCGTGCCAGACCAGCAGGAACCCGTCCCGCCTGGTCCTGCAGCCAGTATGCGTAACCGCCTGCAGCTCCGGTGACCGCAAGGACCGCAACCATGATTGGCGCAACGCGCATCCCCCGGCCCCTGATCAAGCGGTGGCGAACAGCGGTGGCTGCAGAGCTCGGTGCCGCCGGTTGTCGTTCCGTGCGGCATCCGCCAGCACCCCTGTAATGACCGTGCTCTTCATGCGCCACGCTTATCCCAGGACCAGGGTTTCAGGTTTAATCTGCATCAAAAGTCCATGCCTTGAGGGCAGCCCCGCGCTGAAGGAGGCCGGACAGCGGATTGTCGATCTCGAGGAGCGGCAGGTCGAGAATGCGGGAAGCAATCTTCCGGCTCATCTACGGGTGGCCCGCAGCCGGTCCGTTCGCGGAGTCCCGCCCGGCTGCGGAATCCGAAGTCTGCACGGGGCAGGCGATTTCCGGGCCGCCGGCCGTCGTCGAAAATTTAATGTGAGTTAAAGACCGCCCGGCCGGCTCTGGGTATTCGTGGATCGCTGACTTTGCATCCGCAGTACGCGCGCTGAAAGCGTCCGCGTGGGAGATATGGTATGCGCGTGGCAACTTGGCGCCGCATCGTAAACGGCGCGGTCTTCCTGCTCGGCCTCGCGCTTCAGTGCGGATCGCTATCGGCGGCAACCCACCAGATCGTCATCGAGCGCCGTGCCGTCAACATCACGGGGCGCGAGCGCGTCGGCATGCTGATCAACGGCCAGCTTCCGGGGCCGGTGCTCCGGCTCAAGGAAGGCGAAGATGCGGTGATCCATGTCACCAACCGCCTGGACGAGAACGCCTCGATCCACTGGCATGGCCTTATCGTTCCCCCGGAAATGGACGGCGTTCCGGGCATTTCACCCGGCTTTGGCGACGGCATCAGACCCGGCGAGACATTCACCTACCGCTTCAAGGTCCGGCAGGCGGGCACCTACTGGTTCCACAGCCATTCGTCGGGTGAACAGGAACAGCTCGGGGTCTACGCGCCGCTCATCGTCGAGCCACGCGGGCGAGAACCATTCGCGTACGACCGGGACTACGTGATCATGCTTTCGGACTGGACCGACGAGAATCCCAACCGGATCGTCAGGAACCTCAAGTCCGACAGCAGCTGGTACAATTTCAACCGGCGGACATTGGTCGGGCTGTTCAAGGAATTGAGCAGCGCGCCGGACGCGAAAGCACGGCAGGCCATCATCAACGATCGGATCACCTGGAGCCTGATGCGGATGGAGCCGACCGATGTCTCCGACGTGTCGGGATACACGTTCCTCGTGAACGGACGTCCACCCGACCGGAATTTCACCGTATTGGCCCGGCCCGGCGAACGCGTGCGTCTCCGATTCATCAACGCTGCGACGTCGACCTATTTCGACGTTCGCATCCCGGGGCTCCGCATGACCGTGGTGCAGGCCGACGGCAACAACGTGCATCCGGTGCAGGTCGATGAATTCCGCATTGCGATTGCCGAGACCTACGACGTCATCGTGCAGCCTGCCGAAGACAAGGCCTACACGATTGTCGCTGAGGCCATGGATCGTACGGGCTTTGCACGTGCCACGCTTGCACCGCGCCCCGGGATGATCGGGAGCCTGCCGCCGCACCGTCCGCGTCGTCTGGTCTCGATGTCCGAGATGGCCATGAACCCGGGCCCCACCGGTCTCGACCGCGGGACGCTGCGTCCGGAGCAGGACATGCCGGGGCATGTCGTGCCGCCCAGCCCGGTCGGCATGGACGGCATGGAAGACATGCCCGGGATGGACCGTTCAAGGAAGCCCGGCCGTCCGGGAGGTGTCACGCCGGCTCACGGCGACATGCCCGGGATGGAGCGCAGCAAGGGCAACGGGCAAGGGACGAAGAAGAAGGCGCCCGTCGCGCCCAGCATGCCCGGGATGAAGCACGGCGCCGCGGCCGGAGAAGCCATGGCGCGCGAAGACATGCCGCCGGCTCACGCGCCGACGGCGGCTCCGGATCACGGCAGCATGCAAGGCATGCCACGGAGGCCTGCGGCCGCACGGCAGCAACCATCCGGCATGGGTCACGCCGGCCCCGCGGAGCCCATCGCGGAACAGGGGGCCGAAGACATGCTGAGCGTCGGACGGGGCGCCGGTCACGGGATGCCGGACCCGGTCGTGCATGACACCGGGGCGCCGCCGGGCACAAGAGTGCTGTCCTACCGGGACCTCAAGCCTCTCAGGCCGTACCCGTACAAGCGCTACGACCGGATCATCGAGATCCGTCTGACCGGCAACATGCAGAGGTTCTTCTGGTCGATCAACGGACGCAAGTTCAGCGAGGCCGATCCGATCGTCCTGCGCCTGGGCGAACGCGCCCGATTCCGCTTCATCAACGAAACGATGATGAACCATCCGATGCACATCCATGGCACCTGGATGCTACCGGAAGTCGGGAACGGCGTGCGCAACCCGGTGAAGCACACGGTCAACATCAAACCGGGCACCACGCTCGACGTCGACATCCCGGCCGATGCGGAGGGACCGTGGGCTTTCCACTGCCATCTGCTCTACCACATGGAGACCGGCATGATGCGCCAGGTCAACGTGGTCAGGCAAACGGCGGCGCGGTTGCCATGAAGGCGCTTGTCGCGGCTGCAGTCGGTAGCCTCTGCGTCATGGCCTCGGCGTCAATCGCGGTGGCCCAGACAGCCGAGGAAGCAAAGTTCCGCCAATCGCCGATATGGCTTCGAAACCCGAACTCGGCAAGCTTTCCGGACCAGCAGGTCTATTACGCCGTCCGGTTTGACAAGCTGGAATGGAATCGCCTTGGCGGCAGCGACAACGCACGCTGGGACTTGGAAGCCTACGTCGGGACCGATTACGACAAGTTGTTTTTGAAATCCGAAGGCTTTTACGACGGCCGGGCCAAGAAGTTCGACGAAGCCCAGATACAGGTCCTCTATTCACGGCTGATCAGCTACTACTTTGATCTCCAGATTGGCGTGCGCCACGATTTCTCGCCAAAGCCTTCGCGCACCTATGCCGTGATCGGCGTCGAAGGCTTGGCGCCTGGTTTCATCGAAATCGATGCCGACGCCTATGTGAGCGAGAAGGGGGACATATCAGGTTCATTCACGGCGTGGCACGATCTGCTGATCACGAACCGACTGATCTTCCAGCCGCGGATCGATGTCCGGATCCAGGCGCAATCCGTCACTGAGCTCGGCCTCGGCCGGGGCATCACCGACTTCGAACTGGGAGCGCGGCTCCGCTACGAGATGCTCCGCAACTTCGCGCCCTACATTGGCGTCGCCTGGGACCGGAAGGTCGGCGAGACGGCCGCGATCGCGGAGCGGGAGTTGAAGCGAACCTCCTCGGTCTATCTTGTCGCCGGACTCCGGCTCCTTTGGTGAAGTGCGCTCTTTGAGGAGGAATCGCCATGTCAGATATCAAGTCGAGCTATAGCGGATTGAAGCTGCTGATCCCTGTTGCCGCCCTGGGTTGGCTGTCCGTCGCCGGCCACACGCATGCCGCGCCCGTTGCCGATGAACCTGTGCGGCTGGCGATGATGGACGAGATGGGCAAACGCGGCGGTATGGGTGGCATGTCCGGCATGTCCAGTCCGGGGATGGCCGGGACCGGCACGATGACCGATCAGGGCAGCGGCGGCATGGGCGGCATGGGCGGGATGGGCGGCATGTGCTGCATGGGAGCGATGGGCAAGGCTCCCGGAGCGGGCACGACCATGACCATGACGTCCGCGCTTCCCGGCTTTGCCGGCGCGTCCCATCTCTATCACGTCGGCGCCAGTGGTTTCTTCCTCGACTATTCCGACAAGCTCGGTTTCAGCGTCGAGCAGACGACCTCGTTGAACGGCACCAAACAGCGCACATTGGTCGAGCAATCAGCCGCCCAGCGGAAGATCGACGACGCAGAGCAGGCGCTGTGGATGATCACAGCGGCCGAACAACCCGACGCCGCCGCGATCGAGGCCAAGTTGCGCGAGATCGAGAAGCTCAGATCCGATATGCGGCTGTCCTTCATCCGTGCCGTCGGCGAAGCGGCCAAGGCCCTGACAGCGGACCAGCGCAGGATGGTGCTCGGATTGGCCCCCATGCCGGGAGCCTCCGTCGGCACGCCGGCGAAGTGATCCGTATGCCGCAGCCGGATTGAAACATCTGCAACACTAAGGTGACTGAGATGCTTAAAGTGAAGCGGGCCCTTTTCGGAGCCGTGCTGGTGCCGCTGATGATGGCTCACGAAGTCGAGCTGACCGTTGTTGTCCGGGGACACGCGCCGGCTCGAGGATGACGGCAGCGCGTCCGGTCCGGAGCGGAAGCTTGGCAGAACGGAGCTGGTGATGGCCCGCGTGCAGGCGACGACCGGATTCGGAAGCCCGATCGACCAGCCGATGATCCAGGCGGTGCTCCGCGAAGTTGAAGCGAAGCTGGCAAGCCTGCTCGCAAACGGAGAAGCGGCGCGTATCGATCTCCGCCGGCTTCCGCTGCCACCGGACGGCCTCCACGCCATCCGCGGATTTCTGGGAAAAGGCGAGGTCGAAGCGACCGTGCACGGCGTCGGCTCGTGCTCGTTCGAGGAAACCGGTACCGCCGGGGTATGGTGGGGCACGCAGCGCAACACCGCCGGCGATACTGTCGGCGAATTCATCGAGATTGCCCGGATACCGGATCTGCTGAAGGCAGATGACGCCGAGATGCATGACGCCGTCGATGCGCTTCGACGACGGCTCGGACCAGGCACATGACGGATGAGCTCGCGGTCGCGGAACCTCAGCAGATCCGCGGCAGGGGGTCGGCTTCGAGCTCCTCGATCAACCGCTCGCCGCCGAGCTCCGTTTCCAGGACGACACAGGGTTCGTCGGCGCCCACCGTGCCGATGCAGGCGGCCGCGGGCGACCGGCCGGGGCCCCGCATCGCCGCCAGCGCGGCGCCCGCGGAAGCCGGGTCAACCACGGCGACCACGCGGCCCTCGCAGGCAAGATAGAGCGGATTGTAGCCGAGCATTTCACAGACCGCGCGCACCTGCCCGCGGATCGGAACGTCCTGCTCAGACAGCCGGACGCCCAAGCCGGTATGCCGCACGATTTCGTGCGCCACGGTGGCCAATCCGCCGCGCGTCGGATCGCGCATGAAGCGCAGGCCCTGCACGGCAAGCAGCGCGCGGGTCACCGGGAGGACGCTGGCGCAGTCCGACAGCAGATCGCCGCTGAGCCCGAACTGGCCCCGCGCCAGCAGGACGGCGGTCCCGTGGTCGCCGACTGGTCCGCTCACCAGGATGCGGTCTCCGGCGGCGATGCGGCCCAGGCCGAGATCAAGGGCCGCCGGACGGATTCCGATGCCGGTCGTTGCAAGGTAGACGCCGCCGCCTTCGCCGCGCCGGACGACCTTGGTATCGCCCGCGACCACCGATACGCCGGACTCCCGCGCCGCCGCCGCCATCGACGCGACAAGGCGATCGAGAATCCGAAGATCGAAGCCTTCTTCGAGGAAGCAGTTGAGCGTCATGTACCGCGGTTCGGCACCGGACACAGCAAGATCATTGACCGTGCCGTGCACGGCCAGGCTTCCGATATCGCCGCCGGGAAATTCCAGCGGATCGACCGTGAAGCCGTCGGTTGTGACCAGCGGCGTGACGTCCCCCGGCAGCGGTGGCAACGGCGCCGCATCGGCCCCGCAATCGAGCAGCGGATTGCCGAGATGGCGTGCGAACAATTCCTCGATCAGCAACCGCATCCGGCGTCCGCCGTTGCCGTGCGCCAGCGAGACATGGCCATCCGAAACAGCGGACGAACCGCTTCGTCCTGTGCCCGCCATCATGTGCCTGCACTCCCCGCCGCGAACTCGACCGCCTGGCCGAAGCTGAGACCGCCGTCATTCGGCGGCACGCGTTCGTGCAGCAACACCGCGAAGCCGTCGCGTTCCAGCGCAGAGGCCGCGTGCTCCGTCAGGCGCCTGTTCTGGAACGCGCCGCCGGTCAGTCCGACCGAATCCGTCCCGTCGACCGCGCGCCAATGGCGCGCTTCCGCCAGGATCGTCGCAGCCAGTGCCGCATGGAAAGCCGCCGCGCGGCGGCCGACGGACGACCGAGCGTCCAGCAACAACGGAACAAGCGGGCTCCAATCGACGGTCCGGATCGTGCCGTCGTCATGCACCGGAAGCGGCGCACCCGCAGGCAGCGCGGAGGCCGCGCATTCGACGAGGGCCGGAGCTTGCCCGTCGTAACTTGCCGTTTCGACCAGCCCGAGCAGCGCCGCTGCCGCATCGAACAGCCGTCCGACCGAGCTGGTCCGCTGCGTGGCGGACCCTTCCTGCCAGGCATGCCGCATGGCGGAAAATTCCGGACGATGGCTGCCCCATTCGACGCCTGTCTCCCAGCAGAAGGAGCACGCGCTGCGCCACGGCTCCAGAGCGGCGCGGTCGCCGCCGACGATCCGGACCGGACGAATCGTGCCCACACGCCGCCAGCGGCCGGGACAACCGGCCAGCATCTCGCCCCCCCATAGCGTTCCATCCGTGCCGTACCCCAGCCCGTCCCATGCAAAGACCAGGAGGTGCGTTGTCTTCCCGTGTTCGCCTGCCAGCGCGGAGGCATGCGCGAAGTGATGCTGCACGGCTGCGGCAGGCAACACGTGCCGCCGGGCCCAGCGCGTGCTGGTGAAATCCGGATGGCCGTCGTGGACGACGCGCCGCGCGCCGATGCCGAACAACGACTGCATTCCCTGCGTCACGTTTCCGAACACGCGGCTCGAGCGCAGGTTTCCCATGTCCCCGATATGCGGGGAGACGACGACCCGGTCGTCGAACGCCAACGAAACGGTGGTCTTGAGCTGGCCTCCGCAGGCGAGCACGGCTTCGGCCGACCGGTAGGGGGTGCCGATCGCAAGCGGCGCAACTCCGCGCCCGAGCCGGAGGATTCTGGGCTTGCCGGCGATGACACGGATCACGGAATCGTCGGCCGGCCGCTCGATCGGACGGTCGTGGTGAAGGAACGCGTCGCAGCATCCCGCCAGCCGCGCCTCGACGTCCTCGGCGATTGTCAGAACGGGCTCGCCGCTGATGTTGGCGCTGGTGGCCACGACAGGCCGCCCGAATGCATCGAGAATGAGCTCGTGCAGCGGGCTGTACGGCAGCATCAGGCCGACCTCATCGAGGCCGGGGGCAACCGCGGGGGCGAGCGCGGCGGCGCGCCGTCTGCGGACAAGAACGATCGGCCGGGCGGCACTGAACAAGGCGGCTTCCTCGACCCCGCCGATTTCCGCCAGCCGGCCAAGCGCGAACCGGTCGTCCGAAGGCCGTGGTGCCACCATCACCGCAAAGGGTTTGTGCGGCCGCCGCTTGGCGTGCCGCAACCGTCCGACGGCGGTCTCGCTCGTCGCGTCGCACATCAAGTGGTAGCCGCCGATGCCCTTGACGGCCACTGTCATGCCGTTCCTCAACACGTCGACAGTGGCTGCAATGGCGTCGCCGCCCGATGGCGAGGTATCACGCCCGGGGGCCACGAAGCGCAGTTGCGGCCCGCAGTCGGGGCAGGCGATCGGTTCGGCGTGGAAGCGGCGATCGAAAGGATCAGCATACTCGCGGCGGCAGTGCTCGCACATCGCGAAGCCGGCCATCGTGGTGTTCGCGCGATCATATGGCAGTGCGCGGACAATGGTGTATCGGGGGCCGCATTGCGTGCAGTTAGTGAACGGATACCGGTGGCGGCGCGCGCCGGGATCGCGCATTTCCGCCAGGCATTCCTCGCAGACGGACTGATCCGGTGCGACGTCCGCACGGCGGACATCGCCGCCTTCGCTGTCCAGGATGAGAAATCCGTCGGTGTCTGCGGCATCGCAAGGAGCGGCCTCGTGCAACCGCGGCCGCGCAAATGGCGGAGCCTCGGCGATCAGGTCCGCGATGAACCGGTCGAGGGAGTCCGCGTCGCCGCAGACCATGATTTGGACGGCGCCGGCATGGTTGCGGACCCAGCCGGACAGACCGAGACGACACGCAAGGCGTTTGACGAACGGCCTGAAGCCGACGCCCTGGACCCGGCCGGCAACCACGATCCGGCGGCCCGCAACGGTCGTGCTTTGCCGGACCTCAAGCATCATGCACACCTTCGAGCGGCGGCAGCCGGCACCATTCGTCCGCCAGACCCAGCGCCAGATCGGCGGCCGCGGGGATAGCGGCGGCGACCAGTTCGGTCGGCTCTTCGCCCCAGTCGATCCGCTGCGGCTGCACTCCGACCAGTGCGCGGCGGCCGGGCAAGCGGCCTCCAAGCCGCGCCATGTCGAGCAGCTCCCTCAGTCCGACCTCATGCGCGGTGTGCCGCGACCGGCCGAGGAACCGGTCGAAGTCGTCCCCGACCAGGCAGTGAACGGAGCCGGGCAACTCGCCGAAGTCGGCTGCATCCACGGCGATCAGGCAGGCCGTGCTTTCGATCACCGGCAGCAGATTGAAGCTCAACGTGCCTCCGTCGACGAGCTCGATGCCGCTATCGGCCGGCACAAGATGCCGTAGACGGCGGACGACATGGACACCGATGCCCTCGTCGCCGAGCAGGGTGTTGCCGATGCCGACGATGACCGGGCGGAAACGCCCGCAGACGCTGCCTGGTGCCGCCGGCGCAGGAGCCGAGGTCTTCACGGCGCGGTCCGATCGGCGTCCGCCCGAACCGCCCTGATCGCGGCAGGGCGGGATCCCGTGCGGCGATGCCCCGCGCTCCACCAGACATGGCACGCGCCTTCATCCGAAACCATGCAAGGCCCGATGGCGGAGTCGGGCGTGCAGGCGCTTCCGTAAAGCCGGCAGTCCGTGGGAAGCACCTTGCCGAGGATGACACGCGCGCAGTCGCAACCGGGCGGCATCTCCCCGCGGCGCGGCCGCGGCCCGCGGTCATCGGCAGGGAAATGCAGCCGCGCGTCATGTGCCGCATATGCGGGGTGCAGCCGATAGCCGGAATCCGGAATGATCCCGATCCCGCGCCAGCCGGCGTCGACCACATCCATGGTCTCGGCGATGCAGCGCCGTGCGGTCGGATTGCCGCCGGGTCTGACGCTCTCGCCGTAGCAATTGTCGAGAAAGCTGCGCCCGTCGATGATCTGGCGGAGAGTCGAATAGGTCGCTGCCAGCAGGCTCTCCGGCGTGAAGCCGCCGATGGCGGCAGGCATGGAGTGGTCGCGGACCACGAACTCCCATTCCTCCGGACCCATGACCGTCGCCACGTGGCCCGGCGCGATGAGCGCATCGAAGCCGGGCTGTTCGGACCGCAGCAGCATGGCGACGGCCGGCCATGTCAACCGGCCGGCGACAAGCAGCAGGAGATTGCGGGGCAGTCCCTGGCTGATGAGCGCGGCCACCGGGGCGAGCGTCGTCTCGAAGCCGGCAACAAAGAACACGACAGTCCGCTCGGGGCTGCCGCGGGCGATGGCGGCGGCTTCCATCGGGCTCGCAATCGGCCGGACATCGGCGCCGAGCGCCTTGGCCTGTTCGAGCGAACGCGGCTGTCCCTTGGGGACATTGACCGGCACGCGCAGCATGTCGCCGAAAGCGACCAGTACGACCCGTTCATGCAGTGCAAGATGGATCGCCTCGAAAACGTCCTCCTCCGGACACACGCAGACCGGACATCCCGGTCCCGGGATGAGATTGACACCCGAAGGCATCAGCTTCCGGAGCCCGGCTGCCGCCAGCGTGCGCTCGTGACCGCCGCACACGTTGAGGATGCTCACCGGGCGTGCGAGCGGAAGATCGCGGATGCGGTCAAGCCATGTCCGCGCCGACGATGTCACGGCTGCCGCTCCGCCGCGTGCGCCGGCGCGGCATGGGCATGCCCTCGCTTCCGTGCGATGCCCCGTGCCGGACCATGCTTCCGACCGTGGTCCACGATGGCCTGGCGAAGCCATTCGATCCATTCGGACGGTCCGCCCGCCCGCTTCGTCGTCGTCTTGAGCAGCGGTCCGGCATAGCCGGAAGCCCTGAGCGAGGCCTCGGCGCGCGACAGGTCGAAGTCATCAAGGTGGGGAAGCAGGTCGGTCTTGGTCACGACGACCAGATCGCTGCCACGGAACATGACCGGATACTTGGCCGGCTTGTCGTCCCCTTCGGTCGCCGACAGCAAGGTCACGTTGAAGTGCTGACCGAGATCGAACGCCGCCGGGCAAACCAGATTGCCCACGTTCTCGATGAACAGGACGTCGAGACGGCCGAGATCGAGATGATGCAGGGCATCGTGCACCATGACGGCGTCGAGATGGCAGGCGTTGCCCGTGGTGATCTGCACCGCCGGCACGCCCTTCGCACGTATCCTGTCGGCGTCGTTCTCGGTCTCGAGGTCGCCCTCGATGACGGCGATGCCGAGTTCGGCGCCGAGACAGCCGATCGTGGCCTCGAGCAGCGCCGTCTTGCCGGCTCCGGGCGAGGACATCAGGTTGATTGCCAGCACGCCGTGCCGGTCGAAGTGCTCCCGGTTATGTCCGGCCTCCTTCCGGTTGGCGGAATGCAGGTCGGCAAGGACGTTCGCGACGAGGCTGGCGGTCCGGCGGGGCGGCACGTGCATGCGCGTGCCGTCCGCGTCATGCACTTGATGCCGATCAGGCGCTCCGCAGCCACAATCCCTGCACATGACGATCCTCTCCCCGCACTGGTCCGTACGGACGGCGTTATGCGCCATCCGCCTGCAATTCCGCCGCACCCGCGTGTCCGCCGTCGTCCGCGACATCCATCTCGATCGCGGAGAGGACAAGTTCGTCGCCTTCGATCACACGCGTCCTGAATCCACCGCAGTGCGCGCACAGCAGCCGGTTCGGAACGGCTTCGTTCTCCGCCCCGCATTCCGTGCAGCTCACGCGCACGTGACTCATGTCGACGACCAGCGTCGCCGTTTCCGCGAGCGTGCCGCACCGCGCCACGCCAAACGCCCGGGTCAGCAGATCCGGTTCGACGCCGGAAAGGGGGCCGATACGCACGGCGACCACGCGCACCGCCCTGGCGTCCGAAGCACGTGCGATGCGGCTGACCTCGTCAAGCAGGGACAGACAGACGGAGAGTTCATGCATCGGCACGCTCCCCCATGGCATCCAACGCCGCGTCGAACGCCTCCCAATAGCGGCAGGCCTCCGCGACATCGATGATCTCGATTGCGTAGCCCAAGTGCACCAGCACGTGATCGCCGACGGAGACCTTCCGGTCCTGCAGCAGGAAGAGATTGACCTCCCGCGACACGCCCTTGGTGGAGCAGCGCGCGAGGAAGCCGTCGATTGATTCGACCTGCATCGGGATGGCGAGGCACATGTGCGGCTCCGGACGGGTCCACCTGTTCAGATGATGTCGAGCAGCGGAGCGAAATCGTCCGACAGCAGGCGCCGCTGCGTATCGTCGAGCTTGGCTCCGAGGCGGGACAGCGCCCGGTTGACAGCCCGCAGCGCGACGATGCGTTCCGACAAATCGAGCTCGCGCGCCCTTAGACGGGCGGCCGGCGCGGCCGTCCCGGGGGCGGACGGCCGGCGCTGCGCCGCCGCGACGACGGCATCCGCGAATTCCCGCCATGCCGGCTCCTGGCTGGCTGTTATGCGAAGCGCGGTGCGCAGGGCCGAGAGGCGGCCGGCCAAGTCCGCGGCGGGAACGGCCGCACCGGATGCGGGCTGCGGTACAGCCGGCGGCTGCCTCTGGTCTGATGGCGGAACCGCGGATGACACTGCCGGCGGCGCACCCATCGCGGCGGGTTCGCGCGATGGCGGAAGCCATGACGGTGATCCCGGCGACGGGGCGGCGGCCGGGGGCGTCGAGGCCGGCACCGACAGTGCAGGACAGAAGAAGTCGAACAGACCTGTCGCGCGGCCACGTTCGAATTCCGTCCAGTTCGGCTCGACCCGATGCCCGGGCGTCGAATCAAAAGTGCCCGGCTGGTGACACGCCGCACAGTGTCCTTGATGCGCGCCGACCCGCAGGCGTCCGCGCTCGATGCAGTAGCTGTCGATGAGATCGCCATAGCCGGAACCGGGGCGTGCCAACGCCGGGCCCTGCAGCGCAGCAACCAGGATCAGGCCAGACAATACGGCGTTCCACCGCTGCTGATGCTTCGCGCCGGCGCGCAATGGCGCGGTTGTCGACAGGAACGTGCGTTTGCGCGGGTGCGGCATCAGAGCACTTTCACCCGGACCAGCTCCTCGCCGTGCGGATCGACGACATGAACGGCGCAGGCCAGACACGGATCGAAACTGTGAACAGTGCGGAGAATTTCCAGCGGTTTCGCGGGGTCGTGCAAACGATGGCCGCGCAATGCCGCCTCATAGGGACCTTCACGTCCTGCCGTGTCACGCGGCCCGGCGTTCCACGTGCTCGGCACCACGGCCTGGTAGTTGGCGATGCGGCGATCCTCGATGGTGACCCAATGGGCGAGCGCCCCGCGGGGCGCTTCCATCATGCCGACGCCGCGCGTTCGCTTCGGCCAGGTGGAAGGATCGAACATGACATCATTGAAGGTTGCCAGATCGCCGGCGGCGATGTTTGCCATCAGCGCGCCATGCATGCCGCTCATCGCGTCGGCAATCAGCTTGGTCTCAAGCGTCCGTGCCGCCACGCGGCCGATCGTCGAAAACAGCGCCGACACCGGCAGGCCCAGCCGGCCCAGGCTGTGATCGACCAGACCGCGGGTTGCCGCGTCGCCGCTGGCGTAGAGCACGAGCACGCGGGCCAGCGGACCAACCTCCATCGGCAGTCCCTTCCAGCGGGGCGATTTGATCCATGAATAGGACTGGTCGACGTCGAGCCGCTCGTATGGCGGCTCCGGTCCGGTGTAATTGAGCGTGGTTTCGCCTTCGTAGGGATGGAGCCCCGCCTGCTTGCCGACGCCGTAGTCGTACCAGGAATGTGCAACGAACTCCTGGATCTCGTCCGGATCCTCGAAGTCCACCGGATGCACCTTGGTCAGGTCGCGGTTGACGATCGCACCCGCCGGTATCCGGAGCGTCGTCCGTTCGGCGGTGCCGACTCCCTGCGGGAATTCTCCGAACGACAGGAAGTTGCCAACTCCTTCGCCGCGATCCGTCCAGTCCTTGTAGTAGCCGGCAATCGCCAACGTGTCCGGCAGGTAGACCTGGTCGACGAACTCCCGCATCCTGCCGATCAGGTCGCCGACGAGGCGCAGGTTCTGCGGCGACACGGCCGTGGCATCCGGAGTTTCGCTGATCGCGCACGGGGCACCACCGACCACGAAGTTCGGATGGGGATTCTTGCCGCCGAAGATCGCATGGATCTTCACGACTTCGCGCTGCCAGGCGAGCGCCTCGAGATAGTGCGCGACAGCCAGCAGATTGACCTCCGGCGGCAGCTTGTATGCCGGGTGTCCCCAATAGCCGTTTGCAAAGATGCCGAGCTGCCCGCCTTCGACGAAGGCCTTGAGCCTCTGCTGAACGCCGCGGAAGTGCTCCGCGGAATTGTTCGGCCATGCGCTGAGCGAGGCCTGCAGGGCCGCGGCGGCCGCCGGGTCGGCCTTCAGCGCCGAAACGACATCAACCCAGTCCAAGGCATGCAGATGGTAGAAATGCATGACGTGGTCGTGGACGAACTGCGCGGCTATCATCAGGTTGCGGATGTGCTGTGCATTCTGCGGAATGACGTAGCCGAGGGCGTGTTCGACCGCGCGTACGGACGCGATGCTGTGCACCACCGTGCAGACGCCGCAGAAACGCTGGGTGAACGCCCAGGCATCGCGCGGATCGCGCCCCTTCAGGATGATTTCGATACCGCGGACCATCGTCCCTGAGCTCGACGCACGGGCGATCACTCCATCCGCGTCGACGTCAGCCTCGATGCGGAGGTGCCCCTCGATGCGGGTGACGGGATCGACGACGACCCGCCGGGTTCCGCCATCCGCCCCGCGCGCAGGTCCGCTCCGCTGGGCAAGCTCGGTCGCCGTGCGCTCAGAAGAGCCGGCCATAGAAGCCTCCCTCGCGGTCCCAGAACTTCGGCTGTGCGCAGCCGAGGCAGCCGTGGCCCGAAAACATCGGGAAGCTCGTCTTCTGGTTCCACTTTGTCGTGGTGCAGGCGTTGAAGGTGGTCGGCCCCTTGCAGCCGAGATCCTTGAGGCAGTAACCCTTCCGCGCGCCCTCGTCGTCGAAGCTCTGCGCGAACAGACCCTGGTTGAAGAAGGGCAGGCGCGGACAGTCGTCGTGGACGGTCCGGCCGAAAAAAGGCACGGGACGCCGGAGCTCGTCGAGCGGCGGCGGTGCACCATAGGTGAGGAAGTAGATGATGACGCCCGTCATCACCTCCGGCACGGGCGGGCAGCCCGGCACATTGATAACGGGCGCCGTGACCGAGCCGCCGTCGATCAGGGCGCGCAATGCATCAAGGGTGCCGCCGGATCCGGTCGGATTGGGTGCCGCGGCCGGAATGCCGCCGAACGCTGCGCACGAACCGACGGCGACGACGAGGGCGGCCCCTTTCGCGGCGGTGCGGACGAGATCAAGCCCGCTCTTGCCTCCGGTCGTGGACAAGGCGCCACCCTGCGCCATCGGGATGCCTCCGTCGACGACCAGAACGTATTTCCCGTGGTTCCGCCTGATCGCGTCGTCCCGCGCGCTCTCCGCGGCGGAGCCCGCCGCTGCCTGCAGCACATGGTGGTAGTCCAGCGAAAGCTGATCGAAGATCAGTCCCTCGAGCGTCGGTTCGAACGACCGCAGGATGGCCTCGCTGCATCCCGTGCATTCCTGAACGGAAATCCAAATCACGCTCGGCCTTGCGGAAGCGGTCAGCGTCTGCGCGATCGCCGACGCCGCCGCCGGAGGCAACGCCAGCAGCGATGCCATGTAGGAACAATAGTTCAGAAAGCTCCGGCGCGAGACGCCTTGCCGCCTAAGGTCTTCGTAGACCGATCTGCCGGAGCTGTTCATGAGTCCGCTCCGCTGTTTTCCATCCCGCGCCGCGGACATTCACTTGCAGTTGGCCGCTCCGCCCGACGCCGGCTGGCCGGCAGGAGGGCAGGGCGGCGCACCCATCGCGCCGGCGCCCATGCCGGAGTGCTCGCCCATCCCGCCTTTTCCCCTTTCCATCATCGGTTGGCCCGCGCCCTGCATTTGCCGGCCATGGTCCATGTGCTGCATCGGCATACCCGTCCCGCCGGCAGCCGGTGGCGACGGCTGCTGCTGTGGTGCGGACGGCGTGGCTGCCGCCGGAGGTGTGGGGTGGGGTGTCTGCGCTGACACACCCGTCACGGTCGTCACTGCTGCGACGACCATCGCCGCGGGAAGGGAGCGAATCGAAGCGAAGAAGTGCAGCTTCACTGCCATTGAATCCTCCATCCGCAGGACTCGACAACGCGTCGGTCCGAGCGTTCCGGCAGGACACTAGAGCGGAGCCGTCAAACGAAACTATGATGCAGGTTAAGTTGTCGGGAGAATTCGGAGCGAACGCGACGCCGTCCGCATCGGTCAGTGGTGTTTGTACCAACCGATTCCCTTGATGTCGTTGAACGAGTTCGTCCGGTGGCACAGGAAGCACTGGTTCACCGGTGCTTGTTCCTGGCGCGCAACCGGTTTGGAAACCATCTCGAAGTGCATCATGTAATGGCTCGGCGGCGCCTGATGGCATTGGGCGCAATCACGGGAAGAAGGAGAGGGGTGAAGAAACCCGGCCATGCGCCAGGACGGTGTGTCGTGACAGCCGGCGCAATCACGCCCGAACAGCTCACGGTGCGGATCGCGATTCCCGTGGCAGGTGGCGCAGGCGAGCCTCCCTCTCTCCTCCGACTGCGAGGCACGGATGCCGAGAAAGGCCGCCATATCATTCACCATCTGGCGTGACACGCTTGGATGGCCCGCGGCACCCGCAGCGAGATGCGAGCCGATCCGCAGGAGCGCGGCATGATCCATCTTGGTCGGACGAGCGGCCCCCCGATGCTCGACATGGCAACCGCGGCAATCCTGAATGCCGGCGTGGAATGCGGTCGACTGCATTGCGAGGTTGGCGGCAGCGGTCGCATGGCACGAGATGCAGGTGGCCGCCTCGATGCCGCGGGCCGGAGTGTGGCACGTTTCGCACCTGTCGCCGATAAACGCGTGCCATGCACCTGGTCTACGGAGTTGGGCACGGTTTCGGCCGTCGTGGCGCGGCATGTCAGGCCGCGTTCGCGTGGTTGCGCGGTTCGTCGGCTGCTTCGCCAGCAGGGGCAGCAGGATGCGCGGCGAGGCCCGTGCGCAGCTTCTCGCGCTCCCATGGCCAGCAGCCGTCGAGCTCGACGTTGATTGAAAAGCTGAGGAACGTCCGTATGCCGACCAGGGCCGCGAGCACGGCAAGGCTCATCAGCGATTGCTCGAGTACGAGCGACCGCAGGATGTCCGCGGCAATCAGCAACTCCAATGCGACCAGGATCGTGCGGCCGACATTGCGCCGGAAGGCCGTATAACGATCGATCTTGTCCGCCTCCGCACCGAGCAAGGTCGATGCCGCGCTTGCACAGAATCCGAAAACGATCGTTGCCAGTGCCGCCATCTCCAGGCCGAGCACCGTCCATTTGACCAGGGTCTCCATCGGCCGTTACCTCCGGCGTGGGCTTCGGTTGCGATCGCGGAATGGCTGAAGGGATCAGCCAGCTCCTAACCATAGATCCGCCGGAACAGCTCTTCCTGCAGGTCATCGCGGGCCTGGCGCGCACTTTCGATCGCCTTTGCAATCTGGTCGCCAAACGCCAGCTCTGCACTGCGCAGTGGATGATCATCGGGCACGGCGATCCTGTTCTTCCTGACATGTTCGGCGGCCGCCTTGATTGCGTGCATCCACGGCGAGAACTTCTCCGATAGAAGGTAGCGGCTGGTGCGCATCGGATGCGTCCACTTGAGCATCGCCGCGGTCCAGGGTGTCGAGATCGCCTGCACCCAGGGGCTGAGGAAGGTCCGATACAACGCTTCGTTCGCCTCCGAGACCTGCCGGACACGCTCGAATGCATCACGCGGATGGTCGAAAACCAGATTCTCGACGAGGCGCGGTTCGAATGCGACGCTGTATTGCGGCTTGCGGCAATCCGGATCGCCGGTCGGGTTGGTTATCTTCATCTCGTAGAGCCCGGGGGCGAGGGCTTCCACATCGCTCAGGCTTTCCAGGATCGCGCGGTGCTCGAATCGTGCCACCGACGCCGACACGAAGATGCCGAGATGTCCGACGTGCGGGTTGATCAGATAGACAATCCGCTGGCCCGCTGCCTTCAGCGCATCGGTGGTCCCGTACACCGCCTTGAGCCAAGCCAGCGCCTGGTGGGGAGGCGTGATGTTGTCGCCGTAGGACGAAAAGATCACGAGTGGGCTGCGCAAACTGCGCAGGTCGATTTTCACGTCGTCCCCGAGATCGAGCGTCCCTCGTTCGAGCTCATTGCCGATGAACAGATGATCGACGATTTCGACCATCTCCTCGCGGCTGAAACTGTACCAGGCGTTCCACCATCGCTCGAATTCGAGGAAGCGCTCCTGTTCCCGATCGACGTCGAGGAACAGGGTCCGGTATTTTTGCCAGATCGCGGCCTCGGGCTTCAGGAGCTCGAAATTCTGGATGAGCCACGCACCGTCGAAGCGGCCGTCGCCGAGATCGGCGATCAAGTTGGTCAGCCAGCTACCACCCAAGAGGCCCCCCGCAAGCCGCATCGGATTGGCTCCCGATTCTCCGGCCCAATACGAAAGCGGCGATCCGTTGAGCACGATGGCGCCGACGGGACCATCGCAGTGAATGGCCACCAGCATGGCCGCCCAGCCAGCCTGGCAGTTGCCGTAGAGAATGGGCGTCTTCCCTTGATGGCGTGCCATCACTTCATCGACGAACCGGCGCAGTGCGTGCAGCACATCGACGAGATGCTGGCGAGGGCTCGGTGCGGGAAAGAAGCTCACGAAATAGACCGGGAAGCCCTCATGCAATGCGATTCCGATTTCGGAGTCGCGCTTGAAGCCGCCAATGCCGGGACCATGGCCGGCGCGCGGGTCGATGACGATGACCGGCGGCTTGTTGTCGTCAACGCAGTCCTCCGCACAATCGTCGCCGGCGGCGGTGATCCGCAGCAGGGCGTAGTTGGCCGGCTTGTCGAAACGCCGCGCGTCGAGGATCAGCTCGTACTGGAATGCGAGCACCGGCGGCATGCCGGCCTCGTCGTGCTCCAGCATGACGTTTGCACGCTGGCGAAGGACATCCCAGAAAAGGACCGAACGCTGCCAAACGTCGATCGCGTAGCCCCAAACTTCATTCGCGTGGGGCGCCGTGTTCGTAGCCGGGGCGGCATCGGGCGGCAGGTCCTTGTTCATCCGCGCGGTGATTGCAGGCGTCGACGGAGCGGCGGTCACCGCGTGCTCGCCGACTTCCGGTGTCAACTGCCTGCTCGCAACCGTCTCGGAAACCATCTGGATGACCTTTCGGGCAGGATGAGACGCGCTTTCGGATTGGCAACCCGTCGCGTATCGCGCGCCGTAGCTTGCTACGTCAGCAGCGGTTTCGCGTTGATCTGCGTTAAAGACGGCAAGCCGAAGTCACGCTATTTCGACCGGCGCGTCGAGGCCTTGACGCATATCAATGTCGAGCAGGGCGCTCTGCGGGAGCGTTTGACGTTTGTTGCGCCTGACCTGAAAGGTCGCGCAATCCTGACCGCGGCCTTCCCCGAGCGTGCCCTGCTGACGCTCGGCAGCTTCATCCATGGTCTGGTGATGAGCATGTTCTACCGATGGGTTGTCGTCATCAATTCCTTGAGCGCCTTTTCGTGCTGCCGGTCGATGGAGTTTGCCGGCGGCACTGGCCGGGACCGAGCAGGTTCTGCGCGTGAGATATCCGGTTCGATTTTCGGCGAAGGCGCGACGTCGAGGCGGCAGGCGAAGAAGTTTCCGTTCGATCCGTAGCCAGCGAAGTCGGGACCGCGCGAGATGCCGCCGGCACTCGCCGTATCACGCGCTGTCGACGTCTGTCGTGGCTGCGGAATCACGGCGTTCCGACTGCGGAACCTCCGAGAAGTGAATGCGCCGGCCGGTGAGGCTCGGTCGCCGCGCCGGCGCAAGAATGGCCGCACGTCTGCGAATACACCGGATCCGTCAATCAGTTTGCACAGCTTCCCCGGCGCTGGTGCAAATGGAGGCGTCAAGCACGACGGGGAGGGGAGCCGATCCGCCATGGGCCGCGTGCACGAACGAAACGACATGGTCGACATGCACGCGGATCGGAAGTGCCTCGTACGCGGCAACGACGAGCAAGAGTCCGAGCTCGAGAACGACAATGGCCACCTTGATCGACCGCAGTGGCACGACCGGCGCTGCGCCCCTGGAGCGACGCGTTTCGCGGCCGATGCGCGATCGGCTTAGCGTTCCGAATGGCGCTGTCACGATCCGCCTGATGAAATCGAATGTCGAAAGCCATCGGCTTATGATCAGTGCGCCAATGATGCAGCAGCCCATCGACCCGCCTCACGCGACCGGTTCGAGCCGGAGTTCGGTTCGGCCTTTCAACCTCACATCGAGCGCAACCTTGCCGTCGGCAGGTGCCACCACATGCTCTGGGCTTGCTCCCCTGACGCGGTAAGCGGCGCCCGGTTTGAGGCGCTCGACCGTGATGGAATACTGGCCCGGCTGCCGGCCATGATACAGCACGAGATCGAGGCTGTCTCCGTCGCTCATAGCCCGCGCAACAAGGACATCCGGGTACGCGCAGCCGGTCAGAATTGGTCCTCTGAGGGCACCTGCCGGCGGTCCGACATGGTACAAATCGTGCCAATCGTCGCGGCGAGTCCAACGTGAAACCGCAAGATTCGTATTGGCGGAGGTCGAGATATCTTCGTAAGCCAGAACACCCGGCTCGCTCGTGCGCACCAGCAACTCGTCGGCCTTGGCGTGAGCCGCTTGCGCGATGGTGTCGTCGCCGTGCTCGCGCGCCGCAAGGGCGATCGTTGCCAGCGACATTCCAGGATTTCGCCGATAGTTGCCGAAGTCGATGCATTCGTCCCAGGGCTGACCCCTCAGCGACAATCCGTCTGGCCCCAGTTCGAACGACTCCGTGCGGGCGATGGCATACCAGCACTTTGCATAGGGCCGGTGAATGGCGTTGAGCACCTGGGCCAGCGAAGTCAGGTTGTCGGCCTCCATCTGTCGTACGCCGTCAAACGGACAAGTGCCAATCAACGCGGAGATCTCGGGATGGACGCCGCCATCAGGCGTCATGAACTCAGATTCCAGCTTCTGCAGATATTGTTCGCGCGCGTTGGCCGCGTGGGACGTTCCATTCACGCGGTCATAGGCGATCATCCCACACAATGCGTACGCGTTGCAGATGGGAAACACCCACCGCGGCTCGCACGGGTAGAGAAAAAAGCGCGAACGACTCCAATTCCAGAGGATCGTCTCAACAAAGCTTTGGGTGTCGTGCGCGTACTTGACGTTGCGCCATCTGAAAGGCTCGAAGGGCAAGCTTCCCTTGCACTGATAACGCAAATCGCCGGTGTTCGCCGCATAGCCGGCGAGTTGCGGTAGTGACAGTCCGGCCAGCATGACGTTGTCGCGCGTCTTGATCGGATCTGGGTTCCACTCGAAGTTTCCCCATAGGCTTTCGAGCTTCCAATAGGCGCAGACCTGCGGTCGCGTCAGCGATTCGATGACATGTCTTTGCGCTTGGTTCAGGTAACCGTGAAAACTGGGCACATATTTGCATTGCAGCAACATCAGCCCATAGCCGATGTAATTGAGTTGGTAGCGCAAGGCTGCCAATTGAAAATTGTCGATGCGCGTGTAGCCCTCGAATTGACCGACCGGCTGCAGTGCCAGATTCAGAAGGTAGCGCGTGGCGGCGAGCTCATCAGGCGTCAACTCGCGCACGCGCGCGTCCGGCTGCGGCACAGCCACTGCATCGAGCTTTGCCAGCATGCTCGGAAGCGCGTCGTTGAGCCGGCGGCCCAGACTTATGGCCGCTCGGCGGTTACGCCGCCCGAGGACGAGGCGAGTAACGATGAGTGCAATGGCGACCCCGGGCACGATCAGCCACGTGTGAGGGAATATGACGCCCTCTTGCGCCGCGAAATAGGCGCCGACCGCCGCGGCAATCCAGACCAACAGCGGAAGCGACACCGCGCCGGAAAGAATCCACAGCCAATAAGCGAGGACGGTCAGCGCCATGGTGGCAGGGAACAGCAGCTGCAGCCAGCCACCGACGGCAACGAAACCGCCTCCCGGAAGCCATAGGCCCCAACCCAGCGCCTGCCAGGCCGTCGAGACCTCGGCCAGGCCGGTTGCGTTCAGAAAGGTCGGTACGGTTCCGATCGCACAGAACAAGAGCCAGATCGCGAAGGCACGATGCATCAAGTGCCTGGCGATAGGACCATATATGCTGTCCTTGCCGGCAACGGCTTCGAACGGCGTCAGTCGCGCCGGCGCGATGTCGGCTTCGTTGGCGGACGTCCAGGACGTGTGATCTGCCGACGACACCTAAGCCACTCAAATAATGCGGGTTAGAGAAGGCGTGCAACGAATAGTAGTATAAGGTCGACTGCAACGCCAGCGCGAAATGGCTGGGGTCGACCCGGCAGATGGGTGAAAAGTCCGCAGTCGGGCTGGGACGCCGTCGCTGTGCAATGTGTGGTTGCATCGCGTCCGCCGGTCGCATAATATTCCTCTGGATTTTTCGCCTCCGCATTACAATTTCTGTATTTGCGCATAGGAGGACGGCCATGGCACCAGACACAGACGACCTGCCCCGGGCATCGCGCCGGGCGCGACGCGAAGAGCGCCAGGAAGAGCGGCACGAGGAACAGACGGAGCATCGACGCGACCGAGAAGACTTGCGAGCGAGGGAGCGCACGCGGCAAGCTGCGAGCGAGCGTGATCGCCGGGCGTTTCGTGAGCGAGATCGGGGGCGGCGCCGAGGGGGTGGTGATTACCGCACAAGTTTCGAAGGTGTGGCGCGTGATGTCGACCGGCTGGGCTATGCCTTGGTACGCGCCGCGGCTCGTGCCTATGTCGGGACAACGTCGGCCGTCGGTGGCTTGCTGTTCAATCTGGCCGACTCCTATTACTCCCGCCCCTATTTGCGAAACGAAGTCGAAAGGTTCGACGAGGACAGTCGCGATCGCGACAGCGACAGGAGCGCTCGCACCGAGGTCAGAGGCAGAGCGTACTACTCGGACTATTACGACGATCTCAGCATGGCGGTTGAGGATGTCGCCGATGCCCTGTCGCAATCCGCCGACGAGTTTGTCCGTGCGCAAAGGGGCTCACGCGAGCGGGATATCGAGGCTGGCGACGAGGACGGACCGGTTGCAGAGCGCGTAAGAGGCCATCGGTCTTCACCGGCTTCGCAGGATCAGCCGAAAGAGCCGTCGTAGCTGGCGCGAACGGTAGGAGCAGCCTCCTGCCGTTCGTTCGCTTGCGGTTGGCGACAGAGGTGAAGAGCTGCGCGCTGCCGGCCGCCACACCTGAACGCGGGCGCTGGGCGGAGAGATGCGAGAGGTGCAATCGCGCGAGCTGATCACGGGTTGCCGGCATGGAAAAATTGATTCTGGACGTCCGCCGGAGCGCCCTCGTTCTTTTGGTCATTGCAAGGTTCGCCGTGGCACCCGTCTTGCGGCGATGGGTTGGCTGGCGCTCGCCTGATCCAGCATATCCTGTGCGGATCAGGCTTGCGCTTGAGCGGCTTGGAATGACTTACCTCAAGCTTGGCCAGTTCATGGCCATGCGCTTCGACATCCTTCCGGCCGAGGTCTGCAACGAACTGGGAAACTTGTTTGAACGCGTCCCGCCGTTGCCGTTCGAGACCATAAGTTCGGTTGTCGAGACCGAATTTGACGCGCCCATTTCCGAATTGTTCGCCCGCTTCAATCGCGAGCCCATCGCGGCCGCTTCGATTGCACAGGTCCACGAGGCGCGCAGCCATCGAGGCGAGCGGCTCGCGGTCAAAGTCCAGCGGCCGGGCATCGCCACGCTTTTTGAGACCGATATGCGTATTCTCAGCGGCCTCGCCGCGCTGATCGATTGGGCTGAATGGTTCCCCGGCATCGTTGCCAAGGAGATCATCAACGAATTCGCCACCTATACGCGCCGTGAAATGGATTTCATCCTGGAAGGCCGGACGGCGGAGCGGCTGCGGCTGGACGCGACCCCGAACGAGACGGTGCCTCGCATCTACTGGGATCTGACCACGCCGAGAGTGCTCACAATGCAGTTTATTGCTGGGCTGAGCGTCGCCCAGGCCAGCCGTTTGCTGCGTGAGCAGGGAATTGCGGCCGTCCGCGCCCGCGTCGCGAACTTCGAGCCGCAAGTTGCCCTGCACAATTTTGCCTTCGCGTCGCTGCGCCAGCTGTTCGGCACGGGCTTCTTTCATGCCGATCCGCATCCCGGCAACATCCTGCTTTTGGACGATAACAGGATCGCCTTCGTCGACTTTGGCATCTTCGGCGTATTGACCGAAGAAAGACGCAATATCCTGTCGGGCTACATCGAAAACGTGGCATTGGGAAATATAGACGAGTCGTACCGCTATTACGCGAAGCTCTCGACGCCCTCCGGCAGGACCAATCTTGAGGCGTTCAAACAGGAAACGAAGGCCGTGCTTCGGCGCTGGTACACGGCCTCGTTACGGGGAGACAGCAGACTGCGCGAGCGCCATGTCGGCACTGTGGTCGGTGAGATCACGGACGCGCTTCGCCGCCACCGCGTCCGCGTCGACATGGACACGCTCCTGTTCTGGCGCGCCGCGATCGCGCTCGACTCCAGCGCACTCAGTCTGTCAAGCGACTTCGACCTCATTCAGGAAATGCGCTTTTATTTCGCAAAGGAGTATCCGTCGATCCCGCAACGCGTGTCGCGCACCATGATGGATCGCGACCGGGGCGCTGCCGAACGGGAGCTGCTGGTCTCCGCGGGGCAGCGCGTTCGAGACGTTCTCGGCGAGCTTGCGGACGATCGGTGTGCGGTTGCACTCGCTACAGAGGAATCCGCGGGCACTCGCCGAAGCGAGAACCGGCAGGCGCGCGCCATTTCGTTCGCGCTGCTGGGCGCATCGGCCTTGTTGCTGGTGTTGTTTGTACGTGATGTCGTCGTCGGCGTGTCAGCTGTGGCGGTGCTTTTGTCGCTGCAGATCGCCATGCTGCTGAGGTACGATTCACCGCACAGATGAGCCCAACTGAACCGAACCCAGGGGCGCCGTTTCTGGCGCGAGCCGGTGGAGCCGCCGAGTTCAGGCGGTTGCTCGAGCGTCGCGGCCCAATCTTCGTCAAGATGGGCCAATTTCTGGCATTGCGACCCGATCTTATCCCGCGGGAATATTGCGAAGAGTTGATGCGGCTGTTCGAGGAGGTGCGGCCGTTCTCCTGGCATGAAGCCCGCCAGATCATCAAAGAAGACCTCGGGGGAGAGCCGGCCGAGCTCTTTGCCTATATCGACCCGAGGCCGCTTGCTTCCGGCTCGTTGGCGCAGACCCACTTCGCGCGGCTTGCCAGCGGCGAGGAGGTCGCCGTCAAGGTTCTCCGGCCCGACGTGCGGGGCCGGGTGGAGCGCGACCTGCGACGCGCCCGGCGGCTGGTCCGGATCCTGGAGTTGAGCAGAAGCTCCTTCATTCTGTCGCCGCGCGAAGTTTTGTCGGAAATCACCGACTGGCTTATGCAAGAGCTCGATCTGCAGCAGGAGCTCGCGAATATCCGGCGCCTGCGCAGGTTGACGGCAAGAAGCCGCATTCAATTCGTGCCGCGGCCGTATCCGGAGTTCAGCGGGCCGCGCGTTCTGACGGCGCAGTACGTGCGCGGCGCCCACATCATCGACCTGCTGGCGCCGCGTCACGCAACGGACGCTTCCGGACCTGAAATCGACCCTGAGATTGATCGCAACTTGTTGGCCGAGCGGCTTATCGAGGCCTGCCTGACGCAGATTTTCCGGTTTCGGTTTTTCCACGCCGACCTGCACCCGGGCAATCTCATCGCCATGCCGTACAATCGTATCGCGTTCGTCGATTTCGGGCTTTGCGATGAGCTGGATGAAGCGATTCGGAAGCGCCAGATGCGCTATCTCGGTGCGCTCTATCGTGGCGACAACGAGCAGGTATTCCACTCGCTGCAGGAAATTCTCGTGCCGACCGACCGCGCCGATATCGAGGGGCTGCGCCGGGATTTCTTCGCAGCCGTGCGCGCGTGGTCGAGCGAGCGGCGGCGCAGTGATCGGCGCGACCGCGGAACGAGCTACAGGTCGTCGGTTGCAAACTACATGATCGCGGTCATGCAGGCCGCGCGGCGAAACGGCTATCAGGTGCCGACGCGGGTTTTGGCCATGTACCGGGCACTGCTCACCGCGGAATCGGTGGCCCAACAGCTCGGCGGGGATGCGGATCTGTACTCCGTCGGCCGCTCCTTTGTCGAACAATTGCAGGCGGACGAAGCGCTCGCCATCTTGCAACCCGAAAACCTGCAGTCGTCCGTGCTCAGCTACTACGCGCTCTGGCGCGAATATCCCAGCCAAGTCAGCCAAATCCTGTCCGATCTTGCCGACAGCAGATTTGTGCTCAAGGTCAACGTATCCGAGAATGCCGATTTGAAACGCGATCGCAATCGGCGCACTCGGCTGATCGTGACCTCGATCGTCGCCGTCAGCACGGCAATCCTGCTTGCCGGCGTGGAGCTCTCCAGCAACGCCGGCGGTTGGCTTTCGTTGATGCTGATGGCTGTATTACTTTGCCTCTATGTCGCGGTGTTCTTGCAGTACCGAGGATTGACCTGAGACATATTGAGAAACCGGCCCGCCCATCAATCCCATCCAGCCCCCGTCGGCAGAAGGCCGTTGCGGAACAGAATCCACGTGGTGTGCTCCACCAATGCTCGCAACAGCGAGTCACCCAGCGGGCTATCGATGAAAGCCAGAGCAAACGGATCATCGGCGTACGCTTCTCGCAGCAGCCGGCGCAGCACTCGAACGCCTGCTTCTTGCCGTTCGGCGACGGTGAGGCGCGTCACCGAATCACCGAGCCGCAGCACCGTGTCGATAAGGCGAACGTAGGGCGCTGTTACCTGCCCCAACTCGGCCAAGATGCTGGCCAGCTCTTCGATCGTTTCGCGCAGCCGATTCGGCGGCAGCGTGCGGAGCAATCGTTGCACATCCGGCTCGATCGCACGTAAAGCGCTCCGGACCTGACGTTCATATTTGGAAGGGAGCAAGAGCCACTCTCGCAATTTGACGATCACTGCTGCCAGCCAGAATGCAAATTTGAAAAAAAATCCATACGAACCTTGAAAGATGCTGGGAAACTTGACCTGCGTCACCTTCGGCCAGGCGTTGTGCAGGTTGAGAACGGCGACGCTCCAATCGACCATGATGCCGGCGATCGGGTTGACGAATGCCCGTTCGATGCTGGGCAGAAACGGAACGCCTTGATAGTTGTAGCGCTCGATAACGCGCACCATGAGCTCGACAGCGAACCGCCGTTTTTTTGAACCCATGCGGTCGCCAAAGCGCTCGGCTTGATGCACGACGCGCATGATCAGGGTGCTCCAGTCGGCCTTGAGCCCTTCGTCCCATTTGAGCACCGTGGGAATTCTGCCAAGGCTTCGGAATAGGCTTCGCGCGTCCTTGGCAAGTTCATTTCTCTTGCTGCGGAACTCGGAGACGAGTTCGTCGACGTTCGCCTCGACGCGGGTGACGGCCGCTCTTTCCGTCGGGGTCAGCGGCCGCTCGTTGCCCGCAAACAGATCGCCGAGCCAGCGCGACAGGTCGTCCGCGACGCGGGCGGCAACCAACAGCCAGGACACAAAGTACGGAATGGTCCCCTCCCGTCAGGACTGCCTGACACAATCGATTGGCTCGATTGCGAGCCCAATGCCGGTGCGGCCCTGTCTGTGGCGGTGCCGACCAATTTCTTCACAAGCACGCTGTGACGCAGCCTGGTCCGCCGAAGGAAAACGCGGACCGGCACCGCACGAGCAAGATCGCGGAGAGCGCAATGTGCAGCTCGTACATGCCCCAGCTGCGCCATCCGATCAGGCGGAGCAGATCCGGTCGGAAGCGCATGAGACAGAAATACATCCCCCAGATCGAGCGCGGGATCTCTCCCTCCCGCAGTTGATGGAAAAAGCTGTCGTTGAGGGAGAAGACCAACCGCACCTTGATCTCCCGGCCGTCTGAGCTAACCGGCTGGATATTCCCGTACAAGTAGAGTTTACTTGAACGTCGTCCCAATGCAACGTCCATGATAGGTCCTAGAGGATACGACCAGTGGTCGATCGGGGCTTGCGCCGCGACGGGCTTGCGCGGACAGCCTGGAGCGACGAACGGGAGAATCGCCGATGCCAGCCGCAGCGCCGGCCCGCAAGCTGACTTTTGCCGGAAGCGTGTTCGCCTATTTTCGGCTCTGGCGATACCGGGCGCATGCGACGGTTGCGTGCTTTCTCTCCATGTACGCGGGCTGGATCGCCCTTGCAGGTGGCTTCCAACAGCCGCACGCAGCAACGGTCGGTATTGCCATGGCGTCCGCCACTTGCATTCTCCTCGCCACCTTCCTGATCAACGATGTCGCCGATCGGGATATCGATCAGATCGTGCATCCGGAACGACCGATCCCGCGCGGACTCGCGGAGTGGAAACATATCGGTGCGTTCGGAGTGATTTTGTTGGTCGGCGGCGTGGCATTCGCGTGGCTGGTGCATCTTCGGTTCGCGCTCGCGATCACTCTGCTCGCTGTCGCAGTGGCGTCGTACTACGGAGGTCTCAAGCGTCGCCTGCCATTTCCTTTCTTCGCGGACACCATTGCGCCGCTGATATCGACATTGTTCCCGATATCCGCGTTCCTTGTCGTGTCGGAATTCCCGCGCGATCTTCTCATGGCTGTGGTGGCGTTCATCTATTGTGCTGATTTGGCGCACGATCTGAGCGGCGGCGTACATGACCGGGACGGTGACCGCCA
>JAIESC010000124.1 GCA_019746355.1 Xanthobacteraceae bacterium | reverse complement strand
CAGCACATCGGCATCGAGCCCTGCACCTACGGGCCCGGCGAGGAGAAATACGCCCACACCGACCTCGACATGGCGTCGGTGGACCGCACCCGCGACGCGGCGAAGGTCTATGCGGCGATGATCCTGCAGCGGCTGAGCTAGCAGTCTGCTGAGAGCGGTTTCTGGTTGGTTTGCACCGCTATCTCCCCGTCATGCGCGGGCTTGACCCGCGCATCTCGACAAGGGACGCACGGTGCCCGCCTAAGCGAGATGGCCGGGACAAGCCCGGCCATGACGACGGTTGATTCCGCGCAAGCGGAAACCGCCTAGCGCTTACTCGATCTTCATCCCGACGGCCTTGATCACCTTCTCGCGGACCTCGGCCTGCGACTTGATGAACGCGCCGAAGTCCTCGGGGCTCTTGCTGATGGTCGGCTCTATGCCCGCGGTGGTGAGCTTGTCGCGCACCTCCTGCGAGGCCATGGCCTTCTGCAGCGAGGCGAACAGCCGGTCGACGATCGGCTTCGGCGTGCCCTTCGGCACCACCACGCTCTGCCAGATGCCGAGGTCGAAGCCCGGGAAGGTCTCGGCGATCAGCGGGATCTCCGGCGCGAGCCCGAGCCGCTTCTGGCCGGTGAGGGCGATGATCTTGATCTTCTTGTCGCGGTAGAGCGGCAGCGCCACGTTGACGCTCTCGTGGCCGAGCGGGATGTCGCCGGCGAGCAGGCTCGTGATCTGCGTCGTGCCGCCGCGATAGGGCACCATCGTCAGGTTGATGCCGGCGAGGCTGTTGAGAAGGCCGATGGCGACCTGCGAGGTCGGCGTGCTGACGCCGATCTGGAACGTGCCGGGCTTCGCCTTCTCGGTGTCGATGATGTCCTTCAGCGTCCCGACCGGCGTCTTGATGTTGGCGGTGATCGCCGACGGCACCGCCGCGATCAGCGACACCGGGTCGAAGTCCTTGAACGGGTCGTAGGCGAGCTTGGCGTAGAGGAACGGGTTCATCACCAGCGTGCCGTCGATCGCGAGCAGGATGGTGTAGCCGTCGGGCTGGGCACGGGCGACGAACTGCGCGCCGACGATGGTGTTGGCCCCGGAGCGGTTGTCGATCACGACCTGCTGGCCCAGGTCCTCGCTCATCTTCTGGCCGACCAGACGGCCGAGCAGGTCGGCGGGCCCTCCGGGCGCAAACGGCACGATCAGCGTGATCGGTCGGCTGGGGTAGTTTTGCGCGAAAGACGGCGCGGGGAAGGCAAGCAGAAGCGCAGCCGTCAGGGCGAGCGCAAGCAGACGGGTCTTCATCAACTCCTCCAAGACGCGGTGAGGGCGGTGTTCCGCCTCTCAGTTCAGGCTCTGCATCAGTCTGCCAAGCTGCGGCATCGGCGCAACCGGCACCTTGTCCTTGAGCCGCCGCATGCAGCCCCACAGCACCGCCTGGTTGCTGTTGACCACGGGCTTGCCGAGCATCTTTTCGATATCGGCGATCGCCTCGATCTGGGTGGTGTTGGTGCAGGACAGGAAGATGCCGTCGGCCTCGGGCCGGTCGTTCTCTTTCGCGAGCCTGGTCCAATCGGCCGGCGTGACGCTGCCGAAGTCTTTCGCTTCAAGCTTCAACGCCACATCCTGCACCACGGTGATGCCGGCCGCGGTGAGATAGTCGATCACGGCCTTGTTGCTCTTGTAAGGTGTGAGCAGCACCACCTTCTTCATGCCGAGCGTCCGCAGCGCCTCCAGCACTAGGCGGCTCGTCGCCATCGCGCCGATGCCGGTTGCTTCCGTGACGATGTCGAGGATCTTGCCCTCGCCCTGCGGCCCCTGGGTCATCGAGGTGTCGGTGCAGTGGAACACGATCACGTCGGGATGCGCGTCGGCGAGGAGCTTCGCCGCGCCTGCGATCTCCTCCTTCATCTCAGGCAGCGGCCGCTTCCATTGGCCGGCGACGCGGGCGCGGGCGACGTGGATGCCGAGGCCGTCGGGGGCGAAATGGTTGAACTGCGGTTCGCTGAAGGTGTTGACCGAAGGAATGATCAGGCCGACCCGGGCGCGCGGCGGAACGAGTGCGGTGGCGTCCTTGTTGACGTTCGGCATGACGTTCATGGGCGTGCCTCCGGATTTTCAGTCGAGCCTGATGCCGCTTTCCTTGTAGACCTTCGTCCACCGCTCGGCTTCGCTGCGGAAGAATCGGTCGAACTCCGCGGGCGTGGTGGTCACCGCCAGAATGCCGGCCTTGTCCAGCCGCTCGGCCACGCCGGCATCGGCCGTGGCCTTGACGATGTCCTCGTGGATTTTCCGGATCACCGCCGGCGGCGTGCCGGCCGGCGCCACAAGCCCGATCCAACTCGACATCTCGTCGATCGGCAGGCCCGAGGCTTCGGACAGCGGCTTCACGTCCGGCAGGACCGCCAGCGCGCGGTTGTTCAGCTTGGCGAGCGGCCGGAACTGGCCGCTGCGAATGAGCGGCAGGCTCGGTGCGATGCCGTCGACGATGAAATCGACGCTGCCGGTGAGCAGGCCCTGCACCACTTCGGAGCTGCCGCGATAGGGCACCAGCACCACCTCGATCCCCGCGGCCTTGGCGAAGGTCGCGCCGGCAAGCCGCGTGATGGTGATGCCTGCGCCGTAGTTGAGCTTCGACCCGCTCGCCTTGCCGCGTGCGATCAGCTCCGCGATCGTCTTCGGCCCGTCACTCGCCCGCACCGTAAGCAGCGAGGTGTTCTTCGCCGTCAGCGTGATCGCGGCGAAGTCCTTGAACGGGTCGTAGCTCATCGGCGCGCCGGTCGCCGGGTTCATCACCAGCGTCGTGTCCATCGCCGCGAGCAGCGTGTAGCCGTCGGCCGGCGCGTTCGCGACCGCCTGCGCGCCGATGCCGGTGTTGGCCCCCGGGCGGTTCTCGATGACCACGCCCTGGCCCCACATCTCGCTGAGCTTCTGCCCGAGGATGCGCATGTTGACGTCGGTCGGCCCGCCGGCCGGGAAGGGGACGACGATCTTGACCGGGCGATTGGGGAAGTTCTGCGCGTCGCCGCTTTGCGCGCTGGCGCCCGTAACGAATGCCGCGACGAAGCAGATTGCTGCAATGATGCGCAAACCCTGCCACACGGTCATTCCGGGGCCGCGCGAAGCGCGGAGCCCGGAATCCAGACGCGTACGCCACCCTTGCCGCTGGATTCCGGGCTCCGGCCTTCGGCCGGCCCCGGAATGACCGCGGCGAGGGAGCGCGCGCACGGCTACACCAGCTTGCGCGTCAGGTCGTCGAACAGGTCGTCGACCCTCACCTTCTTGGTGATCATCTGCTGCTTCAGCGAGTAGTCGATGACCCGCTCCAGCGCCTCGCGGTTCGGCTCGACGCCGAAGCGATACGGGTCGAGCGCGCCCTTGGGCGCCGAGGCGTCGAGGTCGCGTGCGGCCTTCAACAGGCGGAAAATCTCCTCGACCACGTCCGGGCGGTCCTTGGCGATCTTCTCGCGCACGATCACCATGTGGTTGATCGGCACGCCGCCGTGCGACTGCGCCCATTGCTTGTTGGCGTTCTCGGCGTCCGGCACCAGCGTCTTGAAGCGCGGGTCGGGGAACTTGTCGCCGATCAGCGCCGCGTCGATCTCGCCGTCGATCAGCATCTGCGGGAGCTGCTTGGTCTCCGGCGCGCGCTTCACAAACGACGGGTCCTTGTATTGCGCGACATGCGGGTCTTCCATCGTGGTGATTTCGACCTTCGACCAGTCGACGCCGTAGCTCTCCGCGAGGATGCCGCGCACCCAGATGCCGGTGGTCTGCGTATAGGAGCGCACGCCGAACTTCCGGCCGTTCAGATCCGACGGCTTCAGCGTGCCGCGCTCGGAGTTGTAGGCGACGGTGTGGAGCTGGCCGCGGCCGACCACGGTCGCTGGCAGCAGCACATAGGGCAGCCCGTATTCGCGGGCCTGCAGGAAGGTCACGATCGCAAGCTCGCCGCAGTCGAACTTGTGCTCGCGCACCATCGGCTTGAAGCCGCGGTTGGGCACCGGGAAGTCCGGGAAGTCCCATTCCACCACGTCGGACTTCACGCGCCCGTCCTTCAGCGCCATCACGTTGGGATAGTTGCCGAGAAGGGTGTGCAGCTTCATCTTGTCGGGGCGGGTCAGCACGGCAGGTCTCCCTTATTTCTTGAGTTTCTCCGACGTCATTCCAGGGCGCGCCGAAGGCGCGAGCCCGGAATCCAGAAACAAACTCGGTATTTGTAACTGGATTCCGGGCTCCCTCGCTACGCTCGGGTCCCGGAATGACGAGGAGCGGAGGCGAGCGCCGGATAGAGGTCCAGCGCGGTCTTGTAGAAAATCCGATCTTGATCCGCCTGCGGCAGGAATGAAAGCGCCTTGCGCGCCATTTCGATCAGCTCCGGCAGTGGCGGATCGGCGGCCGGGAAGTTCGAGCCCCAGCAGATGCGCGAGGCGCCGAACTCCTGGATGGCCTTGCCGAGAAACGCCTCGGGGGTGGCCTTGCCTTTCATCGACTGCTCGATCGGCCGGTGGGTGAGCTTGAGATAGACGTTCGGATATTTTGCCAGCGCCCAGAGCGGCGCGGCCGAGGCGAACGGCGGCCCGTCGGCGGCCTCGGCGCGGGCGAAATGGTCGAGCAGGATACGGACCTTCGGAAAACGCTTGATGACGGCTTCCAGGAGCGGCAGCCCGACGACCCGCATCTGCATGCAGACCGGCAATCCCTGATCGGCCGCAAACTGCCAAGCTGGAAACGCCGCCTCCTCGGCGAAGAACGTTTCCTGCGCGGCATGCGTCGAGCCGGAGGTGAAGATGCGCATGCCGGTGAGGCCCTTGCCCATCCAGTGCTTCATCTTGGCCGGCGCATCGGGCGCGACGACATCGACCGAGAACACGCCGGTGAAGCGCTCCGGATGCGCCGCCACCGAGTCGGCCGTGTAGGAGTTGTCGAACGCGTAGGCCGACGACGCCTGCACCAGCACCGCCTTGTCGACGCCTGCTTCGACGTTCGCCTTCACCATGTCCGGATAGTCGAGCGGGTGCTCCGCGGACCAGGTGGACTGCTTTCCGAACAGCGGCGCCAGCGGATATTTTTTCGTGTCGGTGGCGATGACGTGGGTGTGGGTGTCGATGATCATTTTGTCTCTATGAAATTATCGCGGCGTTGCCGCGAGCACCGCTCTGCTCTCTCCCCCGCTTGCGAGGGAGAGGTGGAGAGGGGGCTGCGACATACGCCAGCCCGCGTTGTGCCCCCTCCCTAACCCTCCCCCAGCGAAAGGGCGTTTACGCCCGTCTTCGACGGGCTATGCGGGGGAGGGAGCCAAGCTGCCTTCGTTCCGACGCTTGCGTGCAACGTACTACTTCTTCGGCAACACCGCCGCGAACTTGCTGCCGCGCACGCACATCTTGCCCTTCGGGTCCTGCCACAGCTTCTCGGTCTTGTGCAGGTGGCCGAGCGCGCGGGCCACGGTGTTGAAGTCGTATTGCGCAAACCGCTCGGCGATGTCGGTGTAGTAGAGCGGCTCGTTGTCGATCGCGTCCAAAATCTTCTTTGCGAGAAGCTCCACCTCGCGCTCGTCGCCCGACTTGCCGGCGGCGTCCTTCTTGCCCTTGACGTAATCCTCCACCTTCGCCGTGTCGGCATAGGCGTAGGTGATGCGCTCGTAGTGCTCCTTCGGAATGTGCTCGGGGATGGTCGCGTCGATGCCGACCTTGGTGCCGATCGGCACCACGCCCGCGCCCTGCAGCAGGCTCGGGTCGAGCGGCTTCGCCCGCGCGCCGGGCACGATCACGATGTCTTTGTCGCCCTGCACGCGCGTGGCAATCGCCCATTCCACGTCGGTCGGATCGTTGATGTCGATGTCGTCGTCGATCACCACCACATGCTTGAGGTCCATCACCGATAGCGCCGCCAGCAGCGCGTTCTTGCCGTCGCCGGCCGCGCCCTTCTTGATTTGCACGACCGCGTGCCAGAACGCGCAGCCGCCGAGCGTGACGTTGAGGCCGGTGACCTGCACGTTCGCCGTCTTGAGCGCCTGCCGGATCGCGGTGTAGCGCGTCGGCGCCGCAAGCCAGGTATTCTCCCACGGCATGTGCAGGTTGTAATAGACCGCGTCCTTGCGCATCGCGACCGCCTTGACGCGGACGAGCGGATTCCAGTGCAGCCCGCCCATCAGCCGCGTGAACTCGCCGAAGCGGCCCTCCGGCCAGGTCCAGCCGGTGGGCAGGATTTCCGCCTCCAGCACGATCTCGGCGTCGGCGATGTAGGGCACGTCGATGGTGGAGCAGGGCGCAAGCTGTACCGCCTCGCCGCGAAGTCCGCCGGCAATCGCCATTTCGTCCACGCCGAGCGGCGCGCGGAAGCCCGCGCCCGCGAATTCGAAGGGATGCACGCCGATCGAGATGGAGATCGGCAGCGGTTCCTTCCGCTCGAGCGCGCGCTGGGCAAACAGCCGCATGTTGTTCGGCGTGACGATGTCGATGCCGGTCAGCGCCTTTTCCTTGACGATGAGGCGGTAGATGCCGCTGTTGATGCCAAGCTCGGGGTCCTTGGAGATCACCACGCCCGCGGTGATCATCGGCCCGCCGTCGTAGATCGACGACATCGGGATCGGCAGCTTGAACAGGTCGACGTCGTCGCCCTCCATGACGACGTCGCGCGTCGGCGAGCCGTTGACGTATTTCGGCGGGATGGGCTTGGCGATCGCGGCCGCGAGCTTGTGCTCGATCTCGCCGAAGGTTTCGCAGCCCATCGACATCGTGGCGCGCTCCTTCGAGCGGACCAGCCCGGAGACGACCGGCACCTTGTAGCCGATGACGTTGTGGAAATAGAGCGCGGTCTTGGCCTGGTCGACCAGCGTCGAGATGTGGCGGATGTCGACCGCCTGATGCAGGTCCACGAGCTCGCCCGCCTGCCGCAACCGGTCGAGGAACTGGCGGAAATTCTCTTTCATTTTGGGTCTCCGGACACCGGCAGGGAAAACGAAGGGCGTAACCTACTGAGCGGGACTAAGGCGGGCAACCGCTCGCTACGGCACGGCTGTCATGTCCGCGTTTGCCACCGTGCAGGCCAAACTACAGGTGTCATGCCCGGGCTTGACCCGGGCATCCATTCGATCGTGCCGGTTTGCAATTCGTACGATTGAGATCTTGGAGGGCGCTCATGGATCGCCGGGTCAAGCCCGGCGATGACGGCAGTGTATGCTGCAACAGCTTTGCAATCCTGAATCATTCGGATATCCCGACAGCATGACCACTTGGCCCAGTCTCCGCGAAGACGACTTCATCCTCCGCGACTTCCGCTTCGTCTCCGGCGAAACCCTGCCTGAGCTTCGGCAGCACTACATCACGCTCGGCACGCCCGGCGCCCCGGCCGCGCTGCTGATCCACAACACCACCGGCACCGCGAAGACCTGGCTTGAGCCCTCGCTCGCCGACGAGCTGTTCGGCCCGGGCCAGCCCCTCGACGCGGCGAAGCATTTCCTCATCATTCCTGACATCATCGGCTTCGGCCGCTCCAGCAAGCCGAGCGACGGCCTGCGCGCGAAGTTTCCGCACTACCGGCTGCACGACGTGGCCGTGGCGCAGCACCGGCTCGTCGCCGAAGGCCTGAATATTCCGCGCGTGAAGCTCGTGATGGGGCTGTCGCTCGGCGGCATGTTGACCTGGATGTTCGGCCAGATGTTTCCCGACTTCATGGACGCGCTGGTGCCGGTCGCAAGCCAGCCCGGCCCGATGAGCGGGCGCAACTGGATCCAGCGCCGCATCAACGTCGAGGCGATCCGCAACGACCCGGATTGGAAGGGCGGCGATTACGAGACCCAGCCGACCAACTGGGTGCGCGTTGCGCCGCTGTCGGCGATGTTTACCCAGAGCGCGGTGCGCATCCAGGATATCGGCTCGACCCGGCAAAAGGCCGACGCGTTCTACAAACGGCTGGTCGAGAACGCGAAGAAGGGCGACGCCAACAACCGGCTCTATCAGATCGAGTCGACGATGGATTACGACCCGTCGCCGGACCTGGAGAAGACCAAGGCGAAGCTGTTCGCCATCAACTTCGCCGACGACGCGGTGAACCCGCCGGAGCTCGGCGTGCTGGAGGCGGGCGTCGCGCGCATTCCCGTCGCCCGCAGCGTGGTGCTGCCGGCGACGCCGCAATCGCTCGGCCATCAGTCGTCGATGCACGCGGCGCTGTGGAAGGGCCATCTGGCGGAGTTCCTGAAGTCCATCTGACCGAAGGCCTGTTGCGGCGTCACGCCACCGGTGGCCTGCCCCGGAGTGGCGCGTTGGCTGAAGAAAATGGGTCTTCCGCAGGTGATTTATTCCATGAATCGAAAAGAAAATAGCATGTACATGCTTTTGATATTGCATAATGTAGATTTTCATACTAACATCCGGCATCGATTCAGTATCAATATCCTACTGAACAAGACATCTCTGGAATGCCCATGCTTCAGATCGCCCATCGTGTGCCGCGCGCGTCTGATTCCTCCCCGTCCGCGATCGCCCTGCTGGCGGCCGAACTCGAAGCTGCGTGTCGGGGGCCGGGCGACGCCATGGGCGCGCGCATCAGGTCCGCGCTTGCCCATGCCGCGCGTGAGCCCGATCTGCTCAGCCCCGAGCAGCGCGTTCCCCAAGCCGGCTGCTACGCGCGTCATGTGCTCGCAAGCGACGCTGCCGGGCTTTTCACCGTCCTGGCGATCGTCTGGGCGCCCGGCCAGTTCAGTCCCGCGCATGCGCATCACACCTGGTGCGGCTATGCGGTGGTCGAAAATCCGCTCCACGAGACGCTGTTCCGGTTCGACCCTGCGCAAGGGACGGCCGAACCGGTGCGGACAGAGGTCCGCGTTCCCGGCTATAGTTGCTATGCCGGTGCAGGACTTGACCAGATACACAGGCTCGGTAATTCCGGCCCGAGCCCCGCGATCTCCATCCATGCCTACGGTGTAGAACGCGAGCGTATCGCGACGCATGTCAATCGCGTGATGGACGTCGCGCCATGAAAAAGGATGTGAGTTTTGAGCAAGACGATGAAAGCGCTGGTGCTGCAGAAGCATGGCACCCTCGACGATCTGAAGGTCGTTTCTGATTATCCCGTCCCGCAGGCCGTCGAAGGCCACGTTGTCATCCGTGTCCGGGCCTCGTCGTTCAACTACCACGACGTGTTCACCGTCAAAGGCATGCCGGGCATCAAGGTGCCGCTGCCGGTTATTCCCGGTCTCGACATGGCCGGCGAAATCTCCGAGGTCGGGCCGGGCGTCGCCAAGTGGAAGGCCGGCGACCGCGTGCTGGTCAATCCGCTGAACAAGAAGAAAGGCCTGATGGGCGAGATGCTCGACGGCGGCATGGCGCAGTACTGCCTCGTCGCCGCCGACCAGCTTGTCGCCATGCCGGACGGCGTGAGCTTCGAGGACGCAGCCTCCCTGCCGGTCGCCTACGGCACCGCACACCGCATGCTGATCACCCACAAGACCGTGAAGCAGGGCGACCGGGTGATCGTGCTCGGCGCCTCCGGCGGCGTCGGCACCGGCTGCGTCGTGCTGGCCAAGCTGCTCGGCTGCGAGGTGATCGCCTGCGCCTCGAGCGAGGACAAGATGCGCCGCCTGAAGGAGCTCGGCGCCGACCACGTGGTCGACTATTCCAAGACCGACTGGTCGAAGTGGGCGGTCGAGAAATACGGCAAGCCGCAGCGCCGTTCCTACGAAGGCGGCGTCGACGTGGTGGTGAACTTCACCGGCGGGGACACCTGGGTGCCGTCGCTGCGCTGCCTCAAGCGCGGCGGCAAGCTTCTGGTCTGCGGCGCGACCGCGGGCTACGACCCGAAGGAAGACCTGCGCTACATCTGGAGCTTCGAGATCGAGGTGAAGGGCTCGAACAGCTTCTACGACGATGATCTTGCCGCGCTGATGACCATGATCCAGCAGGGCAAGATCAAACCGGTGGTCGACAAGGTGCTGCCGCTCGAACAGGCCGCCGAGGGCCTGCGGCTGATCCAGGACCGCGAGATCTTCGGCAAGGTCGTGGTGACGCCATGAACGACGCCGTCAAGAAAGAGCCGCGCAAGGACGCCGGCGCCGACCTGACGCTCGAGCAGATCCAGGAGATCGTCACCCGCGCCCCGTTCCACAAATGGCTCGGGCTCAAGGTCATCGCCGTGCACGACGACGGCATCGAGCTCAAGGCCACATGGCGCGAGGAATGGGTGGTGAACGTCGACCGCCGCTACACCCATGGCGGCATTCTCGCGACCCTTGTCGACCTCGGCGCTGACTGGGCGATGGTGCGCAAGCTCGGTCGCGGCGTGCCGACGATCGACATGCGCGTCGACTATCACGCCATCGCGCTGCCGGGCGATCTCACCATCAAGGGCAAGATCGTGCGCATGGGCGGGCAGTTCTCGACCGCCGAAGCCTCGATCTACGACGCGCAGGGCAAGCTCCTTGCGAGCGGCCGCGGCACCTACTTCACCGCGCCACCTCCGCCGCCGAAGGCGTGATGTCCACTTCGGACTCAGCTGTCATGGCCGGGCATAGCCGTCCGAAGGACGGCGTCGCTTCGCTCGCCTATGTCCCGGCGATCCCGCTTAGGCAAGTTCGGTGCTCATTTAACGGGATCACCCGGACTCGCCGCCATAGCGCGTCGAAGACGCGCGTAAATGTGCTGATGGTGGCGGCCGGTGATGACAAGGGCATAGATGTCCCAGTTCAAAAACCTCGGTGATCTGATTCCCGACGACGCCGATCTGACCAAGATCGCGCTCATCGACCTGGGCGGCGAAGAGGCGCCGACCGAATACACCTATGCCGAGCTCGACGGCATGGCGATGGCCGTGGCCCGCGCGCTCGGAAAGCGCGGTCTCGCCCGCGGCGATCGCGTCGCGATCCTCTCCGCCAATCGTGCCGAGTTCATTGCGGCCTATTTCGGCATCATGCGCGCGGGCTTGGTCGCCGTGCCGGTGAATTACCGCTTCCCGCGCCAGACCATCGATCTCATCCTGGAGAACGCCGGCGCGAAGCTCGTGTTCTGCGACGGCGCGAGCCGCGGCAATGTCCCGGAAGGCCTGCCCGCGGTGGTGCTCGGCGAAGAGGGCGAAGAGGGCTTCGGCCGCTTCATCGACCCCGGCCAATTCGAGACCGTGATCCCGCGCGAACGCGAGCCGGCGATGTTTCTCTACACGTCGGGCTCGACCGGTCTGCCCAAGGGCGTCGTGCTCTCGCACCAGAGCCACATCTGGGTGGTCGAGACGCGGCTTGCGTCCGACCTTGAGCGCCATCGCTATCTGATCGCGGCGCCGCTCTATCACATGAACGCGCTGGCGCTGACCAAGCTCGCCTGCGCCGCGCATGCGACCATCGTGCTGCTGCCGCGCTTCGAAGCGCGATCCTACATCGAGGCGATCGGTCATTATCGCCCGACCTGGCTCACCGCCGTGCCGCCGATGGTCGCGATGATGCTGCGCGAACGCGACATCATGGAAAAGACCGACCTCTCCAGCGTCGAGTTCATCCGCATGGGATCCGCGCCGGTCAGCGAAGCGCTGATGGCCGCGACGCATCGGGCGTTTCCCAAGGCCAAGGTCACCAACGCCTATGGCACGACGGAGGCGGGGCCGGTGGTGTTCGGGCCGCACCCCAGGGGCCTGCCGCAGCCCGAGGACTCGGTCGGCTATCCGCATCCCAAGGTGCAGTTGCGCCTCGTGGACGGTGCCAATCGCAACGCCGATCAGGGCGTGCTGGAGATGAAGTGCCCGGCGCTGATGAACGGCTATCACAACCGGCCGGACGTGAAGCCGCCGTTCACCGAAGATGGCTTCTACATCACCGGCGACGTGTTCCGCCGCGATCGCGACGGCTTCCACTACTTCATCGGCCGCACCGACGACATGTTCGTCTCGGGCGGCGAGAACATCTATCCCGCCGACGTCGAGCGCATGCTGGAGACCAATCCCGACGTGAGCCAGGCGGTGGTCATCCCGGTCGACGACGACATCAAGGGAACGAAGCCGGTCGCCTTCATCATCCCGAAGGCCGGCCACCGGCCGACCGAGGATGCGATCAAGACGTACGCGCTGGCCAACGCGCCGGCGTTCCAGCATCCGCGCTTCGTCTGGTTCGTCGACGAGCTGCCGCTTGCGTCCACCAACAAGGTGGATCGCGCCGCGCTGAAGACGCTCGCACAGGAGCGCGTGGCGGCCGCCGCGAACGCCGGCGCCTCCTGATCAGTTGGTCTTCAGCCCGATGCTATCCACCAGCGGCTTCCAGCGCGCGAATTCCTCGGCCATGTATTGCCGGGCGGAGTCCGCCGTGAAATACGACACGATCTCAAAGCCGGACGCGGTCAGGACCTTCTCGAAGTCCGGATTGTCGACCGCCTTCCTGTTCGCGGCGGACAGCGCATCGATGGCCGACTTCGGCGTCGCCGCCGGTGCAAAGATGCCGAGGAACAGCTGACCGATCATGTCCGGCACGCCCTGCTCGATGGCGGTCGGAATATCCGGCGCGGCCTTCAGGCGCTCCTTGGCATTGATCGCGAGGATCCTGATCTTGCCGGTCTTGTGGAATTCTAGGACCTGACCGCTGATGTTCGGCGACATCATCGGGATGTGGCCGCTGACCAGATCGGCGATGCCGGGTCCTGCGCCCTTGTAGGGGATGTGGACGACGTCGGTCATCCCGGTCTTGGCCTTGAACAGTTCGCCGGAGAGATGGCTCATCGTTCCGGTGCCCGCCGAGCCGTAGGACACCTTGCCGGCATTGGCCTTCACGTAGGCGATCAGCTCCTTGACGTTTTTCGCCGGCACCGACGGATGCACCGCGATTGAGGTGATGCTGGCGCAGAAGATCGCGATCGGCACGAAGTCCTTGCTGGGATCGTAGGCGACGTTGCTCATGGTCATGGTGTTCAGCACCATCGTGCTGGTGCTGCCGAGCGCGAGCGTGTGCCCGTCCGCCTCGGCGCGCTTGACCTCCATGACCCCGAGCGTGCCGCCCGCGCCGCCGAGGTTCTCGACGTAGACCGAGCCGAGCACCGGCTTCATCCGCTCGGCCCATTGCCGGCCGACGATGTCGTTGACGCCGCCCGCCGAGAACGGCACCACGAGCTTGATCGGCCGGCTGGGGAAGGCGGCTTGCGCGAAAGCTTGTGGCGCGGCGAGCGCCGCGGATACCGCAAGGCTGAGCTTCAGAACGTCACGTCGTTTCATTGTCATCGTCCCATTCGTCGAATGTGTTGCAGAGCCGGATTATTGAACCTTGAAGCCGGTCGCCTTGATGATCGGCGTCCAGCGCGCAAGCTCGCTCAGCACCTCGCGCTGCGCGGACTCCGGCCCGGAATCGAGCACCGGCTCGAAGCCCGACTTGACCATCTGGTCCTGCACCTGCGGATCGGCCATCGCCGCGCGGGTCTCGTTGGCGATCTGATCGATGATCGCCTTCGGCACGTTGGCCGGCGCAAACAGGCCGTTGAAGTTGGCGGCGATCATCTCCGGCAGGCCGGCTTCGATCGCGGTCGGAATGTCGGGCGCGGCTTGCAGCCGCTTCTTGGCGGCGACCGCAAGGATCCGGATCTTGCCGGCACGGTGGAACTGCAGCAGCGGCCCGCCGACGTTCGGCGTCATCATCGGGATGTGGCCCGCGGCGAGATCGGCGACGCCGGGCGCGGAGCCCTTGTAGGGAATGTGGGTGATCGACGGCACGCCGATCAACTGCTTGAACAGCTCGCCGGCGAGATTGGTCATGGTGCCTGCGCCGGCCGAGCCGTAGGACAGCTTGGTCGGGTTGGCCTTGGCGTAATCGATCAACTCCTTCAGCGTCTTGGCCGGCACCGACTCGTGCACGACGATCGAGGTCGGCGAAATCGCCATGATGTAGACCGCCTGGAAGTCCTTGGCCGGGTCGTAGGGCGGGTTGTCGGCGATCGCGGGGATCAGCACCTGCGTGCTGGTGTTGCCGAACAGGAAGGTGTGGCCGTCGGGCGCGGAGCGCGCCACTTCCGTGGCGCCGATCACACCGCCGCCGCCGCCTTTGTTCTCGGCAACCACCGTGCCGAACTTCGGCTTCATCTTGTCGGCCCAGATGCGGCCGACCACGTCGGTCGCGCCGCCCGGCGAGAACGGCACGATCAGCCGGATCGGCTTGTCGGGATAGGCGAAAGCTGGAAGTGGCAGAGCTGCCGCCGCAAGCGCGGCCAGACCGGTCTTGATGACGCCCCGCCGATTGATGCCCATTTCAGTGTTCCTGCTGCGAATGCTTTTTCCCATATGCTACCAGAGTCATTGAAACAACAACCGCGACAAGACGGAGCAGGCAGTGGTTGAAAATCGCGCGGCGGCTGGAGAGACGGACCGGCAGTTGCCGGTCGGCGGGGAGATTTTTCTCGACCATATCGGACATTTCGTCCGCGACCCGCAAACCGCGAGCCGCGCGCTCGCCCGCGCGGGCTTTGCGCCGACGCCGGTTTCCGTGCAGGTCAACCCGGACGGCACGCCGACCGGGACCGGCAATGTCACCTGCATGTTCAGCCGCGGCTATATGGAGGTGCTGTTCAAGACCGCCGACACGCCGCTGGGGCTGGAGTTTGAAGCCGCGCTTTCCGGCCATCCGGGCGTGCACCTTGCGGCGTTTTCGGTTGCCGACGCCGAGGGCGCGCACGCACGGCTGACCAAGGCTGGCTTTGCCATGCGGCCGCTGGTCCAGTTCCAGCGTCCGGTCGAGACCGTGAGCGGGCCGGACATCGCGGCCTTCACCGTGGTCCGCCTCGAGCGCGGCGCGATGACGGAGGGGCGCATCCAGATCCTGGCGCATCGCACCGAGAGCACCGTCTGGCAGCCGCGCTGGCTGACGCATCCCAACGGCGCGCAGGGTCTGATCGACATGGTGGTCGTCAGCGCCGATGTGGCGGAGGCCGCGGGCCGCTTCGTGCGCTTCACCGGGCATGGCGCGAAGCCCACCAGGTTCGGTCCGGCCATCGCGCTCGATCGCGGGCAGGTGCAATTGACGTCGCGCGATACTTTCGCGGCGATGTTTCCCGAGATCGCCATTCCGCGCCTGCCGTTTCTTGGCGCCTATGCCGTCCGCATGCAATCGCTCGCCGCCGCGGAAGCGTTGATCCGGCGCGAGGGCCTCGCGGCGCGCCGGCTCGGCAACGCGCTGGTCGTGCCGTTCCCGTCCGAGCTCGGCCTGGGCGCATGGCTGTTCGTCGAGAACGCGGCCGATCTGCCCTGGCGTGCCTGACCGGAGCCCGCTAAGGACAAAGGCAGGGAGATGCCGTTGAACGTTGCATCCGATCTCGAGGTAAAGCCCTGGCAGGACCAGCTGTTCGAGCTGATCAAGGGCTCCGACATCCGCCAGGTCTGCTACGTGCCGGACGCGGGCCATGCGCGGCTGATCGCGCGCTGCAAGGCGGATCCCCAAATCCGCGACATCGCGCTCACCACCGAGGAGGAGGGCATCGCGCTTGCGGCCGGCGCCTGGCTCGGCGGGCAGCGCTCGGCGCTGCTGATGCAGTCGAGCGGCGTCGGCAACTGCATCAACATGCTGTCGCTCATTCGCGCCTGCCGCTTTCCGATGCTGATGCTGGTGACGATGCGCGGCGAGTGGGAGGAGTTCAACCCCTGGCAGGAGCCGATGGGCTCGATCGTCGAGCCTGCGCTCAAGCTCTGCGACACCGACGTGGTCAAGGTCACCGAGCCGGGGCAGGTGGTGCCGGCGGTACAGAATGCAATTCAACTGGCGTTCGGCGACGACCGCGCCGCGGCGGTGCTGCTGTCGCAGAAACTGATCGGCCGCAAGGTGTGGGTGAAATGACATTCGAACGCCGCGCCGCGATGAAGACGCTGCTCGCCGACCGGCCGAAGAATCTCTTCGTCGTACCCGGGCTCGGCTCCTGCACCTGGGACGCGTTTGCGGCCGGCGACGACGATCGCAACTTCTATCTCTGGGGTGCGATGGGCGGCGCGGCGATGATCGGGCTCGGTCTCGCGCTGGCCAAGCCCAGCCTGCGGGTTGCCGTCGTCACCGGCGACGGCGAGATGCTGATGGGCATGGGAAGCCTCGCCACCATCGGCGTGCAGAAGCCGAAGAACCTCTCCGTCGTGGTGTTCGACAACGGCCACTATGGCGAGACCGGCATGCAGGCGAGCCACACCCAGGGTGGCGTGGACCTGGTCAGCGTCGCGAAGAGCTGCGGTTTCGACAAGGTGCTCGATGTTGCCGACGACGCGGGACTGAAGGAGCTCGGACGATTGCTTGCGGCTTACGAGGGCACGCTGTTCGCCCGCGTGCCGATCGCGGCCGACGATCCGCCGCGCGCGCTGCCGGAGAAGGACGGCGTGGCCATCAAGAACCGGGTCCGGCGCGCGGTCGAGGCTGCGGGTTAGCGGATCTCGTCACACGTATAGAGCGTGTATAGTTATATATGAACTCATAAGTTGTAAATGTACAAAACGAACCCATTTGCGGTGGATGGTCTCACCCGAGAGGGCGACGCCGGTCACTTTTGCTGGGCGTTGGCGCGAATGAATTGCCAGAGCAGATCGATCTGCTCGCTCGACAGCACGCCGCGCCACGGCGGCATCTGGTTCTTTCCCGCAAGCACTGAGTTTTCGAAGCGCGCGCGGTCGGCGGCCGTCAGCCGGCGCAGGTCGAAGGTCTGGCCGCTGCTGACCAGCTTCTCGCCGTGACAGGTGAAGCAGTAGTCGTTGTAGATCGCTTCCCCTGCATCGATCCTGGCCTGGTCCTGTGCGACGGCCGGCGCCACCAACGCGATGAGGCAGGCTGCGACGAGTGACATGCTGTTGATGGAACGCTTGGGAAGCCGGCTGCTCATTTCAGACATTCTCGTTCATCACCTCGGCGCTTGCTTTGCAAAATTCGTCATACCGGACCGTCAATGAAACGGCGGGAACCCGCGCTTCGTCAGATACTCGGCGGTTTCGAACCGGCAGATGTCGATCTTCTTCGCCATCTCTGGTGCGACCAGCGACTCCAGCACCGCAATGGAGTCCGCACCCGAGGCCACTTCGCGTCGGAATTTCTCCGCCCGCGCCGTGTCCTTGTCGAGCACGGTGTCGATCTGGTTCTTCACCGCAGCGAAGTCGCACGCGGCCTGTGCAGGGATGAGCGCCATCGCTGTGAGAACGACGGCGGGCAAGGCCAAAAACGAGAGGCGCCACAAGGCGCCCCTCGCACGTTGCACGCGACCTTTGGTCATCACTTGTCGAACAACGCGAACGTCCAGATCGACGCGCCGGCCGGCACGCTGGCGAGGTTCGGATCGCCGGCGCGCAGCGCGTAGACGCCGCCGATGCCACTCATCACTGTGACATACTGCTTTCCGGCACGCTCCCATGTGACCGGCTGGCCGAGGATGCCGGATGGGGTCTGGAAGCTCCACAGCAACTTGCCGGTGTCGGCGTCGATTGCCTGGAACTCGCCGGTCATGACGCCGGTGAACACCAGATTGCTCGCCGTCGACAATGTGGACGACCAGTTCGGGCTCTTGGTCGGCATCTCCCACTTCGACTTGCCGGTCATCGGGTCAACCGCCTTGAGATAGCCGCGCACGTTCGGGTCGTCGAGCACGGTCGTGCGCTTCACGCTGCCCGGGCCGGACGGCTTGCCCGGCGTCATGGCCACGGGCTCCGGCGCCTCGTAGGTCATGCCGATATGCATCGTGTTGATGTAGAGCAGGCCCGTCCCCGGATTGAACGACATGTGCTGCCAGTTGGTGACGCCGGTGACCGACGGCCACACCGTCACGTTCTTGCCGGCCAGCGCGTCGTGATAGACCTGCGTCCACTTCGGTCGTCCGGTCGCCATATCGACGCCGTCGGCCCAGTTCACCTTGCCGAACGCGTTGGCGGCGAGAAGCTTGCCGTCCTTCGCATCGAGCACGTAGAGGAATCCGCCGCGGTTCGCCTGGATCACCACCTTGCGCGGCTGCCCTCCGATGTTGAGTGTCGCGCGAACCGGCGTGTGCACGCCGTCATAGTCGAACGGATCGGCCGGCGTGGTCTGGAACGCCCACACGTGCTCGCCGGTCTTCGGGCGCAGCGCGATGATGGAGTTGGTCCAGAGGTTGTCGCCCGGCCGCGTGCGCGGGTTCCACGGCGACGGATTGCCGGTGCCCCAGTAGACAAGATCGAGCTCAGGATCGTAGGTGCCGGTGACCCAGCTCGAGCCGCCGCCGACCAGATTGGTGTCGCCCTTCCAGGTCTCGGAGCCCGGTTCGCCTTTGCCTGGAATGTTGTAGCTGCGCCAGAGATGCTTGCCGGTCGCGGCGTCGTAGCCTTCAATGAAGCCGCGGTGGCTGTATTCGGCACCGGCCACGCCGACGATGGCGACGCCGTTGACCACCAGCGGTGCGCCGGTCATGGCATAGCCGTTCTCGACCGTGGTCGGATCGGGCGACTTGGTCTTCCAGACCTCCTTGCCGGTCTTGGCGTCGAGCGCGACGATGTGATTGTCCATCAGCGCGCGGATGATCTTGCCGTCGTAGATCGCGGCACCGCGGTTGACGACGCCGCAGCACACCACGCGCAGCGTCTCCGGCGGATACTCGTGCGGTGTGCGCCACACCTGCTTACCGGTGAGTGCGTCGATCGCCACCGTCGCGTTGTGGATCGTCGTGTAGACCACACCGTCCTTGATCACCGGGAACGCTTCCGCGCCGCGGTTGTCGGTCAGCGCGTGGCCCCACACCGGGACCAGGCGGTGAACATTGTCTTTGTTGATCTGGGTGAGCGGGCTGAACCGCTGCCCCGAATAGCCCATGCCGTACACCAGCACGTCGCTCGGGGTCTTCTCGTCGTTCTTGAGATCGTCCGCCGATTGCGCACGTGCGCTGCCGCAAATTCCTGTCGCGAACGCAAGCGCCGCGACAAGGGACGCGGTGTGACCTGCGAATTTCATCGTCGCCTCCTCCCTTGCCCATCGACTTGTTCTGCCGCTGTGGCCGCTTTGATTTTTTTGCCGCGGTCTTGCGCGGACGGTCTGGCGCCAGGACTCAAAGCTTGACCGGAATGATCGCGCTCCTTTGGAGGGTCTGTAAAGTGGATTGGGGGTGTGCATGCGGTTGGGCAGGGCTGCCATTCCGTCAATCGCCTTCGGCCATGCCAAGTGGGACGGTAAGGCGGTATAGTGATTGAACGGCGATCGTGCCGGCGCAGCCGGTTGAGGGATGGACCGGAAACCCATGGCCCCGGCTGCAGCTTCTAACGAAGATTTGAAGCGTGGGCCGCTCGTTTCGGCGGAGGGCGTCGTCAAATCCTACGGGCCGGTGAAGGCGCTCGACCGGATCGATCTCTGCGTCGATGCCGGCGAATTTGTCGCCCTGCTTGGCCTGAATGGCGCGGGCAAGTCCACGCTGTTCCAGCTTCTCTCCGGCCTGTTCGTGCCGGACGCAGGCTCGATCACGGTCAATGGTGCCGACATGCGGCGTGATCCGGTGGCAGGACTGCGCGGCCTGGGCATCGTTTTCCAGGACGCGACGCTCGACCTCGATCTGCCGGTCTCCACCAGCCTTCATTTCCATGCCGGACTGCGTGGAATAGCCCGCTCCGTTGCGAGAGAGCGGATGATGCAGGAGCTCGGCCGGCTTGGGCTCACCGACAGCGCCGGCACGATTGCGCGCAAGCTCAGCGGCGGCAACCGCCGCCGCGTCGAGCTTGCGCGGGCATTGATGCACGACCCGACCGTGCTGCTGCTCGACGAGCCCACGGCGGGACTTGATCCCATGGTGCGGCGCGATCTTCTGAGCTACGTGCGAAAACTGTGCGGCGAGCGCGGACTCGGCGTGCTGTGGGCCACGCATCTGGTCGAGGAGGCGGAAGGCGCCGACCGTGTTGTGATCCTGCATCGGGGGCGTGTGGTTGAAAGCGCGCCGCCTGCGGCCATCCTGCAGAAGGCCGGCAAGCCGTCGCTGTCCGATGCTTTCCTGAGCCTGATCGAGCCCAAGGTGCCGTCAATCGCCAGCGCCGCTATGGAAAGGGCCGCATTGTGATTGGCTTGCTTCGCGCTTGCATCACCGCGGCTGGGCTGATGTTCGGCATCGCCGATGGAATGGCCAAAGACACCGGCCGCATCTTCATCAGCAACGAGAAGAGCAACACCGTGACCGTGCTCGATGGCAAGAGCTACGCGGTCGTCGCGACCATCCGCACCGGCAAGCGGCCGCGCGACCTCAAGCTCAACGCTGAAGGCACACGGCTTTACGTCGCCTGCGGCGACGACAACAGGATCGACGTGATCGATGTGGCGAAACTTGCGGTCACGGATCAGATCCGCGGCGTCGCCGAGCCCGAGGTGTTCGACATCGCCCCGAACGACCGGCAGCTGTTCGTCAGCAACGAGGACGAGGGCAGGCTGTCCATCGTTGACCTCGCCAGCAAGAAGGTCGCCAAATCAGTCAAGGTCGGGGGCGAGCCCGAAGGCGTGCTGGTGTCGCCGGACGGCGCGACGGTCTACGTCGCCTCCGAGGCCGCAAGCCTCGTGCATGTGATCGACGTGGCAAGCGGCACGATCAAGGCCGATATCCCGGTCGGCAGCCGCCCGCGCCGCTTCGCGCAAACCACCGACGGCAAGGAGGTTTGGGTTTCGGCAGAGGTGGAGGGCGCGGTCTATGTGATCGACGCGGCGACCAATAAGGTGGTCAAGCGCATCGATTTTGCGCCGCGCGGCTTCCGCCGCGACGACATCCGCCCGGTCGGACTGAAGCTCACCCGTGATGGCGCGACCGCTTACGTCACGCTCGGCGCGGCCAATCGCGTCGCCGTGGTCGACGGCCGGAGCAGGGAAGTCCGCGACTACATCCTCGTCGGCAACCGTCCGTGGGATGTCTCACTGAGCCGTGACGAAAGCCGACTGTTCGTCGCCAACGGCGCGAGCGACGACATCACCATCATCGATGCAAAGGCCGGCAAGGTGATCCGCTCGGTGCCGGTCGGGCGCTCGCCGCATAGCGTGGCGATCGATGATTAGGTTCCTGGTCGCGCTGCTGCTGGCCGTATCGCCCGCCACCGCCGCCGAGCGCCTGGTGATCGGCTATGTCGACCGCATGGACGATCCGCGCCACGAAGATCACGTGGGCTTCGGCGGCGTCTTGCTCGAGCAACGCGGGCGGCCGTTCGACGGGGCGAAGCTTGCCGTCGACGATCTTGAGGCGGTTGGCCGTTCGCTCGGCATCGCGTTCGAGCTTGTGGAGGCGCGGGCCGGGAACAGCGAGGGCGTCGCCGGCGAGGTGCAAAAGCTCCGCAAGGAACGCGGCGCGCGCCTGATCCTGGTCGATGCCCCGGCCGATGCGCTGATCGCCGCCGCACGCGTCATGCCGGACGGGCTGTTGCTCAACGTCTCGGCGGACAGCGACGCATTGCGGGGCGTCAACTGCCATGCACAGACGCTGCATCTCATTCCCAGCCTTGCCATGCACGCCGACGCGCTGGTCCAGTTCATCGTCGCCCGCAAGTGGCGCGACATCCTGGTGCTCGAAGGTCCGGACGCCCGCGACGCCGAGGCGGTGCGTGCGCTGGAACGCTCCGCCCAACGCTTCGGCGCGCGGATCGTGGCCAGGCGCCCGTTCGTGCTCGGCAGCGACCCGCGCGAGCGCGAGCAGAACAATCTCGCTTTGCTGACCGGCGGAGTGGCCTACGATACCATCTTCATCGCCGACGAGAGCCGCGAGGTGGCGCGGTTTCTGCCGTACCAGACCTTGAGCCCGCGGCCGGTGATCGGCGCGGCAGGCCTCACCGCGGCAGCCTGGCATTGGGCCTGGGATCGCGACGGCGGCGCAAACCTGTCGCGGCGGTTCAAGCGCATGGCGCAGCGGCCGATGCGCGGCGAGGATTGGGCGGCCTGGATCGGCGCGAAGGCGATCATCGAAGCGGTGTTGCGGGTGCGGACCGCGGATTTCTCCAAGGTCGCGGCGTACCTCAAGAATGCGGAATTCCGCGTCGATGGCTCGAAGGGCCAGGCGCTCACCTTCCGTCCATGGGACAACCAGCTTCGCCAGCCGGTCCAGCTTGCCACCGCTGACGCCGTCATCGCCCAGGCTCCGTTCGCGCAGTTCCTGCACCAGACCGAAAATCTCGATACGCTCGGCTTCGACCGGCCGGAAAGCCCGTGCCGCATGGGCGGTTCCCGATGAACGCGGTCCATGCCTTCCGTGCGCTGCGCGCCGTCGCTGGCCGCGAATGGGTGCGCTTCTTCAATCAGACGGGGCGGCTCATTTCGGCGATCGTCCGCCCGGCGTTCTGGCTGTTCGTGTTTGCCGCCGGATTTCAGAATGTGCTCGGGGTGTCGATCGCGCCGCCTTACGACACTTACGTGGAGTATCAGGTCTATATCCTGCCTGGTCTCATCGGCATCGTGCTGCTGTTTCAGGGCATGCAGTCGTCGCTGTCCATGGTCTACGACCGGGAGATGGGCGTGATGCGGCTCCTTCTCACCGCGCCGATGCCGCGCTGGTATCTGCTGTTCTGCAAGCTCGCGGCAGGCGTGCTGCTCTCCATAGGGCAAGCCTATGCCTTCCTGATCGTCGCCGCGGCGTTCGGCATTGCGGTGCCGTGGAGCGGATGGCTCACCGCGCTGCCGGCGATGATCGTGGCCGGCGTGATGCTCGGCTCGCTCGGGCTCATCTTCTCCGTTCATATCCGCCAGCTCGAGAACTTCGCGGGAATGATGAACTTTGTGATCTTTCCGATGTTCTTCCTGTCGTCCGCGCTCTATCCGCTCTGGAAGCTCAAGGAAAGCGGCGCGGAGTTCGTGTACTCGCTGTCGCTCGCCAATCCGTTCACCTATGCGGTCGAGCTCATCCGCTTCGCGTTCTACGGACAGTTTCATGCCACCGCCGCGGCCGTTGTGGTGGGCAGCGGATTGCTCTTTTTCATCGCCGCGGCCGCAGGCTATGATCCGCAACGGGGCGTGATCGGCAGGAGTGCGGCGCGAGCGTGATGCGCTGCCGAGGACGGCCCGCGCACGGAATGTTTCCGTGTGGGTTAGTGCCGGGGCGGTGCAATGGCGTTGCGTGTCGGCTTGGGGATCGCCGCGGTGTTTGCGATATCGCTGCCGGGCGCGACGCTGGCACAAAGCGACGCGACCTTGCCGACGATCCGTGTCGCTCCCGCTGCGCCGGTGACGGCCGGCCGCTCTGGCCCTGCGGCACCCGGACGCCCGGCCCGCGCGGTGCCCCCCGGGGCCGTCGAGGTCGACAGGATTCCGGAGATGGTCGACACGGTGACGGCGGACGATGTCTCGCGCACCCATTCGACGTCGGCGACCGAGGTTCTGCAGCAGCGCGTGCCGGGCGTAAACCTGCAGGATGTTCAGGGCAACGGGTTCTTCCAGGACCTGCGCTATCGCGGCTTTGCCGCCTCGCCGCTGCAAGGCACGCCGCAGGGGCTCGCGGTCTACGTCAACGGCATGCGTTTCAACGAGGCGTTCGGCGACACCGTGAATTGGGACCTGATCCCGGCGGCCGCCATCGACCGCGCCGACGTCTGGAGCGCCAATCCGGTGTTCGGCCTCAATGCGCTCGGCGGCACGGTCAGCGTCCAGCTCAAGAACGGCTTCAGCTACAGGGGCGCGTCGCTGGAGCTTCAGGGCGGCTCCTTCGGGCGCGCCAGCGGCTCGGTGCAGTACGGAGGCCGCAAGGACAATGTCGCGGTCTATGTCGCCGCCGAGGGACTGTCGGATCGCGGCTGGCGCTATCAATCGCCGTCGCGGATCAGGCGCTTCTACGGCGACGTCGGCTGGCAGGCCAATGGCAACGAGATTCACGTCAGCGCAGGCGCGGCGTCAAATTTCTTCGGCGTGATCGGGCCGACGCCGGTCCAGATGCTCGCCCAGGACTATAAGTCGATCTACACGTGGCCGCAGACCACGAAAAACAAGCTGGCGTTCGGTGCGGTCAACGGCAAGTTCGATCTCGGCGGACCGTGGTCGATGCAGACCGGGTTTTATGTGCGCAAGTTTCGCCAGAAGCATGACGACGGCAACGACGCCGACATCGAGGATTGCGATCCGCCGCTGGCCGGAACGCTGTGCCTGGACGACGACGGGTTTCCCGGCCAGCCACCCGGCAGTTCCCAGATTCTCGATTCCTCCGGCGCGCCCATTCCGTTCATCGCCGGCACGCCGTACGGCACCGTCGATCGCACCTCGACCAAGGCCCAGGTGTTTGGCGGCTCCGTTCAGTTCACCAATGATGCAAAGCTGTTCGGGCACGGCAATTCGTTCATCGCCGGCGCGAGCATCGACCATGGCCGGATCCGGTTCGATGCCAACAGCGAGCTCGGATATATCTATCCCGACCTGTTCGTCGGGCCGAACGGCGCGGTACCGGGAACCGGATCGCAGATCCAGACCGCGGCCAACATTGGCTACGCGCCGGTGATGCTGAACGCCCGCAACACCTATTACGGCCTCTATGCCCGCGACACCTTCGACATCACGAAGCAGCTTTCCGTCACCGCCGGCGGCCGTCTCAACGTCGCCCAGATTTCGATGGCCGACCAGCTCGGCAACAGCCCCGACCTGAACGGATCGCACAGCTTCAGCCGCTTCAATCCGCTGATCGGGCTCGCTTACATGTTCAACCCGCGGGTGAGCGCGCACGCGGTCTATTCGGAGTCAAACCGCGCGCCGACGCCGCTTGAGCTTGGCTGTGCCAACCCGATGCGGCCCTGTCTTCTCGAGGGATTTCTGGTGGCCGACCCGCCGCTGCAGCAGGTGGTGTCGCGCACTGTCGAGGCAGGACTTCGCGGCAACGCGCCGCTCGCCGGCGGGCGACTGGAATGGAAGCTCGCCCTGTTCCGCACCGACAGCAGCAACGACATCATTCGCGTCGCCAGCGCCATTCCCGGCCGCGGCGTGTTCCAGAACGTCGACGCGACGCGGCGGCAGGGCCTGGAGGCCAGCGCCGAGATCAAGTCGGGGCCGTGGTCGGCGTTCCTCTCCTACAGCTATCTCGACGCGACCTACCAGTTTACCGGCAACATCGCCTCGCCGAACAATCCTTCCGCCGACACCGACGGCAACATTCTGGTCACGCCGGGCAAGACCATTCCGGGAATTCCCCGGCACCAGTTCAAGGCACGCATCGACTACGCCATGACGCCGGACTGGATCGTCGGCGGCAACGTCATCGCGGTCGGCAGCCAGTACTACGTCGGCGACGACGCCAACCAGAACGACAAGCTGCCCGCCTACTGGGTCGCGAACCTGCACACCAGCTATCAGGTGACGAAGACGATGCAGGTGTTCGGACTCGTCAACAATCTGTTCAACCAGCGCTACAGCACGTTCGGCACCTATTTCGAGCCGGGCCAGATCGTCAACGCGCTGGCCAACCCGCCGACCGACCCGCGCATGCAGACGCCGGCGCAGCCGCTGTCGGTGTATGTGGGCGCGCGGGTGCGGATTTAGTCCAGCGCTCGGACATGACGCGCGATATCGGCGCTATTCGCCCTTGATGTTCGCCTCGCGGATCACCCGCGCGTAGTCTTCGGATTGCTTGCGGAGGTGCGTGCCGAATTCCTCTGCCGAGCTTCCGACTGGCGTGAGACCCTGCAAATCCCATTTCGGCTTGAGCTCGGGCGCGCGCATCGCCTCCGCGCACCATTTCGAGAGCTCGGCGACCTTGTCCTTCGGCGTCTTCGCCGGCGCGATCAGCCCGTACCAGACCTCCACGGCATAGTCGATGAAGCCCTGCTCGGCGACGGTCGGCACGTTGGGCCAGCCTTCGACCCGGGATTTCCCCGCGACCGCCAGCGCCCGGAGCTTTCCGGCGTTCACCTGCTCGACCGCCTCCGAATAGTTCGACATCACCGTGCCGACATGACCGCCGAGCAGCGAGTTGAGCGCCGGCGTGTTGCCGTTGAACGGCACGAACACCATGTTGACCTTGGCAAGAAGCTTGAGCTGCTCGAAGGCGATGTGCTGGGCGCTCGCGGGTCCCACGCTGGCATGCGACAGCGCGCCGGGTTTGGCGCGCGCCTCGTCGAACAGCGCGGTCAGCGTCCGATGCGGCGAGGTGCTGTTGACGACGATGACCTGCGGCGAGGTGGCGAGCAGGCACACCGGCTCAAAGCTCGTCAGCGGCTCGTAGCTCAGCTTCTTGAAGTTCGGATGGATGATGAACGAGTTGGCGACGATGGCGATGGTGTTGCCGTCGGGCGCGGCGCGGGACGCCGCCTCCGTGCCGATCACCGATGCGGCGCCGGGCCGGTTCTCCACCAGGGTCGAGACGCCATGCGCCTGCGTCCATTTCTCGGTCAGCACACGGCTGAGAAGGTCGGCACCGCCGCCTGCCGGGAACGGAACGATGATGCGGACCTGCCGCGAGGACTGGGCGTGCGCGTCTGCAAGCGGTCCCGCGGCGGCGAGCGATGCGGCCAAAGCCACAAGCTTGAATATTCTGCCCATGAGACGATCCCCCAATCGCACCAACAAGCATGCAGGGAGGATAGCTTAACGCCGGACGCTGGTCATGGCGGTCACCGCGCACCTTTGCGGCGCGCGGCCAGAACCTGACCGGCCGCGAAGACGCCGGTGAGAAAGGCGCCGTGCACCGTCGAATAGTCGTGCCGCGAGCAGGCTTCGCCCGCGAAGAACAAGCGCTTATCGACCGAGGCCGCCAGCGCCGCGCGTGCGTCGGCCTTTCCCGGCCGCGCGAATGAATAGGAGCCGCGGGCGAACGGGTCCGCGCCCCAGCGATGCACGCGAATGGGCTTGATTCTCCTGGCAAAGTCGTTGCCCAGCAGTGCGGTGAGCTCGCCCGATGCGAAATCAAAAAAACCAGCCTCGCCCTCACCTTCAAGCTCACGGGCCAGCGTTCCGCCGAAATAGGCTTCGATCTGCGGCCGGCCGAACGGACGGAACTGATAGGCGCCCGTGCCAACGCGATCGGTGCGGCCGAACAACCGGCTATCCTTCTCGAATTCCTCCGCGCGGTCGAGCGATAGAAAAAGCTTGTCGTCGAGCCCGAGCGGCAGAGCGAGCGCAGCTGCGATCTTGGCGGGCAGCGCAGGCACAAAGAATTCCTCGCGGGTCAGTGTCGAAGTCGGCACCGCGACGATCGCCTGATCGGCTGCGATCGCACCCTTCGCAGTTTCGATCCGCAGCCGTCGTCCGGTCCGGTCGATGCGACCGACCGGGCAGTCGAACTGGACCGGCACGTCCGTCGCGAAGCTGGAAATCAGCGTGCCTAGGCCGTCGGTCACGCGCCAGTTGACGCCACTGTCCTCGTAGCGGGCCAGGTCGTGCGCCGAAACGTGCTCAAGCTCGGCGCCCGAGACGAAGGTGTTCACCGTAATGATCAGGTTGGTCCAGCGGGAGTGAGGATCGAGCAGTGCCGAAGCAGGCTGATCGGGCTGCTGCTCCGCCGTCTCCAGGCGTTCGTAGAACGCATGGCTTGCTTTCCAGTAGTCACGCTGATCCGAAATCGAAAAGTCGTAGGTGAGGGCCTGCCGCGACCACGGCGGCGGAGACTTGTCGATCGCGCGTCCTTGCGTTCTTGCGACATCGCTCCACGGATTGCGATCCGCTGAATGCAGCCATCCGCAGCCGAGATCGATCGCGAAGCCGGACGGATCGACGATCGTGAACGCGCGGCCGCCAAGCCGAGCGCGCGCCTCGACGATCAGGCACCGCACGCCGGCGTCATGGAGCTTGCGCGCCGCCGAAAGCCCAGCGGCGCCGCCGCCGATAACGGCAACCTCGACGTCATCGTTCAGCATGTCCCAGACTTACGCCAACGCGCAGACGAGCGCTGCAACAAATTCCACGTGGCCGCGGCTCATGCGGCCGGTTGCCGCTCATCTATAGAATTTTGCGAACTCCCGTTTCGCGTTGGGCAGGGAAAAGCCGTCAGCACCGCAGTTGCCGCCGGTTTTCTCGCGACATGTCTTCACCCTGGCGGCCATCGCTTCGAGCTCGGGAAACGGCTTCATGATTCCGGTGCATGGTGTGTCGACGTACTGGTCGGCGCCGGAGTAAGTGAAACCAGTCTGACCAAAAATGCCACGGCTGACCATCATGTGGTAACTGCGAATCTTGGTTCCATTCGGCGGCTCGAGAAAGATCGTCACCTGGGGAACCGGAAACCGCACACAAAAATTTGTGACTTGGCCGCCTTTCGACTGTTCGGATATCTCCGGCCGGCCTCGTCCCGCTCGCACATAGTCGAAGATCACGGCCTGCGCGATCAGGCTACGGTAGTTCGGCGGTAGCTTCAGCGCATCTGTCGCTGGCCGGTTGGCTGGCTTTGACTCGGTTGTCTGGGCGTTCGCGCCTGAACCCGCGACGGCAGCGCAGACGATGAGGACCGCAGCGCCGGCGATCCGTGCCGTGAATGATTTCCAGAACTGCATTGTCATGTCTCCCGATGCGCGGCACTCACGGACAAGCGCCCAACCTCAATCCGGGCAAGAATGTATCGGCCAGGGAAGGCCTGATACAACCCATGATAGCATGGATTTTTGCGGGTTGCGCCCGGTTGACAACGCAATCCGATCCGGGATGGCAAGGGCTCAAATTGATGGAACGCACAATTGTTCCGGCAAGGCGACGGCCAGGCGGAGCGCTTCCGGGAGCATCCCGCGCGGTCCGTCAACGATGACCGTGCCCTTCTTGATCGTGCGCGCGCCCGTGCTCGTGACCATGATCGTGCCCGTGCTCATGGCTGTGATCGTGGCCGTGGTCGTGACCATGATGATGGTGGTGATGATGGTGATGCAAGTGCGCCTTTCCGCGCGGCAGTCGCGGATCCTCGCTGAACACCAGCGACTTGATCGTCACCGGCACGGTCATCGACGGCAGGCGGATGCGGCCGAGGTCGATGTAGTCGAAATCCCACAGCACGACGCCGTCGATGCAGAGGATTTCGCTTTTGACCTCGAGCTCCTCGCGCAGCACCGCGCCGAGCGTCTGCGCCACGTCGCCGTCGAGCATGATGGTGAGCGGCTTTTGTTGCGCAATGGTGTTCGGCATCCCGCGGACGATGCCCTGCGCGAACGCGAAGATCCGCTCGTGCGACGGCGCGCCGCGCCAGCGCAGCGCGAGCGCGACCTCGGTCTCGCCTTCGATCAGGTCGAATGCGGTGAAGTGCGAGCGGATCGCCGCAGCGAGCTTGTCCGGCTCGATCGTCTCTTCGCTGACATATGGCGGCTGCAGCACCTGCAGGTTCCGCCGCGGCAGCAGCAGGCCCGGGGCGGTAATGGTGCTGGTGTTGCCGGAAAGTTGAATGCTGTATTCGGAGGCGCCGAGCGCCGTGGCGCGGATGCATTCGCCGGCCGGCAGCAGCGGCCAGGGCAGGGCACCGGCGTCGAGCCGCCGGCGCAGCGCGCGTCCGAGCCGCCGGCCCATGTCGCCGAAGTCGCGCTCCTCGCGGCCGTAGACGTATTCGGCGACGCCACCGGAGACCATGATGCCGTCGATGGCACCCAGGTCGGCGATCGGCTCGGTCAGGTAGAGCGCCTTCAACGGCGGCGGCAGCGGCCGCATGCGGATCGCAGCGACCAGCGCGTCGGCCATGTACTCGGCGATCCGGTCGAGCTCGGCAGACTCCGCGCGATCGCCCTTGTCCCATTTGAAACCCGCCTGAGCCGCATGATGCTGGCCGGCGGGATCGAGCCGGACAATGCGACCCTGCTCGTCCGTCACCTGCAGCCGGCCACCGATGTGGATGGCTGCGGTGGCGGCGACGCGGCCGTTCTCGATCAGCGCGAGCTTGGTCGTGCCGCCGCCGATGTCGATGTTGAGGATGCGCTTGCCCTGGTCCGACGACACGCGCGCCGCGCCGGAGCCATAGCCCGCCAGCATCGCCTCCATGTGGTGGCCGGCGGTGGCGCAGACGAAGTCGCCGCCCTGCGCGGCGAGGAGGCCGGCAATGGCCTGCGCATTTTCGCGCCGCAGCGCTTCGCCGGTCAGGATGACGACGCCGGTGTCGATGTCCTTGGCGTCGATGCCCGCCGAGGCATAGGCTTCGCCGATGATCGACCGCAGCCTGTCGTCGTCGATCAGCTCCTCGCTCTGATAGGGCGTGAGCGCGACCGGCGAGCGGAACAGCGTCTCGCGGCCGACGACGTAGTAGCGGCTGGTCAGGTCCTCGGAGAGCCGCCGCAGGTGCACCTTGGAGAAGATCACCTGCGTTCCGGCCGAGCCGATGTCGATGCCGACGCTGGTCAGCGTGACGTTGTCGGCGATCCAGAGCGGATTGTCCTCGATCGGTCCGTCGTCGAAATCATCATGGTCGTGATCGGCGTCGCCATCGTGGCTGTGCGCGAGGTCGGCGCCGAGTCGGTGATCGGCGAGGGTGTGGCGGGGCGTTCGATCGTCGCGGCCGGTCATGAGGAAGGCCCTTACCGCAAAATCAATGGCTCAGGGAGGCCAAGACGCGCCCGTTCTTACAGAAGGAACGGTATTGGCTTCCTGACGTTATGTCCGAATCTTTGGCTAGCTCCTTATTCGTTGTTTAACGTGTTCGCGGCTACGGGAACGCCGCAATTTCGGCAGATCGCCGCTTTAGGCTGCGGTCTGCCGGAATAACGGGGGCGACGGCGTCATATGGGCGGGAATTCTTCCGGCGCGAGCAGGCGGCGCGTCCTCGTGGTCGAGGACGAGCTGCTGATCGGCGATCTGCTGGACGGTATGATCACCGACCTCGGCCACGAGGTTGTCGCGGTGGTGCCGCGTGTGGCGGAGGCATTGGCGGCGATTGCGCGCGAGACCTTCGATTTCGCCATCGTCGACGTCCGGCTGCACGGCGAGGTTTCGCTGCCGGTCGCAGACGCGTTGATGGCGAAGGGCGTGCGGTTTGTCTTCGTCACAGGGCTGGGCGAGAGCGGCCTGCCGGAAAGCTATCGAAAGCTGCCGCTGCTGCGCAAACCCTTCACCCAAGCCGACCTGGCGCGGCAGCTCGAGGCTTTGGCGAAACCATGCACCTCTCAGGGGCCGGCCTGATAGAAGCTCTTCGCCGCCTCGCTGAAGGCCCGGCGCGAGTCCGGATTGAAATAGAACATGTGGCCGCCGCGATAGAGCTTGAGCTGCACGCGGTCGGGCCCGCCGATCTCCGGAATATGATCGAGCACGTAGCGGCTCACGCCGTACGGCGTCACGAGATCGGTGCGGCCGTGCGCGACCAGAAGACGGAATGAGGGCGTCTGCGCCAGCAGCTCGCGCAGGTCATCGCTGACGCCCGGTGCGTTGCGGCTGTCGCCCCACTCCCACTTCGACGATACTTCGGAGGCGAGCAGGCTGTAGGTCATGTCGGTCTTGAAGCCGAGCTCGTCGCGGGCATAGGCGACATAGGCGCCCGACAGGACGCGGCTGAAGCCGTCGAGCACTGGGTCGCCGCCGCGGCGGCGGTCGCTCTCCGGATAAGGATCGGGGCTGGCGAAGGCGCCGTCGTAGTAGCTCACCGTCAGGCCCTTTTCCCGCAGGTGATTGAGATAGGCGTTGCGGATCCAGCCGCGGGCCTTGGTGACGACGTCCAGCGGCAGTCCGGTCAGTTGCGCGATGCGCCCATAAAGCGCCTTGGCGCGGTCGCCGGTGAGGCGCGGTCCGGCGAGCCCGGTCAGATACTCGTTCAAGGCGAAGCGCTCGGCTTCGGCCAGCGCCTCGGGCGTGAATTGTCCGGTGCGGTCGAGCTCGGCCGCGACGATCGAGGGAAAATGCAGCGCCGCGCCGAGCGCGAATTGCGAGCCGCTCCACTGCAGCGCGGTTTCGAGCAGCGGCGAAACCATGATGATGCCGCCGACCATGATGCCCTGGTCGTGTTTCAGCGCGCCCGCCACCTTGGCGGCGCGAAAGCCGCCGTAGCTTTCGCCCAAAAGATATTTGGGCGATGCGCCGCGGCCGTTCCGGGCGGTGTAGAGCGCGATCACCTTGGCGAGCACATTGGCGTCGCTGCGCACGCCCCAGAATGCGTTCGCGCCGTCGGCCTTGGCGGTGCGGCTCCAGCCGGTGCCGATCGGATCGATCATCACGAGATCAGTGAAGGCGAGCCACGTGTCCGGGTTGTCGATCAGCTTGGCCGACGCGCCGTCGGGCCGCTCGCCGCCGAAGTCGACAATGCGCGGGCCGGCGATGCCGAGGTTGAGGTAGACCGACGCAGCACCTGGGCCGCCGTTGAAGGCGAAGGTGATCGGGCGCCGTCCGGCGTCGGCGCCCTTGGCGACATACGCGGTGTAGTACACCGACGCCGTGCGCTCGCCGTTCTGGTCGAACAGCGGCAGGGTGCCGGCCGTCGCGGTATAGGCGATCTTGCGGTCGCCGACCGTGACCTCCTTGTCGCTGACGGCGTCGGCGGGCAGCAGCCGCAGGACACCGAGCCCGGTGCTCTGTCCCTCGTCGGTGCGTTGCTGCGCCGGCCGGTCGGCGCGTGCCGCAGGCTGAGCCAGCGCGAATGGTGGAAGCAGAGCGGCCGCAAGCGCCAGCAGGGCACCGAGCGTCAGCAGCGGGCGGCGAAGGACATTCATGCGCGGGACCGCTATTCCAGCTCGATGCTGCCGTCGACGCTGTGCGTGAGCTCGATGCCGCCGACCGTCAGCGTGATCTTGGCGGGCAGCGCCTCGTTACCCTTGATCCGGCCGCTGCCGATCGCGGCACGGACCGCCTTCTCGATCTCGCGTTGGGAGGTCACGCCGACGGTTTTCAGAAACCTGCGGATGCTGGTGTTCAGGACGTCTTCGTTCATGCCTCTCTCCGGTGCTGCGGGCTGACGCCATATAAGAGCGCACAATCGCGCCTCACAGATCACCTGTCGAAAGCTTCATGCCGCGCCGTTGGGACTGCACGCAGGGCCCCAGCGGCAACTGCCTATATATTAGGCGAATAATTTGCCTAAATTATATGCTCTCCGGCTAAAGATTGGGAAAAAGGGCCAAAAAGCAAAGTTTCGGCCTGTCACGCGTTGGCACGTCGCTTGCGACGACCAAGTCGCGCGGGCCCCGTGGGGGGCTTGAGGCGCGCGCGTCAACGCAGAGGGACATCCCGATGATCCATTCTATCCGTACGGTCGCCGAACGACCGGTCGCCCGCCGCTGGCTTTTGGCCACGGGGCTTACGCTCGGACTGCTGACGGCGATGCCGTCCGCCAAGGCCCAGGAGACCATCAAGGTCGGCATCCTGCATTCGCTGTCCGGCACGATGGCGATCAGCGAGACGACGCTGAAGGACACGATGCTCTTCCTGATCGATGAGCAGAACAAGAAAGGCGGAGTGCTCGGCAAGAAGCTCGAGGCGGTCGTGGTCGACCCGGCCTCGAACTGGCCGCTGTTCGCCGAAAAGGCCCGCGAGCTGATCACCAAGAACAAGGTGTCGGTGGTGTTCGGCTGCTGGACCTCGGTGTCGCGCAAGTCGGTGCTGCCGGTGTTCAAGGAACTGAACTCGATCCTGTTCTATCCGGTGCAGTACGAAGGCGAGGAGAGCGAGCGCAACGTGTTCTACACCGGCGCGGCTCCGAACCAGCAGGCCATTCCCGCCGTCGACTACCTGATGAAGGAAGAAAAGGTGAAGCGCTGGGTGCTCGCCGGCACCGACTACGTCTATCCGCGCACCACCAACAAGATCCTCGAGGCGTACCTCAAGTCGAAGGGCGTCGCGCAGGAAGACATCATGATCAACTACACGCCGTTCGGCCATTCCGACTGGCAGACCATCGTCTCCGACATCAAGAAGTTCGGCTCGGCGGGCAAGAAGACGGCGGTGGTCTCGACCATCAACGGCGACGCCAACGTGCCGTTCTACAAGGAGCTCGGCAACCAGGGCATCAAGGCGAAGGACATCCCGGTGGTCGCGTTCTCGGTCGGTGAGGAAGAACTCGCCGGCATCGACACCAAGCCGCTGGTCGGCCATCTCGCCGCCTGGAACTACTTCCAGTCGATCAAGAACAAGGACAACGACGAGTTCATCAAGAAGTGGCAGGCCTTCACCAAGAACACGAAGCGCGTCACCAATGACCCGATGGAGGCGCACGTGATCGGCTTCCAGATGTGGGTCAAGGCGGTCGAGAAGGTGAAGTCCACCGACAGCGACAAGGTGATCGATGCACTTCCGGGCATCGAGGCGCCGAACCTGACCGGCGGTACCTCGAAGATGCTGCCGAACCACCACATCACCAAGCCGGTGTTCATCGGCGAGGTGCGCGCCGACGGCCAGTTCAAGACGGTGTGGAAGACGCCGGGTCTCGTTCCGGGCGACGCCTGGTCGAAGGAGCTGGAAGGCTCCAGGGACCTGATCGGCGATTGGGTCGGCAAGAAGTGTGGAAACTTCAACGTCAAGACCAACAAGTGCGGCGCATGACGCCGGTCCAAGTCTAACGTACCAGGTCTAACGTACCGAAACGACACGGGAGGCGACGGCCTTGCCCTCGCCTCCCAATAAGCCGCCGGGGACTTCATCGCGATGCGTGTCGTGGCAGCCCGCCTCGTCGCTTTGCTTTTTGCTTTCGCGGTCGTGCTGGCCGCCCCTGGCGCGCATGCGCCGGCACAGCCAGCCGCCGAATCCGCAACGCCTGCGCCGACCGAACCTGCGGAAACAACAACGCCGGAAGCCGACAAGACCGTGCGCGAAGGCTTTCCCGGCATCCTCGACAAGTTCCTGGAAAACGACTTCGACGCGACCGACACCGCGGTCGCCGAGGTTGCCGCCAGCGGCAATCCGCGCGCCGCGACCATCATCGAAGCCCTGCGTGACGAGCGGCTGTACTTCAGCGCCGAGAAGAAGACCGTCTACTTCAAGGATGCCGGCGGCAAGCTGTTCTCGGCCGAAACCGGCGAGGCGGTCACAAGCGAGCCGGATGACCTCGCCTCGGTCGACATCAACAACCGCGTCCGGCGCGGCATCGACGCAGCGCTCGGCAGCCTCACGTTGATGGCGCCCGATCCGGAGCGGCGCTTCCAGGCGGCGCAGGCGGTGTTCAAGTCGCACGAGGAAAGCGCGCTGTCGGCGCTCGACGCCGCGCTCGAAAAGGAAACCGATGCGCGCGTGAAGCTTGCACTGACCGAGGCGCGCGCTGCGGTCATCCTGAATTCCGAGGACGCCGCCGAGGCCGACAAGCTCGCGGCGGTGAGCGTCATCCGCGCGCGCGGTGACCAGGATGCGCTCAATCTTCTGTCCGGCCTGCCGGCGAATTCGCCCAGCTCGGTGCAGCGCGCCGCGCGCGATGCGATCGCCGCCATGCAGAGCCAGCTTGCGGTCTGGGCGACGGTGCAGAACGCCTGGTACGGGCTCTCGCTCGGCTCGGTGCTGCTGCTTGCGGCGATCGGGCTTGCCATCACCTTCGGCGTGATGGGCGTCATCAACATGGCGCATGGCGAGATGGTGATGATCGGCGCCTATGTCACCTTCGTCGTGCAGGAGTACATCCGCGACAACAATCCGGGCCTGTTCGACTATTCGCTCCTGATCGCAGTGCCGCTCGCGTTTGTCGTCGCGGGCTTCATCGGCATCCTGATCGAGCAGGGCATTATCCGTTTCCTCTACGGCCGGCCGCTGGAGACCCTGCTCGCGACCTGGGGCCTGTCGCTGATCCTGCAGCAGGCCGTGCGCACCGCCTTCGGCCCGACCAACCGCGAGGTCGGGGCGCCGTCGTGGATGAGCGGCGCGTTCACCATCGGCCAGCTCAACATCACCTACGGCCGACTCTGGATCATCGTCTTCACGATGGCGTTGTTCGTGGCGCTGCTTGGGCTTCTTCGCTTCACCCGTCTCGGCCTCGAGATGCGCGCGGTCACCCAGAACCGGGCGATGGCGGCGTCTATGGGCATCCGCACCGCGCGCGTCGACGCGCTGACCTTCGGCCTCGGCTCGGGCATCGCCGGGATCGCCGGGGTGGCGCTGTCGCAGATCGACAACGTCAGCCCGAACCTCGGGCAGGGCTACATCATCGACAGCTTCATGGTCGTGGTGTTCGGCGGCGTCGGCAATCTCTGGGGCACGCTGGTCGGCGCGTTCAGCCTCGGCATCGCCAACAAGTTCCTTGAGCCCTATGCCGGCGCGGTGCTGGCCAAGATCGCGATCCTCGTCATCATCATCCTGTTCATCCAGAAACGCCCGCGCGGCCTGTTCGCGCTCAAGGGCCGGGCGGTCGAGGCCTGACGATGATCAGCCATCGCATTCTCGATCGCGGTGCCTGGATCTTCCTGATCCTGATCGCCGCCGTCACTGTTGCCGTCCCGCTGCTCAATCTCCTGCTGCCGCCGTCGTCGCCGTTTCATGTGCCGACCTATCTCGTGGCGCTGTTCGGCAAATATGTCTGCTACGCGTTGCTGGCGCTCTCGATCGACCTGATCTGGGGCTATGTGGGCATCCTTTCGCTCGGCCACGGCGCGTTCTTTGCGCTCGGCGGCTACGCCATGGGCATGTACCTGATGCGGCAGATCGGCACCCGCGGCGTCTACGCCCATCCGATCCTGCCGGACTTCATGGTGTTCCTGAACTGGCCGGAGCTCCCGGTCTACTGGTACGGCTTTCAGCACTTCCCTTATGCGCTGCTGATGATCGTCGCCGTCCCGGGCGCGCTTGCCTTCGTGTTCGGCTGGTTCGCGTTCCGGAGCCGCGTCACCGGCGTTTATCTGTCGATCATCACCCAGGCGCTGACCTTTGCGCTGATGCTCGGATTCTTCCGCAACAATTTCGGCTTCGGCGGCAACAACGGCCTGACCGATTTCAAGGACATCCTCGGCTTCAACGTGCAGGCGCAGGGGACCCGCGCCGCGCTGTTTGCGGCGTCGTGTATCGCGCTCGGCATATGCTTCCTGATCTGCCGGGCGCTCGTGACCTCGAAGTTCGGCAAGGTGCTGGTTGCGATCCGCGACGCCGAGCCGCGCACGCGTTTCCTCGGCTATCGGGCCGAATCCTACAAGCTGTTCGTGTTCACGCTGTCGGCCTGCATGGCGGGCGTCGCCGGCGCGCTCTATGTGCCGCAGGTCGGCATCATCAATCCGAGCGAGTTCTCGCCCGGGAATTCGATCGAGGCCGTCATCTGGGTCGCGGTCGGCGGCCGCGGCACGCTCACCGGTGCGGTGATCGGCGCGGTGCTGGTCAACTATGCCAAGACCACCTTCACCTCCGGTGCGCTCGCGCCATACTGGCTGTTCATGCTGGGCGGGCTGTTCATCGCCGTCACGCTGCTGCTGCCGCGCGGCATCGTCGGCACATGGCAGTGGCTTGTCGCGCGCCGCAAGGCCAAGGCTGAGACTGAGGCCAAGGCTGAGACTGAGGCGAAGGCCGTGCCGGCTGCGGCAACGCCGGCGCCCGGGGCCGCGGAGTAGCCGATGGACGCCACCACCACCGCCTTGCTCTATCTCAGCGGCGTCAACGTCTCATTCGACGGGTTCCGGGCGCTGAACAATCTGTCGCTCGCGGTCGAGCCCGGCGAGATGCGCGCCATCATCGGCCCGAACGGCGCCGGCAAGACCACCATGATGGACGTGGTCACCGGCAAGACCCGGCCCGACGACGGCGACGTCTATTTCGAGGGCGTGCACGACCTCTCGACGCTCGACGAGACCGAAATCGCCATGCTCGGCATCGGCCGCAAGTTCCAGAAGCCGACGGTGTTCGAGATGCACACCGTCGAGGACAACCTGCTGCTGGCGCTGAAGAGCGACCGCCGGCCGCGCGCCGCCATGCGCTGGCGCGAGACCGCCGAGGAGATCACGCGCATCAACCGCATCCTCGACACCATCCGCCTCAAGAACGAACGCAGCCGCGCGGCAGGCAGCCTGGCGCACGGCCAGAAGCAGTGGCTCGAGATCGGCATGCTGCTGGCCCAGGAGCCGAAGCTGCTCCTGGTCGACGAGCCGGTGGCCGGCATGACCGATCATGAGACGCGCCAGACCGCGGAGCTGCTCAAGGAGATCAACCGCGACAAGACCGTGATCGTGGTCGAGCACGACATGACCTTCGTGCGCGAGCTCGGCGTCAAGGTCACGTGCCTGCACGAAGGCAGCGCGATCGCCGAAGGCACGATCGACCAGGTGTCGTCGAACGAGCGCGTCATCGAAGTTTATCTGGGGCGATAATGCGCAACTTTCTCGACAGTCATTCCGGGGCGCCGCGCAGCGGCGAACCCGGAATCCATACTCCGCAGCAGTGGTTATGGATTCCGGGTTCGCGCCCACAAGCGCGTGCACGCGCGTCTTTGACGCGCTATGGGCGCGCCCCGGAATGATGGAGGCTGACGATGCTTGAGGTCAAAGGCATCGATCTGCACTACGGCGCGGCGCAGGCACTGCGCAATGTGTCGCTGCACGCGCAGGTCGGTGAGGTGACGTGCGTGCTTGGCCGCAACGGCGTCGGCAAGACCAGCCTGCTTGATGCGCTCGCCGGCCAGCAGCCGGTCAGTGGCGGCACCATCCTATGGGAAGAAGAAGACATCACCCGGCTCAAGCCCTACGAGCGGGCGCGGCGGGGCATCGCCTATGTGCCGCAGGGCCGCGAGATCTTCCCGCTGTTGACCGTGGAGGAAAACCTCAAGACCGGGTTTGCGCCGCTCAAGCGTTCCGACCGTGATATCCCGGACGACGTGTTCAGCCTGTTTCCGGTGCTCAAGGACATGCTGCATCGGCGCGGCGGCGACCTGTCCGGCGGCCAGCAGCAGCAGCTTGCGATCGGCCGCGCGCTGGTGATGCGGCCGCGGCTCCTGTTGCTCGACGAGCCGACCGAGGGTATTCAGCCGTCGATCATCAAGGACATCGGCCGCGCCATCACCTATCTGCGCTCGCTCGGCAACATCGCGATCGTGCTGGTGGAGCAGTATCTGGACTTTGCAAGCGAGCTTGGCGACCGGTTCGAGGTGATGGACCGCGGTGCGGTGGTTTACAGCACATGGCGCGCGGCGGTGGACGAGGCGGCGCTGAAGAAGGCGCTGGCGATCTAAGGACAAATGTGGTGGAGAGCGCGGCGGCGTTGCGGCGGACCGATTTGAGGGATGTGTTCGCGGCCAACCGTGCCGCGGGCCGGATCGTGCTGTCGGTCGAGGCGCACGCCGGGGTTACCCGGCGCGACCGGGTCTATGAGCATGGGCCGCTGCGCGTACGGTTTCCCAACGCCTATGACGGCGCGTTGGAGGCCGTGTTCGTCAACACCGCGGGCGGCATTGCCGGCGGCGACCGGCACGACCTCGAGCTGGCGGCCGGCGAGGGAACGGCGTTGACCGCGACCACGGCGGCGGCCGAAAAGGTCTATCGCGCGCTCGGGCCAGATGCGGAAATCGCCGTGACGCTGTCCGCTGCGGCGAAGTCGAAGCTCTGCTGGCTGCCGCAGGAGACGATCCTGTTCGACCGCGCCAGGCTCGCCCGGCGGATCGATGTCGATCTCGACGAGAACGCGTCGTTCCTGATGGCGGAGGCCGTGGTGTTCGGACGCTCGGCGATGGGTGAACGGGTGGAGGAGGGCGCTTTCACCGACCGCTGGCGGGTGCGCCATGGCGGGCGGTTGGTGTTCGCCGAGACCGTGCGACTCGACGGCGCCATCGCGCAGCGTCTCGCCGAGCCCGCGGTTGCGGCCGGCGGCGCTGCCGTCGCGACCGTGCTTGCCGTCCCGGGCGATCAGGCCGCGGTCGCCCGCGTCCGCGGGCAAACTTTCTGTGGCGAGGTCGGCGCGTCGGCCTGGAACGGGCTTGCAGTGGCGCGGCTCTGCGCCAAGGATGGCGCGAGCCTGCGCCGCGACCTCGGCGCGGTGATCGGGGCGTTCGGCGGGGTGCTGCCGCGTTGCTGGTTGAATTGAAGGTTTCGCTCAGTTGACGATGCGTCCGGGGACCGTTCGATGAATCTCACGCCGCGCGAGAAGGACAAGCTGATGATAGCGATGGCCGCGATGGTGGCGCGGCGCAGGCTCGAGCGCGGCGTCAAGCTCAATCATCCCGAGGCGGTGGCGCTGATCACCGACTTCATTCTCGAAGGCGCGCGCGACGGCCGCACCGTTGCCGAGCTGATGGCCGCAGGCGCGGGCGTGGTGCGGCGCGATCAATGCATGGACGGCATCCCCGAGATGATCCACGACATCCAGGTCGAAGCGACGTTTCCCGACGGCACCAAGCTCGTCACCGTGCACGAGCCGATCCGATGATCATTCACCTTGACATCTGGCTCGATGAACTGAGGTTCTTGAAGGGGCAGTTCGCAACCGGCTGCGCGCAAAATGACGACACCGCCATAGAGCGCTCGCTTTATTATTCTGCGTTTATCATCCGGAAAATTTCAGAGACGCCGTTTGTCACCCGCAATTTCATGAGTCCGTGCATCGACGTTGCTAAATTCAAGCCGCAACGAGGCTCCATCAACGCGCGCAACTGGCTTAGGCCGCAATCCCACTTCGATCTCAGACAATCGGAACCCGGGCAGGCATCGCTTGTCGACATCTGCAACGCTCTCATTCATTCCAGGTTTCTGACCTGGCGATCCCGGAACGGGGAAGTCGATCAGATCATTGTGTCGGGCGGCGTGCGGGCAGGGCACGAGGGTGCGATCGGGTTCAGGCCGGCCCAATATGCCAAGCTCCTGACGCACGTTGAAACCTATGGGTTCAAGCGGCGTCCAGTGCCGGCGACAGGGAGAAGCGCATGATCCCCGGCGAGATGTTCATCAACGAGGGCGACATCGAGATCAACCAGGGCCGCAAGACGGTGACGCTCACGGTCGCCAACACCGGCGATCGGCCCATTCAGGTGGGCTCGCACTATCATTTCTTCGAGACCAATCCGGCGCTCAAGTTTGAACGCAAGAAAGCGCGGGGAATGCGCCTCGATATTCCGGCCGGCACCGCTGTGCGGTTCGAGCCGGGACAGTCGCGCGACGTCACGCTCGTTGCGCTCGCCGGCAAGCGGACGGTCTACGGCTTCCGCCAGGACGTGATGGGCAAGCTGTGAGCAAGCGAGGCCCAAAAACAATGACGGGCAGGCTTGCGCCCACCCGTCATGTTCACAGCGCTGCTACCCGCTGCTGGGAACCAGGATCAGACCGGAACGCTTGGCGCGACGCTGATAGCCGGGCCGGCACCGAGGTTCGTCTGGTCTTGGTGATCCTCGTGTCTGGCGGAGCCAGCCGCGAGGAATCTGGGAATGAGCATACGCTTCGCCGGAAGAGAGGCAATCGAAACCGCGATTCCCACAGGGCCGGTGGATAAGAGTGGGGATGAATTGGAGCATGATCCCGAAAAAGCCTGCCCCGGACTTGATCCGGGGTGTGAAGCGGTTTTCGGAAAAGATCATGCTCAAACAGGAGTCTGAGGTCTGATTCAACGAAGTTGACAGTTCTCGGGACACGCGAGGCAAAACGTCATGTCATTCAGGATCGAGCGCCGCGCCTATGCCGACATGTTCGGGCCCACGACCGGCGACCGCGTGCGGCTCGCCGACACCGATCTGATCGTCGAGGTCGAGAAGGATTTCACGACCTACGGCGAAGAGGTCAAGTTCGGCGGCGGCAAGGTGATCCGCGACGGCATGGGACAATCGCAGATCACCAACCAGCGCGGCGCGGTCGACACCGTCATCACCAACGCGCTGATCATCGACCACTGGGGCATCGTCAAGGCCGACGTCGGCCTGAAGGACGGAACCATCCACTCGATCGGCAAGGCCGGCAATCCGGACATCCAGCCGGGCGTGACCATCATTATCGGTCCGGGAACGGAAGTGATCGCGGGCGAAGGCAAGATCCTCACCGCCGGCGGCTTCGACACGCACATCCATTTCATCTGCCCGCAGCAGGTCGACGACGCGCTGATGTCGGGCGTCACATCCATGCTCGGCGGCGGCACCGGTCCCGCGCACGGCACTTTCGCCACCACCTGCACGCCCGGCCCCTGGCACATCGCCCGCATGATCCAGGCGGCCGACGCGTTTCCGGTCAATCTCGGCTTCGCCGGCAAGGGCAACGCCTCGCTGCCCGGCGCGCTGGAGGAGATGGTGAAGGCCGGTGCCTGCTCGCTCAAGCTCCATGAGGACTGGGGCACGACGCCCGCCGCGATCGACTGCTGCCTGTCGGTCGCCGACGACTACGACGTGCAGGTGATGATCCACACCGACACGCTCAACGAAAGCGGCTTCGTCGAGGACACCATCAAGGCGTTCAAGGGCCGCACCATCCACGCGTTCCACACCGAGGGTGCGGGCGGCGGGCACGCGCCCGACATCATCAAGGTCGCAGGCCTGAAGAACGTGCTGCCGTCGTCGACCAATCCGACACGGCCGTTCACCCGCAACACCATCGACGAGCATCTCGACATGCTGATGGTGTGCCATCACCTCGATCCATCGATCGCCGAAGACTTGGCGTTCGCCGAAAGTCGCATCCGCAAGGAGACCATCGCCGCGGAGGACATCCTGCACGACATCGGCGCGCTGTCGATGATGTCGTCGGACTCGCAGGCGATGGGACGGCTCGGCGAGGTGATCATCCGCACCTGGCAGACCGCCGACAAGATGAAGAAGCAGCGCGGGCGGCTGAAGGAGGAGAAGGGCGACAACGACAACGCGCGGGTGAAGCGTTATATCGCCAAATACACCATCAATCCCGCCATTGCCCACGGCGTTGCGAAGCACATCGGTTCGATCGAGAAGGGCAAGCTCGCCGATCTGGTGCTGTGGTCGCCGGCGTTCTTCGGGGTGAAGCCCGACTGCATCATCAAGGGCGGCTCGATCGTCGCAGCGCTGATGGGCGACCCGAACGCCTCGATTCCGACGCCGCAGCCGGTGCACTATCGGCCGATGTTCGGCGCCTTCGGCAAGGCGCTGACCGCCTCATCGCTGGTCTTCGTCTCCAAGGCCGCGGTGCGCGCAAAGCTCGGCGACAAGCTCGCCGTCGAGAAGAAGCTCGTCGCGGTCGAGCACACCCGCGACATCACCAAGAAAAGCATGGTGCACAACGGCGCAACGCCGGACATCACCGTCGATCCGGAGACCTACGAGGTCACCGCCGACGGCGAGCTGCTCACCTGCGCACCGGCCGAGGTGCTGCCGATGGCGCAGCGGTACTTCCTGTTCTGATAAAATGAGAGATAGCTTCAAGGAAGAACGCCGGAAGCTCCAAGCCGAGGATTTGAGCGCGCTCGCCGAGGCGCTGCGCTCTCCAGACCAGCCGCTTACGATCTGCCGCGCGCTCGAGCAGCTGAGCGGTGAGACCATCGGGCATCGCCTCTTCACCGTCATGCGGTTCGACGGCGATCGTTCCGAGGTCTTGCGGATCTATACCAGTCTTCCGGCGGTCTATCCGACGGGTGGCCGAAAGAAAAAGAAGGAGACGGCTTGGGCCAATCATGTGCTCACGGATTTGAAGGTCTTTCGCGGCAGCGAGCCCGCCGATATCGTATCGGCCTTCGACGACCATGAGACGATTTTGGGGCTGGGGCTGGGCTCGGTCCTCAACATTCCCGTGGTGTTCGAGGGCCGTTGTGTGGGCACCATGAATCTGCTTCATCAAGCCGGATGGTATGGACCGGACGACGAACGCATCGGCCGGTTGCTCGGAGCGTTCCTGATACCGGTGCTGATCAACGCTGCCTCTGATCCTGGAGAACTCGCATGACCGCGCCGACCCGCAGAGTCGTCCTCTCAGGCCTGACCGGGCTTGCCGCCGCCCCGGTGAGTCGGGCCTTCGCGCAGGGCGCCGCGGACTCATCCTATCCCGCGCGCAACATCACGCTCGTGGTGCCGTTCGCGCCTGGAGGCTCGACCGATATCCTGGCGCGCATCGTCGGCGGGCATCTGCAGCAGGCGCTGGGCCAGCCGGTTATCATTGAAAACCGCACCGGCGCTTCCGGCAACATCGGCACGGCGAGCGTCGCCCGTGCGGTGCCGGATGGGTACACGTTTCTGTTCAATACCATGAGCGTGCACACCATGAACCACGCTCTGTTCCCGTCGATGCCGTTCGACGGCGTGAAGGACTTCTCGCCGATCGCCATGCTCGCCTATGTGACCAACACCATGGTGGTGCATCCATCGGTGCCGGCCAAAACGGTGCGGGAGTTCATTGAGTACGCCAGGGCCAATCCGGGAAAGGTCGCCTATGCCTCGGCCGGTCCCGGCTCGACCAATCATCTGTGTGCGGCGCTGTTCGAGAAGATGGCCGGCGTGCAGATGGTGCACGTGCCGTATCGCGGCGGCGCTCCGGCCGTGGCCGATACGGTCAGCGGGCAGACCCAGCTGTTCTTCACCGCGGGCACGCAAAGCATCGAGCACGTCAAGGCCGGCAAGCTGCGGCTGCTGGCCGTGACTGAAGGCAAGCGCTCGTCGCTGCTTCCCGACGTGCCGACCGTGGGCGAAACCGTCCCGGGCTACGAGATGTCGGTCTGGTACGGCGCCTTTGGACCCGCCGGCATCCCGCCTGCGATCGTTGCCAGGCTGAACGCCGAGATCAGCCGGATTCTGTTTCTCCCCGACGTGAAGAAGCGGATGGAGGACATCGCGGTCGAAGTCGCCGGCATGACGCCGGAGCAATTGGGCACGCTCACTGCCAAGGACGCGGAAAAGTGGGGCAAGCTCATCAAGGAGCTGGGGATCGTTGCGCAATAATTGCAATACCTCGCAACCGTCCGATCGAGTAGAATCCAAGTAGGATCGAGATTGCCGGCGGCCGCTGTCGGCGGAAAACCGCTTGCCTCGCGGAGGAAACATGAAATCCCATCGCCCGACGATCATGGGGACGCGCCACATGGTCGCCGCCACCCATTACCTTGCGGCGGAGGCCGGCTTTCGGATTCTCGAGGCAGGCGGCAATGCGATCGACGCCGGTGTCGCGGCGGGCATCGCGCTGGGTGTCGTGCAGCCTGAATACGTCAACGTCGCGGGCGTCGCACCGATCATCATCTATTCCGCCGCCGACGATCGCGTCTTCACGATCCCCGGTCTCGGCACCTGGCCTATGGCGATCGAGCGCGATCACTTCCAGAAGCACCACGACGGAAAAATTCCGCCAGGCATCCTGCGTACCGTGGTGCCGGCGGCGCCCGACGCCTGGATCACGGCGCTCGAGCGTTTCGGCACGATGAGCTTCGGCGACGTCGCGCATTCGGCGATCGGTTTCGCCCGCGATGGCTTCCCGGTCTATCCGCTCATGTCGGAGATCATCACCGAGCATGAAGCCGAGTACCGGATGTGGCCGTCGAACATCGATCTATATCTGCCGAAGGGGCGTCCGCCGCAAGCGGGCGAGGTCTTCGTGCAAAAGGCCCTCGGCGCCACGCTTCAGCACATGGCGGACCAGGAGGCCGCGGCGCGCCATCGTGGTGGACGCGAGTCCGGCCTTGCCGCGGCGCGTGATGCCTTCTATCGGGGCGACATCGCCCGCGCCATCGTCAAGTTTCAGAAGGAGAACGGCGGCCTGTTGTCCGCCGAGGATCTCGCGAACTATCGTTCCGGATTTGACGAGCCGGTCGAAGGTTCGTTCGGCGACATCAAGCTCTACGCCTGCGGCCCGTGGTGCCAGGGGCCGTCGCTGCTGCAGGCGCTGAACCTGCTGGACGGAGCCGAGCTGCGCAAGCTCGGCCACAATTCCCCCGGCTATCTGCACCGTATCACCGAAGCGGTGAAACTCGCTTTCGCGGATCGCGAGGCTTTTTTCGGTGATCCGCGCGTGATCGACGTGCCGATCGACGCGCTGCTGTCGCGCGACTATGCACGGCAACGCCGCGAGATGATCCGTCCGGACAAGGCCTGGCCGGAAATGCCGCCGGCCGGCGATCCGCGCAAGCTTGCCGCCGAACGCCGCACCCGCGGCGCGGCGCTGGTGCCGGAGCGCGCCTTCATGGCGCCCGAGCTCGACACGTCGCACGTCAGTGCCATCGACCGGCACGGCAATGTGTTTGCAGCGACGCCGAGCGACGGCTCCTACAACGCGCCGGTGATTCCGGAGCTGGGCATCATTCCGTCGCCGCGCGGCAGCCAGAACTGGGCCGACCCGGATCATCCGTCCGGCGTTGCCCCCGGCAAGCGGCCGCGACTGACACCCAGTCCGGCGATCGCGATGCAGCCTGGCAAAATGAAGATGCCGTTTGGCACGCCCGGCGGCGATGTGCAGACTCAGGCCATGCTTCAGGTCTTCATGAACATCCACGTGTTTGGCATGGAGGCGCAGGAGGCGGTCGAAGCGCCGCGCGTCGCGTCCTACAGCTACCCGGGCTCATTCGAGCCGCACTCCTATCATCCGGGGCTGCTCTATCTCGAGTCCAGGATCGACAAATCGACCGGCGATGCGCTGAACCGCATGGGGCATAAGGTCGACTGGTGGCCTGAATGGACTTGGCTCGCCGGTGCCGTCTGCACGGTCGTCAAGGACGAGCAGAGTGGCGTGCTCAAGGGCGCGGGCGATCCGCGCCGGCCCTCGTATGCCGTGGGCTTGTGACGTACGGACAAGCTCCCATTGCGAGGCCGGCATGATGCTTGCGCGGTTGCTCGTGATTGCAGCGAGCCTTCTCGCGCTGCCTTCGCAAGCTCAAGCCCAGAACTACCCGACGCGGCCGATCCGGATCATCTCGCCGTTCGCGGCCGGCGGCGCCAACGACGTGCTGGCGCGCGCGATCGGACAAAAGCTTGGCGACCGCCTGGGCGCGTCGATCGTGGTCGAGAATCGGCCTGGCGCAGGCGCGGTGATCGGGCTGATGGCAGCCGCCAGGTCCGCGCCTGACGGCTATACACTGGTCTTAAGCGGCAGCACGCTCGCGGTGACCGGCACGCTGTACAAAAAGCCGCCGTTCGACGCCACGAAAGATTTCGCGCCGGTCGCGCTCGTCGTGCACTACCCGTTTCTTCTCGTCGCGTCCAAATCGCTTCCCGCCCATTCGGTCCCGGAGCTCATCCGCTACGCCAAGGAACATCCCGGCAAGCTGCTCTACGCATCGCCCGGTGTCGCGACGTCACAGCATCTGTTTGCCGAGCTGTTCAAGGTCACGACCGGCACCGACCTTGGTCACATTCCTTACAACGGCACCTCGCCGGCGGTCGTCGATATCGTCGCCGGGCGCGTTTCGCTGATGTTCGCGGCAGCGGCTCCGTCCCTGCCGCTGATCAAGGACGGAAGCCTGAAGGTGCTCGGCGTATCGTCGGCCGAGCGGCTGCCGGAGGCTCCCGACATCCCGCCGATCGTCGAGGCCGTGCCGGGCTTCGACGTTTCCAACTGGTCGATCATCCTGGCTCCGGCCGGCACGCCGCGGGACATCGTCAACAAGCTTCATGGCGAATTGAAAGCCGTGATGGCGATGCCGGATGTCCAGGCGCAGCTTGCGAAGATCGGGATGTTTCCGATCGTCAGCCCGACGCCGGAAGAGCTCGAAACGTTCGTCAGCTCGGAGGTCACGCGCTGGGGCAAGATCGTGCAGCAAGCCGGCATTGCCGGATCGCACTGACGGCTGATTGAATCGGGCGATGCCGCTTGCTTCGTTTTTGCCTCTCCCCGCTTGCGGGAGAGGGAGCACACTGCCGTTGCTGCACGCACTTCAACTCAACTCGATCAATCTCGGGTCAGTGCCGCCCGAACCGGGCGAACGAGAACGGCTCAAGATCGATGTTGGACGGTTCGCGGCAAATGGCGCGCGCCAGAATATCACCGCTCGGCGCCGACATCGTCAGCCCCAGATGACCGTGGCCGAAATTGAACCACAGGCCGCGATGGCGGCTTGGCCCCATGACCGGCAGCGTGTCGGGGAAGCATGGACGGTGTCCCATCCAATACGACCAGTCGGCCGGCATCTGCGCCCGCGGGAAGACTCGGGACAGGTCGCGCACGAGGTATTCTGCACGCTTGCGCGTTGGAGCCCGCTCAAGTCCGCCGAACTCGACGGTGCCTGCGGCGCGCAGTCCGTCCTCCATCGGCGTGAAAAACACCTTTCGGTCCGCCGCAACCACCGTCCGCGTAACCGTCACCCCACTCGACGGGATCGTGACGTGATAGCCACGCTGGCTTTCGAGCGGCAGCGCATAGCCGAGGTCCTCGAGTAGCTGCGTCGACCATGCGCCCGCGCAGATCACCGCGTGGTTGCACGGATAATCGCCATTCTCGCCGCGAACCGCGCGCACGCCGTCCGCTTCGACGACAATGCCGGTGACGCGGTCGCGCACGATGCGTCCGCCTCGCCGGGCAAAGTCCGACGCAATGGCGGTGACCTGCCGATAGGGATTGATCGACATGCCCTGGCCCGGTGTAAATATCCCGATGGTGTAGTCCGGGCCGATCTCCGGCTCGAGCGCGAGGACATCGTCCCGCCCGAGCCGTTCGATCCGCAGACCGTGCTCCCGGCGCAGCGCCCAGGACATGGCATCTTTCGAAAGCCACTGCTCGTCGGGATAAAGGTAAAGCTGGCCGGTGCGGCGCGCCAGCTCCGGAGCTCCGGCGCTTTCAAGAATTTCGACATGCTTCTCGATCGAATGGGCCAGCAAGGTTGAAAGCACGTTCGAAATGCGGCGCACCTCGGCTGGCTGCGACGCGCGCACGAACCGCCACAGCCACGCGGCGGCCTTCGGCAGGTATGGTAGGGGAATCCGTAACGGGGCCGCGGGATCGAGCAGCATGCTCAACGCATCGCGCATCACGCCCGGCATCGCCAGCGGCGCGACGCTGCCGCAACTCAAAGCCCCGGCGTTGCCGAAGGAGCATCCGAGGCCGGGCTCGTCGCGATCGATCAGAGTCACGCTGACGCCGCGGCGCAGCAGATGCCAGGCCGTGCAGACTCCGACAATGCCGGCGCCGACCACGACGACCGTGTCGCGTTCTCTCTTATTCATGGTTTGCGACACATCTGGTCAATCGAGCCGAATGTGGGATTCGCGGATGACACGGCGGAGCCGATCGGTCTCTTCCTTGAGGAAGGCGCGGAATTCGGCGGGCGAGTTCGCCACCACCTCGGCGCCCTGCTCGATAACTTTTGCTTTCACGCCGGGGTCCGCCAGGACCGCCGCGCTGGCGCGGTGCAATGTGCCGATGATCGCCGGCGGTGTCCTGGCCGGCGCCAGCAGGCCGTACCAGGTCCCGCTGCGGAAATCCAACCCTTGCTCCGCGAAGGTCGGCACGCTTGGCATCAGCTCCGATCGACGCTCGGAGGAAATGGCCAGCGCCTTGAGCGTTCCGCTGCGGACCATGCCGAGCACGGTCACCGCGCTCGAGAACAAGGCCTGCACCTGATTGGTCATCACGCCCAGCGCCGCCGGCCCGCCGCCGTTATAGGGGATGTGCACCAGCTTGGTGCTGGTCATGCTCTGGAACAGCACGGCGGCCAGATGCGGGCTGCTGCCGACGCCATAGGTGGCGTAGTTCAGTTCGCCCGGCCGGGCTTTCGCATAGGCGATGAACTCGGGTACCGAGTTGACCGGCAGCGCCAGCGGCACGGTCAGAACGGTCGGTGAATTGGCGACCAAAGTGATCGGGTCGAGGTCGACCAGTGGCTCGAAGCCCAGGTTGCTGTAGAGCGAGGGATTGGCCGCAAGCCCGAAGCTCGTGATCAGAAGCGTGTGGCCGTCGGGCCTGGAGCGGACGACGGCGAGGGTGCCGAGATTGGTGTTGGCGCCGGGACGGTTCAGAACGACGAACGGCTGGCCAAGTCGCTTGGTGAGCCCTTCGCTCACGTGCCGCGTCACGATCTCGGTGCCGCCGCCGGCCGGGAACGGAACGACCACCTCGACCGGCCGTGAGGGATAGTCCTGGGCCGATACGGCCGGGGCCAAGACCAAGACAAGAAGTCCGATCGGCAGAGCCGCCAGCGCTGATTTCGTGATCAAGCGGTCACCTCCGGCACTGCAGCCCGCCGAGCTCGCTCAGATCATTCAGAGCCCCGGCGAAAATTGCAACGTGCCGGATGCCGGAAATTCGGACCAATCAGCGCCCGACCCGCCGCCACTGCTCCGATCCGCACAGCGGGCCGGCGCAGCCCTGCACCTCGAGCTGCTCGGCGCTCCGCAGGATGATCTTGCTTCGATAGGACTGGCCGTCGTCGGCGTTGTAGATGCTGCCGGCGTAGCCGCCGGTGCCGTCGGGCGCCATGGCGAAGATGCGAAGCCCGATGACCCTGCGGTTGCGCAGCACGGGATTCGGGTTCTTGTCGTCGACCTGCGGCCTTCTGGTCTGCGGATCGATCGGATCGCGCAGCCACACGATCGTGCCGCACATGTTGGCGCCGCACCTGGCGACCCGGATCCGGGCATCGCCTTGCTGCGTGAGCCAGGTGCCGGTCGGCTCGGCGGCGCTTGCCAGTGAAGACGTGCTGAGAGCCAGGCAAAGCGCCGCGGCAAAGCGAGTGGCGTTCTTAATCATGGAGGTTCCAAATTGATGATGCTCGGGAATGCGCGGGCGCCATTCCTAGCCGGTGCACCCGGGCGGTCAACCGGGAGCCCGGCCAAAGCAACGATAGAGCGATAACAATGTGTTGTTTCCGCCGGACCGATGTCAGGCAAAACCCGTGTCAGCCCAGCACCGAGCCGTGGCCCTTGCTGCCCGCGCCTTCGCCGAGCACGACCGTGTCGTGCTCGGCGAGAATTTTTCTGGTCAGCGCACCGTCGGCAAGCTGCTCCGGGGGGAGCGCCTTCATCGCCCGCATCATTCCTTCGAGGCCGGGCGGGCTGTAGACCATCAGCATCCGCATGCCTTCTTTCGAGCCGACCTTGTGCGGCACGCCGGGCGGGAGGTTGACGCAGGCGCCCTTCTTGACGTGGAACACCTCGTCGCCGAGCTGGAATTCGCCGCTGCCGTCGACCACGTAGCAGACCTGGAACGACTTGGTGTGCATGTGCAGGCGCGACTCGAAGCCGGGTTTGCATTGCTCGTCGAAAATCTCGAATGTGCCGCCGGTGTCGCCCGCCGTGATCTTGCAGATCGCGACATTGGCGCGCGCATAGACTTTGCCCTCGCCGGCTGCTGAATACTTGGCTGAGTACTTGGCCTTGAGGGTGGTAGACTGCGACATGACCTGCTCCCGACCGACATCTGCTGCGCCATTACGGGTGCCCGCGAGGCGGCCGTGAAGCGCGGCTGGGCCATCCGCCGCGCGGGCTTCTGGAATCCCGAAAGCGCGGCCGACGTCGTCGTGCTCGACGCGGGCGACCGGCACCGCCGAAGGATCAAGCTTGCGGGCGAGCGCGGTACGCAATTCCTGCTCGACCTCGACGAGGCGGTGGCGCTGCGCGACGGCGACGGCATCATGCTCGACGATGGCGGGATCGTGCTGGTGACCGGGCAGCCGGAGCCGCTCATCGAGATCGCCGCGCGCACGCCGCTCGAGCTTGTCCGCCTGGCTTGGCACCTCGGCAACCGTCACACCGACGTGCAGATCGCCGGCAACCGGCTCCGCATCCGCCGCGACCATGTGCTGGAGGAGATGGTGGCAGGGCTCGGCGCAAGCGTGACCGCGATCGATGCGTCGTTCGATCCCGAGGCAAATGTGCAAGCGAGCGCGCCGCAGGGACACGACCATGGCCGATGAGACGGAAGGCTCCGCGGCGCTGTACCGGCTGATGGCCTGGCTGTCGCCGTCCTATCCGGTCGGCGCGTTCTCCTATTCCAGCGGCATCGAATGGGCGGTCGAGGCGGGCGACATCAAGGACGCGGAAAGCCTCAGACGCTGGCTCGCGGTGGTGATCGGCGCGGGCGGGGCGTTCTGCGACGCGGTGTTCCTTGTTCACGCCTATCGGTCACTGGCCGACACCTCGGACGACGCCTTGCGCGCCGTTGCCGAGCTTGCTGCGGCGTTTGCACCGTCGAAGGAGCGCCATCTGGAGACCACGGCGCAGGGCGCGGCCTTCATCGCCGCGACCAAGGCGGCTTGGCCGTGCGAAGCACTGGACCGGCTGGCCGCCGCCTGGGATGGGCCGGTGGCCTACCCGGTCGCGGTCGGGGTCGCCGCCGCGGGCCACGGCATTGCGCTTCCGCCCGCCCTGCACGCCTATCTCCACGCCGTGACGGCCAACCTGATCTCGGCCGGCGTGCGCCTCGTTCCGCTCGGCCAGAGCGACGGCCAGCGGGTGCTGGCGGCGCTGGAGCCTGTGGTCGAGGCGACCGCGCAAAAGGCGCTTGTCACGTCGCTCGATCAGGTCGGCGGCGCGGCGTTCCGGGCCGATCTGGCAAGCCAGTTGCATGAAACGCAGTACACGAGGCTGTTCCGCTCATGACCGGTTCTTCACCTGGCAGTTCTTCGCTTGGCAAGTCTTCCCATGGACCGTTGCGCGTCGGCGTCGGCGGTCCGGTCGGCTCCGGCAAGACCGCGCTGATGGACGCGCTGTGCAAGCGGCTGCGCGACCGCTTCGAGATCGCGGCCATCACCAACGACATCTACACCAAGTGGGATGCCGAATATCTGGTGCGCTCCGGCGCGCTTGCGCCGGAGCGGATCGCCGGTGTCGAGACCGGCGGCTGCCCGCACACCGCGATCCGCGAGGATGCATCGATCAATCTCGCCGCGGTGTCGGAGATGCGAAAGAAATTTCCCGATCTCGATCTGGTTCTCATTGAGTCGGGCGGCGACAATCTCGCGGCGACCTTCTCGCCGGAGCTTGCCGACCTCACGATCTACGTGATCGACGTCGCGGCCGGCGACAAGATCCCGTCGAAGGGCGGGCCCGGCATCACGCGATCCGACCTGCTGGTGATCAACAAGATTGATCTCGCACCTTATGTCGGCGCGTCGCTCGAGGTCATGCAGCGCGACGCGAAGAAAATGCGCGGCGCGCGTCCGTTCGTGATGACGAATTTGCGCTCGGGCGATGGCGTCGCCGAGATCGCCCGCTTCATCGAGGACAAAGGCGGGCTTGGTGTCTAGATGCACCACCGGGTCCCCGCTTCCGCGGGGACGAACGCGGAGAGAGTTCGCCGGACCATCAACCGTTCGCCCCGCGGAAGCAGGGACCCAGAGTTACAAACACCGAAGTTGCCATTGTTGAATGGATTGGCTTCTAGCGGTTGCCGGAAAATTCCGGCTTGCGCTTGCCGAGAAACGCCTTCACGCCCTCGGCGTAGTTCGGGTGCGTGCCGGCTTCGGTCTGCAGCTTGCGCTCAAGATCAAGCTGCGCCGCAAGCTCATTGTGCTCCGCTGCATCCAGCGCGCGCTTGACCAGGCCAAGCCCGAAGGTCGGCGCGGTGGCGAAGTGCTGACAGAGCTTTTCCGCCTCCGGCATCAGCGAGGCGTCGTCAACCGCCTTCCAGATCAGGCCCCATTCCTCGGCCTTCTCGGCCGGCAGCGGCTCGGCGAGCAGCGCCAGCCCGCGCGCCCGCATCTGACCGACCAGACGCGGCAGCAGCCACGTGCCGCCGCCGTCCGGAACGAGGCCGAGCCGCGCGAACGGCTGCAGGAAGCTTGCGGAACGCGCCGCCAGCACGATGTCGCAAGCGAGCGCGATGTTGCAGGACACGCCCGCGGCGACGCCGTTCACCGCGGCGACCACGGGGAAGGGCAGCGCGCGCAGCTTCAGCACCAGCGGGTTGTAGTATTTTTGCAGCGCTTCGCCCGGAACGATCACGTCGCCTGAGGGCGTGACGCGCTCGCTCAGATCCTGGCCGGAGGAGAACGCGCGGCCCGCGCCGGTGATCAGCAGCGCCCGGCAGCTTTGGTCCTGCTCGGTGTCCGCGACAGCCTCGAGCAAGCCCCGCTGCATCGGCCCGTTGAAGGCGTTGAGCCGCTGCGGACGGTTGAGCGTGATGATGCGATAGCCCTCGCGGCGCTCCACCAGAACCGGATTTTCGTCCATCTCCGCTCCCTCTGCGACGATCTGCCATGGCCGGAAAACCAGTTATATCTCAGAATGTTATCGGGGCGAGCGAGGTATCTGCGCGATTTGGGGGCGCGTGGCGAGACGCCGGTCCCGCATCCACGGCGATTTGCCGGTGCAAATCTCGGCGGTAATGGGATAATCCGGGTCAGGTCACAAGTTCACGGCTACAAGCTGAACGAGACCGTCATTGGGAGGACAAGCATGATGAAAACGAGATGGGCAGCGTTCTCGGCATCCGCGATCACGGCGCTGATGCTTGCCACCGCACAGCAGGCCGACGCTCAGCAGCGCAAGTCGATCCGCTGGGCGGTCGCGGGTGTCGATACCTACGGGTACAAGGTCGCGGCCTCGGTCACCAAGGTCGTCGAGGATTCGCTCAACGGCGAATACACCGTGACGGTCAATCCCTATCCGTCCACCACCGCGGCGATGAAGGCGACGATGGAGGGGGACGGCGAGATCGGCTACACGGCCGATGTCGGCATGGAGGAGCTTCTCGCGGGCGAGGGCGGATTCCGCAACTACAGGCCAAGCAAAGGCGCCTTGGTGCACACTTGGTACGCCTACCCCATGGAGACGTTCATGGCGGTTCCGGCAGCCAAGGCGTCGCAATACAAGTGCTGGAAGGACTTCAGCGGCAAGCCGGTGTTCTATTCGCCGGCGGGCTTCATGAACTGGCTGAACTTCCGGCGCGCCTATAAGACGCTCGGTTACGACTTCAAGCACGTCCAGATCGACCCCAAGACCCAGTCCGACGCGCTGCAGGCCGGCACGATCGCCGGCGCGGTTGCATACACGACCGCAGGCCGCTCGCTGGTGCCGTATTGGAAGGAAACCGAAGTCCGCATGGAAGTCGCCGTGGTCAACCCCTGCGAGGACGAAGTCGCGAAGCTCAAGTCCGCAGGGCTCTCCGTCGAAACCGTCGATCCGAAGAATGCCTTCAGCAAGGACGTCGGCGTGGCGAAGATCCAGGGCGTGCCGATCCTGTTCGCCTACAACGCACGCGCCGACCTTCCGGAGGACGTCGTGTACAAAATGCTGGTCGGATTCGAAAAGAACAAGGACAAGCTCGCCTCGATCGACGCCGGCTTCGGGCCGATGGCCAAGGACTTCGTCGGCATGCAGGTCAACGGCATAAATGCCAACCCGACCGTCCCAGTGCATGCGGGGCTCGCCAAATTCCTCAAGGAAAAAAACGCCTGGAACGACAAGTGGAAGATAGCAGGCGCCAATTGATCGGCTGAGGACTGGACGAAGGCGCGCGCCGGTCGGCGCTCGCCCTCGCGCTTTTCGGGGAACGGCGCGGATGGTCGAAGCCTTCAAGAAGCAGTTCAATCTGGCGAACCTGATCTTCGTCTTCGCGACGATTCAGTTCGCGTGGCTGGTCTGGTACTACTACACGGGGCTCGGTGGTCCGCAGCAACTCGTCACGCATGTGATGTCGATCGCGCTGATCCTGCAGATCCTGTTCATGCACCAGCAGTATTATCTCTACAAATGGCTGCCGCCGCTTGCCAATAACATCATCGTTTGCATCTATATCGGCGTCTGCTGCCTGGCGTTCTACCACTTCTGGACCGAGTTCGAAGACATCGCCATCTACCGGCAGGGCTCCTATACGCGGCAAGACTTCATCGTCGGCCTTTGCGTCTTCCTGCTGGTTATGGAGCTGTCCCGGCTCGCGCATCCCGCGCTGTTCTGGACCAACGTCGTCCTCATCGTTTACACGCTCTGGGGCTATCTCAGCCCGGTCGACTTCTTCTGGCATCCCGGCACGACGTCCTACCGCGTCGTCACCTCGAGCACGGTGGAGTTGTCGACCGGAATCTACGGCATCTACGGCCAGCTCGCGCTGACGCTGATCGGCGCATTCCTGTTGCTCGCGGGCGTCGCCAACGGCTTCGAGGCGCAGCGCGCCATGATCAACGTCATGCGCCTGATCGCCGGCCGCTCGCGTCAGATGATTCCGCAGACCGCGGTGCTCGGCTCGAGCGCCATCGGCATGATCAGCGGCTCGGGCTCGGCCAACGCCGCGGTGGTCGGCACCATCACGATTCCGCTGATGATGCGTTACGGCGTGCCCGGCACGTTCGCCGGTGCGATCGAGACCTCGGCCTCGATGGGCGGGCTGATCATGCCGCCGATGATGGGTGTTGGCGCGTTTCTGATGTCGGATTTCCTCGGCGTGCCTTATTGGGATGTGGTGCTGCGCGGCTTCGCGCTGGCGTTCGTGTACTACGTCTCGATCGGCGTCGCGGTGTACCTGCTGTGCGTCCGGATGCTGCCGAAGGAGCCGATCAGTGCACCGGCCGTCCCGCTCTATGACAAGGTCAAGACGGCGATCTTCTTTTCCGGGGTGCTTTATCTCCTCTACCTGATGGGCTTTGCCGGGACCGGCGAATTCATGGCCGCGCTGCAGACAGCAGGCCTGATGCTGGCGCTGCTCATCGCGGCATTCCTGTATTTCAAGCACGTGTTGAAGGAGTCGTCGCTTGTCGGGGAGACGCTCGCTGGCAACCTGCGGCGCGCGATCGAGACGCATGCCGAGATGACGTCCTATCTGGCGCTGCTGCTGGCAACGCTCGGCATCATGATCGGGCTGTTCACCGTCACCGGTTTCATCAACCGCATGGGCGGCATGCTGCTGCAGCTCGGGGCCTGGAACATCATCGCCATGGTCGGCATGGCCTGGGTGTTCGGCTGGCTCGCCGGCGCGGGGCTGCCGCCGACCGCGACTTACATCATCGGTGCGGTGGTGATCGTGCGGCCGATGCAGGAGCTCGGCGTCAATCCGTGGATCGCACACTTCTTCGTGTTTCTGCTGTCGGTGTGGGGCGAGTTGTCGCCGCCCACATCTCTGACCGCGGCGGTCTCGGCCCGCATCGCCAACGCCTCGTTCCTGCGTACCATGTATGAGGCGCTGAAAATTTGCGCGCCGATCACGCTGATGACATTTGCCATCTTCACCCGCCCCAACATGGTAGTGACCCCCGGCTGGTTGCAGATTGCCGATACGATGCTCGTGCTGGTCAGCACGCTCGGCGTCACCTTGGCGATGTTCGGGCGTTGCCATGCCACCACCGGTATCGACGTTACGATGCGATGCGTGCTGGCGGCGATCGCCTTCGTCGTCATGTTCCATCCGGACATGAGGATATCGGCAGCCGTCGCAGTCGTGGTTGCCGCCGCCCTGGTGTGGGGGATCCGGCAGCATCGCCGGATCGCGCCGCCCGCAGGCTTCACACCTATGCTGCAGGAGCAGGCCGCGTCCGGCAATCTCGCCCCTGTGCTGGCCGAAGCCAAGCGTGATATTGGCTAGCGCCAGCACACGAACGGAAGGCTCCAGTGACCAATACGTCTTATCGCGACCGCCTCGAACAGGCGCTGTCCCGCATTGCCGATCCAACGGGTGAGGGGGCGCGAGCCTGCCTGACCGTCTATGCCGACACCGCCCGGCAGGCGGCTGACGCTGCCGATGCGCGGGCGAAGGCCGGCAAGGCGCTCGGCCCGATGGACGGCGTCATCGTCAGCATCAAGGACCTGTTTGACGTGAAAGGCGAGGTGACGCGGGCGGGCTCGAAGGTTCTCGCCGGCGAGGGGCGCGTCGCCAAAAGCGACGCCCCCGCCATCGCGCGGCTCAAGGCCGCCGGCGCGGTCATCGTGGCCAAGACCAACATGAGCGAGTTCGCCTTTTCCGGCGTCGGCGCCAACCCGCACTACGGCACGCCGGGCAATCCGTTCGACCGCTCGCGCGTACCGGGGGGCTCGACCTCGGGCGGCGGCGTCGCGGTTGCCGACGGCCTGTGTGAGATCACGATCGGCACCGACACCGGCGGCTCGACGCGCATTCCCGCGGCGCTCTGCGGCATCGTCGGCTGGAAGCCGAGCAAGCAGCGCGTGCCGACCGACGGCGCGTTTCCGCTTTCGTTCACGCTCGATTCGATCGGCCCGATGGCCCGCACGGTCGCCGGCTGTGCGCTCGCGGACGCGATCATGGCCGGCGAAAAGCCCACCGCCGTCGAGCCGGTATCGCTGTCCGGCCTGAAGCTCGGCATCTGGCAGGGTTTGCCGTTCGACGGCGCCGACGCCACGGTTGCGGCCTCGTGGTCGGCGGCGGTCGCACGGCTGGGCAAGGCCGGCGTTCAGCTCAGCGACGAAGCCATCGCGCTGGTCGAGGAGATGGTGCAGGTCAACGCCAAGGGCGGCTTTGCACCGACCGAGTCCTTCTTCATCCATCGCGAGCGGCTGCAACGCGACGGCGCGGGCTTCGATCAGCTCATACGCGCCCGCATCGAGCGGGGCGGCACCGTGCCGGCCTACGACTACATCGACATGGTGCAGAACCGTAAGCGTCTGGTGCAGGCGATGGACGGCCGGCTCGACGGGCTCGACGCGCTGGTTCTGCCGACCACCGCGATCGTTGCCCCGAAGATTGCCGAGGTCGCCGCCGCCGATGAGTTCGGCCGCAAGAACGCGATGCTGCTTCGCAACACCTCGATGATCAATTTCTTCGACCTCTGCGCGATCTCGCTGCCGCTGCCGCGCGACGGCGGCCTCTCGACCGGCCTGATGCTGGTCGGCCGCAACGGCTCGGACGCCAAGCTGCTCGGGATCGCAGCCGCGGTCGAAAGGTTGTTCGCGAGTTGACCTAGCGCCGCGCGTCGAAGTCGCGCAGCGCCTCGATCAGCCGCGCATGCGTGGCGATGCCGAGCTTGTCCACGAGGTTCGCTTCATGGACCTGGGCCAGCGTCCTGGCGCGTTTGAGCAGCGCCTGGCCCGAGGGCGTGAGCTGCAGCGCGTGCGAGCGGCGGTCGACCGGCGAGGCGAGCCGCTGCGTCAAACCGCGCTTTTCCAGGCGGTCGAGCAGGCGGACGAGCCGCGCCCGCTCGATGCCGAGGAGCTGCGCGACGTCGGCTTGCGACAGGCCGCGATTGGCGGCGATCACCGAGAGCACCGAGTACTGCGCCGGGCGCAGATCGATGCCGGCGAGGGTGCGGATGAAATCCTGGAACACCCAGACCTGCACCCGGCGCAGGAAATAGCCGAGATGGCCGTCGAGCGTGCCGAGGCTCAACGGCCTTTCGTCGCTGCGATCTGGCGCCGCAGTCTTGCGTGCAGCGGAGGATCGCCCGCCTGCAAGCTCCTGTTTTTTCAACGCTGCCGTCCGTCCGGCCATCGTCCGAATCCTGTCGGTCACCGCGACAGCGGATCGCTGCGGCGACATTGATGTTGACGGGAATTGTTGTCCTGAGCAACAATATTGTATCAGCGAGCCCGTGATGGCTTCGCCGGTCAAGGGCCTGTTGCTTCCCATTGCATATCGGGCTCCAACAGAAGAACAATAGCGCGCGCACAGCCAAGGGATGTCGCAAGGGACGTCGGAAGACGCCCGCCGGGAAGGGAGAGCCAGGATGGATCGCAAACCGTTTCAGAATTCCGCCCAAGGTGAGTGCAGGGCCGGGCGCGGCGCCGCAGACACCGGCCAGCAGGCCGAGTTCGGGGGGCATGTCCCAGGCCTTCACGACATGGCCGAAGAA
>JAIESC010000264.1 GCA_019746355.1 Xanthobacteraceae bacterium | reverse complement strand
GGAGTCAGTTTCCGAGCCTTGCAGCAAGCTCCAGGAGATGTGTGAATGTCGTAGCTTTCAGGGGGAGGGAGCGCACCGCCCGTGTTGCTAGCGCTTCCGTCTTCTTTTCGCAGCACGGCTGTTTCAGTGCGACAGCAGCGAGCAGCACCTGGTGGATGTGAGCAGGTCGCGGGTCATTCCACCCCAGACCCATTCGCGCAGCCGCGAATGACCATAGGCGCCGGCGACGATCAGGTCCGCATTCATGTCTGCCGCAAGCGAACCGAGCGGATCGGACTTGGCGCTCGCCGCTGGAACGGCAGCGGTCGCCTGCACGTCGTGCACCGCGAGCCAGGCGATCACATCGTCGAGCACGGCCTGGGCGCCAGCCTTGTCGTCATCGCGTTCGAGCACCTGCACGACGCAGATTTCCTCGGCCTGCTTCAGCAGCGGCAGGGCATCCTGCACCGCCCGGCGTGCCTCGCGCGTATCCTTCCAGGCAATGAGGATGGATTTCGCCCGCAGCCCGGAAACGCCTTCGGGCACGACCAGGATGGGGCGTCCGGCCTGCAGCACCAGTTCGCCCGTGTCGAGCCGGAGCGCCGGATCGACTCCTCCGGGCACAGCCGCTCCGACGATAATCAGGTCCGCGGCCCGCGCCTGCCGCGCCACGAAGTCGCCGGGCCCGCCGAGCCTGGCCCGCCATTCGAGCGCCTTGGCCCGCGGGCCGACGGCCGAACGAAAGGCACGATCGGTCTCGGCCATTCGAGCCTTGATTGCGGCGCGCTGCTGTTCGATCAGATCCGCGGCATACGCGCCTTCGGCAAAGTAGAGCCCGGGCACGGCATCGCCCGCCGCGATCCCAATGATGCGCGAGCCAAACCGCTCGGCGAGGTCGCCGGCCACCCGCAGGCGCGCCTCGTTCGCGGCATCGAGCTCGAGATGAACCATCAGGCTTGCGTAACGCATCGTTTTTCCTTCCTCGCGCAGCGGGTCAGATACAGGCTAGGTGAGGTCCGTCAGCCGTCCCTTGACGCAGGTCAACCGGGTATTCGTGGGTCCGCTGAAATTCCTTTTCTTCGGCGCTACGCCCGGTTGAGGCAGATCAAAGCCGATCCTGATCCGGCTGGCACAATGCGCCACATCAGATCAGGAGCTTACCATGTCACGGACGGTCTTCGGAAAGCTTGCCGGCGCGGCGATCGCAGCCCTGTTCCTGTCGGCCTGCGTCCAATCGGAAACGCCGCTCGTTACCGACGCACAGCCGCTGCTTGGACAGCAATTCGAGGTGCATCTCTATGAGGAGTTCGTCGACAACAAAGCGAGCGGCGTCCACGCCTCGAGCTATCAGTGGAAGGACGGACAGTATGTCCGCGCCAGCGGTCTTGCGCGCGATGCCAGGCGCTTCGTGGCTCAGCCGCTCGCCGGCAACGATTTCCTCATTCAGTCGAGCGACGAAAACGGCAAGATCTTCCTCTACTGGCTCGGCCGCCGGCTGACGCCTGGCGTCTATCAGATCTTCGGCATCAACGAGCTGGATGCCGACGAGGCGACGCGCAAGGCGATCTGCGGCGACCGGTCGAGCGACATCTGCTGGGTCACGACCCGCGATCAGCTCCTCACCATGGCCCGCGCCACGGCGGCGAAGCCTCCTCGAAACGCGGCGCTCGGCGTGGTGCTGAGCAGACCCGCCACGTTCTAGGATGCCTTCCGACCGAAACAGCACCACGCTGGTGCGCCGGTTGCTCCGGCGGTGGACGGACTGGCTCGGCCGGCACAAGCGGCTGGCCGAGGTCGGGCGGCTCGACGCGGAAGCGGCCGCGTCGATTGCGCGAGAGATCGGCACCAGCGCGCCCGGGCTCCGGGCGCTGGCGGGCAAGTGGCCCGACACATCGACCGATCTGCTGGCCAGGCGGCTTCGCGCGCTGAACCTCGATCCCGCACACCTGTCGGCTCATCATCCGGCGGTCGCGCGGGATCTGTCACGCCTCTGCACGCTGTGTGCGGATAAATCGCGATGCCGGCACGACCTGCAGCAGCGCCCCGAAAACGCCGCGTGGCAATCCTATTGCCCGAACACCGGCACGCTGACGGCTTTGCAGCAGGAGCGGAACCAAGCGATGAGGCGCAAGCCATGACGACGACATTTCCGGTGAAAGTCCTCGCGGTTGCCGTTCACCTGACGGCGTTCGGTGCGCTCGCGGCGGGCCCGGTGTGGGCGCAGTCGCCGGCCGAGCAGCGGGGCCGGACCTTCGTGCGAACCAACTGCGCGACGTGTCATTCGGTCGAAAAGCAGGGCGCGAGCCCGCTTGCCATCGCACCGCCGTTTCGCAACCTGCACCTGCACTATCCGGTCGAGAACCTCGAAGAGGCCCTGGCCGAAGGCATCCGCACCGGCCATCCCAGCATGCCCGAGTTTCAGCTCGATCCCGGGCAGATTCACGACGTCATCGCCTACCTCAAGTCGCTCGAACGCTGACGCCGCAGCTTTAACCGGAGAGTGAGATGACAGCCCGTCGCGAGCACATGATGGCCGTTGCATTGCTGATGCTGGCGGTTGGTTCGGCACCGGCCATGGCTGACACGCTGCAGCAACGCGGTGAGGCTATGGCCCGCGGCATGTGCAGCGCGTGCCACGCCATCGGCAAAACCGGAAACAGCAAACATCCGGCCGCGCCGCGATTTCGAAACCTGGACAACCAGACCAACCTTGCGAAGCTGTCGATACGGCTTCAGGGCGGCCTGCTGACCGGCCATGAGGAAATGCCGCTGTTCCGCTTCAGCCGGGACGACGCCGATGCGATGGTCGCCTACATCCGATCGATCCAGGGACCTTGAGGACGCCGCGCGTGCATCGCGCGTGATCCCGCCAGCGTGCGTTTCCCACCAGACGTTCAAACGTTTGGCCCGGAACATCGCATGCCACCCCCCTGTTATCGCCCTTAAGGGGGAACCATCCATGTGGAGTCACGTGCATGACACAGAAAGGAAAGCTGGTTCTCATCACGGCACTGATGCTGGTTTGCGGGTCGCCGGCGGCGATCGCGCAGAGCTACGGCGCGACGGGTCCTGCGCGCGCCGACACGACCGATCCGAACAGCGCTCCGACGCGCAACATGCGGCAATCGGCAATCACATCCGAGTCGCGGATCTACGCCCGCGGCCAGCCAACGGCCCGCCCCGCGGCACGGCGTGCCGGCGCTGCCCAAGCGGCCGCGCAACCTGACGGGGCATTGCAAGCTCAACGCAACACCGCAATGCTCATGGGCCACGCGATGGCCCCATGGACGGCCGGCACGCCAGCGCCCGGCGCACCAGCGCGGAGAGCAAGGCGCTGACGCGACCGTTTTCGCTGGCTGATCGCGCAAGCGGACCCCCACCCCAACCCTCCCCCTTTCAGGGGGAGGGAGCGCACCCCCCGAGTTGCGCCAAGTGCGATTGCTCTGCAGCCGGACGCGAAATGGGTTCGTTTTTTCTGTCTGCACTCATAGGTTGCGTTACTCATATTATTCCCGCCGTGCTATCTCTGCGCAGCACCTGAAGCTTTGCCTGACGCGCGTGTTTGCAGCTCATTGAGCGCGCGGGGAATGCATCTCATCAAATCCCAGATGTGGGCTGGAAGCTCCCGGCCCTGCTGGGCCGAGGCGCTCAGCGAAAATGCCAAGGCTCGAACGAGCTCATGGATGTAGGCCGGATCGCAGATGTCGACCGGCTCTTGCTCCGGCTCGTTCTCCGATGGACAAAGCTGGGCAACCCGCGGATGGACGAACGGCAGGCAGATTTTCGCGATTTCGGTCCGCTCGCGACTGCCGATGCCCGGATCCCGCATCATGCGAAGCAGCACATCGAGCGGGGTGTCCTGCGACCCGGCGATTTCCGCAGCAAGGTTGAGCCCGCGCTCGCGGGAGGATCGCTGCTTTCGTCTGGTCATGTCGCACCGCCGATGCTGCGCAACAGCGCCGCTTGCCAAACACGGATCGCCAGTTTCCGACGCCACATGGCCTGCCTCTCATAACGGTCGAGCGCGACCAGCTCCCCTATCTCGCCGCGCAGCCCACCCGATCGAGCTTGCGTGGCGGGCACACCCATCGGCGGCCGCGTGAACAGAGCATTGCGAGCGCTGCGCACGCGCCTGACATCGACTTGCGCCGCGGCAACGCGGACGGCGAGCTCGCGCATCTCCGGGTCTGCAGAGCCATGGGCGAGCCGCTCTGCCAGCCCGGCGATTTCTTTTGCCAGGACGGGATCGGCAAGCACGGGGATGCTCAACCCATGACGCAAGGCATTCCTTGCAGCGGTGAGCTTTCCCGACGCGGTGCGCGGCCCGGTGCTTCGCCGGGCATTCCGGCGATTGGCGGCGGCGAGACGCGCGCTGGTCATGCCGCACCCTGCGGCGGCAGCGGAGGCCGCGACGAGATCACCTTGAACTCGGCGTCTTCGATCTCGGCGGTTGCGCGCCGCAGATGGGCGGCAAACACCGCCCGATAATCGGCGATTTCGCGCAAGACCGCGTTGCGGCGGAGCTCGGCGGCGGCGGTGAGACGGTCGATCCGCTCGACTTCGTTGATCGATGCCGCGAGCGTTTGCGCCATGACCGTATCCATCGTCATGCCGGCCGCCGCGAGCGAGCTTGCCACGAGCTTGACGGCGGCCGGATCCTTGCCGGCCCACTGCGCGGTCAGGTCCTGGCTTTCCTTCCAGCCGAGCAGGCCGTCGAGCAGCTTGCGCAAGCCGCGATGCGCGCTCGAGTTCAGAAACTCGGCCTTCATGCGCCGGAGCCTCGCCACCTCCCAGCTCAGTTCGACCACGTCCTGCAGCCAGATCTCTTCGAGAACGTCGGCGGGCTTCACCACATCCGACACCCGGCCCAGCAGGCTGTCGTAGGCGGCGGCATCTTCGCCGGCGAACAGCGGTCGATGGCCGGGCAGCGGCTGGCGCGTTGAGGCTGTTGTGACGTCACGTGCAGTTGCCATGTCGAGGGATTCTCCCGGTGTGTGATCCGATCGTGCCTTCGGCGGCATGCACCACGCCGGGCGAGCGAATCGGTTTTCTGTATTGATTGTAGCAGGTGCGAAAACGCATCCATTTTCGCGAATGGAATCAACGCCAGCGGCGCCGATTCCGAGCGCAAGGCGGGAGTGAAGCTGAAGCGCAGTCCGGTTCATGAGCCAAGCCCGCAGGCACGTTCCTCGAAATCCGGTGGAGGCAACACCGTGCTGGTTTGAAGCCGGTGGGGCACTATAGTTCGCAGCTCAAGCGAGCACAGGAGCAGCGCAGAACGTGAAAAGCGATGGCTAGAAACTCCTCAATCGTATCGAGTCTGGTGCTTTCGCAATCTTCCTTTTGTTCAAGCATGTAAAAATTCATCGGTTGAGGCGAACCGAAAACGAGCAGGCTCTTAGGCAGTCATCGCAAATAGTCCGCTAAGCCCCTGATCGCCATCGCAAGAGCTGATGTCGAAGTCAGCAGTCCATGCTTGGCTCCTCGGTAACAGGGGAGTACGACCGTGCAGGAAACTGACAACTCGAACACGGCCGTCTCAAAGCGGGTCCCGTTGAATAGGCAAGTTGATCGGCGCGAGCCGCCACTCAGGCCAAAACACGTCTGGGCGATTCGCACGAAGCCCCAGATGGACCAGGATTACGAGGTTACGGTGACTTGATTCCGGCCGTCCTGATCAGCTGGCCCCACTTGTCCAGTTCAGCCTTGTGAAAGCGTCCCAGTTCTTCCGGCGTCGAACCCACGACGATCATGGCCTGCTCTTCCAACCGGCCCCTTATTGTCGGATCGTCCGTTGCGGCTCTCACACCGACGTACATCTTCTGGATGATGTCCTTCGGCGTGTTCGCCGGCACGAACAGCGCGTACCAGCCGGTCACGTCATAGCCAGGCAGCGTCTCAGCCATGGTCGGCAGGTCGGGTGCCATAGCGGCCCGTTTGGCCGTGGTGACGGCCAGCAACCGCATCTGGCCCTGACTGGACAACGGCACCATCGGCGCGATGTTGTTGAAGAAGGAATCAATCCGCCCGGGGATCAGATCCTGAATGCCGGGAGCCGCGCCGCGGTAGGGCACGTGGGTCATCTTGACGTCGGCGGCGCGCACGAACAGCTCGGCTGAAAGATGCGGCACAGCGCCATGGCCGGGTGATCCGAACGTAAGCTTGCCAGGATCCGCCTTGGCGCGAGCGATGAAGTCCGCCAGCGTCTTATCCGGCGAGTTGGCGGGAACGGCCATCGCCACCGGATATTGCACGACCAGCGAGACCGGCTCGAAGTCGGTGACCGGATGATAAGTCAGGTTCGGGTTGAGAAACGTGTTGGTGGCGTGGTGATCGCCGGCGAGAAACATGGTGTAGCCGTCCGGCGCGGAGCGTGCCGTGAATTCGGCCGCGATGTTGCCGCCGGCGCCCGGCTTGCTTTCGACGATGAATTGCTGGCCCAGAACCTCTGTCATCTTCAAGGCGACGAAGCGCGCAATCGTGTCGGCGCCACCGCCCGGTGTAAACGGAATGATGATGCGGACCGCCTTGTTCGGCCAGGTGGCCTGCGCCACGGCAGGGCTCGCGACGCCGGACGAAAGCGCTGCGGCTGCGGAAAGCTTGATAAGCCTGCGACGGTTGATCATGTTTCCCCCGTGACGATGGTTTATTTTCTGGCCAGTCCTTCGTGTGTTTTTGATTTCTATCTATAGTCTGCACGGCCGATCCATGTAGATCAAACAGAGAGTCGGCAAACGTTGTCGCAGCATGAAACAAGATAACATCGGGATCGCGGTGGTCGGCGCAGGCCGCATCGGGACGTTGCGGGCGCGGCTCGCCGCAAAGCACCCATCGGTGAAGTATCTCGCAATTTCCGACAAAGATCCGTCGCGGGCCAGGGCGCTCGCCGAGCAGGCTTCCGCCGATCGTCATTCCGGCAGCAACGAAGACGTGATTGCCGATCCCAACGTCACCGCCGTGATCGTATCGACGCCGGAGCAGGAGCACACCAAGCCGATCCTGCAGGCCCTCCGTCTCGGCAAACCGGTGCTGGTCGAGAAGCCGATCGGGTTTTCGCTCTCGGACGCCGACAGGATTCTGGCAACGCTGCACGAGACCAAGGGGGATTTGCGGGTCGGCTACAGCCGGCGCTACAAGGAGTGCTTCCTGCGCGCCAAGGAGCAGATGCGGCTTGAACGGCTCGGCCGGGTCGTCGGCGGCACTGCGCGCGTCTACAATTCCCGCGCCCAAGCCTTTGCCATCCTCAAGCGCGATCCGCACGCGACACCGGTGATGGATGTGCTGACTTACTACGTCGATCTCATGTGCTGGTTCCTCGAAGGCAACCGGCCGGTCGAGGTGGTGGCCCGCGGTCAGCACGGCATCTTCAGGGACGCCGGTTACGGCGCCCATGACGTGACCTGGGCGATCGTGACCTTCGCGGATGGCGCGGTCGTCAATCTCGGCGTGAGTTATGCGCTGCCCAGCGGTTATCCGACACTCGGCCAGTCCGACCGAGTCGAACTGTTGGGCACCGAGGGAGCCATGATCATCGACGATGATCACATGGATCACCTGCTCTACTCCGAAAAGGGAATTCCCCATGCCTATGTGCCGGATCACAGCGTGAAAATGGCCTTTCTCGGCAGCAACACGGCGGGCGACTGGGCGATGGGCGATTTCTGGGGCCCGCTCGGCAACGAGACGCGTGCCTGGCTCGACTCTCTCGCGACCGGCGCGCCGACCATTCACACCACGCCCCAGCAGGCGCGAATCAACCTGGAAACGACCATCGCCATCGAGCGCGCGGTGGAATCCGGCCAACCGGTCCGCTTGCCATTGCAAGCGGATGTCTGAACGCCTGTCTGAGGAAGGTCATATGAAGCAAATTCTGGTCTTGGGGGCTGGCTTTGCCGGGCTTTGGAGCGCGGTTGGCGCGCAGAGAACGTTGCGTGAGCTGGGAGCCGACCAGGCCGTTCAGGTCACGATGGTCAACAGGGAGCCGTTCCACAACATCCGTGTGCGCAACTAGGAAGCGGATCTCAGCGATGTCTGCGTTCCGTTGAACCGCGTTCTCGAGCCGGTCGGGGTCGAAACAATCGTTGGAGAGGTCACAGAGATTTCACCGTCGAACCATGCCGTGACCGTTCGGACAGGTGCCGGCGTTGACCACCTCAACTACGACCGGCTCGTGATCGCTCTCGGCAGCGAAGTGGCAAAGCCTTCGATTCCAGGTCTCGACGCATTCGGCTTTGATGTGGACACGTTCCGCGCCGCCAAGAAGCTTGAAGATCATCTGCCGGCGCTTCCGTCCAAAACCGACGTGGGCCGTTCGAGCGTTGTCATGGTCGGCGCGGGAGCCACGGGAATCGAAGTCGCGACCGAATTGCCGGCCCGCCTCGCCGCCATCTTTCCAGAAGGTGAGCCGTGCAAAGTCATTGTTGTCGACCGCTCCCCGGATGTCGCTCCGGATATGGGCGAGGAGGCGAGACGGTCATCGACGGTGCATTGACGGGATCGGCCTGCTGCCATCGACCTATTGCGACGAACAAATCGAAAGCGGCGAGCTGATCCGGCTGCTGCCGGGCTGGTCGTCGCCGGAGATCTTCGTCCATGCCGTCTATCCGACACGGCGGTTCATGCCGTCGAAGCTGCAGGTCTTTCTTCAGGCCCTGAAGGCCTGGAAGGGCCCGGCATGGATTCCGTTGCGCTGACTCGAGGTGCTGGCCACCAGCAGCGCGGCGATGGCCAGCATGATCATCACCGCGCGATAGACATCGGTGGCCAGTAGCAAGCCGGCGCTTCAGCCCCGGAAACCGCCGCCGCTGACGAGGCGCTCGGTCATCCGGCGCTCGATTTCGTCGGTGAGCCGCCCGCCGGTGAGGCCGAGGTGAATGGCGATGTCCTGCTCCACCCGGCGCTGCCGCCATTGCAGGAAGCGGCGGAGCAGCCGGCGCAACGGACCGGGCTCGGAGCTGGTGCGCAGCCCCCGGCGGTGGGCGAAATCGGCGGCATGGGCCAGGACGGACATGATCGATCTCCTGCTTATGAATGAATAATTTTCACCTGAAGCTCATGGTTTGAGGGCTATGTGGCTTGGCTTTTCACGGCCGACAAACGATATGATTTCCGCCGATAAGTGAGAATTTCTCATGTATAAGATGCCGCCGCTGAATGCGCTGCGGGCCTTCGAGGCCGCCGCCCGGCATCTGAGCCTGGCCAAGGCCGCGCAGGAGCTGAACGTCAGTCCGGGCGCGGTCAGCCATCAGATCCGCGCGCTGGAGGCGCAGCTGGGAATCGCACTGTTCGAGCGGCGCGTGCGCGCCATCGCGCTGACGCCCGCGGCCAAGCTGCTCTATCCCGGCCTGCAGAACGGCTTTCTGCAGATCCAGGAGGCGGTCGCGAGCCTGCGGCAGGTGGCCAACGAACGCGTGCTGGTGGTCTCAACGCCGCCCGGCCTGACCTCGAAGTGGCTCGCGGCGCGGCTCTACCGCTTTGCCAGCGGCCATCCGGAGGTCGAGGTCCGCATCTCCTCCTCGCTGACCAATGCCAATTTCACGACCGACGGCGTCGATGTCGCCGTCCGCCACCTCGCCGCCCGGCCGGACGAAGACGCAGCCTTGCTCATCGAGCGGCTGGTGGAGCTGTCGCTGGTGCCGGTGTGCAGTCCGCGGCTTCACGAACAGCATGGCCTGCCGCGCACGGCGGACGCGCTCGCCCGCATGCCGCTCATTCACGACGATTCGCTCGCGGGCCGCGCCAGGATTCCGACCTGGTCCGACTGGTTCAGCGCCGCGGGCCTGCCTTCCGTCGAGATCGGCCGCGGGCTCCGCTTCAACAGCTCCGACCACGCGCTCGATGCCGCCGGCGAAGGCGCCGGCGTGCTGCTGGCCCATGATCTCCTGGCCTATGACGACCTGCGCACCGGGCGGCTGATCATCCCGGTCGCGCAGCCGATCGCGTCAGGCCGCGCCTACCATGTCGTCTGTCCCCGGCACCGCAGCACGGTGCCGCAGGTGCGGGCATTCCGCGACTGGATCAAGCAGGAGGTGGCGGCGCTCGATTGGGCGCCGATCCGCGGCAAGGCGATGCCCGCGCGCGGGCGCAAATCACCGCGCACCCGGCCGGGCTGACGCCGCTGCCGGCAGCCGTGGCGCCATGCTTTCGAGGGAGTAAAAACTATCGCTACGCCGCCTTCACCGCCGCACCATTGCGGCCGGCGCGCACGAGCTGTCCGGGCAGCGCGCCGGTGTGCTCGCCGCGTTCGAAGATCGGCGTGCCCGCGACCAGCGTCGCCTCGTAGCCTTCGACGCGCTGAATGAAGCGCCGGCCGCCCGCCGGCATGTCGTGGACCAGCTCGGGCTTGTGCAGCAGCAGGCGATCGAAGTCGATCAGGTTGACGTCGGCGCGCAAACCGGGCGCGAGCCGGCCGCGGTCGGTGAGGCCAAAGAAATCGGCGGTCTCGCTGGTCTGCCGCTTGACCAGCAGCTCGAGCGGCAAGCGCGGCCCACGATGCCGGTCGCGGCCCCAATGCGCCAGCATGAAGCTCGGCAGGCCGGAATCGACGATCGACGTGCAGTGCGCGCCGCCGTCGCTGAGGCCAAGCAGCGTGCCCGGGTCGGTCATCATTTCGCGGATCGGCTCATGATCGCCAACGACGTAGTTCACCACCGGGAAATACAGATACTGGCCTTCGGCTCCGGTGATGTAGTCGTAGGCGACCTCGTCGGGCGTGCGGCCCTCGCGGGCGGCGATCGCGGCGACGCTCTTCTCCGGGCCCGGCTCGTAGTCCGGCGGATCGCCCATGACGAAGAACTTGTCCCAGCGGCTGGTGATGAGCTGGCGGAACTGCGCGAGCTTCGCCACTTCGGCGTCCGACGGCTTCTCGGACAGGATCTGCCGCCGGACCTGCGGATCGCGCAGACGCACACGCTGCTCGGCGAGGCTTAAGCTTTCGATCTGCTTGTAGCCCGGCCGCACCGTGAACGGGTTGAGCGCGGTGCCGATGCCCATCATGACGCCGATCGGCCGGCCGGCGATCTGCGCGGTCAGCGGCAGACCCTCGGCGCGCGCCTCGTGCACGGCCTTGATCAGGCGCCGCCATCGCGCCGGGTCCTCGTAGCGGTCGGTGAGCAGGAACCAGACCGGGCGGCCGGTTTCCCTGGCCACCCGCTTCATCCAGGCGAGCTCGAACTCCTCGTCGTCGAAATCGCTGTTCATGCCGAAGGCGCCGGCGCCGACGGCGCCCAGGGCTGAGCCGATGCCCACAAGCTCGTCGGCATCGGCAAAGCGCGACGGCACCAGCTCGCCGTCCGGCGTCTTGTGCGAATCGGTGCGCGAGGTGGTGAAGCCGAAGGCGCCGGCGCGCAGCGCCTCGATGGTGAGGCGGCGCATCTCGGCGATGTCGTCCGGCGTGGCAGCTTCGCGCCGCACGGCGCGGTCGCCCATGACATAGACGCGGAGCGGCAGATGCGCGGCCTGGGCGGCGATGTCGATCGCGCGCGGATGGCGCTCCAGCGCATCGAGGAAATCGGGGAAGCTCTCCCAGTCCCAGGTCAGCCCATCGGCCAGAACGGCGTTGGGAATTTCCTCGACGCCCTCCATCAGATCCATCAGCGCGCCGCGATGATGCTTTCGCACCGGCGCGAAGCCGACGCCGCAGTTGCCGAACATCACGGTGGTGACGCCATGCCAGCACGACGGCGCCAAGAGCGGATCCCACATCGCCTGGCCGTCGTAATGGGTGTGCACGTCGACCCAGCCGGGCGTGACCAGAAGGCCGTCGGCGTCGATCTCGCGCCGGGCCGGCCCCTGCTTGCCGCCGACGCCGACGATGCGGCCGCCGGCAATCGCCACGTCGCCGGTGAAGGCCGCCTTGCCGGTGCCGTCGATGATGGTGCCGCCGCGAATGAGGATGTCGTGCATGGGAGCCGCTCCTGCGCGTTGCGGAGCGTATGATGGACCCGGGTCGGGCGTCAGACAACGTGCAAAATGTTTCTGGCTGTCGTGTCCCGGATGCGGTGCAGCGTGAGCGCGAAGCGCGAAACGGTGCACCGCTGATCCGGGACCGTTTCGAACACCGCCTTTGGAACGGTCCCGGGTCTGCAGCGCGCATCACTTCGTGCTGCGCTGCGCCCGGGACACGAGACCGTGCAAACCGCCCCTGCTCAACGCTCGTGCCTTCAGTCGATCTGCGCGCCCGTGGCCTTGATGATCGCGCCCCACTTCTCCAGTTCCACCTTGATGAAGGCGGCGGTTTTCGCGGGCGACATGCCCGGCGTGGGATCGACGCCGGCCTCCTGCATCCGGCTGAACACCACCGGATCGGCCAGCGATTTGTTGATGGCGTCACTCAGCCGGTCGACGATCGGCTGCGGCGTGCCGGCCGGCGCGAGGATGGCGTTCCAGGTGTAGCACTCGAAGCCCTTCAGCCCCTGCTCCTGCAAGGTCGGCAGGTCGGGCATCGTGCGCAGGCGCGCCGCCATGCCGCCACCGAGTGCGCGGATCGCGCCGGTTGCAACCTGCGGGCCGGCGCTCGGCGTGGCGTCAAACGCCATGGAAATCTGTCCGGCAATCAGGTCCTTCATCAGCAGCGATGAGCCGCGATAGGGCACATGCACGATGTTGAGGCCGCCGGCCAGCGCCTTGAACTGCTCGCCGCAGAGATGAAGGATCGAGCCGACGCCGGACGAGCCATAGGTGAATCGGCTCCCGTCCCGCTTGGCCAGAGTGATGAGGCTCTTGACGTCGGTCGCCGGAACCGACGGGTGCACCACGAGCATGATCGGCGTCACGCCGACCTGGCCGATCGGGGCGAAATCGCCGATCGGATCGTAGGGAATCTTCCGGTACAGGCCGGGATTGATGGCATGCGTGGAGACCGTCGCCATCAGCAGCGTGTAACCATCGGGCGGCGATTTTGCCACCACATCAGCGCCGATGTTGCCGCCCGCGCCGGTCTTGTTTTCCACGATGAACTGCTGGCCGAGAAGCTCTCCCATCCTGGCGCCCATGATCCGCGCGACGATGTCGGTCGGACCGCCGGCGGCGAACGAAACGATCATGCGCACCGGCTTCGACGGGTAAGTGTTGTCGGCTGTTGCCGATGCGGCGGGAAGGAGCAGCGCCGCGACTAAGCCGGCAACGGCATGAAGCGTCGCGCGCCTCAGCGAGGCCGCGCGAGAACTTGACGCCGTCGATTGAAACAAGCCGGGATGACGCGTCGGCCGCTCTTGCACCGATCGGGCGCGTTGAACAATCACGGCACCAACAGTGGCCAGCAACCGATGATGTTTGCGCATGAAATCCTCCCGGACTTCACTTACGAGCACGAGAGTACCACCTTATCGGACCCGCTTCACCACCGATAATTGTCGCATTTGACCGTCGTCTTGGCCGATCCGCCGAATGGCTGTTGTTGGCACTCAGCGGACATCAGGTTGGAGGGCCCGAATGCCGGTTTTGACCCAACTCGGACCTGCCGGGCTTGCAGCGATTGGTCGCCGCCCGCTTGATTTGCTTCGAAGCTTCATTGGTTGCGCCGCAAGTCGCGTCTGCTGGCGGCGTCTGTGGCGGTCAAAGCGAAAGGACGATGCAATGGCAAAGACAACGATTTTCCTCTGGTACGACAAGGACGCCGAGGACGCCGCCCGCTTCTACGCCAAGACCTTTCCCGACAGCGCGGTGGGTGCCGTCCACCATGCGCCAAGCGACTACCCGTCCGGCAAAAAGGGCGACGTGCTGACCGTCGAATTCACGGTTGCCGGCGTCGCCTGCGTCGGCCTCAACGGCGGTCCCGCGTTCAAGCACAGCGAAGCCTTCTCGTTCCAGATCGCAACCGAGGATCAGGAGGAGACCGACCGCTACTGGAACGCCATCGTCGGCAATGGCGGCCAGGAGAGCGCGTGCGGCTGGTGCAAAGACCGATGGGGGATCTCGTGGCAGATCACGCCGCGCGTGCTGACCGAGGCGATGGCGGCGGGCGGCGATGAGGCCAAGCGCGCGTTCGAGGCGATGATGGGCATGAACAAGATCGACGTCGCCGCGATCAAGGCGGCGCGTCGCGGCTGACGCTGCTGGGGCAGCTCAACCGGCCAGAGCCAATTCGGAACCGGGATCGGCATCGCGAGGTTGACCGGCAGGAACGGTCACATCTGCATTCCCGGCTCGTCATACAAGCATGCGTACGGAGGTCCTAAATGGCGGTCCAGTTCAATCACACCATCCTATACGCCCGAGACAGCCAGGCGTCGGCGAAATTTCTTGCCGACATCCTCGGGCTTCCGGCACCGACGCATTGGGGACCATTCGAGATGGTCACAACAGCGAACGGCGCAAACCTCGATTACATGAATACCGACGGCAGCATTACACCGCAGCACTACGCATTCCTGATCAGCGACCCGGAATTCGACCAAATCTTCGGGCGGATCCGGGAGCGCAAACTCGCCTATTGGGCCGACCCGGGCCAGCAGGAAGAAGACAAGATCAATCACCACGACGGCGGCCGCGGCGTCTATTTTAAGGACCCGAACGGCCACCTGATCGAGATCATCACCCGGCCTTACGGCAGCGGCGGCTGGAACCCGTAGCAACAGATTCGGCGGGCCGTTTGTCTTCATGAGCCCGTAGGATGGGTTGAGCGCAGCGAACGAGTCACCCACTTTGCCGTCATGACGGTTGATCTCGCGGGCAGGATTGTCGGCCACTATGAGAAGCACGCGCTCGCGTGGGACCGCGATCGGCAGAGCAGCTCTCAGAACGGCTCGTGGAACGACAAGCTCTGGCACGATCGCTTCATCGGCAGGCTCGCCAGGGGTGCCAAGGTGCTGGACCTCGGCTGCGGTCCGGGACGTCCCGTCGCGCAGCACATGGCTGAACAGGGACTGCAGGTCACCGGGGTCGATTCGTCACCGACGATGATCGCATTGTCCCGCGAGCGCTTGCCCGATCACGAATGGATCGTCGCCGACATGCGCGATCTCGCACTCGGCCGGCGCTTCGATGGCATCCTCGCCTGGGACAGCTTCTTTCACCTTGATCATGACGATCAACGGCGAATGTTCGCGATCTTCGCCGACCACGCTGCCGCGGGCACATGGTTGATGTTCAATGCGGGACCGCAGCACGGCGAGGCCATTGGTGAATATCGGGGCGATCCGCTGTATCACGCGAGCCTCTCGCCCGCCGAGTATGAGGCGCTGGCCGCGCGGTCCGGCTTCGATGTGATCCAGCACGTCGCCAACGACGCAGCGGCCGGAGGTCGAACGGTGTGGCTGTGTCAACGCCGTGACATCCAGGGATCAGCTCAAAAGCAACGGGAATGATCCCAAGCGGCCATCAAAACATTGCCGGGCTCGATGCCCTTCAGCCCTTCCGCAGCGATGGTGCAAATCGTTACCATGTCCTGTCTTCCGGCCGAGGAGGCTGGCATGAGACGGCGAGAGTTTCTCGGTGCGCTCGGCGGCGCGGCGGCGAGTTGGCCGCTGGCGGTGCGGGCACAGCAGCCGAAAGCGCCAAGAATCGCGATTTTCCATCCAGCGATCCCGACGACCCTGCTCACGGAAACGGGCGGGGGCAGCGCGTGGCGCGCGTTTTTCGGCGAGCTTCGCCGCCTGGGTTACGTCGAAGGCGAAAATCTGATCATCGAACGCTATTCCGCCGAAGGACATCACGAGCGTTACTCTGATATTGCCCGGGAGATCGTTTTGGCGGCACGCCCGCGGCATTCGAGACATTCCTGCGTGCCGAGCACGACAAGTGGGGCAAGGTGATCAAGGACGCGAAACTCGATCTGCAGCCATAGACGCGGTGAATGCACCTGCTTCCAACCAAGACGGGGGAGCGGACGCGACCCAGGCGGCGTCATCCGAGACAGTTTTTGCCCCCCGCGCCGACAATCCCAACATTGCCGAGAACCAAGCCTTCGTACTCAGCGATGCCGCGATCCGTCGGGACTACGAGAAAGCCTATGTGGTGACAAGCGCGCTCTATTACCGGGGCAAGCCGACCTTCGCGGAAATTCTCGCCGAGCTTGCGACCTGGGCCAAACGCCTTTAGCGCGGCAGGATCACCCCGGCGCCGGCCGGCCCAACCGCAGCGAATCCCGCAGCGTCTGCACTGCGCGGCCGCCGCCGAGCCTGTGGTGCAGGCGGTCGAGCAGCAGGTAGATCACCGGCGTGGTGTAGAGCGTCAGCACCTGCGAGACGAGCAGGCCGCCGACGATGGTCATGCCGAGCGGCCGGCGCAGCTCGGAGCCGGGACCGCTGGCGACGATCAGCGGCACCGCGCCGAGCATGGCGGCCATCGTCGTCATCATGATCGGCCGAAAGCGCGCAAGGCACGCCTCGCGGATCGCCTGCGCCGGAGAGAGCCCCTCCTGCCGCTCGGCGGCGAGCGCGAAGTCCACCATCATGATGCCGTTCTTCTTGACGAGGCCGATCAGCAGGATGATGCCGATGAAGGCGATCACCGTGAGCTCGGCGCGGAAGAGCTGCAGCGCGAGCAGCGCGCCGAGCCCCGCCGACGGCAGCGTCGAGATGATGGTCAGCGGGTGGGCGAGGCTCTCGTAGAGCACGCCGAGGATGATGTAGATGGTCAAGAGCGCGGCGAGGATCACCAGTGGCTGCGCGCCGGCCGCACGCCGATAGGCCTTGGCGTCGCCGGCGAATTCGGTGCGGACCGTGTCCGGCATGTGCAGGGTGGCGACCGCCCTGTCGATCGCCGCCGACGCCGCCTCCAGCGTCACATTGGGCGCGAGGTTGAAGGTGATGGTCACCGCCGGGAACTGGCCCTGGTGGTTGATCACCAGCGGCGCCATGGCCTTCTCGATCCTGGCGACTGCCGACAGCGGCACCTGCGCGTTGCTCGCGCTGTCGACATAGACCTGCGTCAGGTCGGAGGGATCGCGGGCGAACGCCGGATCGACCTCGAGGATCACCCGGTACTGGTTGCGCGTGCCGTAGATCGTCGACACCTGCCGCTGCGCAAACGCGTTGTTGAGCGCGTTGTTGATGTCCTGGATGCGCACGCCGAGCCGCGAGGCCGCGAGGCGGTCGATCACCACATTGGCCTGCAGGCCGTTCTGCTCGCGGTCGGTGGTGACGTCGACCAGCTCCGGCAGCGTCTGCACCTTGGCGACCACCCGCGGCATCTGGCGCAACAGCTCGTCGTAGTCGCCGCTCCACAGGGTGTATTGATAGGCCGAGCTGGACTGCCGTCCGCCGGTGCGCACGTCCTGCGCCGGATACATGAACACCCGCATGCCGCCGACGTCGAGCAGCTTGGGCCGCAGCCGGTTGATCACCTGCTGCGAGCTGATGTTGCCGCGCTCGCGCGGCGGCTTCAGCGAGATGAACAACTGGCCATTGTTGACCGAGGCGTTCCAGCTCGAGGCGCCGACCGACGAGCCGACATAGGCCACCGCCGGGTCGGACAGGACGATCTGGGTGGCGCGCTGCTGCAAGTCCTTCATCGCCTCGAACGAGATGTCCGGCGCGGCGCGGGTGCCGCCGAAGATGAGCCCGGTGTCGTCCTGCGGGAAAAAGCCCTTCGGCGTCTTGACGTAGAGCACGCAGGTCAGCGCGATGGTCAGCATGAACACCAGCAGCGTGAGCCAGCGGTGGCGCAGCACGACGTCGAGCGTGGACGCATAGAAGGCGACGGTGCGGCTGAGAACCCGCTCCACGCCGCGGTCGAGCCAGGTGGCGTTCGGACTCGGCGGCGCCTTGACGAAATGGGCGCAGACCATCGGCGTCAGCGTCAGCGACACCACCGTGGACACCCCGATCGCGAAGGCCATGGTCAGCGAAAATTCGCTGAACAGCCGGCCGACCAGCCCGCCGATGAACAGCAGCGGCATGAACGCCGCCACGAGCGACAGGCTGATCGAGAGCACGGTGAAGCTGATCTGCCGCGCGCCCTCGATCGCCGCGCGCATCGGCGACATGCCCTTTTCCAGGTTCCGGAACACGTTCTCGATCACGACGATGGCGTCGTCGACCACGAAGCCGACCGACACCGCGAGCGCCATCAGCGAGATGTTGTTGATGGAGAAGCCCGCGACCCACATCAGCGCGCAGGTGCCGGCAAGCGCCAGCGGCACGGTGACGCCCGCGGCGACGGTCGCGGCAAGCCTGCGCAGGAACAGGAACACCACCATCATCACCAGCGCGATGGTGGCGGCGAGCGTGAACTGCATGTCGAGCACGCTGGCGCGGATCGTGGTGGTGCGGTCGGACAGGATCGAAATGTCGATGTCCTTCGGAATCCAGCGCTTCAGCTCCGGCAGCATCTCGCGGACACGGTCGACCGTCTCGATGACGTTGGCGTCGGCCTGCTTGGTGATGACGAGAAGCACCGACGGCTGGGCGTTGAACCACGCCGCCGAGCGGCTGTTGCGGACGCCCTGCTCCACCGTGGCGATATCGCCGACCCGCACCACGGTGCCGTTGGCGGCCTTCACCACGAGGTTCTGATAGTCGCGGACGGCGCGGATCTGGTCGTTGGTGCCGATGGTGTGGGCGAGATCGGGGCCGTCGAAGGTGCCGAGCGCGGTCAGCGAATTGGCGTTGGCGATGACGGCACGCACGTCCTCGGCGCTGATGCCCATCGAGGCGATCGCCACCGGGTTGACGCGGATCCGCATGGCCGGCTGCTCGGCGCCGTTGACCGTGACCTCGGCCACGCCGTCGATCTGGGCGATGCGCTGGGCGATCAGCGTGTCGGCGACGTCGTAGAGCGTGCTCGGCTGCAGCGTCGGCGAGGTCAGCGCGAGAATCATCACCGGGGCGGCCGACGGATTGACCTTGCGCATGGCGGGCAGCGTCGGCAGATCGCCGGGCAGGTCGGTCGCGGCGGCGTTGAGCGCGGCCTGCACGTCGCGCGCCGCGCCGTCGATGCTGCGGTTGAGATCGAACTGGATGGTGATGCTGCTGGAGCCGAGCGAGCTCCGCGAGGTGATCTCGGTGACGCCGGGGATCTCGCCGAGCCGGCGCTCGAGCGGCGCTGCCATCGTGGCGGCCATCACCGCCGGGTCGGCACCGGGGCGGCTCGCCGACACGCGGATGGTCGGAAACTCGATCGACGGCATGCTGGCGACGGGAAGGAAGCCGTAGGCCACGACGCCTGAGAGAAACAGGCCGATGGCGAGCAGTGTAGTGCCGATCGGGCGGCGGATGAACAGCTCGGAGAAGCTCATGGGGGTGCTTCTCCAGAAGGGGGACAGTTATCGTATTTGGCGCAACGCGGGCGGTGCGCGCCATATGCGAGCACGTCGCGAGAGCTGATGTCAGATCGCCACAACATGGCGCTACTCCGCGGCCGGGTGCGGCGCGTCGAGGCCCGCGGGCCGGGGCTGCGGGCCGGTGAAGCGCTGCTTCAGCCGTTCCATGTAGAGATAGATGACAGGCGTGGTGTAGAGCGTCAGAAGCTGGCTCAGCAGCAGGCCGCCGATGATGGTGACGCCGAGCGGATTGCGAAGCTCGGAGCCGGTGCCGCTCTCGATCGCCAGCGGGATCGCGCCGAACAGGGCGGCGAGCGTCGTCATCATGATCGGCCGGAAGCGCAGCAGCGATGCCTGGACGATGGATTCGCGCGGCGACAGGCCCTGCTCGCGCTCGGCATCGAGCGCGAAGTCGATCATCATGATCGCGTTCTTCTTGACGATGCCCATCAGCAGCACGATGCCGATCAGCGCGATCACCGAGAGGTCATAGCCGAACAGCATCAGCGCCAAGAGCGCGCCGACGCCGGCCGACGGCAGCGTCGACAAAATCGTCAGCGGGTGGATAAAGCTTTCGTAGAGCACGCCGAGCACGATATAGATGGTGATGGCGGCGGCGAGAATGAGCCAGGGCTGGCCGGCCAGCGACCTGTCGAACTCGGCGGAGTCGCCGGAATAGGTGCCGAGCACCGAGCCCGGCATGTTGATGTCGCGCTTGGCCTCGGCGATCGCGGTGACCGCGTCGCTCAGCGCCGCGCCCGGCGGCAGGTTGAAGCTGATGGTGACGGAGGGGAACTGCTCCTGGTGGGCGATCGCCAGCGGCGCCGAGGTGTGCTCGAAGCGCGCGAAGGTGGAGAGCGGCACCTGGCTCGAGCCGGTGACGGTGTTGGGCGTGGCCGAGGTGTTGGTGTTGATCGAGCCCTGTGCGGTGTTGCCGACGGTCGCGACCGTGCCGGTGTTGGTGCTCGCGCCCGTCACGTAGAGCTTCGACAGCGCGCTCGGGTCGCGCTGATAGCGCGGCTGCGCCTCGAGGATGACGCGATACTGGTTCGACTGGGTGTAAACCGTGGAGATCTGCCGCTGGCCGAAGGCGTCCTGCAGCGTGTCGTTCACCGACTGCATCGACACGCCGAGCCGCCCGGCCATCTCGCGGTTGACCTCGACCTGCAGGCGAAGCCCGCCCTCCTGGGCCTCGGACGCCACGTCGACGAAGCGGTTGTCGCGCCGCATCCGCGCGGCGAGCCTATCGGCCCATTCGACCACGTCGCCGGCATCGGCGCCGACCAGCGTGTATTGATAGAGCGCGCGGCTCGCGCGGGTGCTGATCTGGATGTCCTGCACCGGCTGGAACCAGACGGTGATGCCGGGAAGCGGCGCCACCGCCTGCTTCAGCCGGGTGACAATCTGGTCTGCGGTGGCGATGCGCTCGTCGCGCGGCCGGAGCGTGATGGCGATGCGGCCGGCGTTCGGCGTCGGATTCATGCGGCTGACGCCCAGCACCGAGACCACGCCGGTGACGTCCGGGTCCTTGCGGATCGCCTCCTCGACCTCGGCCTGCAGCCGCTGCATCTGCGCGAACGACACCTCGGTGCCGGCCTCGGACACGGCGGAGATCAGCCCGGTGTCCTGCGACGGCAGGAAGCCCTTGGGGACGATGAGATAGAGCCAGACCGTGGCGATCAGCGTCAGGAACGTCACCAAGAGCGTCGCGGCCTGATGGCGCAGCACCCACTCGAGGCTCCAGTGGTAGAACTCGACGGTGCGGTCCACCGCGCGGTTGAAGAACGCACTGATCGCGTGCGCGCGCCGCGCCGCCGAGTGGCGCGAAGCGACACGAGGGCCCGGCGCGGCCTCCCTAAAGTGCGCGCGCTGGCCGCTCGCTTCGCTCGCCAGCGCGCGCCGCGCCGCCTCATGGCGCAGAATGCGGCTGCACATCATCGGCGTCAGCGTCAGCGACACCACCGCGGAAACGACCACCGCGATGGTCAGCGTCAGGGCGAACTCGCGGAACATACGGCCGACCAGGCCGGTCATGAACAAGAGCGGAATGAACACCGCGACCAGCGACAGCGTCAGCGAGATCACCGTGAAGCCGATCTCGCGCGCACCGCGCAACGCCGCGTCGAGCGGCGATTCGCCGTCCTCGATGTGGCGGACGATGTTCTCGATCATGACGATGGCGTCGTCGACGACGAAGCCGGTGCCGATGGTCAGCGCCATCAGCGACAGGTTGTCGAGCGAGAAGTCGCAGAACCACATCACGCCGAAGGTGGCGATCAAGGACAGCGGCAGCGCCACGCCGGCGATGATGGTGGCGCGGACGGTGCGGAGAAACAGCAGCACCACCAGCACGACCAGCACGACGCTGAGGATCAGCGTGAACTGCACGTCGCGGATCGAGGCGCGGATCACGTCGGTGCGGTCGCTGACGACGGTCAGCGTGACGCCGGCCGGCATGGCGCGCTGCAGGCGCGGCAATTCGAGCTTCACCCGCTCGACGGTGTCGATGACGTTGGCGCCGGGCTGGCGCTGGATGTCGATGACCACCGCGGGCTTGCCCTGATACCAGGCGCCGACCTTGTCGTTCTCCAGGCCGTTGATGATCTGGGCCACGTCGGTGAGCAGCACCGGCGAGCCGCTGCGATAGGCCACCACCAGCGACTTGTACGAATCGACGCCGATAAGCTGGTCGTTGGCGGCGATGGTGTAGGACTGGTGCGTGCCGTCGAGCGAGCCCTTGGGGCCGGAGACGTTGGCGCCCACCACCGCCTGCCGGACGTCCTCGAGGCCGATGCCGTAGGCGGCAAGCCGCGACAGGTCGGCCTGGATCCGCACCGCGGGCCGGATGCCGCCCTGGATCGAGACGCGGCCGACGCCGCCCACTTCGGCAAGCCTGCTCGCCATCAGCGAGTCGGCCAGATCGCTCATCTCACGGAGAGTGGCCGTGTCGGAGGTCAGCGCCAGCGTGATGATCGGCGCGCTCGCCGGGTTCACCTTGGAGTAGGTCGGCGGATAAGGCAGGCCCCTCGGCAAGGTCGAGCCCGCGGAATTGATCGCGGCCTGCACGTCCTGCGCCGCGCCGTCGATGTCGCGGCCGAGATCGAACTGCAGCGTCACCTGGCTGATGCCGAACGAGCTTTGCGAGGTCATCAGCGCGAGCGACGGGATCTGGCCGAACTGCCGCTCGAGCGGCGCGGTGACCAGCGAGGCGATGGTGTCGGGGCTCGCGCCGGGAAGCTGGGTGGAGACCTGGATGGTCGGGAAATCGACCTGCGGCAGCGATGACACCGGCAGCGACCAGTAGCCGAGCCAGCCACCCAGCATGGTGGCGAGCGCGAGAAGCGAAGTCGCGATCGGCCGCTGGATGAAGGGCGTCGAGACGCTCATCGCGACTGGCTCATGGCGGTCTACTCATTGCGGTCTACTTGGCGGGCCCGCCTCGGAGCGCTGCTCACGCCGGTTGCCGCGGCCGCGCCGCTGGTCGGACTGCGCCGGGGCCGGCTCCGCGCCGGCGGGCGGCGCGTCCTCGGCATTGGTCACCGTCACGTCGGCGCCGGCGGTGAGCCGGGCAAAGCCCGTGGTCACCACGCGCTCGCCGACGTCCAGGCCCTTGTCGATGACCGCCTGGGTCTCGTCCTGTTGCGTCAGCGTCACCGGCCGGATCGCCACCTTATTGTCGTCCTGCACCACATAGACGAAGGTGCCGCGCGGCCCGCGCTGGACCGCGGCGGTCGGCGCCACCACCACGTCCTGCAGCGTGTTGGTCAAGAGGCGGACGTTGACGAAGCCGCCGGGCCAAAGCTGGAAATCGCGGTTGGGAAACTCGGCCTTGAGCTTGATGGTGCCGGTCGTCTGATCGACCTGATTGTCGACCACCTTGAGCACGCCGGTCTCGACCACGGTCCTGTTGTCGGGCGCGAACGCATCGACCTGCAGCGTTCGCTGGGCGAAGGCCTTGTTGACCTCGCCGAGCTGCTGCTGCGGCAGGGTGAAGAGCAGCGAAATCGGCTGAAGCTGGGTGATGACGACGATGCCGCTCGAGTCGGACGCGCGCACGATGTTGCCCTGGTCGACCAGACGGATGCCGGTGCGTCCGGGGACCGGCGCGACGATGGTGGTGTAGTCGAGAAACGCCTTGGCGTTGTCGATCTGCGCCTGATCGAGCCGCACCAGCGCTTCGAGCTGCGCCACCATCGCCTTCTGCGCGTCGTGTTGCTGCTGGGCGACCGCATTGGTCGTCATCAGTTTGGCATAGCGCGCCAAATCGAGCCGCGCGTTGGCGAGCGTGGCCTCGTCCTGCGCCTTCTTCGCCACCGCCTGATCGTAGGCGGCCTGATAGGTGACGGGATCGATCTTCGCCAGCACGAAGCCGGCTTCGACCTGCTGGCCTTCGGTGTAGTTGACGCTGAGCAGCCGGCCGTCGACCTGCGGCTTCACCGTCACGGTGTTGAGGGCACGGACGGTGCCGACGCCGTCGAGATAGACCGGGACATCGGCGCGCCGGGTCAGCACCGCGATCACCGGCACGGGGCCGTCGTCGCCGCGGAAGTTGCGGCCAAAGCGCGGCTGCTCCTGCCGGGGAGGCTGCCACCATACGGCCGCGGCCCCGCCGATCAGGGCAAGGACCACCATCGCCGTGACGATTGATCGTCTTTTCGGCATGCTCCAGCCAGCCAAATCAGTGCGCCACCATAAATAACGGTGTGGCCGGAGCTTTCACAGCACATTACGGACATTTAAAGGGCAGGCTTAACGCGGCCAGTGCCCCCGGAACCGCGGAAGATCTTGAACCGGAAACGATATTTCCTCCGGACGCTTCGGCCGTTCACCGACTTTTGGCTTGTCGTCCGGAGGCTTCTGCCAGCCGCCGCCGAGCGCCTGGAACAGCGAGACGACCGCGTTCAGCCGCTCGAGCTGGGCCTGCGCCAGGAGGTCCTGGGCCTGGAACAGCGCGGTCTGCGTGGTCAGCACGGTGATCAGGTCGATGGTGCCTTCGCGCAGCCTCGTCTCGGAAATCTCGAACGCGCGGCGGGTGCTCGCCACCACGTCGCGCTGCAGCTGCACGCGCTTGGCGGTCTGCTGCACCGCGATCAGCGCCCGCTCGACGTCGGCGAAGCCGTTGACGATGCTGCGGCGATAGCCTTGCAGGAATTCGTCCTGCCTGCCCTTCTGCAGGTCGAAGTTGCCCGCGATCCGCCCGCCGTCGAGCACCGGCTGCACCAGCCCGGCCGCGAGATCGAAGAACACCGACTCGGGCCGCACCAGCGTCCGCAAGGCGGCGCTCGCATAGCCGCCGTCGCCGGTGAGCCTGATGCTCGGGAAGAACTGCGCGCGCGCGTTGTGCACATCGGCATTGATGGAGGCGAGCTGCGCCTCGGCCGAGCGGATGTCCGGCCGCTGGCCGATCAGGTCGGACGGCAGGCCCGGCGTCACCGGCGGAATCGCGATCTGCGACATGCTGCCGGCACGGATGCGCACCGACTCCGGCGTGCGGCCGATCAGCACCGCGAGGGTGGCGATGCTCTGCCGCAGGATCTGCTCCAGGGGCGGGATCGAGGCGCGCTGCTGGGCCACCACGCTTTCCTGCTGCGCGACGTCGAGCGCGGAGGCGGTGCCGACATCGAAGCGCTGCTTGATCAGATCGAACACGCGGGTGGCGGCTTCGAGATTGCCGCGGGCGATGTTCAACCGGTCGTGCGCCGCGAGAACCAGGAAGTAGGAATTGGCGACGGCGACAATCGTGGTCAGCGCCACCACCTCGCGGTCGAAGCGGCTCGCGACCGCGAGCTCCTCGGCCGCGCGCAGCGCCGCGCGGTTCTTGCCCCAGAAGTCGATCTCGTAGCTCGCGCTGAACGAGGCGCTGTAGGTGGTGCGCGGCGAGCTCCCGCCACCGCCGCCGCCGCCGCCACTGCCGGTGGTCCGCGAGGAGACCGAGCGAATCGCAGAGCCGTTCAAATCGACGATCGGCAACAGCGTGGCGCCGACGATGCGCGACTGCGCGTCGGCCTGGACGATGCGGGCGACGGCGATGGCGATGTCGAAGTTCGAGGTCAGCGCCTCTTCGATGAGATCGGTGAGCTCCCTGGAGCGGAAGCCGCGCCACCACACGACCGACGGCAGCGCCGCATCGGGGTTGCGCGGGCCGGCCTTGTAGGCCTTCGGCAGGTCGATCGCGGCGGGAACGATCTCGTTGGAGAGGCAGCCTCCGAGCGGCAGCGTCAATGCCGCAATCATGCCCGCTGCGGCGAGCCGCCGCACGGAACAACGAATTATCGGACGCTGCGACACGGACGGACGCATACGGACGGTTCAACGCCTGATGCTACGGACAAACTGCGGCCAGAGACGCGCCGCCCCCCGAAAAAACCTAGCAATCCTCGCAAGCTCGCCCAATCGAAATCGCGGCCGGGCGGTCCGATTGCTGTGAAGGTGTTGTGGATATGTCGCGGCGCGGCGAGGCAACTCGCGTCCACCGCAATCGCAGATTGCCGGAATTAGGCTGATCGGCCAGCCGCTTGGCCGGATCGCCGCTCAGGGCTTGTAGACGATGTCGATCAACCCGGCGATGTCCTTCGGCGTCTTCGCCGTGGGGATGAACTTGTACTCCAGCGCGTCGCGCAACGAGCGATCGAGATCGCGAATCTCGCCAAGCTGCATGGCCGACTTCGGATAGAAGTCGGTCACCGCCTGTTTGGCGATGTCCGGCGTCACCTTCATGTTGCGGGCGAAAATCTCGATCGCCTGCGGATTGCTGTAGCCCCAGTCGATCGACTTCTGGATCACCCGCATAAACTTGGCGATGGTCTCGCGCTTGGTCTTGAGCGCGTTGGTGTTGGCAAGGTTGGCGCGGATGGTCTGGTTCGCAAGCTCGGTCGCCTCGCGTGCCCGCGCCACAATCCTGATCTTGCCCTCGTTGACGTCCTTCAGCGCGAACGGCACCACCGACCAGCCGATGTCGATCTGCCCGGTCATGGTCTGGGTGAAGGTCGCAGGCACGCCGCCGGTCGGCGTGGGCTTGGCCTTGGAGCCGGCCTGCTTCAGCAGCGTCAGCAGGATCAGGTTCGACGACGAGCCCGGCGAGGAGAACGCGATGGTCTTGCCCTCGCCCGCGTCCTTCAGCGATTTGATCGGCGAATCCGCCTTGACCCACCAGAACAGCTCGTGCGCGCCGGTCATCTCGGCCGAGATGATGCGATAGGGCGTGGCATCGCCGCCTTTCACATAGGCGCCGATCGCGCCGAGAATGCCGTTCGACATGGCGACGTCGACGCTGCCGGAGGCGACGGTTGCGATCGTCTGCGCGCCGCCGTCGGTGTAGAACACCTCGACCTCAAGGCCCGCTTCCTTGAAGAAGCCCGCCGTTTCGCCGAACTCGATCCACGAGCTGTCCCAGAAACCGCGCTGCGGGACCGCGACCTTGAGCTTCTCGGCGGCGCTTGCGGTGCTTACGCCGACCGCGGCCAGCGCAGCCAATGCCAGGGCCCATTTCTTCATCGCAATCCTCCCTCGCGCACTGACAGCGCTGTTTTGTGAAGCGGATATTGCCCTGCCCGAGGGCACGAGACAATTGCCGGCTGCCGCAGGCCAAGCGACGCGTCGATGCCGGTGAATAATGACGCTGTAATCATTACGCCTCCTTCCGGGAGGGGCTGCGTTGACATCGGTCTCTCTTCTCAGAACGGAAGGGCGGTTCCGATCTCGGCGGCCCGGGTGACGAGCTTCCGCACGACACGTTCCTCGAACTTCAGGGCGACCGAGTCGCCGATGGACTTGAGGACCGTGTGGAGGCGGAAGCAATCGAGGAGGGGCTCCATCTGTCCTCTCTCCTGGAGGGGAAGGCCGCGGGCGACGGCCTCTTCCCGGTACGCTCCCCACAGTTCGTCCAGTTCGCCGCCGCGGAAGCCATCCGAGAGGAAGGCGAAGTCGTAGAGAGGAGAACCGAGAGCTGAGAGCTCCCAGTCGACGGCCAGCACCCGGGGGGGCCTCGCCGCGCGGTCGACAAGGATGTTCTGCGGCCGGTAGGAGCCGTGGACGAGGGTCCGCGCCCCGCCCACGAGGATCTCCACGGCGCGGCTGTAGCGCCGGGTCACGGCCAAAACGGACTCGCGCAGCTCGAAGGGGTAGGTCGCCGCCGCCCTCGAGGCCTGCTCTGCCTGAGCGTGGAAGAAGCCCGCGTCGTGCCGCACGAGGAAGTCAGAGGCCTCGAGCGCCTCACCGGCCCTCGCGAAGCGACCGTGGAGACGGCCGAGCCAGGCCGCCGACCTCACCCAGTCCTCGAACCCGAGGCTGCGGAGCTCGACCCCATCCACGAGCTCGAGGAGGAGCCAGAAGCGCCCGCGGGCCTCGTCCCAGACGGCGCCGTGGTACTCCGCCGTCCCCAGCCCGGCTCCGGCGAGGAGGTCCCGGTAGACGCGGAGCTCCCGGTTGCGCCGGGAGGGGAGGTCATCCTTGGGGAGCCGGGAGGCGCCGAAGTCCTTGAGGAGGAGCTTGACCTCCCCGGCGGCTCCGAGCTCCAAGGTCAACACCTCCAGGCGGAAGGAGGTCTGGCCACTGAAGGCGGTCCGGCGGATGCTGCGGAGGGAGGGGAAGCGGCCCGCGAGACAACGGTGGAGCTCGCACTCCTCATCGGCGAGGCGGGGCGTCTCCAGGGAGCCCTCGGGGACCGCTCGCTCGTCAGCGCGCGAATGCATGAGCACCCCCCAATGCGCCGCATCCGCTCCGCCTGCTGCGCCCGCGCGACGACCGGGCACGCCGCCGCCGCGCCGCCGAGGCGGGTGATGAACTCGCGCCGTTTCAATTGATCGGATTGCATTCGACCCTCCACGGGCCGGCAATGCGCATAAGAGATAGCATATTGGTGAGGGTCAGTCAGGAGCTATCGAAGCATTTTTGCAACCTATCGGGCGTCGGCGAGGTCGCTCGACTTCCGGAGTGGTCGACCGAGTTAGGCGGGTTTTTGGGTCCCTGCCTGCTTCCGCTTTGCCCCAAACGCGCACTTGCGGAGCCGGGCTGGCTGCAAGCGGCATAAGCCCGTACGCGCCCTGGTGTCCCGGACACGTTGATCGGGTCAGCCACCGCCACCATAATCTTCCAAAAAGCGTGCTGCCGGGAGGACTTGTGATGCGGGCTTCGATCATTGCCATCGCCGCGCTTGCGGCTGCTTATACGACCGCGGCGAAGGCCCAATCGAGCGAAGAGATCATCCTCGCCGATCCGGCGTTCAGCCTCACCTTCAGCGCCGGCTATATCGCCAGCGACCTCGACCTCTGGGGCAAGCACGGCATCAAGGTGAAGACGGTGCAGATCACCGGCATCGGCGCGATCAATTCGGTGATCTCGGGCAGCTCGCATTTCGCGCAGGCCTCGGCGAGCTCGTTCGGCCGCGCCACCGCGCGCGGGCAGAAGCTGATCGCGATCGCCACCACCATCGACCGGCCGTTCGCCCAGGTGGTGCTGCGCAAGGAGATCGCGGAGCGCGCGGGCTTCGATCCCAAGGCGCCGCTGGAAAAGCGCGCGGCGGTGCTCAAGGGCCGGACCATCGCGGTCGATTCGATCAACTCGATGATCCACGCCTATGTGCGGCTGATTGCGGCGCGCGGCGGCTTCAATCCGGACGACATCCGCGTCGCGCCGATGGCGCCGAACAGCATGCTCGCCGCGTTCCAGAGCAAGCAGATCGACGGCTACGCGATGTCGCTGCCCTGGCCATTGAAGGCGGTGCAGGACGGCGAGGCGCTGCTGATCGCCAGCGGCCCCGACGGCGAGCCGGGCGACATGATCCCGTTCGGCCACAACCTGATCGTCACCAAGCAGGACACCTGCGCGCAGAAGAAGGCGCTCTGCCGCGCCATGGGCCAGTCGATCAAGGACGCCACCGCCTTCATCAAGACCAGGCCGGACGAGGCGTTCGCGCTCCTGAAGAAGCGCTTTCCGACGCTCGACGACAACCTGCTGAAGGCGTCGTTCGAGGAGCTGCGGAAGGTGACGCCGTCGCCGCCGGTGGTGAACAAGGCCTCGATCGAAAACTCGGAGACGTTCAACGTCGATGCGGGACTGCTCAAGGCGGACGAGAAGCTGAAGTCCTACGACGGGATATTCACCAGCGAGTACGTGAACTAGTCGGTCTGTGTCCCGGGCGCAGTGCAGCACGAAGCGCGCAAGCGCGGAGTGATGCGCTGCAGACTCGGGACCGTACCAAACATTGCCGTTGGAACGGTCCCGGATCAGCGGTGCATCATTCCGCCATAGCGTGTCGAAGACGCGCGTAAACGCGCTGGTGGCTCCATGCTGCACCGCGTCCGGGACTCACGTCCCTACTCCTCATCCACGATTTTCGTCCGCAGCACGCCGATGTTCGATATCTCGACCTCCAGCGTGTCGCCCGGCTTCATCCAGAGCGGCGGCTTGCGGCTGTGGCCGACGCCCTCCGGCGTGCCGGTGGCGATGATGTCGCCGGGATGCAGCGTGGTGAAATCCGAGCAGAAGCTGATGATCTGCCGGCACGAGTAGATCAGCTTGTCGGTGCCGGAATGCTGGACCTGCCGGCCGTTGAGCCGCGTGGTCAGCGTCAGCTTGCTTGGGTCGGGGATCTCGTCGGAGGTGACGAGCCACGGCCCGAGCGGACCGGTGCCGGGCCAGTTCTTGCCCGAGGTGACGGAGAATTTCTGGTAGTCGCGCACGCTGCCGTCGACGAAGATCGTGTAGCCCGCGACATGGTCGAGCGCGCGATCGATCGGGATGTGCCGTCCGCCCTTGCCGATCACCATGGTCAATTCGCCCTCGAAGTCGAAATTGTCCGAGAGCTTCGGCCGGATCATCTCGCCTTCGTGACCGACCAGCGTGTCCGCGAAGCGGATGAACATGCTCGGCTGCTTGGGCAATTCGCGGCCCACCTCGGCGGCGTGGTCGCGATAGTTCACGCCGGCGCAGAGGATCTTGTGCGGGTTGGGAATGACCGGCAGGAAGCGCACGTCGGCAAGCTTGAAGTCTGGCTTCGCCGTGGCATTGCGCATGCCCTCGAGCGCGCCGGCCGCAAGCGCATCGCGCAGCGACGCGTGTCCGCGCATGGTGATGAGACCGTCACCGGACACCACGCCGTAGCATTCCTGGCCGCCGGCGATGTAGCTCGCAAGCCTCATGCTTAGACTCCTAGATTTGCATATCGCGGTCGGTCGGCCGCCATTTCAGCGCCCGCCGCTCCAGCGCATTGACGACGGCGTTGATGATAAGCACCAGCGCCACCGCAACCACGATGCCGGCGAACACACCGGTGGTGTCGGAAAGCTGCCGCGCCCGCTCGATCGAGAAGCCGATGCCTTCGGTCGCCACCAGGAACTCGCCGACGATCGCCGCGCTCACCGCGCGCGGCAGCGCCACCTTCAGCCCGGTGAAGAAGAACGGCAGGAGCGACATCCAGATCACCTTGCGGTCGATGGCGCGCTCGCTCGCGCCGACCACGCGCGCCATGCTGATCAGCCGCTGATCGACGCCGCGCACGCCGGCGAACACAGTGATGAAGACGATGTAGAACACGAACAGGGTGACGACGATCACCTTCGGGCGGTCGCCGATGCCAAACCACAGGATCAGCCAGGGCGTCAGCGCGTATTTGGGAATGCCCATCGAGGCCATGATGAAGGGCTCGATCGCCTGCGTTGCGCGCTCCGACAGCCGCAGCAGGAACGGCAGGCCCACCCCGACGACGCAGCCGATGACGAAGCCCAGCGCCGAGACGCGCAGCGTGGCGATGGTGTCGGTGAGAAGCTTGCCGTTTGCCGCCATCTCGACGATGCGCTGGGCGGTGGCAAGCGGCGGCGCAAAGAACAGCGGCCCGAAGGCACGCGCGCCCCACTCCCAGGCACCGAGCAGGGCGAGGCCCAGCAGAATCTGGCCGCCGGTGACGAGCCAGTTGCGCGGAATGGCGCGACTTTCCGACAGGTCCGAGGTGATGTCTGCGGTTGTCATGGCGCAACTCTCACCACGTCATTCCGGGATGCCGCCATAAGCGCGTTCACGCGCGTCTTCGACGCGTTATGGCGGCGGGCCCGGAATCCAGACGCATACTCCGAATTCGGAACTGGATTCCGGGCTCGCTCGCTGACGCGAGCGCCCCGGAATGACCGCGGATGGACTGTGCGCGACATCACAGCACGTCCGCCCGGATGCGTTCGTAGATCGCGGCAAAGCCCGGCATGGTGAAGATGTCCCGCACATTGCGCGGCCGCGGGATCGGGATCGGATGCTCGGCGGCGATGCGAGCGGGCCGCCGCGTCAGGACCAGCGCACGGTCGCCCAAGGCAATGGCCTCGGTGATGTCGTGGGTGACGAAGATGATGGTTTTGCGCTTGAGGCTCCACAGCCTGAGCAAATCTTCTTGGAGCTGCGTGCGGGTCTGCGCGTCGACCGCCGCGAACGGCTCGTCCATCAGGATCACCGGCGGGTCGTAGACCAATGTCCGAATGAGAGCCGCGCGCTTGCGCATGCCGCCGGACAATTCGTGCGGATAGTAGCGCTCGAAGCCCGTGAGCCCGACCGCGGCGATCAGCTCGGCGGCGCGGGCGCGGGCCGCATCGTCGAGCGTGCCCTGCACCTCGCGCGGGAACAGCACGTTGTCGATGGTGGTGCGCCAGGGCAACAGATTGTCGTCCTGGGTCACATAGCCGATGCGGCGGTTCAGTCCCGGGTGCAACGCCTTGATCTCCGGCGCGGCGATGCGTTCGCCGTCGAAGGCGATCTCGCCCGCGCTCGCGGTGTCGATCTGCGCGACGATATTGAGCAGCGTCGACTTTCCAGCGCCGGAGGGCCCGACGATGGTGAGCAATTCGCCGGCCCCAACCGAGAACGACATGTCCTGGATGATCCAGGGCGGCGGCTCGCGGCCGGTCCGCGCCGGGAAGCGCTTGCCGAGACCCCTGATTTCCAGCATCGGCGCGCTCATCGGCTCAAGTCCCGTGATCGACGATCAGCGCGACGCCGCGCGGCCGCCAGCGCAGCAGGAAACGCTCGCCGAGATCGACCACGGCGATGAAGGCATGGACGATGATGGTCGCGGCGAGGATCGCGACGAACACCTGCGTGGTGTCGAAATTCATCGCACCGGTCTGCACCAGATAACCGAGCCCGCGGTTCGACGAGATCAATTCGGCGATCACCGCGCCGCCGATCGCATAGGGCACGGCGATGCGGAAGCCCGCAAAGATCGCCGGCACCGCGCCGGGGAACACGATGTGCCGGCCGACCTGCCGCTCGCTGGCGCCAACGACCTGCGCCATCTGGACGAGCTTGGTGTCGAGCGCGCGCACGCCGGACAGCGTGCTGAAATAGACGATGAAGAACACCACCGCCGCCACCAGCGCGATCTTCGACTCGATGCCGATGCCGAACCACAGAATGAACAGCGGCGCGAAGGCGAGCTTCGGCGCGCCATAGCCGCCGACCATGAACGGATCGAGGATCGCAACGACCACTGGCTGCCGCCGCAACAGGAACGGCAGCAGCACCGCCGGAATGCCGCCGATGGCGCAGCCGGCCAGCGCCTCGGTGATGGTGTAGCCGCCGTGGAAGAACAGCTCGCCGTTTAACAGCGAGGCAAAGAAGCGCGTCGTGGTGTTCCAGGGCGTGCTCAGCCAGTAATTGCCGAGCACCATGCTGCCGACTTGCCAGAGCCCCAGCAGAACCAGGAGAACGATCAGCCTGTCGGACCAGACGCGCCAACGCATGATCCCGCCCTAATGCGTCATCGGCAGGATCGGCCGCACCGGCACGAACAGCTCGTCGACCTTCGGAGCCTTGGCGATCACCCCCTGCTCTTCGAGGTAGCGCACCAGCGCGCTGAGCGTCGGGCGGTTGGCCTCGATGCCGTAGGGCCAGGGATCGCCGCCGAACACCGCACTGATCTCGTCGAGCTCGGCGGTCATCCACGGCAGCATGTAACGCAGCGTGCCGCGGTAGTTCATCTTCTTCAGCGCAATATTCTTGGACTGCTCGAGCGCATGGTAGAGCGCGGTGGCGACGAACGGATGCCGCTCATGCACGTCCTTGCGGATGACCACCGTATGCATGATCGGAAAAATCCTGGTGCGCTTGTAGTACTCCATCTCGGCCGAGCGATAGTCCGGATAAAGCCGGACGATATCGGGATTGCGGCCGAACGCCTCCGGCACGCCGGTGCCGATGATGGCGGAAAGCTCGCCGTCCTCCAGCATTTTGCTCAGCGACTTGCCGGAGGCGTTGGCGCTGATCGAAAGCTTCTTCGCGGTCGGCAGGATGGTCGGATTGCCGTGGGCCTTGGCGGTGTTGATGTCGCCCTCGACCCATTCGCATTGGGAGAAGTCGATGCCGTGCTCGTCGCTCAAGAGCCCACGGATGAAGATCGCCGCGGTCATGGTGTAGACCGGCACGCCGATCCGCTTGCCCTCGAGCTCCTTCGGCGACTTGATGTGCTTCTTGTTGACGAAGATGAAGCTGTGCCGGAACACGCGCGAGGCGAACACCGGAATGGCAACGAACGGGCACTGGTTGGCGACGAAGCGCGAGACGTATTCGGAGCTGGAGAACTCCGCCGCGTCGAACTCCTGCGCCGCCGCCATCCGGTCGAAGATGTTGCGCGGGTTGTCGTCGACCAGGAAGTTGAGGTCGACGCCCTCGACCTGCACCTCGCCGGTGTGGAGTGCGAGCATGCGGTCGTAAAGCCCGCAGGCAAAGGTGAGCGGCAGCTTCGGCATTTCCATCCCCTCAACGCATTTTGACCGCGCCGGATCGGCCGGCCCGCTCAGTGTAGACAGCCGGCCGCGCCTCTGGAAGCATGCACCCCCGCGCTTCGGTCGCGGGCCGCTCCCCAACGCCAGCCGGAGTCACAAACATGGCGCTTGCGCTCTACCACAACGACATGTCGAGCTGCGCCCAGAAGGTGCGGCTGCTGCTCGCCGAGAAAGGCCTCGAATGGGAGAGCCGCCATCTCGACCTGCGCGCCGGCGAGCACCAGAAGGAATGGTACATCAAGCTCAATCCGCGCGCGGTGGTGCCGACGCTGATGGACGGCGATAGCGTCGTGCCAGAATCCAACGTCATCAACGAATATCTCGACGAGCGCTTTCCCGATCCGCCGATGAAGCCCGCCGATCCGTTCGGCCGCGCCAAGATGCGGCTGTGGACCAAGCAGCTCGACGAGGGCGTGCATGACGCGGGCATCGGCATCCTCAGCTTCGGCGTCGCGTTCCGCCACCAGTACATCAGCCGTGGCGAGGCCGGAAAGGAGATGCTGGAGAGCATTCCCGATCCGGCGAAGCGCGAGCGCCGCCGCGACGTGATCGAGAAGGGTCTCGACTCGCCGCACTTCAAGATCGCGATCGCGCGGCTGCTGACGCTCTACCGCGACATGGACAAGGCGCTGGCCGACCACGAATGGCTCGCCAGCGACCGCTACAGCATCGCCGATGCGGCGTTCACGCCTTACGTGGTCCGGCTCGACCACCTCGATGTCATGGGTCTGCTGGAGCCTACGCCGCGCACCGCCGACTGGTACGCCCGGATCAAGGCGCGGCCGAGCTTTCAGGACGCCATCGTGCGCTGGGAGAACGGCAAGTATCTCGAGCTGATGAAACGGCAGGGCCGCGAAAACTGGCCCAAGATCAAAGAGATCATGGCCGCCTGCTGAGGGTTACCCACACGGTCCACAGCAATTCACAAGGCGATTGCGTCATTTATGCCCGTCACAGGAACTTGAAATCGGACTGTCGCATTGAGGCCTCATAGGACAGGGATACCCGCAGGCATGCGGGGGCCCGTAGCGCGTCGAAGACGCGCGTGAACGCGCTTATGGTTCAGGAGCCCAAGATGGACGGTCTGCCGACGAAGTCACGGTACTATGTGGTGTACGACGGCGCATGGGTGATCCAGTGCGACGGCGAGAACTCCGAGCCCTATCAGCGCCGCAGCGATGCGTTCCGCGACGCGGTCGCGCTTGCGCATCTCGACACCCGCAACGGACGCGAGGCCGACGTCATCGTCCAGTCCGCGGATGACCTGTTCCACCCGGCCTGGGATTCGACCCGCGACATCTATCCGCCGCCGCTGGTGCCCGAACACTAACGGGAACCGGCCCACGCCGGACCAGGCCCGGTTCCGTGCCAGGGCGGCACATCCGCGCATCGGAGCCGCCCTGGAACCCGCTCAAGGCGCCCCAACAGGCCCGATTTCGCGGGTTTGGGGGGGCCTACGGAGCCGGCGCCTGGTCGAATGCCGGCATTGCAACCGGGGCTGGCGCGTCAAATTCGAATCGCTAGTATGATGCGCCGCGTAAACGGAGCGCGGTGCTATGACGCTGGCAATGCACCTGACGAAACCCGACCGATCTCGCGCGATGGGCCGAACCGCCCGTGTCCTGATAGCCGAAGACGAATTGCTGGTGGCTTGGCATCTCGAGTCTTTGGTGCGCGAGCAGTGTCACGAAGTGTGCGGCCTCGTGCCGGACGGCGACGGCGCCGTCGAGCAGGCCGCCGATCTCAACGCCGATCTGGTCCTGATGGATGTCCGCCTCGCCGGCCGCATGGACGGCATCGAGGCGGCGCGCATCATCCGCGAGCAGCGCGGCACGCCGGTGATCTTTATCACCGCCCACGGCGACCAGGCCACGCGCGCGCATATCGACCGGATCATTCCCGGCGCGCCGGTGCTGGCCAAGCCGATTTCGGCGGAGCGGCTGCGCGACGCGATCGCGTCGGTGCTGCGGTAGTTACTTCGAGCTTTGGGAAATCTCTCGGCTGTCATTCCGGGGCACGCGCGCAGCGCGTGAACCCGGAATCCATTTGCGGAGAAAATCCCTGCTTGTCCGGATTCCGGGCTCGCGTGCCATAGCGCGTCGAAGACGCGCGTGAACGCGCTTATGGCACGCGCCCCGGAATGACCGAGGATGAGCTCACGTCACCGCGGTCGGCGCCAGCGCCTCGATATCCGTGACCACGTCGATGATCGCCGGACGATTGGCGGCGAGCGCCTGCGCCAATGCCGCGGGCAAGCCCTTCGGATCCTCGACGCGGATGCCGAGCGCGCCCATCTCCTCGGCGATGCGCGCGAAGTTGGTCTTGCGGAAGGTCCAGAGCTCGCGCGCCTGCTCGGTCTGCGTGCCGCCATAGACGCGGTCGAAGCCGCGCTTGGACTGGTTGCCGCCGCCGTTGTTGTTGACCACGGTCACGGCGTTGATCTTCCAGCGCGCCGCGGTCTCGATGTCGCCGATGTGGTACCAGAAGCCGGCGTCGCCGGTGAACGTCACGACTGGACGATCGGGTGCGCCGCACTTGGCGCCGAGCCCCGCCGGAAACGCCCAGCCGAGATGGCCGGCGCTGCGCATGTAGCTCTGCTTATCGGTGCGCAGGTCATACATGCCGCCCATCCACATGCCGGCGTGTCCCGTGTCGACGCAGACGATCGCGTCGTCGGGCACGTGCTTCGACAATTCGTGACAGATGCGCGCGGGATGGATCGGCGCCGCGTCCGACTCCAGGTCCTTTTTGTATTTGGCGTACCACTCCTTGACAATGCCCTGCGCCTGCGCGACCCAGGACTTGCGCTTGCCCGCCGTGCTCTTGTCGCAGGCCGCGAGCATCTTCGCGAGCGTGACCTTGGCGTCGCCCTGCACCCGCGCCTGCAGCGGATAGTTCATGCCGAGCGCCTCCGGATCGATGTCGATCTGGATCGCCGGCGTGCCGATCTTCGGCACCGCCCAGAAATGCGTGGTCATGCCGCCGGTGGTGGTGCCGATGTAGCAGACGAGATCGGCGGCGTTGACGACCTTGTTGGCGCTCTCGCGCGAATAGGTGCCGACCACACCGACCGACAGCGGATGCACGCCGGGGATCGAATCCTTGCCGTTGAGCGAGGTCGCGACCGGAATTTGCAGCGCTTCGGCGAGCGCCACGAGCTCGCGCGCCGCGCCGGAGTGGCGCACGCCGCCGCCGGCTACGATCACCGGACGCTGCGCATCCTGCAGGATCTGCAGGGCGGTCAGCACGCTGCCGCGATCCGGCTCCGGCCGGAACGGCGGCACCTGGCCAAACTCCGGCTCGACCAGCGGCTCCATCTCGCCTTCCTCGCCGTCGACCTGGCCCTCGTTGCCGCGGAATTGCAGATGCACCGGGCCGGGCCGCCCCGTCGTCGCCACGCGGAACGCCTGCCGCACCATGTCGGGAAAACGGTTCACGTCGTCGACCGTGGCATTCCACTTGGTCACCGGCTCGAACGCCGGCACGTCGTCGACCTCCTGATAGACCTGCCGGAACTTGGTCTTGGGCTCGCGGCCGCCGGTGAACGCAATCACCGGCGAGTGCGCAAGCCACGCGTCGCGCAGGCCCGCCGCAAGATTGAGCGCGCCAATCACCTGCGCCATGCAGATGCCCGGCTTGCCGGTGGCGCGCGCGTAGCCGTCCGCCATATAGGCCGCGGTCGCCTCGCTGTGCACGTGCAGCCGCTTGATCTTGGTGCGCGTCTCCATCACTGCGAAGGTTTTACGTAACACCGCAGGCACGTGAAAAACGTGCGTCACGCCGTAGGCCTCCAGCATGTCGGCCATGCATTCGGCGCCCAGCATCTTCCGATTGTGTCCCAGCATTTTGTTGGCTGCTCCTTGGGGGCGGCAGAATGGCACGCCACGCCAACCACGCAAGGCCCGATCCGGTATAATCAGGCTGTGATTTCTGGTGCGATTCCTTGGGGCCACGCATGTACGCTGCGACCGTCGGAGCACGACGCTACACGTTCCCCGATCTGAAAGCGCTGATGGCCAAGGCCACGCCGCTGCGCAGCGGCGACCAGCTCGCGGGCCTTGCCGCCGAGACCGGCGAGGAGCGCGTCGCCGCGCAGTTCGCGCTGGCCGACCTGCCGCTTTCGACATTCCTGAACGAGCACGTCGTCCCTTACGAGGATGACGAGGTGACGCGGCTCATCGTCGATAGCCACGACAAGGCTGCGTTTGCTCGGGTCTCGCATCTCACCGTCGGCGGCTTCCGCGATTGGCTTCTGTCCGACGAGGCGACGACGGGCGTGCTCACCACGCTCGCGCCGGGCGTCACGCCGGAGATGGCCGCGGCCGTGAGCAAGATCAGCCGGCTGCAGGACCTGATGGTGATCGCCGCGAAATGCTCGGTGGTCACCCGGTTCCGCAACACCGTCGGCCTGCCCGGTCGGCTTTCGGTGCGGCTGCAGCCGAACCATCCGACCGACGATGCGCGGGGCATCGCCGCGAGCATTCTCGACGGCCTGCTGCTCGGCTCAGGCGACGCGGTGATCGGCATCAATCCCGCGACCGACAGCCCGGAGCGCGCGCATCGGCTCCTGTCGATGCTCGACGACATCCGCGTCAAGCTCGACATCCCGACCCAGGGCTGCGTGCTGGCGCACGTGACGACCACGCTGCAATTGATCCGCCAGGGCTCGCCGGTGGACCTCGTGTTTCAGTCGATCGCGGGCACGCAAGCCGCCAACAAGAGCTTCGGCATCGACCTCGCCCTGCTCGATGAGGCGCGCGAGGCGGCGCTGGCGCTCAAACGCGGCACCGTCGGCAACAACGTGATGTATTTCGAAACCGGCCAGGGCAGCGCGCTCTCCGCCAACGCGCACCACGGCGTCGACCAGCAGACGCTCGAGGCGCGCGCCTATGCGGTGGCGCGGCGCTATCAGCCGCTCCTGGTCAACACCGTGGTCGGCTTCATCGGCCCGGAATATCTGTTCGACGGCAAGCAGATCACCCGCGCCGGCCTCGAAGACCATTTCTGCGGCAAGCTGATGGGCGTGCCGATGGGCGTCGACGTCTGCTACACCAACCACGCCGAGGCCGATCAGGACGATATGGACGCGCTGCTGGCGCTCCTGGTCGCGGCCGGCGTCAACTTCGTGATGGGCGTGCCGGGCGCCGACGACGTGATGCTCGGCTATCAGAGCACCTCGTTCCACGATGCGCTGGCGATGCGCGACCTGCTCGGCAAGGGCCCCGCGCCGGAATTCGAGGAATGGCTGGCGCGGCAAGGCCTGATGGACAAGGCGGAGCGGATCAGACCGCGCGAGATACCGGGCCGCTTCCGCGCGCTGCTGCCGGCAGCGACCGCATGAGCGAGAACCGCCCCAAGGTTTCCGGCGACGACGGCCTCTGGGCCGACCTGCGGCGTTTGACCGCCGCACGCATTGGCCTCGAGCGCAGCGGCGCCTCGCTTGCGACCGCTCCCCTGCTCGGCTTCAAGCTCGATCACGCCCGTGCCCGCGATGCCGTGCACGAGCCGCTCGACGAAGCGCGGCTGCTCGCGGACATCGCCGGCCTCGATTCGATGGTGCTGCCGGTGGCGAGCGCCGCGGCCGACCGGAGAGAATTTCTGATGCGGCCCGATCTCGGCCGAAAGCTGGCTCCGGGCGCGAATGCGACGCTCGCGCCGCACGCCGCGGAGCATGATGTTGTGTTCGTGATCGCCGACGGGCTGTCGGCGCGTGCCGTGCAGTCGCATGCTGCGCCGGTCCTGAAGGCTGCCATGCCGATGCTGGACAAGGACGTCTGGCGGATCGCGCCGCTGGTGGTGGTTCACCACGGCCGCGTTGCCATCGGCGACGCCATCGCGACGCTGCTGCGCGCAAGGAGCGTCGCCATGCTGATCGGCGAGCGCCCCGGTTTGACCGCCCCCGACAGCATGGGTGCCTATCTCACCTGGCAGCCCGGCTCGGGCACGACTGACGCCGATAGGAACTGCATCTCCAACATCCGGCCCGACGGCATCGGTTATGCCGACGCGGGTTTCAAGATCGCACACCTGCTGCGCGCGATGCGCGAGCGTTGCATATCGGGCGTGCAACTCAAGGACGACTCGGACCGCCTGCTTTTGGGCGAACGCCGATAGCTGCGAGCCACGCGACAATCCGACACAATCCCGGCTACGATCCGTGTCGCCATCGCAGCCGCCGGGAGCACCCCATGAAAACCTCGACCGACCGCATCCTCACCACGCACACCGGCAGCCTGCCGCGTTCGGCATCGCTGATGGACATCATCCTTCGCCGCGAGAAGGACGAGGCCATTGATGCGGCGACATTCGAGGCGGCGACCGCGAAGGCGGTCGACGACATCGTCGCGCAGCAGGTGGCCTGCGGCATCGACATCGTCAGCGACGGCGAAATGAGCAAGCCGTCGTACACGACCTACATCCGCCACCGCGCCGAAGGCATCCAGCCTGACCCACGCGCCGCCGAAAAGGGCCGCGACATCATGATCGGCCGCGATCTGCTGGCGCATCCCGACTTTGCCAGCCGCCGGCGCAATTTCTCCGACTCGCCGTTCCCCGGCTGCGTCGGCCCGCTGAAGTACAAGGACCGCAACGCGCTCGACCGCGACCTCGCGCATCTGAAGGCTGCCGCGGCGAAATCCAAGCCCGCCGACGTGTTCATGACCGCGCCGTCGCCGGGCATCCTCACCCGCTTCATCATCAACCTGCACTATCCGACCGAGGAGGCCTACGTCGAAGCGCTGGCAGAGATGCTGAAGACCGAGTACCGCGCGATCGTCGAGGCGGGCTTCGTGCTGCAGATCGACGCCCCCGACCTCGGCTCCTGCCGCAACAACCAGTATCGCAACCTCACCGACGACGAGTTTCGCAAGATCGCGGCGCGCAACATCGAGGCGCTCAACGCCGCGGTCGAAGGGCTGCCCGCCGACCGGATGCGGCTGCACATCTGCTGGGGCAACTATGAAGGCCCGCACAATTTCGACCTGCCGCTGCTGAAGATCATCGACCTCGCCTTCAAGGCGAAGATGCAGGCGATCAGCATCGAGGCGGCAAACCCGCGCCACGATCACGAGTGGGAGGACCTCAAGACGATCAGAATCCCCGACGACAAGATCCTCATCCCCGGCGTGATCGATTCCACCACCAACTTCGTCGAGCATCCGAAGCTCGTGGCGCAGCGCATCGGCCGCTATGCCGACATCGTCGGCCGCGAGCGGGTGATCGCCGGCGTCGATTGCGGCTTCGGCACCGCGGTGCGGACCGACCCGATCGTCGCCGACAGCATCGTCTGGGCCAAGCTCACGGCGCTGAGCGAGGGCGCGGCGATTGCAACCGGGCGGCTGTGGGGCTCGAAGGCGGCGTGATGGGAATTGTCAGGACAGTGCTCGCCACGACGGTCGCAGCATCCTTGCTGGGGCCGGCCACGGATTTCGTTGCTCCGGCGCAAGGCAAGGAGAGGAAAGCGGCCAGGACCAAGGTGTATGTCACCAAGCGCTGGCGCGGCTATGGCTTCCTTCCGGGCTACCGCCCGTGGGTCAACGGCCTCGACCGGAACGGACGCCCGCTGAAATTTGCACGCGCCGAGCCGCGCTACTTCGACTTTTACGGCAACGTCTATTACGGCTGGGGCTATCCAGGCTTCTATCGCGGCCGCTGGAACGGCGGCAGCTTCGGCCCGTGCTGGGCTTACACGCCGATCGGCATGATGCCGACCTGCGGGCCATAGAGCGCATCCCGGTTAAGATGAACCGCGATGCGCTCCAGCTTCCTGCGTTTGCGCATGTCCTTTTCGGAAAACCGGTGCCCCCTTTTCCGGGACATGCGCCAGGCCGCGCTCAGGCGGACGCCACGCGCGGCGGCTCAAACGCACGGACCGGCTCGACCGGGCCGGTCCAGCGCTCGACCTCGACCAGCGCCGTGGCGGAGCTCGGGCCCTGCCCGAGCTTCGAGGTGCCCTGGTCACGCGTCAGCACGTTCGGATTGCCGTGCAGGCACAGCGCCTGCTCGCCGCCGTCGGCCGGGTCGTACCAGGCGCCGCAGGAGAGCTTCACCACCCCGGCGCTGATGACGTCGCTGACGATCGCGCCCGCAAGGCATGAGCCGCGCCCGTTGTGGACGCGGACGATGTCGCCGTCGCGAATGCCGCGCGCCGCGGCATCCGCCGGATTGAGCGTGATCGCCTCGCGGCCCGCAACCTTGCCGCCGGCGCTGACCGGCCCGCAATCCATCTGGCTGTGCAGCCGGTCGCGCGGCTGGCTCGAGACGAGGTGCAGCGGATAGCTCTTCGCATCCTTGCCGCCGAGCCACTCCCAGGGCTCGAGCCAGGCGGGATGCGGCGGGCAGTCGTCGTAGCCGAAGCCGGCGATCTTCTCGGAGTAGAGCTCGATCCTGCCGGAGGGTGTTTTCAGCTTGTGCTTCTCGGGATCGGCGCGGAAGTCGCCGAACAGCACGTATTGCTCGCTGACCACCGGGATTTCCAGATAGCCCTGCTGCCAGAAGGTGTCGAAGTCCGGCAGCGGCAGTGCATTGGCGCCGGCGCTGCGGCGGCATTGATCGTAGAGCTGCCGCAGCCACGCATTCTCGTCGCGACCTTGGGTGTAGGCCTCGGCCGAGCCAAGCCGGCGGGCCAGCTCGCTGAAGATCGCAAAATCGTTGCGCGCCTCGCCGACCGGATCGATCGCCCGATGCATGGCGATGATGTAGCGGTCGCGCCGCGCGCCGCCGATGTCGTTGCGCTCGAGCGACGTGGTCGCCGGCAGCACGATGTCGGCATGACGCGCGGTCGCGGTCCACCACGGATCGTGCACCACGACGGTCTCGGGCCGCGCGAAGGCGCGCCGGAGCTTGTTGAGGTCCTGATGATGGTGGAACGGATTGCCGCCCGCCCAGTACACCAGCCGGATGTCAGGGTAATTGCTGCGCTTGCCGTTGAAATCGAACGGCTCGCCCGGGTGCAGCAGGCAATCGGAGATGCGCGCCGCCGGAATCGTCACATTGACTGGATTTTTGATGGTCTCCATCGCCGGCGCGCCGAACGCCAGCGGTGCATCGGCGATGCCCGCGCCGGACCCATAGCCAAAGCCGAAGCCGCCGCCCGGCAGGCCGATCTGGCCGAGCGCGGAGGCGAGCAGCACGACCGCCCAGTAGGGCTGCTCGCCGTGATGCGCGCGCTGCAGCGACCACGACGCCGTGACCATGGTCCGCACCGCGGCCATTTTCCGGGCCAGAGCGCGGATCGTCTCCGCGGGCACGCCGGTGATCGGCGCGGCCCAGTCGGCGCTCTTCGGCTGGCCGTCGGTTTCGCCCATCAGGTAGGGCAGCACGCGCTCGAAGCCCGCGCAGTGCGTGTCGAGAAACGCGCGGTCGTGCCGGCCCTCGCTGACCAGCGTATGGGTCAGCGCCAGCAGCATCGCGGTGTCGGTGTTCGGCCGGATCGGGATCCACGCCGGCCGCACCGCGCCGGGCCCGTCCTCGCGAATCGGGCTGATGTTGACCACCTCGACGCCGGCGCGCGCCAGCTCGGCGATCCATGGTCCGGTGGAATGCGACGCGCAGCCGCCCTTGCTGACCAGCGTGTTCTTCGGATTGGCGCCGCCGAACAGCACCATCAGCCGGCTGTGGCGCGCGATCGACGACCATGAGGTCAGCGGCCCGACGACGGCCTGCGGCGTGCCGAGAATGTGCGGCAGGAACGCCAGCGCCGCGCCGAAGCTGTAGTTCATCACCTGATCGGTGTAGCCGCCGGCGGAGGCGAGGAAGCGGTGAAGCTGAACGCGCGCCTCGTGGAAGATCCCGGCCGACGACCAGCCCTGCGATCCGCCCATGATCGCGGCGTTGCCGTGATCGCGCCGCACGCGCGCGATCTCGCCCGCGACAAGATCGAGCGCCTGGTCCCACGATACCGGCACGAACGGCTCGCGGCCGCGGCCTTCGCCGTGGCCCCGGCCGTGCTTGAGCCAGCTTTCGCGCACCATCGGCCGGGCGATCCGCGCTGGTGAATGCACCGATTGAGGTATGGCGTCGATCAGATGCGACGGATCGGGGTCGCGCTCGAACGGCCGCACGCCGACCACCCGCCCGCCTTCGACCTCGGCGAAGAACGCGCCCCAGTGCGAATGATTGCGGACGAGTTGCATGGCTTGCTCCTTCTAGCGGGATCCCGGGTTCGCCGTCCTGTTGGATGCAAGACGCGCGTAAACGCGCTTATGTGCGGCGCCCCGGGATGACCGCTGCGCGGTCATTTAATCGCCAGCGGATTGACCGGCGAGCCGACGCCACCGGTGATCGGAATGGCCGGCGCGACAAACAGAAACTCGTAGGTCTTGTCGGCGGCGCAGTCCTCGCCGAGCTCCTTGAGCTCGAAGATCTCGCCCATGGTCATGCCCATGATCGGAATGGTGATCCAGTGCCAGGGCTGGTTGATGCCCTCCTCGCTCTCGTTCGGGCGGACCTCACACCCCCACGTATCGCTCGCGAGCGCCGCGAGCTCGGTGCGCTTGATCCACTCCAGCGTCTCGAAGGCGAAGCCCGGCGCGTCGCCGCCCGGATAGCCGTCCCAGCTGCCGAGCTTCTGGCAGCGCTCCATCTGCCCGGTGCGGACGATCACGTAATCGCCGCGCTTCACCTCGACCTTCTGCGCCTTGGCGCAATCGTCGAGGTCCTTGCAGGTGATGCCGTAGCCGTCCTCCAGCGAGTCGACGCCCTTCCATCGCGCGACGTCGAGGAATACGCCGCGGCCGACCATCTTGTTCTTGGTCTTCTCGATGCCGCACTTCTGCGCGCCGGCCGACGTCACCTCGCGGCAGTCGTAGCCGTTCCACATGGAGTTCTCATAGAAGATGTGGCCGAGCCCGTCCCATTGCGTGCCGCACTGCAGCGGCATCACCACCATGTCATCGGCGGCACGGATGCCACGCTTGTCGAGCACGCCGGAATAGGCGTCGGTGCCGGTGCGGAGCATGGTGTGCACCGGATTGATGCGGCCCATGGCCGGGTACTTGCTCTTGGCGCCCTGCGGGCCGGTGTAGTCGAAGTTGAGCGCGAGCGAGATCACCTTGCCTTTCTTGACGAGGCGCGTCGCGGCAATGATGTCCTCCGCCGTCGTGTAGTTCAGCGTGCCGATCTCGTCGTTCGGACCCCACTTGCCCCAGTTCTTGTACTTCTCGGCGGCATCGCGAAGGTCCTGACGCGTGTACTTCTTGGCCATTGGCATTTCCTCGTGCTTGGACGTGCTTGTGACGATCGATCGGCGGGACGCGAAGCCCTGAATTTTGGCGTTTACGGCCGCGCGTGCGGCGGCGATGATAACACCAGCCAGAGCAATGAGGGCAACATGCGCAAGCTCATGCGATCCATGTTCTTTCTCGCGCTCGCCGCGATAGTTGCCGCGGCTCCCGCGCAGGCGCAGGACGCATATCCCAGCAAGCCGGTGCGGCTGATCGTTCCGTTCGCGCCGGGCGGGCCGGCCGACCTGATCGCGCGCATCATCGGGCAGAAGCTGACCGAGGGGTTCGGCAAGCAGTTCTACATCGAGAACCACGCCGGTGCGGGCGGCAACACCGGCACGGCGCTCGGCGCCCGCGCACCGGCCGACGGCCATACGCTGATCGTCACCAGCCAGGCCATCGTCATCAACGCCATCCTCTACAAGTCGCTGCCTTACGACCCCGACAAGGACTTCGCGCCGATCGCCCGCATCGCGACCACGCCCAACGTGGTGGTGGTGCACCCGTCGGTGCCGGCCGCGAGCATGAACGAGCTGATTGCGCTGATCAAAAGCGGCGACGCCAGATACCACGCCTATGCACACCCCGGCGTCGGCACGCCGGCCAACCTGTCGGGCGAACTGTTCAAGCTGTCGCAGAAGCTTGATCTCACTGCGATCCCGTTCACCGGCGGTGGGCCGATGATCCAGTCGGTGGTCGCCGGACACACACCGGTCGCGTTCTCGTCGCTGCCGCCAGCGGCGGCGCAGATCAAGGCCGGCACGATCCGCGCGCTCGCCGTCACGGCCGAGCTACGCGACTGGAACATGCCGGACATTCCGACCATGGAGGAAGAAGGCTTCCCGGGCCAGATCAACGCGACACCAATCGGCGTGCTGGCGCCCGCCGGAACGCCGAAGGAGATCATCGACGCCCTGCATCGCAAGCTCGTGCAGACCTTCCTCCAGCCCGACACCGATCAGCGGCTCGCCGTCATCGGCTTCTCATGGGTCGGCGACACGCCAGCGGGATTCGCCGCCTACCTCAAGGCCGAGCGCGCGAAGTGGGGCAAGGTGATCCGCGACAGCAATATCACCGTACAATGACGCAATCCGCTACGGCGCGCCGTCGTGCAGCGAGAACGCGATGCGGCACGGCTTGCTCGAGCGATTGCTCCACGCGTGATTGGTGCCGCGCTGGACCACGGTGTCGCCGGCCTTCAGGTGGACCTCGGCGGTGTCGAGAACGAGCGTGATCTCGCCTTCGAGGACCAAGCAGAAATCCAGCGTCCGGGTCTTCTGCATGTAGGGATGCGGCGCCTGCGGCGAATAAGTCGAGACCTGCGGCGAACCCATCGCCGCAAAGAACGCCTGAACCTCGTTGGCGCCGACCTTGCCGCGGAACACGTTGTCCGGCGGGAACGTCACGACGCGGCACACCGAGCCGCCGCGCGGCGGCTCGATGGTGTGCGGCTGCATGACGGTGTCGCGAAACTCGCCGATGCGGTGCGGCGACGACGACGCAACCCAGATGCGCTCGGAGCTGTATCCCGGCCGCGCCGGATCGGTGCGGACATCCGGCGTCGGTCCGTCCGCAATGGCGAGCGATTTCCCCTCCTCGTCGTCGACGGTGATGATGCGGCGCGTGGCTTTCATCGCTTCGCTCATGACTGCCTACACCTTCTGCTCTTGGTCGAACGTTGCGCCCATCATGACGAAGGCCATCAGGCTCGGGCCGTTGACATTGGTCCAGCCGTGCCAGTTGCCGAGTTGCACCACGACGTCGCCGGGCCGCATGACCACGTTGCCGCGGTCGAGCAGCAAGGTGCGCTCGCCCTCGAGCAGGATGCCGTAGTCGACGGTGGCCGACTTGTGCACCGGCGAGCTGAACAGGTTCTGCCCGCCGCGATCCCACACGCCGTCGGGGCGCAGCCGCGTCGGGCCGAGCGGCTTGCGGGCCGGGTCCTCGGAGGGGTCGTAGTCCGCGGGCTTGCCGGTGGATTGCACGATGCGCAGATGTCCGCCTTCGTGCGGCGGCTCAAAATGAAACGGCAGATTGCCGTCGTCGCGCGCGCCCGAGATGACCGCGGGCGAGTTCTTGTAAACCCAGATATCTGTCATGCATGTGCCGCGGCTGATCGCGCCGGGATTGACGTTCGGTGCCGCGCTGTCGAACAGCACGCATGAGCGGCCTTGCGCATCGTTCCCGGTGACGACGCGGCGGATCGGTTTCGGTTCATTGGACAACATTGCGGTTCTCTCGCTTCCACCCGCCGGAACGCTATGCGAGTTTGCCTCGCATTGTCATCCGGCTTGCGTGATCTATCATGCGCGATGACAGAGGGCGGTAGCGCCCCGCGGTGATCGGAACCGATCAGGGAGACGACGCGTGAGGAAACATCCCGTGGCCGCCGTTCTCGGTGGCGTGGCGCTGGCATTGTGTTCGGTTCAATCGGCTGCCGCGCAGGTCCAGAGCTTTCCCAACCATCCGGTCAAGATCGTGGTGGGTCCGAGCCCGGACATCTTCTCGCGCATCGTCGCCGAGCATCTGCAGCAGGTCTGGGGCCAGCCGGTGATCGTCGAGCCGCGGCCGGGCGCCGGCGGCAAGCTTGCGGTCAGCGCGGTGTCAACCGCCCCACCCGACGGGCACACCATGCTGTTTGCGACGCCCACCTACACGCTCAACACCGCGATGAAGACTGCAACCTACGATCTCCTCAAGGAGTTCACGCCAGTCGCCATTGTCGGCGTGATCTCCTACGCGCTGGTGACTCATCCGAGCGTGCCGGCGAAATCGGTCGGAGAGCTTGTCGCCTATGCCAAGCAGAACGCCGGCAAGGTCAATTGCGCCTCGGCCGGCATCGGCACGGTGCCGCACCTCGCCTGCGAATATCTCAACCACGTCGCCGGCACCAACATCCTCCACGTGCCCTACCGCGACGTGAATTCCGGCACCATGGCGACCGTGGGCAACGTCACCCAGATGTTCTTCGGCGTCTCGACCAGCGCCAAGTCGCAGATCGATTCCGGTGCGCTGCGCGGCCTTGCAGTGAGCACGGCGCAGCGCTCGGTGCTGCTGCCCGATCTGCCCACCATGATCGAGGCGGGCCACCAGACATTCGACATGCCGGGCTGGGGCGGATTGCTGGCGACCGCGGGAACGCCTGCGGACGTGGTCGACAAGATCAACCAGGAGGTCCAGCGCGCGGTGCTCAAACCGGAAACGCAGAAGCGGCTGATCGCGGCCGGCATGGAAACGCCGCCGGCGATGGATGCCGCCAAGTTCAGGAGCTTTGTCGAGAACGACGTCTTGCGCTGGGCGCGGTTTGTCGAAGCCGTCGGCGCAGACAAGCTCAAAGGCGAGACGACGCAACGGTAGCGCTCACACCGCCTGCAACGGTCGCGGTCTCGGGCGGGATGATGGAGTTATATCCTGGGAACCCGCTCGACATTTCCGAGATGTTGCCAAACCCGACCGAGTGATGATTGCGCCAGGTCAGAAGGGCCGCCCGTGTCGGCGAGCACAGTGCGGTGGTGTGGAAGGAGGTGTATCGAAGTCCGCTCCGCGCAATTCGATCGAGCGCCGGAGTTGGAATGACGCCCCCGAAGGTAGAGGGAGCGCCGAAGCCGACATCATCCGTGAGGATCAGCAGGATATTCGGACCGCTTCCGGGGCCAAGCGGACGTGCTGTCGATGGCATTCGGCATGATCGTGCCGGCGAACGGTGGCGTGGGCACCGGTAGGACTCGGATGTCGGGAAATTCGACCGCAGCCGGCGAACCCGAAGCGCCGCGCACCTGCTGTGCGGTTGCCGCGCACGCGAGGGCGCTCAACAAGGCGGTGGATGCAACAAGCACACTGGCGATTGTGCTACGTTTGCTCATCCCGTCCTCCTCGCAAGTTGGTTTGTAAGTCGGCGCAGGCCCGGTAGACGTCAGGTCAGCTCACCAATGCTATTTTTCTGGTTCCGCTGCGGGGCACCGGTCATGTGCTGAGAGGCTCTCGAACGTCGATCCGACCAGGATCTGGCCGGCGGTGCTCGGCCGAATAATCAGATTGGCGATCGTTTTCGCCTGCGTTTGCAAGCCACCTTCGGAGCAACGCATGCGCGCCGAATAGATGGGTCCTGGGACTTCCATCACATAGTCGATGATGCAGCTCCCGGCGGGTCCCATGTAGGACTTCGCATCGAGCACGACCTTCGATTTGTCTCCGGCCTTGCAGGCATCGTTGCCGGACGCCCACGTTCCCCGAAAGATTTCCGGCATGGTGTCGCGTCGAATTTCGCGAGCGTCTGCAGCCGAAGCGCAGAACGCGGCGAGAACCGCGAGAACGAGAACAGGAGCGCCATGCATGATGTCTATCCGCTCTTTCCCGGCCTGTTTGCCATACGCCGCTCGCGCAGGATTGCGCGGGCGCACGCCATTCGGTGTCTATCGCTCCGGGCGCGGAGCCAAATTGTCGGCAGCTTGTGCTTGAGAGCGCACCGCAATATTCGCACCTGCGCTGATCACAAACCACCGGCTCACCGGGATTTGAACGGAACACTTCGAGTCCGACCAATGTCTGAAAAAGATCATTGTTCGAGGAATTCTCGCCCTCTCGACAACAGCCTGCCAATGACGGCTACGGGTCAATCACGTCGTTTTGGGCCCATTTCGGGCATGTCTGCTTATCCCCCAGCAGCGGCGCAAAAGCGGACTTCCCGTATGTCTCAAACGTGCCAATCAGCGACATTATCCCTGGGCGCAAACCCGTACGACCGCATTGATCCTCCTCAATGACTTGACCCTCATTCTGAGCGATGCGGAATTAAGCTGCGGACTCTCCCTGCCCATACGCTGCGCCTAAGGTGCAAGGAACCCGTCAATGAGCGAGCCGCGCAATCGGGTTGTGCAGGTCAGGCGCTTCGGCGAGCCCGACGGGCTTGAAGTGGTCGACGCTCCTTTGCCGAAGGCCGGCAGGGGCGAGGTGCGGGTGCGGGTGCTCGCATCGGGCCTGGAGTACACCGACGTGACGATCCGGCGTCACCTCTACGCGCAAACGATGCACCTCCGACCGCCGTTCGTGATGGGATATGATGTTGTCGGAGAGATCGATCAGCTCGGCGACGGTGTAAGCGGGTTTCGGCTTGGCGACCGGGTGGCGGATCTGACGGTGGTAGGGTCGAACGCAGCCTATCGCGCGCTGCGGGCCAGTGACCTGACCCGCGTGCCGGAGGGCGTCGACGCGGCGGAGGCGGCCGCGCTGATCCTAAGCTGGACCACCGCCTATCAGCTCCTTCATCGTGCGGTGCAGGTGCAGCGAGGCCAGCGTGCGCTTGTGCAGGGCGCCGCCGGCGCCGTCGGTCAGGCGCTGCTTGTGCTCGGCAGAATGGCGGGCCTTGAGCTGTGGGGAACCGGACGTGGCGAGCATGCGGCGCTGATTCGCGAGCTCGGCGCCACACCGATTGATTACCGACGTGAAGACTTCACCCGCGTCCTGCCGGGCGGGTTCGATGTCATCTTCGACGGCATCGGCGAGGATGACTACCGCCGCTCCTTCAAGGCGCTCCGGCGCGGCGGCCTGGTCTGCGCCTACGGCTACACAGCGAGCGTGCAGGCACAGCGGCGTCTCCTCGCCACGTTGATGTGGATTGCGCGCGTATATCTCTGGAGGCTGTTGCTGAGCTGGTTGCCTGGCGGCAAACGCGTCAGTGTCTACTCGATCAATTTGATGCGGGCGCGACATCCCGGGTGGTTCCTGGAGGACCTTGAACGGCTGTTTGGCCTGTTGGCGACGCGCGCTATCCGGCCGCGCATTGCGGAACGGATTGCTTTTGATGAGGTCGCCGATGCACACCGTCGTCTTGAAGCGGGCGGTCTCGAGGGCAAGCTCGTCCTGTGCCCTGATTTGCCGTCTCGACGCGACCGGATGCAGCCAGCGTGAGCCCAGCTTCACTGTTTTCCACGCCTGCGACCACAATCCGGGCTTGAGCGAGAATTTCGCTCAGCAAACAATCTCCAGACATGGTTCGTGTAGAAGCTGTTAATGTCCGGCCATTCCGGGACGCCGCCGAAAGCGCGTTTACGCGCGTCTTCGACGCGCTATGGGCGCGCCCCGGAATGACGCCGCGGGCTTTTTCAGCAGCCTGCTAAATCACCAGCCGCGTGTCGGGATCGATCAGGTGCATGTGGTTGACGTTGGCGCAGAGACGCATCGACTGGCCCGGCCCGGCGACGCTCGACGGCTCGACGCGGGCGCAAACCTCGGTGCCGTTGACACCGAAGAACACCATGGTCTCCATGCCCATCGGCTCGACCACGTCGGGCGCGGCCGAGAATTCGCAAGCCGCGTCGCGGGTGCCGCCGCGCGGCTCGGTGAGATGCTCTGGCCGGATGCCGAGGATCATGTCGCGGCCCGCCGCCGCCCGGTAACGCTCGGTGCGGGCCTCGGGCACCGGCAAAGCGAGTGCGTCGGAGAGCCGCACCTTCAGGCCCGCCCCGTTCGGCTCAAGCCGGCAGGGGATGAAGTTCATCGCCGGCGAGCCGATGAAGCCCGCGACGAACCGCGTGCGCGGATGGTGATAAAGCTCCTGCGGCGTGCCGACCTGCTCGATGACGCCGTGGTTCATCACCACGACCCGATCGGCGAGCGTCATCGCCTCCACCTGATCGTGGGTGACGTAGACCGTGGTGGTCTTCACCTTCTGGTGCACGCGCTTGATCTCGGTGCGCATCTGCACCCTGAGCTTGGCGTCGAGATTGGACAGCGGCTCGTCGAACAGGAACACCTTGGGATTGCGCACGATCGCGCGGCCCATGGCGACCCGCTGGCGTTGGCCGCCGGAGAGCTGGCGCGGCTTGCGATCGAGCAGCTCGGTGAGATCGAGGATGCGCGCGGCCTCGCCGACGCGGCGCTTGATCTCGTCCTTCGGGTAGTGCTTCAGCCTGAGCCCGAACGACATGTTCTCGAACACCGACATGTGCGGATAGAGCGCATAGTTCTGAAACACCATCGCCATGTCGCGGTCCTTGGGCGGCACGTCGTTGACCACCTCGCCGTCCACCCGGATCTCGCCGTCGGTGACCTCTTCCAGCCCCGCGATCATCCGCAAGGTCGTCGACTTGCCGCAGCCCGACGGCCCGACCAGCACGACGAACTCCTTGTCGGCGATGTCGAGGCTGATGCCGCGCACCGCCTGGGTGTTGTCGAAGTCCTTGACGACGTTGCGTAGCGAGACCTGCGCCATCGTTCCGCCTTTGGCTCAGCCCTTGGTCGCGCCGGCGGTGAGGCCGGCGATGTAATAGTCCATCAGGAACGCGTAGATGATCAGCGGTGGAGCTGCGCCGAGCAGCGCCCCGGTCATGATCTGGCCCCAGTTGAACACGTCGCCCTTGATCAGCGAGGTGATGATGCCGACCGGCAGCACCAGCTGGTCCGCCGAGGTGGTGAAGGCGAGCGGATAAAGGAACTGGGCCCAGGACACCGTGAAGGCGAAGATCGTCGCCGCGATCAGGCCCGGCAGCGCCACCGGGATGAACACGCGCAGCAGGATCTGCCGGTAATTGGCACCGTCCATCAGCGCCGCCTCGTCGAGCTCCTTCGGGATCGAGGCGAAGTAGCCGATCATGATCCAGGTGCAGAACGGCACGGTCAGCGTCGGATAGAGCAGCAGCAGCACCCACCATTTGTTGATCAGCTGGATGCCGGTCCATTCGTTGAACACCGCAAACATCTTGAACAGCGGGATGAACAGCAGCGTCTCGGGAATGAGATAGGTCAGGAAGATGCCAGTCGCGAGCGTCGCCGAGCCCCAGAACTTCATGCGCGACAGCGCGAACGCCGCCGGCACCGAGATCAGCATGGTGATGGTGACGACGATGATCGAGACCAGCGCCGAGTTGCGGAAGAACGTCAGATACTGCGACGAACCGAGCAGTTCCGCGTAGTTGCCGAGCGTCGGATTGTAGACCCACCACGGGTTGGTCGCGGCCGATATCTCCGCGCTCGACTTCAGCGAGGTGATCAACATGTAGATCGGTGGCGTCAAAAAGAAGATCGCGAACAGCACCAGGAAAAAATACGACCAGCGCAGCGCCCAGCGCCGGTCGCGGCTCATGCTGCCGTATTTTGCCCGAGTCGGCGCACCGGAGGAAGCTGTCGCGGCAACGGTCATGCCTCGTTGCCCCGCTTGTTGATGTCGCGCAGGATGAACACCGCGGCGACCGCCAGGATCGGCACCATGAACAGCGACACCGCCGCGCCGAGCGGAATGTCGCTGCCCTGGATGCCCAGCCAGAACGACCAGGTGGCGAACACATGGGTGCGGTCGATCGGCCCGCCGGCGGTGAGGATGCGGACGATGTCGAAGTTGGCGAAGGTGACGATCAGCGAGAACAGCGCGGTGATGGCGATGATGTTGCGCATCATCGGCAGCGTCACGTACCACATGCGCTGCCACCAGTTGGCCCCATCGATCGCCGCCGCCTCGTAAAGCTGCTCCGGCACCGATTTCAGCGCCGCCAGATACATGATCATGAAGAACGGCGCGCCGATCCAGACATTGACCAGGATCACCGAGAACCGCGCCCAGTTGGCCTCTCCGGTCCACGGCACCGGATCGATGCCGACGAGCGCCAGGAGCCAGTTGAACGCGCTATAGGACGGATCGAACAGCCACAGCCAGGCAAGGCAGCTCATCGCCGGCGGGATCACCCACGGCACGAGCAGCATGCCGCGCCACTTGCGCTGGCCCTTGCCCGGAATGTTGTGCACGAAGTGGGCGACGATGAAGCCGATCAGCGCCTTGAAGATCACCGCGGTGATGGCGAAGATGCAGGACTGCTGCACCACCATCCAGAACGTCTCGCGCTTGAACAGGAACGTAAAGTTACCGAAGCCGACGAACCGCTCCATCGACTTGTTCAACGTGGCGAGATGCAGCGAATAGAACGCGGGATAGAGAACCAGCAGCAGGATCAAAAGGATCAGCGGCAGCGTCATCAGAAACGCGATGGTCGAGCGGCGTTGCAGCACCCGGTGAAAGCCGCCGCGTTTGCGCGCGGCGGCCGCTGACGGCGCTTGCAATGCGGTGTCGACCATCCGTTCCCCTTCGGAAAGATCGGGCGCCGCCGCCCCCGGCGGCAGCGCCAATGTCGTACGCTTATGTGCGCATGAAGCCTTCGATCTCGCTTTCCGCCCAGGCGAGCGTCTTGTCGAGCGCCTCGCCCTTCATGTAGCGCACCACCATCTTGGTCTGGATCGCCTGGGTGTAGATCTGATGCGCGATCTTGGGCGGAGCCGGCGCCGCGCAGACCGACAGAGTCTGGTGATTGTGCGGGTTCGGGTAGTGGTACAGCGTGCCCTTGGGCGGGCCTTCCTCGGCCCAGGTCTTCAGCGTGCTGAACTTGTCGAATGCCGGCAGGTCGTAGCCCGCGCTCGCCGCGACCATCTTTTCGATGTTCTCGGCCTTCGAGAGATGCACCAGCAGGCTCTTGGCCGCGGACTTGTTCTTGCCGAAGTTCCAGACGCCCCAGAAGTACGGCAGGAACGGCGCGAACCGGCCCTTCGGGCCCGACGGCATGCCGTGGGTCCACAATTGCTCGGCGATCTGCGGCGCGTCGCGCTTGGCGACCGCCCAGGAGCTCGGCGGGTTCATGATCAGCGCGCCCTTGCCCGAGATCAGATACTTGTTGTTGGAGGCGTTGTCCCAGGCCGGCGCGTCCGGCGGCAGGAATTGCGCGAGCTTCCTGTAATACTCCATCGCCTGACGGACGGCGTCGGTCTTGACCGTGATGTTGCCCTTGGCGTCGACGAGGTTCGCACCATAGGACTGGAAGATCGCGCCGGACGTGTCGACATTGTCCTCGGTCACGCCGAGGCCGATGCCGAACGGATGGCCGCCCTTGTGGCAGGCTTCCGCGGCCTTGAGCATCGCGTCGAGCGTCCAGGCGTCGGCCTTGGGTGCGCTGCCCGCCGGATACATCGCCTGCACGTCGATGCCGGCGAGCTGCTTCATCAGGTCGATGCGCGAGCACGGGCCCTTGATCTGGCTGCCGACGGTCGCCGGCACGGCAAGCCACTTGCCGTTCAGGCGGGCAAGATATTCGACGGTCGGATTGACCGGCCCGTTCGCCTTGCCGATCTCGGCCATGATGTCGTCGACCGGCTCGAGATTGCGCGCGTGCGCCTGCGGCTCCCAGGTCGGGAACGCGAAGATGTCGTGGCCGGACCGCGCCTGCGCCTCGGCGGCAATGGTGAGGAGGTTCTTGTTGCCCTGCGAGGTGATGTAGTCGATCGAAATCTCGACCTTCTCCTTCGCGCCCCACTCCTCGCACATCACCTTGGTGGCGTTGTTGGCGCCGGGAACCCAGTGGTCCCAGAATCCGATCGCGAGCTTTCCGGCGGCGTGGGCGCCGCGCACATAGGGCGCGGCGATCAGAGCGGTCGTGGCAAGGGCCGATTGCTCAAGCAGACGGCGGCGCGTGACGCGCGATTTCAACATTCCAACCTCCCATGGTCCTTCCCTAAGGCAGTTCGGCTGTATTTGTTGATTGCTGGAACGATACCCCAATGTGTGCTGGCAGCCTAGCCGCGATCTTCAGGGTCAAACCGTCGCGGGCGCAGGACGCCGCAAGCCGACCCGCTCGAGCCGCGGCAGCACTTCATCTCGGAAATAGGGCAGCTCGTCGGCATAGTTGACGAGCGACACGGCAATGCCGGCGAGGCCCGCATGGCTCAGCTCGACCAGCTTGCCGGCGATGTGATCCGGGTCACCGATGATCGGCACGCCGCTGTTGCCATGCGCGTAGTGGCTGCGCCGGCGCATGAACTCCTCATGCGGCACGGTCGCCGGCGTGATGTTCCGCATCGCCAGCAGATGATCGACCGCGGACCAGTCGGCCTGCTCCACGTTGACATAGTGGTGGTACGCCTCCGCCTCCTTCATGGTCGGGCGGCAGATGATGACGCCGACCGTGAACACGCCGATCTCCCGGCCGTGCTTTGCCGCCTCGGCCTTGGCGGCGGCGACCCGCTGCGCCGTCTCCTCGACCGACTCGCGCGAGGACTGCATGAAGAAGGCGTCGCAGTTGCGCACCGCGAAATCGCGGCCGACCGGCGAGGCGCCGGCGTTCATGATCACCGGCCGCTCGCCGCCGAACGGCTTCGGCTTGGCACGCACCTTCTTCAGCTTGATGTGCCTACCGTCGAAGTCGAAGTCGTCGCCGTCCGACCACATCCGCTTGATGGCGTCGAGCCAGTCCTGGGCGTACTCGTAGCGCAGCGCGTGCGCGCGCTGCTCGACGCCGAACATCTCGAACTCGTCCTCGTTCCAGCCGACCACGATATTCAGCCCGAACCGGCCTTCGCCGATGTGGTCGGCGGTCACCATCTGCTTGGCGGCGATGATCGGATGAAACAGCGGCGCGTGCACGGTGCCGAACACGGTAATCCGCTTCGTGGCCGCGAGCAGTCCGCAGGCCCAGGTCACGGTTTCGAGCGTCGCGTCCTGATAGCCGGTGTCGCCGCCATAGCCCTTCCAGCGGCCGATCGGCAGCATGAAATCGATGCCGGCCGCGTCGGCCATCTGCACCAGCTTGAGATTATCCGGCCAGGTGCCGGACCATCGCTCCGGCGCTTTGGTCACTGCCCTCCCCGACGAACAGTTGGCGCCGAACAGACCGATCTTCAGCCGGTTGCCGCCCTGCATCATCCTTGGCTGCGGCGACGGTGAATTTGCATTCCGCACGATTATCCCTCAGGCTTGCCCACGCGGTCCGGCATAGCCGACGCCTGCGTCGTTGACGACGCCAATATCAAACCCAAAGAGGGGCGAACGGTACAGGGAGGAGTTTCGATGACCATGACGATCATGCGCGCACTCGCGGTCTGCGCGGCGCTGCTTGCGCCCGGCGCGGCCTTGGCGCAGCAGTACCCGAACAAGCCGGTCAAGATCATCATTCCGTTTGCGGCCGGTGGCGTGACCGACATCGCCGGACGGGTGATCGCGGCCGAATTGTCCAAGCGCCTGGGCCAGCAGTTCTACATCGAGAACCAGGGCGGCGCCGGCGGCAACCTCGGCATGGGCAACGCCGCGCGCTCGCCGGGCGACGGCTATACGATCCTGTTCGCGTCGTCGAGCATCGTGGTGAACCCGAGCCTCTATCAGAAGCCGCCCTTCGACATCGAAAAAGACTTCATCCCCGTCACCAAGGCGGGCGGCTCGCCGAATGCCTGGCTGGTGAACCCGAGCTTCCCGGCCAAGACGATGACGGAAATGGTCGACATGATCCGCAAGGAGCCGGGCAAGCACAGCGTCGCCTCGCCCGGCGCCGGAACGACGCCGTCGCTCTCGATTGAAATGCTCAAGCTCGGGCTGAAGCTCGACTTCATCACCGTGCCGTTCGCAGGCGGCGGCCCGTCCACGCAATCGGTGCTCGCCGGGCATACGCCGATCGCCTGCGGCGCGCTCGGCAATTCGGTCGCCATCATCAAGGACGGCAAGGTGCGCGCGCTCGGCGTCACGGCGAAGAAGCGTTCCGCTTCGATGCCGGAAATCCCGACGCTCGATGAGGCCGGCATCAAGGATCAGGAGGCCGAGACGATGACCGGCGTGTTCGTCCCCGCGGGCACACCGAAGCCGATCGTCGACCTGCTGCAGAAGGAAATCGCCACCATCGTCAACACATCGGACATCAAGGCCAGGCTGCTCGAGCTTGGCGTGGAGGCGGAAGGCGATACGCAGGCGTCATTCGACGCCTATGTGAAGGCCGAGATCGCCAAGTGGCGACGGGTCATCGAGGACGCCAAGATTCCGAAGATTTAGTTTCCCGGTCGCGGTACAACTTCACTCGGCCTGTGCTGGGGAGCGGTGCATTGCACCGTTCCCCAAAGCAGGGACAGAGCGAAAGTCAATCATGCGCATTGTCGATATCCGCGAAACCGCGGTCCCGCTGAAGTCCGATCTCCGCAACTCCGGTTTC
>JAIESC010000072.1 GCA_019746355.1 Xanthobacteraceae bacterium | reverse complement strand
CCGGTGACGCCGCCCGCGAGCGTGCCGGGCCGGCGCTCAGACGTGTTCGACCCCTCGCAAAATCCCAACGCGCCCGGCGCGCCACATACGCTCGGCACGCTGTCGTCGGGCGGCGGCGTCGGCCGCGAGCCGCCCCCGATCATCACCGCCGAGCCGCAGGTCGGTGCGCCCGGAGGCCGCGGCGCGGGTGCGCCGCTCGATCTTTCGACGCTGGCTGGCGGTGCCGCGCGCGGCGATGCCGAGCCTGGACAGATGCAGCAGGGCAGCATGCTGCCGCCGCCGCCGTCGCGCAATCTGAGCGCCACCGGCGCGGTCGCTGCGGTCGCGCCGCCGGCCGAGCAGCCGAAGGACTACTACGATCTCGGCTACGGCTACGTGATGCGGAAGGACTACGCGCTCGCCGAGCAGACCTTCGACGGGTTCCTGAAGAAGTTTCCGAACGACCGCCGCGCCCCCGACGCGCAGTTCTGGCTGGGCGAGAGCCTGTTCCAGCGCCAGCGCTACGATCAGGCGGCGCAGTCGTTCCTCGACATGTCGACCAAGCACGGCCAGCATGCGCGGGCGCCGGACGCGCTGTTGCGGCTCGGCCAGTCGCTGGCCGCGCTCAAGCAGAAGGAAATGGCCTGCGCCACCTTCGCCGAGATCGGGCGCAAGTACCCCAAGGCTTCCAACAATGTGAAGCAGGGCGTCGAGCGCGAGCAAAAGCGTGTCCAGTGCTGACGACAGCGCGGTTTCCGCTGCTGACGTCCGGCTGCTGTTTGCTCATCTCGTCGATTATCCCGCGCTGATCCTCGCCGTGTCCGGCGGACCGGACTCGACCGCGCTGATGCTGCTCGCGGCGCGCTGGCGCAAGGCGCGCAAGCGCGGGCCGAAGCTCGTCGCTGTGACGGTCGACCACGGGCTGCGGCCCGAAGCGAAGCGCGAAGCCGCCGCCGTCAAGAAGCTCGCGCGCTCGCTCGGCATCGAGCACCGGACGCTGCGCTGGGCCGGCCGCAAGCCCAAGACCGGTATTCAGGAGGCCGCGCGCGCCGCGCGGTACTGCTTGCTGGCCGATGTGTCGCGCAAGACCCGCGGCGCACCGGTGCTGACCGCGCACACCCGTGACGATCAGGCGGAGACGGTCCTGTTCCGGATGATGCGCGGCAGCGGGATCGGCGGGCTTGCCGGGATGCGGCGCGGGAACCGGCTGCCCGGCCATGAAGCCGAGAAGATCGAACTTATCCGGCCGCTGCTCGACATTCCAAAGTCGCGGCTGATCGCCACGCTCAAGGCCGCGAAGGTCCCCTACGCCGTAGACCCGACCAATCGCGACCCGCGCTTTACCCGGCCGCGGCTGCGGGAGCTGATGCCGCGGCTTGCGGCCGAGGGACTGACCGCCGAACGGCTGGCCAGGCTCGCGCTGCGGGCCCGCCGGGCCGAGGCTGCACTTCAGGAGGCTGTGCAGGCGGCGCTGCCCAGGCTTGCGCCGGTGCCGTGGCCGGAGGCAGGGCCGGTCGTGATGGACGCCGCCGAGTTCTGCGGGCTTGCCGAAGAGATCGGCCTGCGGGTGCTGGAGCGGGCGATCGACGGGGCCGGGGACGAAGGCCCGGTCGAGCTCGGCAAGCTCGAGGCGCTGTTCGGCGCCCTGACCGATGCGATGGAGGGCGCGCACGCGGCTCCGCACGGCGCAGCGCGGTTTCGCCGCACCCTTGCGGGCGCGGTCGTGACTTTGATGGGGGGGCGCCTCGTTGTTGAGCGCGCCCCACCGCGACGGTCGGGGCGGGCGCGCGCCGCCTCGAAACGGCCTTAACCAAACGCGAACCTCAGGGACAAAGGTTCGTCAGACGGTCGCAAAACAGTCTAGAATGCCTTGGATTCGCGGGCCTTTCCGCCAAGGTGATTTTCGGCCGTTCCCTTGGCAGTTGGCGCCCTCGGACCTACATTGGTTAAAATGTTTCGCTTGTGAGGCGCGTCTCAGATCGGTTTTTCGGGCGACGCGACGTAAGCGCAACCGACACGGGACTTTTGTCACGGGACTTGCGCGGCAAAGCTTCAGGCAGGAAAGCACATCGGGATGAACGCCAATCTTCGAAATTTCGCTCTCTGGGTCATCATCGTTCTGCTGCTGCTTGCGCTGTTCACGCTGTTCCAGAACCCGAGCCAACGGACGTCCTCGACCGACATCTCGTTCTCCCAGCTCCTGACCGAGGTCGACGCCGGCAAGGTCCGCGACGTTTTGATCCAGGGTCCGGAGATCCACGGCACCTTCACCGACGGCCGCAGCTTCCAGACCTACGCCCCGAACGACCCGACGCTGGTGCAGCGCCTCTACGGCAAGGGCGTCTCGATCACCGCGCGCGCCCAGGGCGACAGCGTGCCGTGGTTCGTGTCGCTGTTGGTCTCGTGGCTCCCCTTCATCGCGCTGATCGGCGTGTGGATATTCCTGTCGCGCCAGATGCAGGGCGCTGGCGGAAAGGCGCTCGGCTTCGGCAAGAGCCGGGCCAAGCTTCTGACCGAGGCGCATGGCCGCGTCACATTCGAGGACGTGGCCGGCGTCGACGAGGCCAAGCAGGACCTGCAGGAGATCGTCGAGTTTCTGCGCGACCCGTCCAAATTCCAGCGGCTCGGCGGCCGCATCCCGCGCGGCGTGCTCTTGGTCGGCCCGCCCGGCACCGGCAAGACGCTGATCGCGCGCGCCGTGGCCGGTGAAGCCAACGTGCCGTTCTTCACCATCTCCGGCTCCGACTTCGTCGAGATGTTCGTCGGCGTCGGCGCGAGCCGCGTGCGCGACATGTTCGAGCAGGCGAAGAAGAACGCCCCCTGCATCATCTTCATCGACGAAATCGACGCGGTCGGCCGCCATCGCGGCGCCGGCCTCGGCGGCGGCAACGACGAGCGCGAGCAGACGCTCAATCAGCTGCTGGTCGAGATGGACGGCTTCGAGGCGAACGAAGGCATCATCCTGATCGCCGCGACCAACCGGCCGGACGTGCTCGATCCGGCGCTGCTGCGTCCGGGCCGTTTCGACCGTCAGGTGATCGTGCCGAACCCCGACATCGTCGGCCGCGAGCAGATCCTGAAGGTGCACGTCCGCAAGGTGCCGCTGGCGCCCGACGTGAACCTGAAGACCATTGCCCGCGGCACGCCGGGCTTCTCCGGCGCCGATCTCGCCAACCTCGTCAACGAAGCGGCGCTGATGGCCGCGCGCCGCAACAAGCGCATGGTGACGCAGGGCGAGTTCGAGGACGCCAAGGACAAGGTGATGATGGGCGCCGAGCGCAAGTCGCTGGTCATGACCGAGGAAGAGAAGATGCTGACCGCCTATCACGAGGGCGGCCACGCTATCCTCGCGCTCAACGTCAAGGCCACCGATCCGGTGCACAAGGCGACGATCATTCCGCGCGGCCGCGCGCTCGGCATGGTCATGCAGTTGCCGGAGCGCGATAAGCTGTCGATGAGCTTCGAGCAGATGACCTCGCGGCTGGCGATCATGATGGGCGGCCGCGTCGCCGAGGAGATGATCTTCGGCCACGAGAAGGTGACGTCGGGCGCGCAGTCCGACATCGAGCAGGCGACGCGTCTCGCCCGCATGATGGTGACGCGCTGGGGCTTCTCGCCCGAGCTTGGCGCCGTGGCCTACGGCGAGAACCAGGACGAGGTGTTCCTCGGCATGTCGGTGGCGCGCCAGCAGAACGTCTCGGAAGCCACCGCCCAGAAGATCGACATGGAGGTGCGGCGGCTGGTCGAGGAGGGGCATGACGAGGCACGCCGGATCCTCGAGGAGAAGCGCGCCGACCTCGAAATCCTGGCCAAGGGCCTGCTCGAGTTCGAGACGCTGTCGGGCGAGGAGATCAAAGACCTGCTCGCCGGCAAGCGGCCGGTGCGCGAGAGCGTGATCGAGCCGCAGACGCCGCGCTCGTCGGCGGTGCCGCCGGCCGGCAAGGGCCGCCCGCGGCCCGACGCGCCGACCGGCCCGATGGAGCCGCAGCCGCAGGCTTGAGGCAAATACGCAATCGAAATCGAAACGGCCGGAACATCGTTCCGGCCGTTTTGCCGCCTGCGGCCGGGTTACTTCCGCCGCACGCCCGCAAGATCGACGATCTGCTCGTAGACCGGCATGTCCTTGCGGATGCTCGCTGCAGCTTCCTCCGGCGTCGTGCCGAGCGCATCGATGCCGAGGTTGGCAAAGAGCTTCACCACCTCCGGATCGCGGGTGATCGGCTGCAGCGCCTGGGACAGGCGGTTTCTCACCTCCGCCGGCACGCCGCCGGTGACCGCGTAGCCGTCCAGGCGATGTACTCGAATCCGGCAACGGTTTCGGCAACCGTCGGCACGTCGGGCAGCTGCGGCATCCGCTTGGGCGTCGACACCGCCAGCGCCTTCACCGTGCCGCTCTTTACCGGCTCGATCAGATCGGACGAATTGCCGAAATGCATGTCGACCGACTTCGACAGCACCGCGCGCAGCGCCGCCTGGCCGCCGCCGAACGGCACGTGCACCATGTCGAGCCTCTCTTTCCCGGCGAGATAGGCGGTCGACAGATGGTTGTTGGTCGCAGGTCCCCCGCTCGAATAGGTGATCTTGCCGGGGTTCGCCCGCGCATAGCCGATGAACTCGCGCAGCGTCGAGAACGGCGCGTCCTTCTGCACCACCATCACCATGCCGTTGGTGCCGGTGATGCTGACCGGCACGAGGTCCTTCAGCGGCTCGTAGTTGGTCTTCTGCGCGATCGGCAGCACCGTGAACAGCGTGCTGCCGACGAACAGGATCGTGTAACCGTCCTGCGGCGCGTTGACCGCGTAATCGACGCCGATCCCGCCGCCCGCGCCGAGCTTGTTCTCGATGATGAAGTTCTGGCCGAGCGCCTTGCCGAGCCGGTCGGCGGTGACGCGCGCCATGGTGTCGGTGACGCCGCCCGCGCCGTAAGGCACGACCACCTTCACCGTGCGCGCCGGCCACTGCTGGGCCTGTGCCGAGGCCGCAAGCAATACGCAGATGCCCGCCGCCACGAGCAATTTTCTCAAGGTCATGACTCGTCTCCTTATCCGGGCACGTAGACCCATAGATCGACTTGCAGCCGCGCGTCCGGCACCGCGAGCCAGGGCACCTCGATCGGCGAGAGCGGCAGCGGCGCTCCGTCCATCGCCTCCGACCACACCTCCAGCGTCGCGGCAAGATCGGCAAGATCGGCATGGAATTGCTGGATGCGGACGGCGTTCGTGAGGCTGGTGCCGGCGGCCTGGCAGATCGTCTCGGCCTGCCGGAGAATTTCCCGAAGCTCCGCCTTCACCGGGATCGCATAGAACGGCTGCGCCGGATCGGCCTTCGCCTGCGGCACCAGCGCGCCGTCGCGCACGGCCATCAGCCCGGAAACGAACAGCAGATCACCGGCGCGAATTGCGGTCGAAGCGCCCTGAAACAGCGGCGGGATCGGCGCCACCACCTGCTTCTTCGTCCTGCCGTCCTTGGCGAGCGCGATGGTGTTAATCTCGATCCGCGACTCCGGCATGATGAAGCCCGGCGTCTCGGTGGCGATGATCGTGGTGGCGGGCTCGACCGGAAAATGCTGCGCCCAGACCGCGCGGAAATTCGCGACGTCCTCGCGGTCGCGCAGATAGACCTGCGCCTTCACCACGGTGTCGAGGTCCGCGCCGACGGCCTTGAGCGTCGGGGTGAGCTTCCGCCGGATGATGAAATCGGTCTCGAGCTTGATCGGCGTGCCCTTCCAGAGGCCGCGGCCGCGCCGCGCCTCGGGGTCGACGCCCGGCTCCTTCTCGTCGAGCGCTTCCGCGGTTTGGCCGGGAACGAAGCGGAAATCGCCCGCGCTGAGCGCAGGGCTGTAGCCGGAGCTTGCATGGATCTTGTACGCCCCGGCATGGGCCTCGTGCTTCACCTCGAAGTCCGCGCCCGGCACGGCCGCCATCACCTGCACCTCCATCGATTGCGCCGCGCGGGCGAAGCGCCGGTGCAGGTTGGAGGTCGAGGGCGGGATTTTGCCCTTGAAGTATTCGCGCCGCGTCTCGTGGTAGGCGTCCACCACGTCCGGCGCGGTGTAGTACTGGTCGATGCGGACCACGTTTGCCGCGCTCGATCCGGCTTCGGCCAGCACCTCGTCGACGTTCTTGAACAGCCGCCGCGCTTCGCGATGCGCCTGCGACGGTCCGTCGAGCGGATGGCCCGCCTGCAGCACCTCCGGCGCGAGCCCGTGCACGTGGTCCGTTCCCGACTGCCCGGCCGCGAACACCCAGCGCCCGGCGCGAACGCCGCGCGCAAAGCGGTGCGGCGTGTTCGGAAAATCCACCGGCAGGATCGCTTTGATCGCCGCGTCCTTGGTCCTTGAACTCATGCTGGCCTGTTTTCGCTGCCCAAAAGACAATGGTCGCAAAGACCCCCTTGTGTGACAAGCTTGTGCGCTGTCATCGGAGTGACATCAGCCGGGGCGCTCGCGCGGCTACGAGGCGATGGCGGCGTCCAAGGACGGCCGCTTCCTCTATCCGCTGCTCGAAGGCCCGCTGTGGAACGAGGAGAAGAAGGCCTGGGAGACCGACGGCGACCGCGAGTATCTGCGCATCCTCGAGTTCGATGTGGCGGCGCAGAAGTGGACCGGCCGGTTCTGGAAATACCGCCTCGAGGTCAGCGGCAACAACATCGGCGACTTCAACATGCCCGATGCCACCACCGGCCTGATCATCGAGCGCGACAACGGCGAGGCCGAGTTGCCGCAGGCCTGCGCCGGCGCGCCGCGCCCGGACTGTTTCAACATTCCGGCGAAGATGAAGCGCATCGACAAGGTCGAGCTGACCGACGCCAACGCCGGCGGCTTCGTCCGCAAGATCGGTCATCTCGACCTGATGGCGATCAAGGACCCGGACAAGAAGGCGAAGCAGGGGACCAAGGAGGGCATCTTCACCTTCCCGTTCGTCACCATCGAGGGGCTCGGCGTGGTGGGCGACCGCCACATCATCGTCGGCAACGACAACAACCTGCCGTATTCGTCCGGCCGCACGCTCGGCAAGCAGGACGACAACGAGCTGATCCTGGTCGAGGCGGCCGATCTGCTGAAGGCCAGGTAAGTGGTGTTTGCGGGGGCGGCCGCGGTTGTGCGGCCGCCCCCGTCTGTCCATACTGCGCCACCCATGGCGCTGCCCTTCAATGAAAAACTGCTGATGCTCGTGCCGCCGGCGCTCTACTACCGGCGGCGCATCGAGAGCGAGATCCGCACCGGTGAGCCGGAGCTTGCGATCCTTCGCGAACTGATGCCGGATGGCGGCGCCGCGATCGATGTCGGCGCCAACCAGGGCTTCTTCGCCTTCGCGCTGTCCGAGGTGGCCGACCGCGTCGTGTCGTTCGAGGCCAATCCGGACTATGCGCGCTTTGCCCGCTGGATGCTGCGCGGTCGCGCCGAGGTGCACGAGGTCGCAATCTCCGACCGGCCGGGACGGGCGACGTTCTACGTGCCGCTCGCCGACGACGGCATGGTGCTGCACTTCGCCGGCAACCTGAAACAGACCCATTCGCAGTTCAAGAACCAGAAAACCTACGACGTCGAGCTTCGCACCCTCGACAGCTATCGCCTCGACAATGTGCGCTTCATCAAGGTCGACGTCGAAGGCAGCGAGCGCGAGGTGCTGGACGGCGCGAAGGCGACCATCGCCCGCGACCGGCCCGGACTGCTGCTGGAGCTGCTCTCCGGAACCCACGCGGCCCCCGGCTCCTATGCCAAGGACATCTGCGACGCGTTCGGCTACGATTGCTTTGTGGTGCAGAGAGGCGAGCGGTTGCCCGGTCTGCAAACCATTGCCTCGCTTGGCAAAAACACCAGCTGGGGCACCGAGATCGAGACCCGCAACGTGCTGTTTCTGCCCCGCTAGAGCATGATCCCGAAAAGTGTGAAGCGGTTTTCGGATAAGATCATGCTCAAACAAGGAGCATGATCCCGAAAAGTGTGAAGCGGTTTTCGGATAAGATCATGCTCCAAACAAGAAGCCAGAGCGGGATGACGATTCGAAGAAAAGTCATCCCGCGTGAAGGGGGCCTGCGATGCCATTGCCCAACCGCGTCGACCCGTTCGGCGAATTGTTCGCGACCTCCGCGCGCGGGCTGTTCATGGGCAACCGCGGCGGGCGCATGCACAACGACGACAAGACGCTGATGAAGCGCCGCTGGGCGTCGCGGCAATGGATCTGCTGCGTGCCTGAATTCAAGGGACGCAAGCGCAAGGTCTGGAGCGAGTCCTCCTACACCGAGCTGTTCTTTCTCGACGAGCCGACGGCGCTCGCCGCGGGCCATCGGCCCTGCTTCGAATGCCGCCGCAAGGAGGCGGAGGATTTCGCGGAGAAATGGCGGCAGGCCCGCCAGCTCGCCTCGCGGCCGTTCGCCGACGAGATGGACGACTATCTGCACGCCGAGCGGCTCGAGGGCCGCGAGAAGCGGGTGCACCAGCTGCCGATCGACGATCTGCCGGACGGCGCGTTCGTGGTGATGGACGGCGCACCGTTTGCCGTGCGCGGCGACGCGCTGCTGCACTGGGCCCCGGAGGGCTATAACGCGCGAAAGCCGCGCCCGAAGGGCACGGTGTTCCACGTGCTGACGCCGCCTGCGACGCTCGCGGTGCTCGCGGCGGGCTACGCGCCGCGCTGGCACCCGAGCGCCGAGGCGTGATGCGAGGCTGGCCGGCTAGCCGGCCAGCGCCGGGTAATCGGTGTAGCCCTTGGGGCCCGGCGTGTAGAACGTGGTGGCGTCCGGCGCATTGACCGAAGCCTTCGTCTGCCACCGTGCGACCAGGTCCGGATTGGCGAGGAAGCCCTTGCCCACGGCGATCAGGTCGGCCTTGCCCGAGGCAAGATCGCTCTCGGCGCGCGCCGCGTCATAGCCGCCCGACAGGATCAGCGTGCGCTTGAAGCTGTTGCGGAACGCAGCCTTGATCGACGCCGGCACCGGCGGTGCGCCGCCCGCCGAATGATCGACGAGATGGACATAGGCGAGCCCCGTCTCGTTCAGCGTCCGCGCCAGATAGGCGTAGTCGGCTTCCATCTCCGGATAGAGCGGCATGTCGTTGAACACGCCGTAGGGCGAAAGCCGGATGCCGACCTTGTCCTTGCCGATCGCGGCAATCGATGCCTCGACGGCTTCGAGCACGAAGCGCGCGCGGTTCTCGATCGACCCGCCATAGCCGTCGGTGCGCTGGTTCGAGTTCGGCCGGATAAACTGCTCGAGCAGATAGCCGTTCGCGGCGTGCAGCTCGATGCCGTCGAAGCCCGCGGCCACGGCGTTGCTCGCGGCCTTGGCATATTCCGCGATCGTGCTCTTGAGCTCGGCCTCGGTCATCGCCGCCGGCGCCGGATGCGGCTTCATGCCTTCCGCGTCGGTGAACATCTGGCCTGCGGCGGCGACGGCCGACGGCGCCAGCATCTTCGCGCCGGCCGGCAGATTGAGCGGATGGCCGATCCGGCCGGTGTGCATCAGCTGCACGAAGATCCTGCCGCCGCGGGCGTGGACCGTGTCGGTGACCTTTGTCCAGCCGGCGACCTGCGCGTCGGAGTAGATGCCGGGGATGCGGGCATAGCCCAGCCCGTTGGGCGAAGGCGACGTGCCCTCGGTGATGATCAGCCCTGCAGAGGCGCGCTGGCCGTAATACTCGACCATCAGATCGTTCGGCACATTGCCGACGGCGCGGCTGCGGGTGAGGGGGCACATCACCAGATGGTTCTGCAGAGAAAGCTGTCCCAGCGTGGCCTTCGAAAACAGCACAGACATTCCAAAGCTCCGTGTTAAGTCGTGCGCTCGATGAATCGACCGCGCAGACATAGGCGCGGGGCACTTGCGCGCAAGCCGCGGCCGCGCAGATCAGCCGGTATCATTTTTGTGACCGTTGCAGCGTCGCCACGCCGCGCGACTTAGCCCTTCATCGCCGCCTTGATCGCCTCGAGTCCCTTGCCGGCTTTCGCGGCTTCGATGATCTTGGCCTCCTTCGCCGCAAGCCCGGGCGCGGCGGCCTTCATCGGGTCGATCGTTTCGATCGGCACCACCACGGCGCCGTGCTGGTCGGCGTGGATCAGATCGCCGCTTCGCACCGCCATGCCGTGGATGTTCACGTTGATGCCGAAGTCCACGACGTGCACGAAGGCGTGCGACGGCGCGATCGAGCCCGCCAGCATCTGGAAGCCCGGCGCGACCTGCGGGATGTCGCGGATCGAGCCGTTGGTGATGGTGCCGAGGCAGCCCAGCGCCTTGTGCACGTTGGTCTGCACCTCGCCCCAGAACGCGCCGAAGCCGACGACCTCGTCGATGTCCTGGATCACCGCGATGCCGGGCTGCGGGTCTGAGGCGACGTAGTCGAGATAGTCGAGGCGCTTGGCCATATAGCCGGCCTCGCCGAGCGGCACGCGGTCCTGCGCCCGCATGGTCACGGTTTTGGCGAAGCCCACCATCGGCGGAAGATCGGGGAACGGGCAGTGCAGATGCCGCACCGTGTAACCAAAGCCGCGCCGCTCGGGAGCGATGATCTCCAGCAGATTGCAGACGGTCGGCGTGTCGATCGAGCGCAGGAATTCGAACTGGGCCGGCGTGACTTTGCTCATGAGTGTTTCCCCTTATCTCTCCCCGGTCATTCCGGGGCGCCGCGCAAGCGGCGAACCCGGAATCCAGAGCCATAACGGACAGCCCAGCTTGGCTCTGGATTCCGGGCTCGCGCCTGTCGGCGCGCCCCGGAATGACCGGGGAGATAGTTACACAAAATCTCTCAGCCCCGCCTGCTGCAGCAGCGGATAGGTTCTGTCGCGGAAATCGCGCAGCCCCTCCTCATACCGCGGAAACGCCACCAGCACGCCGTCGACGCCCGCCTTAGACAGCGTCGACAGCGCGTCCACCACCTGCTCGCGCGTGCCGACCACCGGCAGTCCGCCCCAGCCCTGGATGAACGCCTCCTGCAAGGGTTTGATCCGCTCCGGCGGCACGTTGCGCTTGTTGGTCTCGAGCGAAAAGATCTCGACCATGTTCTTCGCGGCCTCCCAGTCGCCGCGCTTGTGGACGTAGTCGTTGTAGAAGTCGCGCGCCTCCTTCTCGGTCTCGCCCTGCACGATGTTGATCAGCGTCCACACCTTGATGCTCCGGCCGTAGTCGGCCGCGAGCTTGTGATAGGCCTGCACGTGGGCGCGGCATTCCTCGAGGCCGCCGGTGCGGATCACGGTGAAGACCAGATCACAGTTTTTCACCGCATAGTGCCGGCCGAGCTCCGAGGCGCCGGCATTCATGATCGCGGGGTGGGGGTATTGGATCGGCTTCGGCGCCAGATAGCCTTTCCGGATCTTGTAGAATTGTCCCTCGTGGTCGAACGACTCGTCCTCGGTCCACAGCCGCTTGATGATCGCGAGCCACTCCTCGGCGCAGGCGTAGCGGTCCTCGTGCGAGAGAAATGGCTGGTTGAACATCTCGATCTCCGGCTGCACCCAGCCGGTGACGACGTTGAGGATGAGGCGGCCGTCCGAGATGTGATCGATCGCCGCCGACTGCTTCGCGGCGATGATCGGGTGGTTGATGGTGATGTGCGAGGTCGAGACCACGCCGGTGCGCGCCGTCGAGGCCGAGATGCCGGCCGCCCAGGTGTAGGCCTCGAAGCCCGGCCCCTGCGGATTGAGCTTGCCGCCCCAGCCCATCCAGCGCGCCACCGGCACCAGCGCCTCGAACTCCATCTCGTCGGCAAGCTTGGCCAGCGCCACGGTGTTCGGCCAGGTGATGTCGAGCCGGCCGTCGAGGTCGCTCATCACGCAGCCCGAGTCGAGATTGGTCTGGAACGTCCCGAGCTTGAGCCGCCGCGTGCTCAGCGCCGGATTGGTCCGCGCCCGGTCCTTTTGCCTCGCCCGCATCGTTGGCATTTCCATCCCTCTGTCTTGGACCGCTCTCGCCGCCTGTCATTCCGGGGCCGCGCGAAGCGCGGAGCCCGGAATCCAGTTACAAACGCCGCCTGAACATCTGGATTCCGGGCTCGCGCCCATAGCGCGTCGAAGACGCGCGTGAACGCGCTGGCGGGCGCGCCTCGGAATGACGGCGGTGGGCAACTACTGCTTCCACGTCGTTGCCACGATCGTCGCCATGATCGACAGCATGCCAAGCACCAGCGCCAGCGAATAGGTCCATCCGCCGGCCTCGTAGGCAAGGCCGGGGAGCCAGCCGCCGAACGTGCCGCCGATGTAGAACGAGGTGACATAAAGCCCGACCGCCGCCGAGGTACCAGTCTTGACGGTGATAGCGACGAAGCTCGTCGATGAGGCCTGTGTGAGGATGCCGCAGGTCGAGGCGATGATGAGGCAGCCGACGATCGCGGGGATCGACGGAATGAGGCTCAACAGCATCCCGCAGGTCCACACCGCGAGCACGCACAGCACGAAGTTGCGCCGGCCCATCCGCGCGATGGCGCGGCCGAGATAGAGCGCCGCGACCGAGCCGAACAGATAGACCACGAACACCGAGCCGAGGAACGCCGGCGAGCGGTTGAACGGCGGCGCGGCGAGATGGAAGGTGAGATAGGTGAACGTGGCGATGAAATTGAACAGCACGCCGAACCCGACCGCGAACGTCGCCACCAGCCGCGGGTTGCGCAGATGCCCGACCATCTGCCGCAGCGACGAGCCGAAGCTTGCGGCGCTGACGAACTTGCGCTCGGTCGGCAGCAGGAAGAACACCACCGCAAGGCAGATCACCGAGCCGCCGGCGAGCGCCAGAAATCCGCCGCGCCAGCCGTAGTGCTCCGCCAGCATTCCGGGCACGAACCGGCCGAGAAAGCCGCCGACCGCCGACGCCGCGGCGTAGAGGCCGACCACGCCGTTCGCCTCGGCCGGCGGCCACTCGTCGCCGATATAGGCCACCGCCACCGCGAAGATCGGCGGCAGCAGCAGCCCGTGCATGAACCGCCAGAAGATCAGCTGGTCGAGGTTCGGCGCGAACGAGGTCATGGTCGCAGGGATGATCAGCAGCGCCATCGCCACGACGATCACGCGCTTGCGCCCGAGCACGTCCGACAGCGCGCCGGTGAACGGCGCGGTGGCGGCGACCGCGAGCGTGCCCGCGGTGATGATCGGGCTCGCATCGGCCGCGCCCACTCCGTACTCCTGCGCCATCATCGGCAGCACCGACTGCGGCGCGTAGAGGTGCAGGAACGCGCCGATGGCGCAGAAGGCGATGGCGATGCGGCGCTTGTCGAGGAGCATGGGTGACATTCAGCACAAATCGGTTGACCCTGCCATGCCGCAGCCGAACTATCCGCATTCGCGCAATGAAGCGCCGAAACGGGGAGGCCATTTTGCTCGTCGATCACCGCACCTATCGCATCAAGCCCGGTCACATGAACACCCATCTCGCCATCTACGAGGAGTTCGGCCTGAAGGCGCAGTGGAAGCATCTCGGCGAGCCGCACGCCTACATGTTCGCGGAGTCCGGCGCGATGAACTCGCTGGTGCACCAGTGGGTGTACGAGGACGCGGCCGACCGGGCCAAGCGCCGCGCCGCCATGATGGCCGATCCAGACTGGCAGACCTATCTCAAGAAGCTCAACGAGTCGGGGCTGCTCATGGAGCAGAACACCTCGCTGATGGTTCCGGCCAAGTTCATGAAGATGAAGAAATAGAGCGGTAGCTGCTGCTGGTGGCCGGGTTTGTCCCGGCCATCCACATCCGTTCAGCTGATCGTGGAGGCCTGCGTTCTATTCGTTCGCGACCTCGTACCATTTCCCGCTGTTATTTTTCATGTCCCGTCGCTTTTTGCCCGTGTCCCAATCGAGACAAGTTCTTACATCCCTGAATTCGTTGAAGGCACAGACTTCGCGCCGCTGAAGTTCGCCGGTGCCGCTTTTCGAAACTTTCACCAAGACGTCTCGCCCGCTCTTGTTCTTAAACAATACGCCTGTGGTGCACGTATCGAGTTCTGGCTGGCACGTCCGTACGAATCTGGGCTTCCCATTGTTTTGCGAGCGAGAAACCTCAATCGCTCGATTTGTATATTCATTCCATCCGGACCCTGTAGCTGCGGTGCCGCTTGTTTCAGGCCAAATCGACCGCGGCGATTGTGCCCTCGGTGTAGTGTCAGGACCGGGTGGAAGTTGTGGTTGAACTAACGAATCAGGTGCGACCTGCGATGGCTTGCCGATCATTGACGTTCCCATTGACCGCAGCTCGTCGACGGAGAGCCACACCATCTGGGTTGGAGGTGTAACAACCATCTTGCCGATGATGGCGGGCGGAACGCCCAGCTCCTTTGTGACCTTGGCCATCGAAATTGTTGCGGCGTTGGACTGAACGGTTTCTCGCCCGCCTGCCTCCGAAGCACCGTGCACTCCGAGTTGCGCGGAATAATGCGCGTACTTTTCGCTTCCAGCGGCAAAAATGATAAAGCATGCGGAGGCGCACTTCGCGCCATCAAGAACAGCCGTGGCAGTCTTGGCATATCGAAGGATGCCCGCGATCCGTACGGATTCGAGCAAACTGCCGCCTGCGGAGTTCAATCGTATCGTTGTCACCAGTCGGCCGGCGTCATTCGAGCTTTTTATGATTTCTCGGATCTTGTCGGCGTCGCCAACAACGATATCTCCGTCCAGATTTATTCGTGTCTTGCCGTCTTTAGAGTCGACTTTGGTTATCGTGGCGGCATAACTCGCATTGCAAAGCGCAATTGCGAACGCGGCTGGTATCCAAGCGCTCCGGATCGTCCCCATCCCCGGTCCTCCCTGAGTAAGTATATTTAGGGTTGCAGCTGCGGAAAAGTGTCGCCGACGGCCAAGGCCCGACCGCAGTGCCGGGTCGCAGAATGGGGCGGACGCGCCCCGCCCGTTTCAAGTGCCGCTGGACACGGCCTCTTTGCGGCTCGCACCGCGTTCGCCGTGCTATACACCCCGCCAAAGACAGGGAGACACCTCATGCTTCGCGCCAACGACGGCACCCGCACCGGCGGCGAAATCCTGGTCGATCAACTGCTGGTCCACGGCGTGGAGCACGTGTTCTGCGTGCCGGGCGAGAGCTATCTCGCGGCGCTCGATGCCTTTCATGACCGGCCAATCAAGCTCACCGTCTGCCGCCAGGAAGGGGGCGCGACGATGATGGCCGAGGCGGTCGGCAAGGTCACCGGCCGGCCGGGCGTGGCCTTCGTCACCCGCGGTCCGGGCGCGACCAACGCCTCGCCCGGCATCCACATCGCCCGGCAGGACTCCACGCCGCTGATCGTGTTCGTCGGCCAGGTCGCGCGCGACATGCGCGAGCGTGAGGCGTTCCAGGAGCTCGACTATCGCGCCGTGTTCGGCACGATGGCGAAGTGGGCGACCGAGATCGACGACCCGGCGCGCATCCCCGAGATCGTCTCGCGCGCCTTCTACACCGCCTGCAACGGCCGCCCCGGCCCGGTGGTGATCGCGCTGCCCGAGGACATGCTGGTCGAGCGCACCGCGGTGCCCGACGCGCCGCCGTTCGAGCCGGTCGAGACCTGGCCCGGGCTTGCCGACATGGCGAAATTGCAGAAGCTGCTCTGGGCCGCGAAGTCGCCGATCGTTCTCGCCGGCGGCAGCCGCTGGTCGGAGGCCGCGACCGCCTCGCTCGCGCGCTTTGCCGAGCGCTTCGCCGTGCCGGTCGCGACCACGTTCCGGCGGACGCATCTGATCGACACGCTGCATCCGAGCTACGCCGGCGACGTCGGCCTCGGCATCAACCCGAAGCTGCTCGCCCGCATCAAGGCGTCGGACCTCGTCGTCCTGATCGGCGGACGCTTGAGCGAAATCCCCTCGCAGAGCTATTCGCTGCTCGACATTCCCGGTCCGCGCCAGACCTTGGTGCATGTGCATCCCGGCGCCGAAGAGCTCGGCCGCGTCTATCATCCGCATCTGGCGATCCACGCCGCGCCCACCGGCTTTGCCGCGGCGCTGGAGGGTTTGCAGCCGCCGAACGAGATTGCGTGGTGCGAGCAGACCAAATCCGCACATGCCGACTACCTCGAGTGGACCGGCAAGGCGACGCCGCAGCCCGGCCTCGTCAACATCGGCGAGATCGTCGTCTGGCTGCGCGATAACCTGCCGCAGGACTCTTTCATCACCACCGGCGCCGGCAATTTCTCCGCCTGGGTGCATCGCTTCTACCGCTTCCGCAAATTCGCCACCCACATCGGCCCGTGCTCGGGCTCCATGGGCTACGGCGTGCCGTCAGCGCTCGGCATCAAGCGCGCGTTCCCCGAGCGCACGGTTGTCTGCTTCTCCGGCGACGGCGACTTCCTGATGAACGGACAGGAGTTCGCGACCGCCGTGCAATACAACGTGCCGTTCATCACCGTGATCGTCGACAACGGCGTCTACGGCACCATCCGCATGCATCAGGAGCGCGAATATCCGACCCGGGTGGTCGCGACCGAATTGAAGAACCCGGACTTCACCGCCTATGCCAAGGCGTTCGGCGGCTTCGGCGTCACGGTGGAGAAGACCGCGGATTTCCCCGCGGCCTTCAAGGCCGCCCAGGCCTCCGGCAAGCCCGCGATCGTGCATCTGAAGGTGGATACCAATGCCTCGACGCCGGGGCTGACGCTGGAGGGCATCCGGGCCAAGGCATTGGCCGGGCAGGGGCATTAGGCGGGGCCGTCGCATTTGGTGCACCGCGGGGGTGCGCTCCCACCCCCTGAAGGGGGAGGGGGTGGGGGGGTCCGTTTGACTCGCCCGGGCGGCTTGACTTCTGATGACTGACGAATTATAAAATTCGTCATTAGTCAAATCCAGGGACAAGTGGCTGACTTATGTTTCCCGCCGTGAATGTGAAGCCGAGATCCGAAGAGACCCGCGCGCGGCTCCTGGAAGCCGCCGATGCGCTGTTCCGCCGTCTCGGCTTTGCCAAGACCACGGTGGCCGACATCGCCTCGGAGCTCGGCATGTCCCCGGCCAACGTCTACCGCTTCTTCCCCTCCAAGAACGCGATCGTCCAGGCGCTCTGCCAGCGCTGCCTCGGCGAGCTCGAGGCCAAGATCTGGGCGATCGCGCGCGGGAGAGAGCCCGCGTCCGAGCGGCTCACCCGCCTGGTGCGCGAAGTGCTCGCCTATCACAAGGAAAATCTGCTGGTGGAAGCGCGGGTCAGCGACCTCGTCCAGTTCGCGATGCAGGAGAGCTGGGGCGCCATCATGGCGCACAAGGAGGTCCACCGGACCGTCATCGAGCTCATCCTGCGCGACGGCATCGAGGCCGGCGATTTCGAGCCGGTCGATCCCAAAGAGACGTCGAAGATCATCCAGCGGGCGCTGGTGGGGTACTGCCATCCCCTCCTGCTCGAGCAGGGCCTTCAGGAAGGCCACGATCTCGAATCCGAATCGCAGGCCGTGCTCCGGCTCCTGCTCCGCGGCATTTCCCAGAGAAGGTAACCAGCCATGACCCAGTCCCCGAACGCGTCATTGCGCCCAAATAGTGACGAATGGTCATTTTCGTCAGTCATCAATCGTCATGTGGCCGCATTTCTCGAACGCCTGAGCGGCGACATCAGCGCGCCGCGGCCCGTGGCTTCGGCCAAGGGCACGTGGCGCCCGGCCCTGCTCGCGGTCTCCGCTGCGCTCGCGCTCGCCGGCTGCCAGGCGGAAACCGCCCCGCTCGCCAGGATCGAGCGTCCGGTCCAGGTCCAGCGCGTCGCCTTCGAGAACGGCGCCGCCGCCCGCGAATTCGTCGGCGTGGTGCGCGCCCGCTACGAGACCGACCTCGGCTTCCGCGTCAGCGGCAAGATCGTCGAGCGCGTCGTCAACGTCGGCGACCGGGTGAAGGTCGGTGACGTCATCGCGCGGCTCGATCCGCAGGACCTGCGCCTGCAGGTCGAGAGCGCCGAGGCGGAGCTTGCCGCCGCCACCTCGAATCTGGCGCAGGCCGCCGCCGACCTCGACCGCTATGCGGCGTTGAAGACCAAGGGCTATGCCCCCGTCGCCGAGTACGACCGCAAGAAAGCGGCGAACGACGAGGCCGAGGGCCGCGTGACCCGCGCCCGCCGCGCGCTGGATATCGCGCGCAACCAGCTCACCTATGCCGATCTTCGGGCCGACGCCGACGGTGTCATCACCGCGACGCGCGCGGAGCCCGGGCAGGTGGTCGCCATCGGCCAGGCGGTGGCGCAGCTCGCCCATCGCGGCGAGAAGGAAGCCGTCGTCTCGCTGCCGGAAACCTGGCTTGGCGACGTTCGCCGGATGCAGGCGAAGGTGCGGCTGTGGTCGGACGGCGACCGCGTCTACCAGGCCCGCCTGCGCGAGCTGTCGCCGCAGGCCGATGCCACGACGCGGACCTATGCCGCGCGCTTCACCATCCCCGATGCCGACGACGCCGTCGCCTACGGCATGACCGCGACCGTCACGCTGTCGCGTCCCGGCGAGGAAACGGTCGCCAGGCTGCCGCTTTCCGCCGTGCTGAACCGCGGCAAGGGCGCCGCGGTCTTTGTGGTGGACGACGGCGGCGCATTGGCGCTGCGCAACGTGACGGTCTCGACGTTCAACGGCGACACGGCGCTGGTGACCTCCGGTCTCAGCAACGGCGAGCGCGTCGTCACGCTCGGCGTGCAGAAGCTCGAGGCGGGTTTCAAGGTCCGGGCGATTGAGGCTACGAATTAAGGGCGATCCAATGTCGCTTTATCGAACTTGCAGCACTGGGTCCCCGATTTCGCGGGGACGAACGGGGAGAGGGCTTACCGAACCATCAGCCGCTCGTCCCCGCGAAAGCGGGGACCCAGGGCCACAAATGCCAAACCCTCAGTTTGAGTGATCGGGCGGATCAACAGGTTCCAGCGGGAGCGGCGTCATGAAGCGTTTCAACCTCTCCGAATGGGCGATCACGCACCGGGCGCTGGTGCTGTTCATGATCCTCCTGATCGGCGCCTCCGGCCTGTTCTCCTACTTCAAGCTCGGCCGCGCCGAAGATCCCTCGTTCACGATCAAGGTCATGAACATCCAGGTCGGCTGGCCCGGCGCGACCGCGTCCGAGCTGCAGACCCAGGTCGTCGACAAGGTCGAGAAGAAGCTGCAGGCGCTGCCTTATCTCGATCGCGTCACCAGCTATTCGCAGCCCGGCATCGCCTTCATCCAGGTCACGCTGAAGGACACCACGCCGCCGCGAAAGGTGAAGGACCTCTGGTATCAGGCCCGCAAGAAGGTGGGCGACATCCGCGGCGATCTGCCGGCCGGCATCATCGGCCCGAATTTCGACGACGAATTCGGCGACGTCTATTCCGCGCTCTACATGATGACCGCCGACGGGCTCGGCATGGCCGACCTCAAGCGCCGGGCCGAGGACATCCGCCAGGTTCTCCTGCGCGTGCCCGGCGTCAACAAGGTCGATCTGATCGGCGTGCAGCCGGAGAAGATCTTCATCGAATTCAGCCACGCCAAGCTCGCGACGCTCGGCATCACGCCGCAGCAGATTTTCGACAGCGTGGCGCGGCAGAACGCCGTGACCGCGGGCGGCTCGGTCGAGACCTCCGCCGACCGCATCCACCTGCGCGTCACCGGCGCGTTCTCCGGCGCCGAGGCCATCGCCGCGGTGCCGGTGCAGGCCGACGGCCGCGTGTTCCGGCTGGGCGACATCGCCACCGTCAAGCGCGGCTACGAGGATCCGCCGACGTTCCTGGTGCGCGAGGGCGGCAAGCCCGCGCTCGGCATCGGCGTCTCGATGCAGGACGGCGGCAACATCCTCGCGCTGGGCGAGGAGCTCAAGCAGGCGATGAAGTCGATCACCGCCGAGCTTCCCGTCGGCATCGAGATCACCCAGGTGGCCGACCAGCCGCATATCGTCGGCGAGTCCGTGTCCGAGTTCCTGAAAACCTTCGTCGAAGCGCTCGGCATCGTGCTGCTGGTGAGCTTCCTCACGCTCGGCCTGCGCACCGGCATCGTCGTCGCGCTGTCGGTGCCGCTGGTGCTGGCGATCGTGTTCATCGTCATGTACGCGGGCGGCCTCGACCTGCACCGCATCACGCTCGGCGCGCTGATCATCGCGCTCGGCCTCCTCGTCGACGACGCGATCATCGCCATCGAGATGATGGTGGTGAAGATGGAGCAGGGCCTCGACCGCGCCCATGCCGCGACCTACGCCTGGACCTCGACCGCGTTCCCGATGCTGACCGGCACGCTGGTGACGGCCGCGGGCTTCCTGCCGGTCGGCTTCGCCAGTTCGAGCACCGGCGAATATGCCGGCGGCATCTTCTGGGTCGTCGGCCTCGCGCTGGTCGCGTCGTGGTTCGTGGCCGTGCTGTTCACGCCCTATCTCGGCCTGAAGCTGCTGCCGGATTTCGCCAAGAGACACGCCGAGCGCGCGGCCGGCCATGCGCGTCGCGATCCCGAAGCGGTCTACGACACGCGCATCTACCGCGCGCTGCGGCATGTGATCGGGCTCAGCCTGCGCTGGCGCAAGACCGTCGTCGCCGCGACCGTCTTCATGTTCGTCACGGCGCTCGCCGCCTTCGGCCTGGTGCAGCAGCAGTTCTTCCCGACCTCATCCCGCACCGAGCTGTTCTTCGAGATGCGGCTGCCGGAAGGCACCTCGATCGGCGCGACCAACACCGCGGCGAAGGAGGCCGAGAGTCTGCTCACCGGCGATCCGGATATCGTCACCTATACGAGCTATGTCGGGCAGGGCGCGCCGCGCTTCTGGCTCGGCCTCAACCCGGTGCTGCCGAACGCAAACTTCGCGCAGATCGTCATTGTCACCAGGGACCTCGAGGCGCGCGAGCGCGTCCGGGCGCGCCTCGAAAAGGCGCTGGCGGACGGCGCGCTGCCGGGCGCGCGCACCCGCGTCGACCGCTTCGTGTTCGGTCCGCCGGTCGGCTACCCGGTTCAGTTCCGCGTCATCGGGCCCGATCCGCTCAAGGTTCGTGACATTGCCGAGGACGTCCGCAAGGTCATGGCGGCGAACAAGAGGCTGATCGATCCGCACCTCGACTGGAGCGAGCAGGCGAAGTCGATCAAGCTCGAGGTCGATCAGGACCGCGCCCGCGCCATCGGCCTCACCCCGCAGGATGTCGCGCAGACCCTGCAGACGCTGCTCACCGGCTTCAGCGTGACGCAGTATCGCGAAGGCATCGAGACAATCGACGTGGTGGCGCGCGCCGTGCCGTCCGAGCGGCTCGACCTCGGCCGGCTGCCGAGCCTGACGATCTCCACCCGCAACGGCGTCGCCGTGCCGCTCTCCCAGATCGCGCGCATCAAATACCAGTACGAGGAGCCGATCCTGTGGCGGCGCAACCGCGACCTGGTGCTGACCGTGCGCGGCGACATCGTCGACGGCGCGCAGGCGCCGGACGTGAGCAACGAGGTTGCGCCGCAGCTCAAGCCGATCGAGGACGCGCTGCCCTACGGCTATCGCATCGAGACCGGCGGCGCGATCGAGGAAAGCGCCAAGGCGAATGCCTCGCTCGCCGCCGTGTTCCCGGTGATGGCGGTGGCGATGCTGGCGATCCTGATGATCCAGCTGCAGAGCTTCTCGCGGCTCCTCCTGGTGTTCGCGACCGCGCCGCTCGGCATCATCGGCGGCACCGTGGCGCTGTTGATCTCCAACCGGCCGTTCGGCTTCGTCGCGCTGCTCGGCATGATCGCGCTCGCCGGCATGATCATGCGCAACACGGTCATCCTGGTCGACCAGATCGACCACGACATCGCCGAAGGCCACGGGCGGCATCGGGCGGTGATCGACGCGACCGTGCGCCGCGCGCGTCCGGTCGTGCTCACCGCGCTTGCCGCGGTGCTCGGCATGATCCCGCTCGGCGGCAGCCTGTTCTGGGGCCCGATGGCCATCACCATCATGGGCGGGCTCCTGGTCGCGACCGTGCTCACCCTGCTCGTGGTCCCCGCGCTCTACGGCCTCTGGTTCCGCGTGCGGGAAGACGAGACCGAAGCGATCCCGCCGCACGAGAACGCGATCGAGGCGTTCGAAATGCCGTACCGCATCGCGGCGGAATAACGGGACGGTGCACGCCTGCAATCAGGTGCGCCGAGCCAAGAGACTGGGTCCCCGCCTATGGGGTTTCCCATCGCGCGAGCGCGATGGGTGCCCCGCGCGGGGGCGAACGGAAGAGAGTCCAGGCTCTTTCAATGCTTGTCCTGCCTCCCCGGGGACCAGCGCGAAAGGACTGGAGGCTCTGTCAACCGCTTGTCTTGCCCCCCGGGACGAGCGCGAGATGGCGCGGCACTCTCTCAACCGTTCCTCTCCGCGAAAGCGGGGACCCATACCTGCTTCAGCCGCGGCCCGCTTGGATCGCATGCGGTGCGACTCGGGCGGCGCGCTCCCTGCCCCTTTCAGGGGGAGGGAGCGCACCACCCGTATTGCGGCAACGCGATAGAACTTACTTCAACCTTGCCGCGGCCTCCTGCACGATGCTGAGGTCGGTGTACTTCTGCACGTCGAGCGGCGCGCGGATGAAGCCGAGCTCGCGCGTGGCATCGACGTTGGCCTGCAGCGCCTTCATGTCCGGCATCAGGTTGCCGTTGCGGGCATAGTCCTTGTTGGTGAAGAACCAGCCCTTGAACCGCTCGGGCGGCAGCCGCGTGAGCCTGGCGGCGATCGCTGACGCCGCGTCATGGTTCGCCGGATCGAGATACCAGCGCACCACCCGCAGCGTGTCCTCCATGAAATCGACCATCGCGGCGCGGTTCTTGTCGATGAAGCTCTTGCGCGCGGTCCACACGATCATCTGCGTGACGCCGAACACGTCGCGCTGGGTGAACAGCACGCGCCCCTTGCTCTGCAGCTCGGGATCGAACTGGAACGGCACCACGCTCGGGATGAGCTCGGCCTTCTTGTCGAGCAGCATCGCCTTCATGGCCGGCAGCGGCGCCTCGATGTGGGTGTAGTCGCGCTTGTCCTCGAGGCCGTGCTTCTTCAGCATGGCGCGCATGGCGATGTCGACCGCCGAGCCCGCGGCGTTGCTCGACACCACCTTGCCCTTGAGGTCCGCGACCTTCTGCACCGGGCTGTCCTTCAGCACGTAGTACTGCGTGGTCGAATGGCCCGGCACGCCGTCCTGGAACTGGTCGGAGATGACGCGCAGGTCGTCCATGCCGGCGTTCTGGATGGCGATGCCGAGCGACGAGTAGGAGTGGTTGCCGACCTCGATCTCGTTCGCGGCCATCGCCTGCACCAGCGCCGGCGTGCCGCCGACGCGCACCACCTCGAGCACGTAGGACTTGCCGTTGTGCTTGAGCAGGTCGGGCTTCTCGGGTAGCAGCGGCGCCCAGTCCGACGGCGCGACCACGTAGCTGACGCGGATCTTCACCGGGCTCTGCGCCTCGGCCGTGCTCGCGATGAGAAGGGCTGCAATGGCTGACAAAGCAAGCTTGATGCTACGCACGATGACCTCCCATTGATCGCTTTTTGCAAAGCCTATCACCGGGCACGCGGAGCGCACGGCAATTTGCTGACGCCGGTGCAACTCGGGTGGTGCGCTCCCTCCCCATAGCCCGTCGAAGACGGGCGTGAACGCCCTTTCGAAAGGGGGAGGGTTGGGGTGGGGGTCGCTTGCGTTCGGTTGGGGACCGGCGGCCGACGGGCGCCCGGACAGCCCTTCGCTTGCGTCCGCCGCTTACTTGTGAACCATAGTTCAGTCTTACGAATCAGGCAGCTCCGGCAATGGCCTATCGCCGCACCGAAAACGTCGTCCGCAGGCTCAATGCGCGCCATGACGCCATCGTCGAGGCGGCGCGCGACGCCGCGGCCGCGGGCGGCATGGCCGCGGTGCAGATCGTGCCGGTCGCCGAACGCGCCGGCGTCGCGGCCGGCACCGTCTACCGCTACTTCCCCGGCAAGATCGATCTGGTCGGCGCGCTGGTCGAAACCGTCGCCGCGCGCGAGATCGAAGCCGTGCGCAAGGCGGCCGACGCCGCGCCCGGCCCGATGTCGGCGCTGGTTGCGGCGATCGCCACCCTCGGCGCGCGCGCGCTGCGCAACCGCCGTCTCGCCTGGGCGGTGATCGCCGAGCCGGTCGACACTGAGGTGGACGTGGTCCGCCAGCGCCATCGCAAGGCGCTGGCCGGCGAGATCGAGGCGCGCATCAAGGCCGGCATCGACGGCGGTCACCTGCCGGAGCAGGACGCGGGACTCGCGGCCGCGGCGCTGGTCGGCGCCTTGCTCGAGGGCCTGATCGGCCCGCTCGCGCCGGAAGGCATCGACGATCCGGCGCGGGCCCGTGACGCGGTGCAGGCATTGACGCTGTTCGCGCTGCGCGGGCTCGGCGTGATCGATGCCCGCGCCCGCGGCCTCGTGGTGCAGGCGGTGCTGCCGGAGGCAGGCGGAGGGTAGCTCGATCGCTCCGTGAGTTGAGCCAACCCGCCGCCGCTCGCCATGGCGCGTCGAAGACGCGCGTGAACGCGCTGGTCGCAAGCTACGGCGGGCTCCAGTCCGCCGATCCTGCTCCGCCGAAGCCAAGCCGCTTTGGCTTCGCGAAGGCGAGAGCGCGTCAGAGCGAAGGCAGAAACCCATTGTCGGTGTCCGCGTTCTGCTCGTCGACGTCGCGCCGCTCGTCAGACATTCTCGCTCCCGATTTTTTTGGTGAGATTGAGCGCATAGCGCGTGTGGCGCAGCTCCCCAGTCCTGGTGAATGCGCCCATCGCGACCAGATCCTGCAAGTCGCGCGTCGCGGTGGCGCGGGACGTCTTGCTGATGCTGATATAGTTCTCGGCGCTCAGCCCGCCCTTGAAGCCGTCGATGCCCTCGCGGAACATGCGGGCGAGCACCTTGTGCTGCCGCTTGTTCAGCTTGCCTCGGAACCGTTCGTAGAATTTGGCCTTGGCAACGTAGAAATCGACGCGCTTGATTGTGTTGTTCTGCGCTTCAAGAATCGTATTGGCGAAATATTTCATCCAGCCGCTGATTTCGAGGTCCTTGTTGTTGCGCTCCAGCGCCGCGTAATAGTCCTTGCGCTTGCGTTCGATCGTATAGGCCAGCGCGATCAGGCTCGGTCGTCCAAGGTTCTGCGCCAGCGCTTTTTCAGAGAGCGCGCGACCGATCCGGCCATTGCCATCCTCGAAGGGATGGATGCACACGAAGTGAAGATGCGCGAGCGAGGCGCGCGTCAGCGCCGGCAGCGGCGTCTTGCCGCCCGGAGCGGTGTCGTTGAACCATGCAATGAAGCGCTTCATCTCATCCGCCATCCGATCGGATGGCGGCGCCTCGAAATGAACTGTGCGCTTAGGGATGGGGCCGGACACGACCTGCATCGGTTCAGGATGAGTGCGGTAGCCGCCGCCGACGCGAATGGGCGTGTCGCCGGTCAGCAGCATCGCGTGCCAATCGAACACCGTCTTGTCGGCGAGCGGGGTCGCGAAGTTCCGATAGAGGTCCACCATCATCTTGGAGATGCCCCGCTCGGCGGGCTTCACGCCGGGCGCTTCGAGGCCGAGGCCAAGCTGCTGGCGGAGTGAGGACTGGACGCTGTCGCGATTGAGGATTTCGCCCTCGATCGCGGAGGTTTTGACCGCTTCGTCGCTGATCAGCTCGATCCTGAGGGTCTCCTGATCGTCGGCGCCGACATGCTTGCAGGCGCCCACGAACTCGCCGGATTGCAGCAGAAATTGCTGCTCCAAAGGCTCCAAAGCCTTTGAACTATATGTGAAATTCGGCCACTCGGCCTGTTGCCAGTTCCACATCATGAGCGATAAGGGGTCTCTCTATAGCTCATTGTGTGGTGAAATATGAGTTATAGCAACCAGGTCTATAGCTCACCCTTCAAAGGACCGGGCGGGGGCGCCTGGCGCTGGGGTAGAAAAGTAACTCAACGTCGTTCTGGAATTGCTCGCGGGCGGCATCCGGCCCGCGCCCGCGGCCTTGTGGTGCAGGCGGTGCTGCCCGACGGCGTGCGCTGAGACGGCTTCACGCCATCGCCTCCTTTCCGATCAGTTCACGCTTGCGCGCGATGCCCCAGCGGTAGTCCGCGAGACCGCCATCGGTGCGGACCACGCGGTGGCAAGGCACGGCCAGCGCGATCGGATTGGCGGCGCAGGCGCCGGCGACCGCGCGCGCCGAGGTCAGCGGGCCGACCCAGCGGGCCAGCTCGGTGTAGGTCACCGTCCGTCCGGCCGGGATCGCGCGAAGCTTCTCCCAGACGCGGCGCTGGAACGGCGTCCCGCGCATGTCGAGCTGGAGATGAAGCCCTTCCGCAGGCTTGTCCACGAAGCGGATCACCTTCGCCAGATCGTCGCGGACGGCGGCCTCGCTCGCGACCAGCCTGGCTTCGGGAAAGCGGGCGGCAAGGTCCGCCTGCAGCTCATCGTGGCCGGCGCCGAGCAGAATGGCGCAGATGCCCTCGATGCTGCGGGCGACCAGCACCTCGCCCAGTGCGCTCGTGCCGGTCGCATAGGCGATGGTTTCGACGGCGGCCTCGGTCTGCGTTGCCGCGGGCTCGAGCCGCAAGGCGCTTTCGGAAATCATGAGGTTCATCGGTTTCACTCCTTCGTCTGTCCTCATGAGCGAAATAGCCGGCGGCGCGCGCGTCAGAACTCCGTTCCTTGCTTTCAAATCGACAGTTCTCGAAGGCCGCGGCGACGCGCAAAAAAAGCCGGGCGTCACGACGCCCGGCAAACCCCGGTCATTCCGGGGCGCGCCGAAGGCGCGAGCCCGGAATCCAGTTACAGAGAAAATCCCTGCAATACGGGATTCCGGGTTCGCTCGCCATAGCGCGTCGAAGACGCGCGTAAACGCGCTTAGGGCGAGCGCCCCGGAATGACCCGCGCCAGAGTTTTCAGCAGCCTGCTAGTCTTACTGCGTCAGAAGAAGCCGAAGCGCTGGTTGTTGCGCCCTCTCCCAGAGGGAGAGGGCTACGCTGAACGCGCAGCATAAAAGACAGGGTGAGGGGTTACGGTCCATCGATGGACCGCAACCCCTCACCCGTTCGCGTGTTTTGCACAGTCAATGCAGCCCTCTCCCGCAAGGAGAGGGCACAGTCATAAACGGCGGCGTTTTTGACGCAGTAGAACTAAAGCGCGCGCCGGAACGTCAGGTTCACGCGCATGCGTCCAAAGCTCTCGTGATGACCGTCCTTCAGCTCCGTCACACCGTGGTAGAAAAGCCGCGACCGGCCGCCCCAGACAACGACATCGCCGTGCCTCAAGGCAAACCTCCTCACCGGGTCGTTGCGCTTCAGTCCGCCGAACTGGAACGTCGCCGGCAAGCCCAGCGACACGGAGACGATCGGATGGGCGTAGTCGCGCTCGTTCTTGTCCTGGTGCAGCGACAGGCGCGCGCCCGGCTCATAGCGGTTGATCAGGCATGCGTCCGGACGGAAGTCGGGATAGCCGGCGTCGGTCGCCGCGGCCACGGCCAATTCGAGGAAGCAGTCCGGCATCGGCGGCCAGGGCTTGCCGGTCTCGGGATCGCTGCGGCCGTAGCGATATCCCGTCCGGTCGGTGATCCATCCGGCCGCGCCGCAATTGGTCATCGCGACCGACATCGTGTACCCGCCCGGCGTGACCATGTGCCGGAACGGAGAAGCCGCGCCGATGTCATTCAGCGCCGCCAACAGCGCCGTTTCAAACGGAAGCGCTGCGCCGCGCAGAAGCACGGCTCCTTCGGCCATGGTCTCCTTCGATGGCGGCGGCGCGATGCGTTCAAACAGGTCGTTCATGGCAAGGACAATTCAGCGTGGCCTCACGCGCCTTGAGCGGCTTCGCGGTCGAGCAGGGCGCGCTTGCGCTCGACGCCCCATGCATATCGCGAAAGCGAGCCGTCATGGCGCACCACGCGATGGCAGGGGATGGCGACGGCGAGGCTGTTCGCGGCGCAGGCCGCGGCGACCGCGCGTGCCGCCTTCGGCGATCCGATGCGCCGCGCGATCTCGGCATAGCAAACCGTTACGCCTACGGGAACCTGCTGCAGCGCCTGCCACACCCGCTGCTGAAAGGCTGTGCCGCGGACGTCGAGCGGCAGGTCCAGGCTGATCCCCGGCGTCTCGATCAACCCGATCACCCGCGCCACCAGCGCCTCATAGTCGCGATCGGCGCCGATCAGATGCGCGTTCGGGAAACGGTCCTGGAGATCGCGGACAAGCGCGTCCGGGTCGTCGCCCAGCAGGATCGCGGCGACGCCCTTCCGGCTCGAGGCGACGAGGATGGCGCCGAGCGAGGTCTGTCCGACCGCAAACCCGATTTCCTCGTTGGTGCCGCCGGCGCGGTATCGCGACGGCGTCATGCCGAGCATGTCCGTCGACTTCTCATAGAAGCGTCCGCTGGAATTGAACCCGGCGTCGTAGATCGCCGCGGTGACGGTGCTGCCGGCGGCCAATCCATGGCGCAGCTTCTGCGCGCGGTGGGCTAAGGCATATCCCTTCGGCGTCAGTCCGGTGGCGGCCTTGAACACGCGATGGAAATAGCTCGGGCTGCGGCCGATCGCGCCCGCCAGATCGTCGAGCGACGGTTCTTCCTCGCTCTCCTCGATGATCCGGCATGCCCTCGCCACCAGGGCCGCGTTCCCGGCCTCGAGCGAAGGCCCGTCCGGATTGCACCGCTTGCATGGCCGGAACCCGGTCGCCTTGGCGCTTTCAAGCGTGTCGTGAAGCTGAACGTTGTCCGGGCTTGCCGCGCGCGACGGGCACGACGCCCGGCAGTACACGCCGGTTGTCGCGACCGAGTACCAGAGCTGCCCGTCCGCGGTCTTGTCGCGGGCGACAATTCGCGCCCACCGCGGGTCGTCTGCCACGGATGGCGGTGTTGGCTTCGGCGCGCTGGCGAGTGTCGCAACCATTGTCCTGCACTCTGATATGACCACCGGCGCGAAGATGCCGCTTGTTCCCATTGGCTGCGCCCCGGTCCTCGCTTTCAAACTTGATGGTCGCCCGGCGGAAGCTGCGGGCGGCTGCCCCGTGATCTGCGAACACGGCCGAGGAAGCCACCCGATTTCCGCACCAAGCAAAACGAGGTCCGCACGAGAGCGTGCGGACCTCCGCGGGTTGATCCGCCCGTTCGATCAGGCGGCCTTGATCAGCCCAAGCTGGGTCAGCGCGGTCACGCCGTCGTCGAGGCCGATCTCCTCGACGATCTTGCCGCCGGCCACCTTCAGCACCATGGTGCCGGTGAAGTGCATCTTGCGCCCGGTCGCGGCCGGTAGACCTCCGATCAGGAAACCCTTGAACGCCGGACCCGTGTGGGTGCCGCCGCCTTCCCATTGACCGACCACGGTGTCGCCCTCGGCGATCAGGTCCGCCGTGCCCCAGAAATTGAGGTCGGGGAATGCCGCGCGGAAATCGGTCATGAACGCCCTGATGTCGTCGCGACCGCGGCGCGGTTCATGCAGCAAATATTTGCGCAGCATGTTCGGCGCGGCAATGTCGTCGATGACGGCAAGATTGACCTTCTTGCCCGAGAACTCGGTGCTCCCGTCCGCCGATACCGCCGCCATGCTGTTCTGGGCGCTGCTTGCCTCGGGACAGATCACCATGCGCAAAGTCGACGGCTGGCAGACGCTGGCCACACAACCCATCGCTCAGCCGATCGACCTCGCCGCTTGAGACGATAACGTCATGCACTCGGAGATCGCGTCACCCGAATTCCAATCACTTTCGCGACGGCACCATCACGGGCTCCTTGGCTCTCCGATTTCGACTTGATAGTCGGTGCCACTCCAACCCCTGTCGCGCCAACGAATGGTGAAGTCAACGCGCTGGCTGGGTCTTAACGCACTGGTGTCCAGTTCACCCACCCAAAAGTCCAGCCCGGTGTCTCTGGCATCCGTCTCGCTGATGGTTTGCCATCCGTCCACGCCCCAACGGATGCTGCCCTCGTGCGGGAGTGCCGCAACGAGCGTGGACCCAACCGCAATAGTGCGGATTTGGGCGTGCGGCCACCAGAATGCATAACGTGCGCGCCGGCACTGAGCCTGATAGTGCATCCACACTGCTTCGGGTCTGTCGAAAGGGCGACCGAGACTGCGCGAGACAACAAGCTTAATGAACTCGGCGTGGGCCCAGGCCAACGGCATGGCTGACCCGCTCGGTCTGCCAGGGTAAAGCCTTCGTTGCGGAAGCGCCGCGCCGTCCCAGACCTGCTCCGGAATCATGCCGCCCCGACTGGCGGTCGCTGCCATGGTCCGAAGCATCGGCTGACTGTCGTTGCCGGCGGCAAGCACATAATGGCCTCGTTCGCCGGCCAGCAGCGGCCACGGCCGACCTGTTCCAACGCCGTCGTAAGGATGGCCGTCCTCGTACTCGCCGTAGCCGTCGCCGTTGTAGCGGCGCCAGACAGCCCCTGAGGGCGTGTCGACTTTCAGCAGATGATCGACGAGCTTCAGCGTATCGACAACGATCGGATCGCGGGGATCACGGAGTCCGAACCGTACCAAACGCAGAAAATCGGTGCTGACCTGTTCGCTGGCACGAACAGTCGCGCCGCCAGGCCGGTTGCGAATAGGAATGACGTCGTCAAGGCCTTTTATACCGTTTTGCAAAACTGATGCGGGTGCGGTGCGAATGTAGTGGCGCTTCACCCCAACCTCCCGCCCCAACACAGTGTCTGACGCGGTCAGCCAATCTTCGATATTGGCATTCCAGAAATCCGCCAATTCGATAGCCCAGTGGCGCGCTGTTTCGTCAAGAAGGGCGCTCCCGGCCACGAGGGCTGCGATGCAGGTGGCGAGCGTGAACGCATTGAGGCCCTTGTTTTCCTCCCAGCGGTCTTGGTCGGTCGCGGGACCCATGCGTGCGATGCAGCCCAGGGCGCGGCGCACCATGTCCTGAGGCTCGATTCCCTCAAGCGCACCGCGGTCAGCCAGCATGGCTGCAAGCAGAACCGGATAGGCGGCCTCGTCCAGCTGGATGCCGCGCCAATAGGGTTCTCCACCCAGCCACTGGTTCTGCTGCCAGTGCCCCTCGATGTTTTGGGTGGCGATCAGGTAACGAAGCGTATCGCGCGCTTCAGCCTCACCGCCGAACGCCAGCAAAGCGCCGGCGCATTCCACCAGATCGCGCGGCCAGACGAGATGATAGCCGCTTCGCTCATTGCCGCTGTCGCCCCAAGGTATGCTGAGACTTGCCACCATGGCGCCGGGGTAGGTCTTGTCGATATGGCCGCGTAGCACCGTCGTAGATGTGACAAATTGCTGTTGGAGGTCTTTCGGCAGATCGATCGGCTGTGCGCAGCATTCGCCACAGCGGCGGTGCCAGGCCTTCCAGTCGGCAATCTGAGCCTTGAGCAGGCGATCAAACGGCTGCATCAATGACGAGACTGCAAGCGTTGCTGCGGCACCAGGGCTGCTGGCAAAGCCCAAAGCGAGCACGCTGTATCGTGGCAATTCGCCCAGCAAGGCAACGTTTCCGGGGCCGGCTGCGGCATGACCCCAAGTCATCGACCCATTCTGGGCGAAATCCTGCCAGCCGTCGCTCATGCCGACATAGCCGGCGCTGGCCCGAAGAATCGCGTCTTGCTGTCGCTCGTCGACGGCCGCGAGCGCGAGCGCAAACGGCGTCCGTTCCGAGGTCAGAACGAAGCGGCCACGCTGGCGGGAGACCGCGGCGCGGTTACCGTAGCCGGTCGCGCCAAGATGCGGTGCGAGCAGTGCGTAGAGCCGCAGCGCCGGATCCTCGGCATCGAGCGAGCATTCGATCGCAAGCACGTCGCGGCGCGGATCCGGCGAGACCCGCAGGCGTAAGGAGAAGCGCTTGTGTGAATGAACGATCTCATAAGCCGGAACACCACGGGCGATCGCCCGAAGCTCGTAATCACCGAGCCGCTTGACCTCAACCCAGAACCCTTGTCCGTCCGCGACGATGAATCCCAGGTCCCGGATCTGTGGCAGGTCGACGCGTGGCCAATACACCTCGTTGACAATGCCATATCCTATAGTGAACCACAGCCGAGCAGGCCCAATCGAGCATCCCACCACGTCTTTGGCGCTGCTCGTCCAAGTGGGCGGAATGCCGGGCGCGCCCGGTGCGTCAAACCCTGGATCGGCCAACCAAGGACTGGCCGTTCGTCGATGAGGCGGCGGCGGATCGGTTGCGTTGTGATCAACCGCGGCGGAGCAATCGCTAGGGTGAGAGCACTTCATGCTGGAGCAACTTGGACCATCATTAAGAGCCGAAACGTCCCCTGCGCCTGACGTCTGCGCCCAGTGCGTGCGGACCGGCAATCCGATCCCTCGCTTCGGCAACGCAAGCGTCGCAACGCCCTCGAATTCTGGTTCGTACGCTTGTATTAGCCTGCATGATTTTTCTCGGTCAGACCTTGACCCAAATTAAAGAAGCAAGGCCGCCTTGCCATCAAGGTTGGCTGGCAAACCTGAAGATGAAATGACCGTACCGTCACGAATGCGCTGCTGCGTTGGGGGGGCTTCTTGCGGTTGCGCGTACTGCAGCGAACCTGTTTCGCAGTGGAACATTCACATGCGGCATGCAGTAGCGCCGGCTAACTTCTTCGGTTCGGGCGGTAGCCGAACCCTCAGCATCGATGCCATCCGCACGTTGGCGATCGACGCTGTGCAACACGCCCATTCCGGCCACGCCGGGACGCCCATGGGAATGGCGCCCGTGGTCTATACCCTGTGGCAGCACTTTTTGCGGTACGACCCGGCGCACCCGGGTTGGCCCAACCGCGATCGCTTCGTTCTGTCCGCCGGACACGCATCGCTTCTTCTTTACGCAATTCTTCACCTCGCCAAAGTGACCTCGGCCGACGACTCCGAAAGCGCAGCGGTCACGATCGAGGACATCAAACGTTTCAGGCAGCTTGGCAGTCGAACGCCCGGCCATCCGCAGTTCAGCGTCGTGCCTGGGGCCGAGACCACGACCGGGCCGCTTGGCCAGGGTTGCGGCAACAGCGTCGGAATGGCGGTTGCGGCGCGCTGGCTCGCCGGGCGTTACAACCGGCCCGGGTTCACCATATTTGACTACGATGTGTATGTCCTCTGCAGCGACGGCGATCTGATGGAAGGCGTGGCAAGCGAGGCCGCTTCGCTGGCCGCGCATCTCGGCCTGTCAAACCTCTGCTGGATCTATGACCGCAACAGGATCACGATCGAAGGCAAGGCAGAAGCCTATCGCGCTGTATTGCAATTGAAGGATCGTCCCGCTTGTCTGGTTCTGAGCCGTCAAGCGCTGCCGATCTTTGGCCGCCACCGCCATGCGGCGGCCGCGGGGCTTCGGCGCGGCGGCTATATTTTCGCCGATGCGGAGAATTGCGCTCCAGAGCTGATCCTGATCGGCAGTGGCAGCGAATTGCAGCTTTGCGTCGAGGTCTACGAGAGACTAAAAACAGAGGGCATCCCGGCACGGGTCGTGTCGTTGCCGTCATGGGAGCTGTTCGAGCTGCAGGACGAGAGCTATCGGACCAATGTATTGCCGCCCGACGTGACGACGCGTGTGGACGTCGAGCAGGGCTCGGCTTTGGCCTTCGAGCGGTATGTCGGGCAAAACGGCGCCGTCATCGCGATGCGCAGTTTCGGCGCATCGGCGCCATGGCCCGATTTGCTTGCCAAGTTCGGCTTCACCTCGGAAAACGTGCATGCCGCCGCGAAGACTCAACTCGCACGGAGGCATCGGCAATGAATCCGCTCAGGGCACTGCAGCAGCAGGGCCAATCGGTGTGGCTCGATTTCATCGCGCGGGGGTTCGTTGCGAGTGGCGGCCTCTCTAAGCTCGTTGCGCACGAAGGCCTCAGCGGTGTCACATCCAATCCTGCGATCTTCGAAAAAGCCATTGCGGAAGGCGCCGAATACGACGCCGCGCTGCGGACCGTCGAGGCCGAAGCGGATCTGCCGGTCATGGCTTTGTTCGAGCGTCTGGCGATCGAGGATCTACGTCATGCCGCGGATGTGTTGCGGGTCGTCTATGAGCAGACGAACGGGGGGGATGGCTTTGTCAGCCTGGAGGTTTCGCCCTATCTGGCGGTCGAGACCGAAGCCACAATCAAAGAAGCGCGCCGTCTCTGGCGTGACGTCGACCGCAGCAATCTGATGATCAAGGTCCCGGCCACCCGGCAGGGGCTGCCTGCGATACGAAGCCTCATCGCCGAAGGGATCAATGTCAACGTCACACTGCTGTTTTCGCAGGGCACCTACGAGGACGTGGCGAACGCCTATATCGAAGGGCTGGAAGCGTTTGCCGGGAACGGCGGCGACCTGCGGCGCTTAGCGAGCGTCGCCAGCTTTTTTGTCAGCCGGATCGATAGCGCGGTGGACAAAGCACTCGACCGCCGCATCGCAGAAGTCAATGACCCCCAAGGAAAGGATGCGCTTGCCGCGCTCAAAGGCAAGGTCGCGATCGCCAATGCAAAGCTGGCGTACCGGCGCTACAAGGGCATCTTTTCGTCGACACGATGGCAGCGGCTCGCAGCACTTGGTGCCCGGCCCCAGCGTCTGTTGTGGGCTTCAACCGGCGTCAAAAATCCGTCCTATCGGGATGTGCTCTATGTCGAAGAGCTGATCGGGCCCGAGACCGTCAACACGATGCCGCCTGCAACGCTTGAGGCGTTTCGCCATCACGGCCGGGTTCGGGCCACGCTTGAAGCCGAAGTCGCTCAGGCGGAGCACACGCTTGCGGCGCTCGATCGGGCCAAAATTTCGCTTGATGAAATCACGACCAAGCTCGTGGTTGAAGGCGTGGAGCTCTTCGTCGACGCCGCAGACAAGCTCCTCGCTGCTGTCGCGGACAAGCGAACGACGGTGCTTGGTTCTCGGCTCAATCGCCAGGTCCTGGCACTGGATTCCAATCTCAGCGGTGATTTGAAGAAGGCGACCGAGGAGTGGCGGGCGGACGGACGGTTACGCCGGCTGTGGCACAAGGATGCAACGCTGTGGACTGGACAGGATGAGCACCGCTGGCTTGGTTGGCTCGACCTCATCGACGCCGAAGCCCGCAACATCGAGGGTTATCGAGCCGCGGCCGAACGACTTCGAAAGGAGCGACTTACCGATGTGCTGTTGCTTGGCATGGGCGGCTCAAGCCTTGGGGCCGAAGTGCTGGAGCAAAGCTTCGGTCAACGGGACGGATGTCCTCGTTTGCGCATCTTGGACTCGACCGATCCGGCCGAGATCCGGGCCGTGGTCAACAGCATCGATGTGGAACGCACATTGTTTATCGTCGCCTCGAAATCCGGTTCGACGCTTGAGCCGAACATCTTGAGGGACTATTTCCTCGAACTCCTGAAAACCACCCTCGGGCCGGACCGGGCCGGCGAGCGCTTCATCGCGATCACGGATCCCGGATCGTCGATGGAGCGGGAGGCGCAAGCCGAACGATTTCGTCAAATTGTTGCTGGCGATCCGAGCGTCGGCGGACGCTATTCGGTGCTGTCGGCGTTTGGGCTATTTCCGGCCTCCCTTGCGGGTATCGAGGTTGATGGCCTCTTGCGGTCTGCCCGGCTGATGCAGCTCTCATGTGCTGCCGATGTGCCGCCAGCCGCCAATCCCGGGGCGCTACTCGGATTGGCGATGGGGGTCGCCGCACGGCGCGGTCGCGACAAGATCACCATCGCAGTATCGCCGAAAATCGCCGGCTTTGGCGCTTGGGTCGAGCAGCTCATCGCCGAGTCGACAGGTAAGCACGGGCGCGGCCTTATTCCGATCGCCAACGAACCGCTCGGTGCGCCAGCGGCGTACGGTCCGGACCGGTTGTTTGTTCAGCTTCGCTTGGCGGGCGATACGGACAAAGAGCAGGATGCTGCGCTATCGGCTCTCGAAGCAGCCGGCCATCCGGTGGTGCGGATCGATGTGGTTTCAATCGAGGCGCTCGCCCAGGAGTTTTTCCGTTGGGAGTTTGCCGTCGCCGTTGCTGGCGCGGTCCTGGGAATCAATCCGTTCGACCAACCGGACGTCGAGGCGAGTAAGATCAAGACGCGTGAGCTCACGTCCGCTTACGAACGGACCGGCGCGCTGCCGGCCGAGCAGCCGATTCTGACCTCGGATACCATCGACGTCTACGCGGATCCGGCAAATCCAAAGCAGCTCGGAAGCCGCCTTACAGTCAGCGACCTGAAGGGATGGCTGAAGGCGCATTTGCAAACTCTCCGACAAGGCGACTATTTTGCTGTGCTTGCCTATGTGGCGCGCAGCGGGGACCACATCGCCGCGTTGCAGAGACTGCGTACGCTGATTCGCAATGCCCGGCGCGTTGCCACCTGCGTCGGCTTTGGGCCGCGCTTCTTGCATTCGACCGGGCAGGCCTACAAGGGCGGGCCCAATTCCGGCGTCTTTCTCCAGATCACGGCAGACGACGCAAAAGACCTCGCCGTCCCGGGCCACAAATTCAGCTTCGGCGTCGTGAAGGCCGCGCAAGCCCGCGGGGATTTTGAAGTGCTGGCCGAACGTCGCAGGCGGGTTCTGCGGATCCATCTCAAAGGCGGAGACGTTTCATCGGGCCTCGCCCGGCTTGAGGCGGCAGTCCGACAAGCCCTGGAGTGAACCATGCAGCTCGGAATGATCGGCCTTGGGCGGATGGGCGCGAACATCGCGCGGCGACTGTTGCGCAACGGGCACTCTTGCGTCGTTTACAATCGGACGGCTGGCCCGATCGCCAGTCTGGTCCAGGAAGGAGCCGTGGGTGCGCGCGATCTGCCGGACATGATCGGCTCAATGAGCCGGCCCCGCGCCATCTGGTTGATGCTCCCGGCCGGCCCCGTGACCGAGCGAGCGGTGGCGGATCTGGCCGAGCTTCTTGACCCCAACGACGTTGTCATCGATGGCGGCAATTCGTTTTGGAAAGACGACGTCAGGCGGGCGCGCAATCTCAGCGAGCGAGGATTGCATTATGTCGATGTCGGCACCAGCGGCGGCATCTGGGGACTGGAGCGAGGCTACTGCCTGATGATCGGGGGTGATCGGGCGATCGTCGAACGGCTTGATCCGATCTTCTCGGCGCTCGCTCCCGGTGCCGGCAACATCGCGCCGACTCCGCATCGGGAGGGGCGTGATCCAAGACCGGAGAGAGGCTACCTGCATGCCGGGCCGAACGGGGCCGGGCATTTCGTCAAGATGGTCCACAATGGGATCGAATACGGTCTGATGCAGGCCTATGCCGAGGGCTTCGACATCTTGAAGAATGCCAATGCTCCAGGACGCGACCCCGAGCTGCGCCTGAACCTTGATCTCGCCGACGTGGCCGAGGTCTGGCGTCGTGGCAGCGTGATATCGTCATGGCTTCTTGACCTTGCGGCGGCAGCGCTTGCGGCCGATCCGGCCCTTGCCGAGTTCACAGGTCGGGTCGAGGACTCCGGCGAGGGGCGCTGGACCGTCGAGGCGGCGATCGAGGAATCGGTGCCCGCGGTGGTGTTGTCTGCTGCGCTGTTTGCGCGCTTTCGCTCCAGACAAGAGCATGGATTTGCCGAAAAGGTGCTCTCGGCCATGCGCAAGGGCTTTGGCGGGCACGAGGAAACAAAGGGCGGCTGACCTTGGCCTACAAAACCGGCATGAGCGATCTCGCCCAGACGAGTTGCGCAACCAGCAGTTCCGCGAGCGTGCCCGATTGCACCCTTGTTGTGTTCGGCATTACCGGGGATCTCGCGCATCGGCTTTTGATGCCCGCACTGTACAATCTAGCCTGCTGGAAGCTTTTGCCTGCGCGCTTCAGCGTCGTTGGCGTCGGGCGGAGCCCGACCACCGCGGGCGAGCTTCGGAAAAGTCTCACCGAAAGCATTCGCCGATTTGTCGGCGACAAGTCGGCCGAATTTGCGGCTGATACCCTGCGTGAAACGGACTGGGATAAGGTGGTAAGCCGGCTCGATTATGTGAGAGGCGACGTCGATGACCCGGCCACCTACGAGGCGTTGGCGCAACGCTTGCAGAGCCAAACCGACACAAGCCCGAACGTGCTGTTTTATCTTGCGGTTTCGGCGCGATTGTTCACCCCCGTCGCGGAGCGCCTGGCCCATGCCGGTCTGCTGCGCGAGAGCTCGAACGCTTGGCGGCGACTGATCATTGAAAAGCCCTTTGGACGCGATGTCGCGTCGGCCATTGCGCTGAATCAAAAACTTCTTTCGTTGATGAACGAAAATCAGATCTACCGGATCGATCATTTTCTAGGCAAGGAGACTGTCCAAAACATTCTCGCGTTTCGTTTTGGCAACGGCCTGTTCGAGCCGCTATGGAGCCGTGAGCGGATCGATCACGTGCAAATCACGGTGGCGGAAACGGTCGGGGTCGAGAAGCGTGGGCCGTTTTACGACACGACCGGTGCACTGCGCGACATGGTGCCCAACCATCTGTTTCAGCTTTTTACCATGACGGCCATGGAGCCGCCGATGTCCTTTGACGCCGACTCCATCCGCAACAAGAAGCAGGAAGTGTTGATGGCCGTGCGTCAATTGTCGCAGGAGCAAGCCGCAAACTCTGCCGTCCGGGCGCAATACACGGCCGGATGCATTCAAGGCAAGCGCATCCGCAATTATAACGCAGAGCCAAACGTTGATCCGCGGTCGCGGACCGAGACTTATGTGGCGTTGCGCCTTGAACTCGACAATTGGCGCTGGGCCGGTGTTCCGTTCTATCTGCGGACTGGCAAGGCACTTGCCAGGCGCTGCACCGAAATCGCCATTCGGTTCAAACAGGCGCCCTTGGCGTTATTCCGCGGCATGGGCGTGGAGACCTGCATTCCGAACTGGCTCGTGCTTCGCATCCAGCCGGACGAGGGGATTTCGTTGCAATTTGGCGCCAAGGTGCCGGGAACAAGCATGCAGCTCGCGCCCGTCAAAATGGAGTTTCTCTATAAAGATTATTTCCGTGCCCAACCAAGCACCGGCTACGAGACGCTGATCTACGATGCGATGATCGGCGACGCCACCTTGTTTCAGCGCGCTGACAACATCGAGGCCGGATGGCGCGTTGTGCAGCCCGTTTTAGATGCCTGGGCAAGCGATCTCGCGCCGATGACGGCTTATGCATCAGGCAGCGACGGCCCGACAGAAGCCGAACAGTTGTTGGCCTGCGACGGCCGACATTGGCGGCCATTGTCGACGGCAAACGAGGCATGTCTATGAGCGTCAATACTAAGCAGAAACAGTTCTCGGCTCTGATTGTCGCCCTGGGGCCGATCAGATCGATTGCAGCCACATGCAATTGCTTGCTCTGGCAGAATGATCATCGTTTTGCGATCGCGTTGCCGGACCAGCTCGATGCAGGCGCCCGCACCCTGCCGCTCAAACACGTCATTCCGGTTTCTGCATGAACAGCCGACCGCCAGAATATCGGATCCACGACGATGCCGAGGCTATGGCGCGAGCCGTCGCCGAAGCTTTTATCGAGATCATCGAGCAATCGGCTTCCGAGCGCCTCGCCGTGTGCTTGACCGGCGGCTCGACGCCGACGCGGGTGTATCAGCTCCTGATGCAGCGGTCGCTCCCCTCGTCACGACTGCATTGGTTCTGGAGCGATGAACGATTTGTGCCGCCGACCGATCCACGCAGTAACGCGCGGATGGTTCTGGTAGCATTGCTCAACCACGTCGATCGGGCTGACAGGATTCACAATATTCGATGCGAACCGGGAAGCCTCGCTCGTAGCGCTGAGCTCTATGAAGCTGAACTGCAGCGGTTTTACGGCGACGCTGCGCTGGATCCCGCCCGGCCGCTGTTCGACCTGGTGCTTCTAGGGATGGGCGAGGATGGTCATATAGCCTCGTTGTTTCCTGGATCCCCACTATTGAGGGAACGCGTCCGCTGGGTCGCTGCCGTTGAGCATGCTGCTCAGGCACCGTTCGTCCCGCGGATCACCTTAACCTTGCCGCCGTTACAATCGGCGAAAGAGGTGATCTTTCTTGTCGCTGGCTCGCATAAACGCAAAGCCATGGACAAGGTGCTTGCCGGCGACGACATTCCGGCCACGATGCTGCGGCCGAGCGGCCGGACCCGGTGGTTCGTCGATCGGGCTGCGATGCCGGAGGGCAAATGGTGACTGCCGCCGGCGCAGACGATTCCGACGACAGCCGCCCTCGCACGGCCATCATCGTCATGGGCGTTTCAGGATCTGGAAAAACCACCATTGCCTCCATGCTGGCGCACCGTTTGGATTTCATATTCCAGGACGCCGATTGGTTTCATCCGCAATCCAACATCGACAAAATGCGCAATGGCATGGCGTTGACCGACGCGGATCGAAGGCCGTGGCTGCGCGCTATCGCCTCCTGGATCGAGCAGGCGCGTCGATCAGGTCTGCAGACCGTAATTGCCTGTTCGGCTCTTAAGCGGTCATATCGTGATATTCTGGTCTGCAATCATTCCGATGTCGTGATTGTTTACTTAAAGGGAGACAGAGACCTAATTGCCCGACGATTGATGCTTCGCGCCGGCCATTTCATGCCTCCGACGCTGCTCGACAGCCAATTTTCTGCGCTCGAGGAGCCAAGCCCTGACGAGAAACCGATCGTGGTGTCGATCGATGCGCCGCTGCGCCAGATCGTCGATCAGATCCTGGTCGAGCTCCGCCTTCACAGGGGACGCGCTCAAACCCTGAGCCGCGGATAATCCTGATGTCGCGGCGCATTTGCCTCGTTGTCTCTGACGTCGACGGAACGCTGCTCACCTCCGACAAGCGCCTGACGAAGGCAAGCCGCCTCGCTGTGCATCGGCTTCAACAGCATGGCATCCGCTTCACGGTGGTGAGCAGCCGGCCACCGTTTGGCCTGCGCATGCTGGTCAAACCCTTGCAACTGACGCTGCCGCTTGGAGCCTTCAACGGCGGTTCGGTCGTTTGGCCGGATCTTACCCCGCTTACGCAACGCGTGCTTGCTGCGGACGCCGCTCGCCAGGTGATCGATGTCTTTTCGGATTTCGGTGTCGGCGTTTGGCTGTTTTTGGATGATCGTTGGCTTTTGACCGATGCCCGTGGGGCGTTTGTCGATCTCGAGCGGCGTACTGTTGCAGCTGCTCCCGAGGTCGTCAGCACGTTTGAGCCGCATATCGGCGCTGCTTGCAAGATCGTGGGGGTCAGTCGCGATTTTGACAGGCTCCGTGAATGCGAAACGGTCGTTCGCGCGTCGCTGGGACAAGCTGCCGCCGTTGTACGCTCTCAACCGTACTATCTCGATGTCACCCCCGCGGGGGTCGACAAGGGCACAGTCCTTGAGTTGCTGGCCGGGTTTCTCCGAATTCCCGCGGACACGACCGCTGCAATCGGCGATATGGACAACGACATTCCGATGTTTCGCAAGAGCGGGTTGCGAATTGCCGTTGGCAATGCGAGCTCCGCTCTGCGGCGATATGCGGATTTTGTTGCCGTGTCGAATGATCAGGACGGATTTGCGGATGCCGTCGACCGGATCATTGGGACGACCAAGGTATGACACCGCAAGCCGCCACTTCGCCGGGCAAGTGCATCGGCAAAGGCGGCGGGATCCGGCCGGAGGAGTAAGACGATGCACGATCGGCAAACGCAGTTATCGGGCAAGACAATCGCGCCATCCAATGCGGCGCAGGTTCAAGCTCCATCGTACCGGCTGGCCGCGCTTGATCAGGATTTCCTGCTCGGCGATTCGATGCGGGGGGTGCGTTTCCTGCTGGAATACGCCAAGGCAGAGGAGGCGCTCCGTGCCTGGGGTGTGCGGTCCACAATCGTGGTGTTCGGATCGGCGAGGGTGCAGGAGAACGGACCTGGCCGGCATGCCTTCTGGTATGCTCAGGCTCGCGCCTTTGCGTTTCTTGCGTCGCAGCGCGGCGGTGCGCTGACCGCCAACGGCGGGATTCGCGAAAATGTCATTGCGACCGGCGGTGGGCCCGGCCTGATGGAGGCCGCCAATCGCGGCGCCCACGATGCTGGCGCGCCCTCGATCGGGTTCAATATCACGCTGCCGCAAGAGCAGGAGCCGAATGCCTGGTCAACGCCCGATCTGACGTTCCGCTTTCATTACTTCGCCATGCGCAAAATGCATCTTGCAATGCGCGCCAATGCTTTGGTCGCTTTTCCAGGTGGATTCGGCACGTTCGACGAGCTTTTCGAGATCCTGACGCTGCGACAGACTGGAAAGGCGCCGGCGATACCTGTGGTCCTGTTTGACGAGCAATACTGGCGATCTGTCGTTGGGTTTGAAGCCCTGTTGGCAAGCGGCACGGTTGATTCCCGCGACCTTGAGCTATTCAGATTTGCGGACACGGCCGAGGACTTGTGGGTCAGATTGATGGCGTGCGGGCTTGGTGAGCCTGGCCGCTGTTGCCGCGTCATGCAGAATTCGTCAGTCCGTTCGCCGCTGCCTGAAAAGGATCGCCGGTAACAAGCAACGATCCTCGGTCGATCGGGTCAACTGGCGATCGGAGACGGATATGAAAAACGACATTTACACTTGCGTTCGCCATTCTGTTGGTTGGCTCTTTCGCGGTGGCCAGGGCGCAGATCCCCGACGAGGGTAACTCAAGCTCGCCCGTTGGGGGCAAGGCTCCCCTCATACCCCATCCGCAGTACGTCGCACCGACCGGCAAACGGAAGCACCCTGCAAGCCTCTGGACGAGAGCCGCGGGATGACGCCGCTTCTTGAGCATCACGAGCGTGAAATCAAAGAGCATACGCTGAAGAGCATTTGCAAAGGTGCGCCGGGATGCGAAGGCGGGTATCTGTGGAAGGGGGCCAAGCCGCCGAAGCTTCCTCATCCGCGGAAGTCCGCCCGCTAACAACGGCTTGTCCTCGGCCGTCCCGGGAGCAAATTTTTTATCGCTCTTTGATCCACGTTAAAGCAGGAGTTGTGCGTTTCGCAGGAAGGTAATGTTGGGAGGAAAGTAATGTCGTCATTCGCTGGAGGGCATCTTTCGCTCGGCCCCGGAGAGATAGATGACAAGCCGCGTTGAAGTTCGCCGTGCTCAGGGACAGCGGCGTCACCATCCTCGCGCCCGACAGCATCGGCGAGCAGCCGGAGGTCGATTGGACCGTCGCGTCCTGTTCGTCACCTCCGAGTTCGGCGATTACATCAAAGTCGGCGGCTTGGGCGACGTTTCGGCCGCCCTTCCTCGGGCGCTGAAGTCTCGGCATGACGTTCGTGTGCTGATTCCGGGTTACCGCGCACTCCTTGCACGAATGAAGGCAGTGCAAATCGTGGGAAGCCTGCCCGCACATGCCGGGCTGCCGGGTTGCGACATCGGCAGAACCGTGACAGCGGACGGCCTTGTCATCTACGTCGCGCTCTGTCCGCAATTGTACGACCGCCAGGGCTCCCCTTATGTCGACGCTAACGGCATCGACTGGGCCGATAACGACCTCCGGTTCGCACGACTTGGGTTGGCGGCCGCCGAGATCGCCTGCGGGCGCGGCGATTCAAGTTGGGTGCCGAACTTGATCCATCTTAACGATTGGCCGGCCGCTCTGGCGCCGGCCTATCTGGCGTGGCGACAGAAGCGCGTGCCCAGCGTTATCACCATCCACAATCTTGCGCATCGGGGAATATTCGGGCCCGATCGGCTTGGCCCGTTGGGCATTCCAAGCAGCGCGTTTCAGATCGACGGGGTGGAGTTCTGCGGCAACATCTCGTTTCTGAAGGCCGGAATCTTCTACTCTTCGCACGTCACGACGGTGAGTGCGACCTACGCCAAAGAGATCACGACGCCGGGGTTTGGCCACGGGCTCGATGGCCTGCTCCGTGCGCGCGCCGATGAGGGACGACTGACCGGCATTCTCAATGGCATCGACGACCGGTGGCGCGCTGAGTTGACCCACAACGCCGCGGCTTCCGAATTCACAGGCCGCGACAAGCTCGGCTACGCGGGGCAGGTCCGCGACGCGTTTGGGCTTGCAGTGTCCCGCGGGCCGTTGTTTGCCGTGCTGTCGCGTCTTGTGCAGCAAAAAGGCATCGATCTTGTGATCCAGGCCGCCGAAACGATCGTTCGCGAAGGCGGCCAGATCGCGATTATGGGTCAGGGCGAGAAAAGCATCGAAGGCGAATTGAAAAAGTTGGCGCTGCGTTATGCCGGACAGATCGGCGTGAAAATTGGCTATGATGATGCCAGCGCCCGACAGGTATTTGCCGGCAGCGACTTTTTCCTGATGCCGTCGCGATTCGAGCCGTGTGGCCTCGCGCAGATGTACGCTCAAAAAGTCGGATCACTTCCGGTCGCCCATTCGACCGGCGGATTGGCCGACACCGTGGAAGACGGCGTGACCGGCTTTTTGTTCCGGACGCCCTCGCTCTCAGGCCTGTTGAATGCGGTCTATCGAGCCGTCGATACGTTCACTTCGGACCGCAAGCTCAACCTTATGCGCCGCGCCGCAATGCGGCGCAGGTTTGATTGGCAGCCTTCAGCACGACAGTACGATTCCGCCTATGAACGTGCCATCGCTCCTTAGCGCGAGGCACGACAAGATGATCTGAAAGCGCGTTGGGTCCTTGGTCGAGTGCACCGATCGGAATCAGCGGTCCATCCGCCGACCGAGGAAATCCCGCAGAACATTGCGGGCGTTCTGTTCGCGAATATCAACACAGTCGAAATTACGGAGCGCCCAATTCTCCGGATTTGGAGTTCAGCGTTGCAGCGGATCGTGCTCCCGCTCGCACATCGAGGTAAAACTCACGGGCTGCAGTGGCGTTGGCATAGCTCAACAATGCGAGAACGCTACGTGCCCCTGAGCCCGAACGGAAGCGGAGCTTTGAGCTGCTGCCGGATATCGCTGCTCGCTGCGACCTGAGTGGACGCCGCTTCAGATTTACTCCAGCTTCATGCTCGACATCGGCGCCGATGGCGTTGAATCCATTCGCGAAAACGGACCCGTTTTCGCGCCTGCTACAATCAACACAGACAAACCGATTCGGTCGGCCGGCGTGATGCATGTCGCCGGAACGCGCGATCGGATCGCAGGTGCGGGAGAGTCCCTCGACATGGCAACTGCACGCAACGTGACGACAAGTCCGGCGCGCCGGCTGTTCGCCGGCGAAGACGCCGCCGCCTACGACAGCCTGCTTCGCCGCGTATCGGACGTCGTGAAGCCCGCCGACGTCCTCGAAGAGATCTGGCTGCAGGACGTGGTCGATCTGAGCTGGGAGGTGGCGAGGCTCCGGCGCACCAAGGCCGAGTTCCTGAACTCGAGCGCGCATCGCGGCTTGCGCAAGCTGCTCGACGGCTTGCCCGGCTGGAAGAAAAGCCAGGACCTGACCGCGCAGTGGGCCGGCAAGAATCCCGACGCCACCAGGCTCGTGGCAAGTTCGCTCGCGGCCGCGGGCATGACGCTGAATACGGTGATGGCGCAGACCATGGTCGCGTCGATCAATGAAGCCGAGCGCCTCGATCGTCTCACCGCGGCCGCCGAGCTCCGTCTCACAATTTGATGTGAGCTTTTGTTTTTCTTGCCTTCCAGCAAGACCGCCCAGCGGACCACCGCCGGTGGAACGGCTACGCACTATCGACCCGAAGCAAGGGAGCATTCGCTCTCGGAAAGCGGCCGGAACGCCTTTTCAATAGGTATCGTAAGACGAAGTTTGTAGTAGTCCCAAGGCCCTTTCGACTCGTCCGGTTTTTTCACCTCGAACAGATAAGTCGGATGGCCCTTGCGTCCATCCACGCGCACTTGCCCGCGGCCGAGTGCCAGATCGTTGGTCTCGGTGCTCTTCATCTTCGCAACTATACGGGCGCCGTCAGTGTCATCTCGCAGCGCCGCCACGGCTCGAAGATAATGAAATATCGAAGAATACACGCCGGCATGGACTGCCGACGGATATCGTCCGCCATGTCGCGCAATAAAACGCGCAGTGAAGGCACGCGTGTCCCCGTCCTTGTCCCAATAAAACGGCTCTGGAATAAGCAAACCCTGCGCTGATTTCAGCCCTAGCGAGTGCACATCGTATATCGTGCCTGTCAGCAGAGCGAGCTTCTGGCCGCCTTTATCAATCGCAAATTCTTGCGCCTGCTTTACCGTGTTCGTTGTATCTGCCCCGCCATTGGCAAGAGCAATGATCTTCGCGCGCGATCCCTGCGCACGAAGGAGGAACGACGAAAAATCGGCCGTATTGAGAGGATGCCGGACCGAGCCCACTACCGTGCCGCCCGCCGCGTTGATCATGCGCGTGGCTTGCGCCTGCAAGTCATGGCCAAAGGCATAGTCTGCCACGATGAAATACCAGGTATCTCCGTCGCCGGCCGATATCGCGTTTACAATCGCATTTGACAGCGACCAGCTATCATAGGTCCAATGAATCGTATTGTGCGTACAAGCGTCACCGGTCAGTCGGGAGGTCACGGCACCCGAAACGAGCAAAACCTTGTTCGCGGCCTTAACGATATCGCTGACAGCGAGCGCTACCGAGGAGTTTGGCACGTCGACAATAGCATCGACGCCGCGGACGTCGATCCACTGTCTGGCCACGGATGCGCCGATGTCGACCTTGTTCTGATGATCGGCATTGATCAGTTCGACCTTCAGGCCATGCGCCGCGGGTGCAAAATCCTCGATCGCCATTTCAGCGGCGACGATCGACCCTGTGCCGGAAAGATCCTTGAATCCACCGGACTGGTCGCTTAGTACGCCAATTCGTACAACGCCGTTACTTATGTCTGCTTGAGCATCAGTGATGATCATCGCGACGGCGATGCCAATTGCAAGTGCAGATCGTCGCATCCAGACTTTCGTCATTGCTGCCTCCTCCGAGACAAAGACACCTCGCCTGTTCGCTGCTCGTGCGCAGCGGCCAGCAACCTTCCAAATCACGCTTGCGGCTTGTTGATGAATGTGGTCAGTGCGGCGCCTTCGTCATGAACGATGACGGCCACGAGCTCCGCCCACTCGTCGGCGCTTGGATTTTCAGCAAACAGATGGACCGCGCCGATGGGCTCGAAAAGCACCTCGCCCGGCTTGAAGTCATGAACGGGCTGTCCCGCGAGTTGAGATCGCACCGTTCCTTTTACGATGTAAGCATTAACCTCTCCGCCGTGGATATGCTTCGGTGTAAAAGCCCGAGGCGGAAATCGCACGAACAACGTTGTGATCCGCTTGCCATTGGCCAAGATTTGAGTTGAAGCATTCGTAATGATCGTGGATGGGCGCCCATCGGTATTTGCCGCCGATGCGTAGCAGATATCCGCGAGGCCGATGTCGCTCAACGTCGAATATGTCATTCGAAGCGGCAGGAAAAGCGACGGCAGCGACAACACACCCAAAAACAGGAATGCGCGCCATGGGTCGAAGCGCAACCGGAAGCGCGGGATGGAATGCGTGCCTATTGCTGCGATCATTATGATGGACTCTCGTGCAGGATTGATTGATCTCGTCTGGCTTGCGATCAGCCAGCCGGCGCTGCCGTCTTGACGGCGACGGGGAAACGATAAGCAACGCCAATCCGGTTCCACGCATTGATGGTCACGATCGCGCCGGTCAGATAGGCGAGTTCCTGATCCGAGAAATGCTTGCCCATGTCGGCGTAGATTTCGTCGCTCACCGCGCGGCCAGCGATTTCAGTCAATGCCTCGGTCCAAGTGAGGGCAGCTCTTTCGCGTGAGGAAAACGCCGGCGCATCGCGCCATGCCGCCACCAAGGCCAGCCGATCGTCGCTCTCGCCTAGCTTGCGCGCCTCAACGGTGTGCCAATGCACACAGAACGCACAGCCGTTGATTTGGGAGGCCCGTAGCTTTGCAAGCTCGACCAGCCCGGGTTCCAGCGATGTCTTCTTCACCGCGGCAGAGATATCCAACAGGGCGGTATTCGTTTCGGGGGTGAGTTCTCGAAAAGCCTTCCAGTCCAACCGTGTCGGTGCGCGCTCCAACATCTCCTCCATCCAGTACTGGTGCGAGCGGAATCCTCCAATGATTTTGGCCTGTCCAAAAGAGCCAAATTCTGGTTATTTGGCCAAGCCATGATTGAGCGCCACTTCGAGGCTCGCCCTATCCGTCGAACCGCCGGCGTTCCCGCATTTCGGCAGATTTACAATTCTGTTCGCGAAGCGATTTTGACGGGAGCCCTTGTCCCGGGCGCGCGCATTCCGTCGTCGCGGAGCATGGCTGCGCGGCTCTCGGTGGCGCGGGCCACCGTCGAACTCGCGTATTCAATCTTGTCTGCGGAGGGCTTTCTTGAGGGGCGCGGCGCTGCCGGAACCTATGTCAACGCAAATCTGCAGATCGGGTTGGCGCCTGAAAACGTAGAGGCTTCAAGAGTACAGGCGAGCCAGAACGCTGGCAGCGCCGAAACCAATGCCCTTCCCCGGGTGCGCCCGTTCCAGATGGGCGTGCCCGCTCTCGATGCGTTCCCGAAGCATCTTTGGGCGCGGCTGGCGGCGCGACACGCGCGCGATCTTTCGCCCCGCACCATGGGACTGCAATCCGCACGGGGCTTTTTCCCGCTGCGCCGTGCCATTGCCACCTATCTGCGTTTGGCGCGCGGGGTCGCGTGCTGGCCCGAGCAGGTTGTCATCACCCGCGGCTTCCGTGGTGCGCTTGGCTTGATCGCTCGTTGTCTACTCGAACCCGGCGCCGAGGCTTGGGTCGAGGATCCAGGATATCTTTATGCTCGGCTCGCGCTGGCTACCGCTGGCGCGACGATCGTTCCGGTCCCCGTCGACAACGAGGGCTTGCGCGTCGATGTAGGCCTCGACGTAGCGCCACACGCGCGCTTCGCGGTGGTGACACCATCGCATCAAGCGCCACTCGGCGTGGCTCTGTCGCTATCCCGCCGGCTCTCGCTTCTGGCCTGGGCGAAGCGAAATGAGTCCTGGATCATAGAAGACGATTACGACAGCGAGTTCAGCTACCTGGGCCGGCCGCTTCCGGCGCTCAAAAGCCTCGACGACGGCGGGCGCGTCCTCTACATCGGAACATTCAGCAAAATTCTCTTCCCGAGCCTGCAACTGGGCTACATCGTGGCGGCAAGCGGAATTGCGGCGCGCCTGATCGAAGCTCAAGAAGCGCTTTATCCGGAGTGCTCGTATCTTATTCAGCCTGTCGTCGCTGATTTCATCGTCCAGGGTCACTTGGCGCGACATATCCGAAGGATGAAAACTCTCTACGCCGAACGTCGCCTGGCGCTGGCAAAATCTCTCACGAAGACTCTCAAAGACGTGGAGATTGAGCTTCAGGCCGGCGGCATGCATCTCATTGCGCATTTCACGCGCAGCGAAACTGACAAGCAACTCGCACTTCAGGCATTAAAGCACGGGCTCGCAGTAACGCCCTTGTCGATCCATTGTGTGGAGGCGACGCCCGGGCCGGCCTTATTGCTCAGCTTTACCAACATCCCCGTCCAATCGGCACCGCGCGAGGCGGCTCGCCTGTGGCAAGCCCTGAGGTGACGGCCGGTCAAAGACATGATCGCCTTCATCGACGATCATCGCGCAGTCCACGGGGTCGAGCCGATCTGCAAGGTTCTGCCGATCGCCCCCTCGACCTCTACTACGACCACGCCGTCAAGAGGGCCGATCCGGGGAAGCTCTTGGCGCGGGCGCAGCGGGATATGGCGCTGAAGCCGCAGATCGCCCGCGTTTTCGCCGAGAACTTCGAGGTCTATGGCGTGCGCAAGGTCTGGCGGCAGATGGTGTGTGAAGGCGCTGGCACCACTCAACTGAGGACGACACCGATCGTGACCATCGGCAGCGCGCAATGGATGCGATGGGTTTACACGCTCCAATTGGGGTGGAAGATGTCCGGCATTCCGCTTATTCGAGGCGTCAGCCGGTGATGCCTTTTTGCTGAAGCGGGATTGGTGCCTGCGGGTCTCGCTTCATCCGACGGACTGCGCTTCAGCTTCACTCCAGTCTCACACTCGGCGTCGGCGCCGATGGCTTTGATTCCATTTGCGAAAATGGGTCCATTTTCGCGCATGCTACAATCAATACAGAAAACAGATTCGGTCAGCCCGCGTGATGCATTTCGCCAGAAGGCGCGATCGGATCAGAGTAGCGAGAGAGTCCTTCGATATGGCAACTGCACGTAACATCGCAACAAGTCCGCCGCGCCAGCCGCTGTCCGGCCATCGGCCGCTGCTCGCTGGCGAAGATGCGGCAGCCTACGACAGCCTGCTTCGCCGCGTATCGGATGTCGTGAAGCCCGCCGACGTCCTCGAAGAGATCTGGCTGCAGGACGCGGTCGATCTGAGCTGGGAGGTGGCGAGGCTCCGGCGCACCAAGGCCGAGTTTATGAACTCGAGCGCGCATCGCGGCTTGCGCAAGCTGCTCGACGGCTTGCTCGGCTGGAAGAAAAGCCAGGACCTGACCGCGCTGTGGGCCGCCAAGAATCCCGACGCCACCAGGCTCGTGGCAAGCTCGCTCGCGGCCGCGGGCATGACGATGAACACGGTGATGGCGCAGACCTTGGTCGCGTCGATCAATGAAGCCGAGCGCCTCGAGCGTCTCACGGCTGCCGCCGAGCTCCGCCGCAACGCGATGCTGCGCGAGATCGCCGATTACCGGTCCGGCTTTGCCGTCTATCTGCGGCGCGCGACCGCCGACATCGAAGACGCCGGGTTCCAGATCATCCCGTCGCAAGCCATCTCCTCGCGGCCTCCGCTGCCGGCAAAGGGCTCCGCGTGAGCGTCTCGCGTCAACTCACCGCCAATCGCCGCAATGCGCGGCGGAGCACCGGGCCGCGTACGGCATCGGGAAAGCGAAGCGTGGCGGTCAACGCTTTGCGTCATGGATTGAGCATCCCTGTTCTCGCCGATGCGGCCCTGGCAACGGAAGTCGCCGAACTGGCGGACCGCATCGCCGATGGCTCGACCGACCCGGAGGTGCGGGAGCGCGCCCACGACGTTGCCGCGGCGCAGATCGACGTCGAACGCGTGCGCCAGGCACGCCATGCCGCGATCGCGCGGCCGGCGCCTGGTGCATCGGTCATGGAAGATCGTTCCGATGCCATGCGCGAACAGATCCAGGCGCTGTGGGCTCTCGACCGCTATGAGCGACGGGCCATGTCACGCCGCAAATCGGCGATCACTGCTTTGCAAATTGCGCTGTTCTGCAAAACCGATGATGAGCTCAAAACACCTGCATAACGAGAATAATTAACTGTGTGCAACTAATGAGAGAAATTGGCAGAACAAACCCATTTCAAATTCGGCAGGATTTTCAATTGCGTAGGGTGGGCAAAGGCGCGAAGCGCCGTGCCCACGCGTACTTGCTCCGGAGCAATCACGTGGGCACGCCGCTTGCGCGGCTTTGCCCACCCTACGATTTTTCCGAATGCGTGCGCCTACTGCAGCGTCGCAATCGCCAGCCAATCCGTGACGGCGCTGAGCGCCTGCGCCCGGCCTTCCTTCTTGCCGTGCGCCTCGAACACCGCCATCTGCGCGTCGGCCGAGGTGCCCGCGCCGACGATGGTGCGGCAGCGTTCCATCTCGGAGCGGCAGCCGAGCGCCTCGGCATCGGCGGCGGTCTCCTCCAGCACCTGCCTGGTGAAATCGGCGACCGTGATCGCGCCGTCGTCGCCCACCAGCGTGCCGTGCACGCCGTAGCGCTGCGCGCGCCATTTGTTCTCGACGATGATGGCGCGCTTGATCGCGTCGATGTCGCGGTTGAGCTGCGGATTGCGCGTGAGCCTGCGCGCCAGCGACCGCCACAGCGCGGCAATGGCGATCGAATCGTCGACCAAGGTCGGGCAGTCCGGCGCGCGCAGCTCCAGCGTCGGATTCCTCAGCGACGGCCGCATCGACCACCAGACGTAGCTCGAATCCTGCATCACGCCGGACTTCACCAGCGCCGACACGTAGGCGTCGAACTCCTCCTTGCTGCGGAACAGCTCGGGCACCCCGGTGCGCGGCAGCTCGTCGTAGGCCGCGAGCCGGTAGCCCTTGAGCCCGGTCGGCCGCGAGCGCCAGAACGGCGACGAGGTCGCAAGCGCAATGAACAGCGGCAGATACGGCAGCATGCGGGTCATCACGTCGATCCGGTCGTCGGGGTCGGGCAGCTCGACATGCACGTGCAGCCCGCACAGCATGTTGCGCTGGCCGATCATCTGCAGGTCGTCCATCACCGCGTCGTAGCGCTCGCCTTCGGATTGCTGCGACTTGCCCCAGTCGGCGGTCGGATGCGTGCCGGCGGCGAGGATCGCAAGGCCGTGCTCGGCCGCGATCTTGCCCACCGTCTGCCGCAGATGCCGCAGCTCCGCATGCGCGGTGCGGATGTCGTGATGCGGCAGCGTCGTCACCTCGATCTGCGATTGCAGGAATTCGCCGTGCACCTGGTTGTTCGTCGCGGCCTTCGCGGCGGCGAGAAACGCCTCGGGCATCGCGCGCGCGACGAGTTTCGTTGCGGCATCGACCAGGAAGTACTCTTCCTCGATGCCGAATGTGTAATGGCCCCTCATCCCCACTCCGGTTGGTTCCGACGCGAAGTTCCCGACGCGCGCCAGTGGCCCGGACACGAAGTGCGCGCCGCTGTCGCGGAACGAGCGTGATTTTGAATTTGGGACATTCAGCGGCACAAAGATGGCTCCGGCTGCGGCTGTGGATTGGGTGCGGATTACCGCCGCCCTAGAACACCGGGCGCGCGAAAACGTTCCGCGCGCAACAAAGCGCGCGGAACGAGCCGAAAACGAAACGAAAAGGGCTATTTCTTGCTGCCGTCTGCCTTGAACTGCGCGAGATAGGCCCAGAGATCGCCGATTTCCTTGTCGTTGCGGATGCCGGCAAACGCCATCTTGGTGCCCGGCATCTTGGCCATCGGGTTCTGGATGTAGTCCTTGAACGTGGCCGCGCCCCAGGTGATCTCGGCCTTCTTGTTGGCTTCGCTGTAGCTGTAGTCGGCGACCGTGCCGGACTTGCGGCCGTCGAGACCGTTCAGCACCGGGCCGATCTTGTTGCGGGCCTCCTCGCCGACCGAATGGCACGGCCCGCACTTGCGGAACGACTTCTCGCCCTCGGCAAGATCCTGAGCTTGCGCAATCCCCACCGTGGCGGCGAGCAAGACGCCGCCCAAAACCAGCAACTTCATAACGTGTTTCTCCTGATGACGCCCCGCAAGGCCGCTATTTTGGGTCCCAGGCAAGGGTTGTACAATCACCCTCACAGCAAGTTCAATGTTTCCAAGTTCAACCTTTCCAAGCGCTTTGGGATCGCCGATGTCCGTCACTATGCCCGCAGCCGATCAGAGCGTTCTCGCCCGCAGGAGCGAGATCGTCAACGCGCTGTCCGAGATCGTGCCGGGCGAGGGGGTGGTTTCGTCCGAAACCGCCATGCGGCCCTACGAATCCGACGGGCTCACCGCCTACCGGCAGCTGCCGATGGTCGTGGTGCTGCCCGAGACCACGGAGCAGGTGGCGCAGGTCCTGCGCTACTGCCACGACAACGGCATCCGCGTGGTGCCGCGCGGGGCGGGCACCTCGCTCTCCGGCGGGGCGTTGCCGCTCACGGACGGCGTCCTGCTCGGCATGGGCAAGTTCAACCGCATCCGCGAGACCGACTTCGCCAACCGCGTCGCGGTGGTGGAGCCCGGCGTCACCAACCTCGCCATCTCGCAGGCGGTGGCGCACGAGGGTTTCTACTACGCGCCGGATCCCTCGTCGCAGATCGCCTGCACCATCGGCGGCAACGTCGCCGAGAACTCTGGCGGCGTGCATTGCCTGAAATACGGCATGACCACCAACAACATCCTCGGCCTCGAAATGGTGCTGATGACCGGCGAGATCGTCCGGCTCGGCGGCAAGCATCTCGACGCCGGCGGCTACGACCTGATCGGCGTCATCACCGGCTCCGAGGGGCTCCTGGGCGTCGTCACTGAGGTGACCGTGCGAATCCTGAAGAAGCCCGAGACCGCGCGCGCCGTGCTGGTCGGCTTTCCCTCGGCCGAGGATTCCGGCGAATGCGTCTCGCGCATCATCGGCGCGGGCATCATCCCCGGCGGCATGGAGATGATGGACAAGCCGGCGATCCACGCCACGGAGGAGTTCGTCCACGCCGGTTACCCGCTCGACGTCGAGGCGCTGCTGATCGTCGAGCTCGACGGCCCCGCGGCCGAGGTCGATCACCTGATCGAGCGCGTCGCCGCGATCGCCAAAACCTGCAACTCGACCACGCTGCGGGTGTCGAACAGCGAAGAGGAACGCCTGCTGTTCTGGGCCGGGCGCAAGGCGGCGTTCCCCGCGGTCGGCCGCATCTCGCCCGACTACTACTGCATGGACGGCACCATCCCGCGCGCCAAGCTGCCGCTGGTGCTCCGGCGGATCCGCGAGCTGTCGGAGCAGTACGGGCTGCGCGTCGCCAACGTGTTCCATGCCGGCGACGGCAATCTGCATCCGCTCATTCTCTACGACGCCAACAAGCCCGGCGAGCTTGAAAAGACCGAGGCGTTCGGCGGCGAAATTTTGAAGCTCTGCGTCGAGGTCGGCGGCGTGCTCACCGGCGAGCACGGGGTCGGCGTGGAAAAACGCGACCTGATGCCGGCGATGTTTTCGGAGGAAGACCTCAACCAGCAGCAGCGGCTGAAATGCGCCTTCGACGCGCAGGGCCTGCTCAATCCCGGCAAGGTGTTTCCCAAGCTGCACCGCTGCGCCGAGCTCGGCCATCTGCACGTGCACGCCGGCAAGCTGCCGTTCCCGGACATCCCGCGGTTCTAAACACCGTAGGGCGCTTTCCAGTTGGTTTGCACCAGCCTATCCACGTCATGGCCGGGCTTGACCCGGCCATCCATGAAGCGGTGCAGCGGCGGACCCCTCACGCAAGGCCACAGCATGCCGCGCCATCGTATGGATGCGCGGATCAAGCCCGCGCATGACCGCCGAGAGAGTGGAGCAGATCAACCGGAAACCGCGCTAGGCAGCTTTCGCCGCCGTCGCCGCCGCGGCATCCTGCAAAATCATGTCCGCGCCCTTTTCCGCGATCATCACCACCGGCGCATTGGTGTTGCCCGACACCACGGTCGGCATGATCGAGGCGTCGACCACGCGCAAGCTTCCAAGCCCGCGCACGCGCAGCCGCTCGTCGACCACCGCGGTTTCGTCCGGGCCCATGCGGCAGGTGCTGGTCGGGTGGAACACCGTCGTCCCGGCCGACCGGGCGAAGTCCAAAAGCTCCGCGTCGGTCTGCAGCAGCGGGCCGGGCGCGCGCTCCTCGGCGACGTAGCGGCGCATCGCCGGCTGTCCCATGATCTTGCGCAGAAGCTTCAGCGAGGCGATCACCGTGTCGCGGTCGAGCTGGCTCGTCAGATAGCGCGGCTGGATCGCCGGCGCTTGCAGCGGATCGGCCGACTTGATGCGGACGAAGCCGCGGCTCTCGGGCCGCAGCTGACAGATCGAGGCGATGAAGCCAGGGAATGGATGCAGCGCCGCGCCTGCCGTATCGGCGCTGAAGATGATGAAGTGCACCTGCATGTCCGGCGTCGCCACCTGCGGGCTCGTGCGGAAGAAGCCGCCGGCATAGCCCGCGCCGATCGCCAGCAGTCCCTTCCGGAACATCGCGTAGCGCGCGCCCGCGATCATCCGGTGCCGGAAGCTGTTGATCACGTCGTTCATGGTGATCGGCTCGGTGCAGCGGTATTGCATGCGGACCTGAAGATGGTCCTGCAGGTCTGCGCCGACGCCGGGCCGGTCGGCAACGACGTTGATGCCGTGCGAGCGAAGAAGTTGCGCGGGGCCCACGCCCGAGAGCTGGAGCAGTTGCGGCGAGTTGAACGCGCCGCCGGCCAGGATCACCTCGCGCGTGGCAGTGGCGGTGCGTGTCGTGTCGCCCTGCCGGTATTCGATGCCGGTGGCGCGCCGGCCGTCGAACAGGATGCGGCTGGCGAGTGCGTTGGTCTCGATCCTGAGATTGGGTCGCCGCCGGGCCTCTTTCAGATAGCCGACCGCGGTCGACCAGCGCCGGCCGTTCTTGGCGGTGAGCTGGAAATAGCCGGCGCCCTCCTGGGTCGGGCCGTTGAAGTCGTCGTTGCGCGGGAAGCCCGCCTGCTGCGCCGACGCGATGAACGCCTCGCACAGCGGATGCGGCTCGCACACGTTGGACACCGCGAGCGGTCCGCCGACGCCGTGCAGCGCATCCTCGCCGCGCTCCTGATCCTCCGAGCGGCGGAAGTAGGGCAGCACGTCCTCGAAGCTCCAGCCGGTGTTGCCGAGCTGCCGCCAGTGGTCGTAGTCGGCGGGCTGGCCGCGCAGATAAAGCAAGCCGTTGATCGAGCTCGATCCGCCCAGCACCTTGCCGCGCGGCTGGATGATCTGCCGGTTGTGCAACTCGGGCTCCGGCTCCGACTTGTAGAGCCAGTTGACGCGTGCATCGGCGAACAGCTTGCCGTAGCCGAGCGGAATGTGGATCCACAGATGCCGGTCATGCCCGCCGGCCTCGAGCAGCAGCACGCGGTGCTGGCCCGAGGCGGTCAGGCGGTTGGCGAGGACGCAGCCGGCGGAGCCTGCGCCGACGACGATGTAGTCGAACGTGTCCGCCTCTGTTGCCGCTGCCATCGTCTTGCTCCCCGCGCCGAATGGACTACAGCATCAACCGTCCGGGCCATCAATCCGTCGGCGCGATTGCGGGCTTCGGCGGTGTGGGCGCGGCTCGCGGTTTTTGGCTACACTGCGGTCATGCAATTTGGAATTTTCGGCTCCGCGCAGGCCAGCACCGCCGATCTGGGGCCCGAGACCGGGCAGGGCTTCCGCGACTATCTCGACATGGCGGTCGAGGCCGAGGCGCTCGGCTACCGGTCGAGCTTCCTGGTCGAGCATCACTTCACCGGCTGGAATCAGGTGTCGGCGACGCTGATGCTGCAGACGGCGCTGGCGATGCGAACGACAACGCTCCGGCTTGGCACCGCGGTCATCGTCCTCCCCTGGCACAATCCGGTGCTGCTCGCCGAGCAGGCGGCGACGCTCGACCAGATCTCGGGCGGCCGCTTCGACTTCGGCATCGGCAAGGGATACCGGCACAACGAGTTCGCGGGCTTCCGCATCCCGATGGAGGAGGCGGAGGGCCGCTTCGAGGAGTCCGTCGAGGTGATGACCAAAGCGTTCGCCTCGCGCGAGCGCTTCTCGCATCGCGGCCGGTTCTGGCAGTTCGACGATATCGTGGTTGAGCCGCCGCCGGCGCAGAAGCCGCAGCCGCCGTTCTGGGTTGCGGCTGCGAGCGAAGCCTCGATCAGGCGCGCCGCCCGCCGCGGCTTCAATCTGATCCTCGATCAGTATGCTTCCCCGGAGCAGCTCGGTGAGCGCATCGCGCTGGTCCGCACCGAGCGGCTCGCGGCCGGTTTGCCGTTCGATCCGATGCAGGTTGCGGTGGCGCGGCAGATGCATGTCGCGAACGACCAGGCCGAAGCGGCACAGGCGCTCAAGCGCGCGGCTGCCAACACCCAGCGCACCGTCGACGTCTCGCGGCAGCCCGGCGGCGGCGCCGGCTCCCACGTCCTGTCCTATGCCGACCGGCCGGGCTTAACCGAAGCGCACACGCTCTACGACACCCCCGACGGCATTTCCGCAAAGCTCGACGCGCTGCGGCAGGCCGGCGTTGCTTACATTCTCCTCACCACGCTCGGCGGTGCGGCCCAGCTCCGGCGCTTTGCCCGCGAGATCATGCCGGCGTTTTCGCAGGCCAAGGAACCGCGCAGCACGGCAACCGCGAATGAACCGACTTTGGTTTAATGCGGTGCATCGGACATATCCGGCCTCTTGCCACCGCCACATTCCCCTGAGACGATGAGCGTCCGGCGTCACGAAATGCGGCCGGATAAAACCGGCCGTGCGGCGCCAACAGGGAGGCGTCGATGGCAGCTGCGAATGGTAATGGCGGCACAAGAGCGCAGGGTCCCCGGTGCATCGCGCTGGTGGGCCCCTTCCAAGCTGGAAAGACCACTCTTCTCGAAGCGATCCTGGCGCGCACCGGTGCGATCCAGCGCCAGGGCTCGGTCGATGCCGGCACCACGGTCGGCGACGCCTCGAAGGAGGCGCGCCACCACAAGATGAGCGTGGAGCTCTCGGTCGCCACCACGACCTTCATGGGTGACAGCTACACCTTCATCGATTGCCCGGGTTCCGTCGAATTCGTCCACGACATGCGTGCGGCGCTGCCCGCAGTCGACGCCGCGGTGGTGGTCTGCGAAGCCGACGAAAAAAAGGTGCCGCAGCTTCAGCTCATCATGCGCGAGCTCGAGGGGCTCAACATCCCGCGCTTCCTGTTCCTCAACAAGATCGACAAGGCCGAGACCAAGCTGATGGAGGCGCTGCAGCTG
>JAIESC010000179.1 GCA_019746355.1 Xanthobacteraceae bacterium | reverse complement strand
CCCGGCTCGCGGCTGCGCGTCAGCGTGCTCGACGTGCTCAAGAACGAGGGCTTCATCCGCGGCTACGCCAAGGTCGACCATTCGGACGGCCGCAGCGAGCTTGAGATCGAGCTCAAGTATTTCGACGGCCAGCCGGTGATTCGCGAGATTTCGCGGGTTTCCAAGCCGGGCCGCCGGGTCTACGTCGCGGTGCGCAACCTGCCGCGCGTCAACAACGGCCTGGGCATCTCGATCCTGTCGACGCCGAAGGGCGTGATGGCCGATCACGACGCGCGCGACGCCAATGTCGGCGGCGAAGTGCTCTGCACGGTGTTCTGAGGACGGAGACAAAGGAAAAGGCCATGTCTCGTATCGGCAAGAGAGCGGTTCCGGTTCCGTCCGGCGTCACGGCGAACGTCGAAGGCCAGACCGTCAAGGTCAAGGGCCCGAAGGGCGCGCTGCAGCTTGTGCTGCATGACGACGTCAAGGCGGTCATGGACAAGAGCGGGATCAAGGTCGATCCGCGCTTCGAGACCAAGCGCGCGCGCTCGCAGTGGGGCACGTCGCGCACGCTGATCAACAACCTGATCACCGGCGTCACCAAGGGCTTCGAGGAGAGCCTCGAGATCACCGGCGTCGGCTACCGCGCCGCGGTGCAGGGCAAGAACCTGCAGCTTCAGCTCGGCTACAGCCACGACGTGCTCTATCCGATCCCGGAAGGCATCGCGATCACCACGCCGAAGCCGACCGAGATCAAGATCGCCGGCTCGGACAGGCAGAAGGTCGGCCAGGTGGCCGCCGAGATCCGCGGTTTCCGGTCGCCGGAGCCCTACAAGGGCAAGGGCGTGAAGTACGTGGGCGAATACATCTTCCGCAAGGAAGGCAAGAAGAAGTAACGGAGCGCGCTATGGCGACTGTCAAGGACCGGGCCCTGCGCCGCAGGGCGAGCGTGCGGCGCTCGGTGAAAGCGGCGGCGAACGGCCGCCAGCGGCTGTCGGTGCACCGCTCGGGCAAGCACATCTATGCCCAGGTGATCGACGACGTGAAGGGCGTGACGCTGGCGTCTGCCTCTTCGCTGGAGAAGGACATGCGCGCGAAGTCGGGCGCCAACGTCGAGGCCGCGAAGGCGGTCGGGGCGCTGGTTGCCAAGCGCGCGGTCGAGAAGGGCATCAAGGACGTCGTGTTCGACCGCGGCGGCTATCGCTACCACGGGCGCATTAAGGCGCTTGGAGACGCGGCCCGTGAGGGCGGCCTGAAGTTCTGAACGGATGATGGCGGGCCGATCGCCCGAAAAGAGAGAAGACCGTTATGGCACGTGAACCAAGACGAGATCGCGAAGGCGGCCGGGAGCGCGGCGGAGAGCGCGAGCCGAGTGAGTTTATCGACAAGCTCGTGCACATCAATCGCGTCGCCAAGGTGGTGAAGGGCGGCCGCCGCTTCGGCTTTGCCGCGCTGGTGGTGGTCGGCGACCAGAAGGGCCGGGTCGGCCACGGCCACGGCAAGGCGCGCGAGGTGCCGGAGGCGATCCGCAAGGCGACCGACGCCGCCAAGCGCAACCTGATCCGCGTGCCGCTGCGCGAGGGTCGCACATTGCATCACGACGTGTTCGGCCGTCACGGCGCGGGCAAGGTGTTCCTGCGCGCGGCGCCTCCCGGCACCGGCATCATCGCCGGCGGCCCGATGCGCGCGGTGTTCGAGTCGCTCGGCATGCAGGACGTGGTAGCGAAGTCGATCGGCTCGTCGAACCCCTACAACATGGTGCGCGCGACCTTCGACGCGCTGAAGCATCAGGACTCGCCGCGTTCGGTCGCGGCCCGCCGCAGCATCAAGGTCTCGACGCTCCAGGCTCGCCGCCAGGGCGCCGACAGCGAAGCCGCGGCCGACTGAGCGGGAGACGTTTCATGGCCAGCAAAACCATCAAGGTCCAGCAGACCGGCAGCCCGATGCGGCGCGATCACACCCAGCGCGAGACCCTGGTCGGCCTCGGGCTGAACAAGATCGGCCGCACCAAGGATCTGCCCGATACGCCTGCGACGCGCGGGATGATCGACAAGGTGAAGCACCTCGTTCGCGTCGTGGACGGGAAGTAAGGAGAAGCGGCGATGAAGCTGAACGAGATCGCCCCGAAGCACGGCGCGCGCAAGAAGCGCTTCCGCATCGGCCGTGGCATCGGCTCGGGCGCCGGCAAGACCGGCGGCCGCGGCGGCAAGGGCCAGACCGCGCGCTCGGGCGTGCGCATCAAGGGGTTCGAAGGCGGCCAGATGCCGATGCATCGCCGCCTGCCCAAGCGCGGCTTCCGCAACACCGCGTTCGCGCTGAAGCTGAACGAGGTCAATCTCGGCAAGGTCCAGGCCGCGATCGACGCCAAGCTGCTCGACGCCGGCGCGACGGTTGATGCCGCGGCGCTGATCAAGGCCGGCGTGCTCCGCCGCGCCAAGGACGGCGTGCGGCTCCTCGGCAACGGCGAGCTCAAGGCCAAGGTCAATTTCGAGGTGTTCGGCGCCTCGAAGTCGGCGGTGGCCGCGGTCGAGAAGGCCGGCGGTTCGGTCAAGATTCTGGCACCGAAGCGTGAAGAGGGCGAAAAGGCCGCCTGATCCCTATATGCCCGGGACGTGCGTCCCGGGGTCTTGGGGTCGAAAGGGAGCTCTCGATGGTCTCTGCAGCGGAACAACTGGCAGCCAATCTGAACTTCTCGGCGCTGGCCAAGGCCGAGGAACTCAAGAAGCGCATTTGGTTTACGCTCGGCGCGCTGCTGGTTTACCGCTTCGGCACCTACATCCCGTTGCCCGGCATCGATCCCACCGCCTGGGACCAGATCTTCCGCACCCAGGCGGGCGGCATTCTCGGCATGTTCAACATGTTCGCCGGCGGTGGCATCCACCGCATGGCGATCTTCGCCTTGAACATCATGCCGTACATTTCGGCATCGATCATCATTCAGTTGATGACGACTGTTTCACCGACACTCGAGCAACTTAAGAAAGAGGGTGAGCAGGGCCGCAAGGTCATCAACCAGTACACCCGCTACCTGACCGTGGTCCTGGCCGCGTTCCAGAGCTACGGCATTGCCATCGGCCTCGAAGGCGCGGGCAACGTGGTCAGCGATCCGGGCATGTTCTTCCGGATCTCCACCGCCATCACGCTCACCGGCGGCACCATGTTCCTGATGTGGCTCGGCGAGCAGATCACCGCTCGCGGCATCGGCAACGGCATCTCGCTGATCATCATGGCGGGCATTGTCGCCGAGCTGCCGTCCGCCATCGCCGGCATGCTGGAGCTCGGCCGCCAGGGCGCCCTGTCCACCGGCCTGATCCTGGTCGTCATCGTCATGGCGGTGGTGGTCATCGCCTTCATCGTCTTCATGGAGCGCGCCCAGCGCCGGCTGCTGATCCAGTATCCGAAGCGCCAGGTCGGCAACCGCATGTTCGAGGGCCAGTCCTCGCACCTGCCGCTCAAGCTCAACACCTCGGGCGTGATCCCGCCGATCTTCGCCTCGTCGCTGCTGCTCCTGCCCACCACCATCGCCCAGTTTAACGCGCAGGGCGGCGGGCCGGAATGGTGGCAGATCATCGTGACGCAGCTCAGCCACGGCCGGCCGGCGTTCCTGATCCTTTACATCGCGCTGATCGTGTTCTTCGCCTTCTTCTACACGGCGATCGTGTTCAATCCGACCGAGACCGCCGACAACCTCAAGAAGCACGGTGGCTTCATCCCGGGCATCCGGCCGGGCGAGCGCACTGCGGAGTACATCGACTATGTGCTCTCGCGCATCACCGTGGTCGGCGCGGCCTACCTCGCCATCGTCTGCCTGATCCCGGAAATGCTGATCGCCTACGCCGCGGTGCCGTTCTATTTCGGCGGCACATCGCTCCTGATCGTGGTCAGCGTCACCATGGACACCGTCGCGCAGATCCAGGGCTATCTGCTGGCGCATCAGTATGAGGGTTTGATCAAGCGGTCGAAGCTGCGGGGGCGCAGGCGATGAGGATTGTTCTGCTCGGCCCGCCGGGGGCCGGCAAGGGCACGCAGGCCAAGGAACTGGTTGAGAAATACGGCATCGTGCAGCTTTCCACCGGCGACATGTTGCGTGCGGCCGTTGCGGCCGGCACGCCGATCGGCCTCAAGGCCAAGGACATCATGGCGCGGGGCGAGCTCGTCCCGGACGAGGTCGTGGTCGGCATCGTCTCCGACCGGGTCGACCAGCCGGACGCCCGCAACGGCTTCATTCTCGATGGCTTCCCGCGCACCGTGCCGCAGGCCGAGGCGCTCGACCGGATGCTGGCGAAGAAGAAGCTCCGCCTCGACGCCGTGATCGAGCTCCAGGTCGATCCCGACATCCTGGTGCGGCGGATCGAGAGCCGCGTCGAGCAGATGAAGCTCCGCGGCGAGCCGCTGCGGGCCGACGACAATCCGGAAATCCTCAAGCAGCGGCTTGCCGCCTACGGGGCCCAGACCGCGCCGCTGGTGAGCTACTACAAGGGCAAAGGGGCGCTGCGGACGGTCGACGGCATGGCTTCGATCTCCGACGTCGCCGGCGCCATCGGTCGGGCGCTGGCTGACGCCGCGTTCCGCCCGGTCAGCCCGTCCAAGCCGTCCAAAACCGCCTCGAGCGCAAAGACCGCCTCGGGTGGCAAAGCCATCTCCCGGAAGGCCGCCGGTTCGGCCCAAAAGAAGGCCCCCGCCAAGGCCAAGACGGTTAACGGGGCGAGGCGGGCCACGAAGGCCGCTTCCGGGCGCAAGCCGGCCTCAAAAACAGCCTCCCGCCGCGCGGCCAAAGCGCCGAAAAAAAGCCAGAAAGCTGCGCGGGGCCGGAGGTTGACGAAGTGAGGCGGAATCCCCTAATAACTGGCGATCCAGTAGGACTCAGTTCGAACGATGCCTGCCCCAGAGTGGTTGGGGAGGGCGTCGCGTTATCGCTTGGAAGACCCTTTGCAGGCTTCAATGGGAAATTCTTCCGGCTTTCCGAACAGGCAGGAACGGCGGCGCCGCTAAGCGGCCGGCCGGAACAGGAGTGAAGACGTGGCCCGTATTGCAGGCGTGAATCTTCCGACCAACAAGCGCGTCCTGATCGCGCTCCAGTACATCCATGGGATCGGTCAGAAGAACGCGAAGGACATCATGGAGAAGGTGCACATCCCGGAGGACCGCCGGGTGTCGCAACTCACCGATCAGGAAGTGCTGCAGATCCGCGAAGTGATCGACAGCGATTACATGGTTGAAGGCGACCTGCGGCGCGAGGTTGCCGTCAACATCAAGCGGTTGATGGACCTCGGTTGCTACCGGGGCCTGCGCCACCGCAAGGGCCTCCCGGTCCGCGGCCAGCGCACCCACACCAACGCCCGCACCCGCAAGGGTCCGGCCAAGGCCATCGCCGGCAAGAAGAAGGCAACGTAAGGCTCTCGAACGGAATTTTTTGCATCGGCCCGCTTGAACCGCGCGGGACCGCGAAAGGATCGTCAATGGGTAAGGAAGCTACTCCCGCCGGGCGCGTCCGCCGACGCGAACGCAAGAACATCGCCTCGGGCGTCGCGCATGTGAACGCGTCGTTCAACAACACCATGATCACCATCACCGACGCGCAGGGCAACGCGATTGCTTGGTCGTCGGCCGGCACCATGGGCTTCAAGGGCTCGCGCAAGTCGACGCCCTATGCCGCCCAGATGGCCGCGGAAGATGCAGCCAAGAAAGCCGCCGAGCACGGCATGCGGACCCTCGAAGTCGAGGTCGCGGGTCCCGGCTCAGGCCGCGAGTCGGCGCTGCGCGCGCTGCAGGCCGCGGGCTTCACCGTCACCTCGATCCGCGACGTGACGCCGATCCCGCACAACGGCTGCCGGCCGAGAAAGCGTCGGCGCGTATGAGCGATACATATGTCCGGCCTGGGGACGGCCCGCAGGCTGCCGCCGAGAATTCCCACGGGGCGGAGTGGGGTGCGAATAAGCCCGCGCCACTCAATACGATGGGTGCAAACGTGATCCAGAAGAACTGGCAGGAACTGATCAAGCCGAACAAGCTGCAGGTTGCGGCCGGCACCGACGCGAAGAAGACCGCGACGGTCGTCGCCGAGCCGCTCGAGCGCGGCTTTGGCGTGACGCTGGGCAATGCGCTTCGCCGCATTCTGTTGTCGTCGCTGCAGGGCGCCGCCGTGCAGTCGGTGCACATCGACGGCGTGCTGCACGAGTTCTCGTCGATCGCCGGCGTCCGCGAGGACGTGACCGACATCGTGCTCAACATCAAGGACATCGCCATCAAGATGCAGGGCGATGGTCCCAAGCGCATGGTCGTCAAGAAGTCCGGCCCCGGCACCGTGGTGGCGGGCGACATCCAGACCGTCGGCGACATCGTCGTGCTCAATCCCGAGCTCGTGCTCTGCACCCTCGACGAGGGCGCCGAGATCCGCATGGAGTTCACGGTCAACACCGGCAAGGGCTACGTGCCCGCCGAGCGCAACCGGCCCGAGGACGCGCCGATCGGTCTCATCCCGGTCGACAGCCTCTACTCGCCGGTCCGCAAGGTCTCCTACAAGGTCGAGAACACCCGCGAGGGCCAGATCCTCGACTACGACAAGCTGACCATGAGCATCGAGACGAACGGCGCCGTTGGTCCCGAGGACGCGCTGGCCTACGCCGCGCGCATCCTGCAGGACCAGCTCAACGTGTTCGTCAACTTCGAGGAGCCCCGCAAGGAGCAGGCCGCGGAGACGATCCCCGATCTCGCCTTCAACCCGGCGTTCCTCAAGAAGGTCGACGAGCTCGAGCTCAGCGTGCGCTCGGCCAACTGTCTCAAGAACGACAACATCGTCTACATCGGCGATCTCGTTCAGAAGACCGAAGCCGAGATGCTGCGCACCCCGAACTTCGGCCGCAAGTCGCTCAACGAGATCAAGGAAGTTCTCGCGCAGATGGGCCTGCACCTCGGCATGGAAGTGCCGGGCTGGCCGCCCGAGAACATCGAAGAGCTCGCCAAGCGCTTCGAGGACCACTACTAGGCACAATGGCTGCCGTCATGGCCGGGCTTGTCCCGGCCATCCATGTCTTGGCGCCAAGGCGTGGATGCCCGGCACAAGGCCGGGCATGACAGACCGAGAGATTTAAGGAGTACGCGATGCGTCACGGAAACGCTCACCGCAAGCTCGGCCGCAAGCCTGAGCACCGCAAGGCGATGTTCGCCAATATGGCGGCGGCGCTGATCAAGCACGAGCAGATCACCACCACGCTGCCGAAGGCGAAGGAGCTTCGCCCGGTCGTGGAGAAGCTCATCACGCTCGGCAAGCGCGGCGACCTGCATGCCCGCCGTCAGGCGGTGTCGCAGATCCGCGACGTGGCGATGGTCAAGAAGCTCTTCGATGTGCTCGGCCCCCGCTACAAGGAGCGCAACGGCGGCTATTGCCGCATCCTCAAGGCCGGCTTCCGCTACGGCGACAACGCCGCGGTTGCGGTGATCGAGTTCGTCGATCGCGACGAAGCGGCCAAGGGCCTCGACTCCGGTCCGGTCACCGGCAGGCCGGTCGAGGCGGAAGCCACCGCCGCGGCGTAAAGGCTGGCGATGGCAGCGCAACGGATTGCGCGGGCGGCTTCGGCCGCCCTTTTGCTTTTGGTGTTCGCCATGCCCGGATCGGCCCAGCAGGGGAACGAAAAGGAACGCGAGATGATCGCCGCCGCCGAGCGCGGCGAGCTGGTGGTGGTGCGCAACCTGTTCCGCGAGGGCGCCCGCATCGACGCCCGCGACCAGCGCGGCCGCACCGCGCTCCTGGCTGCCACCCACCGCAACCGCGTCGAGGTCGCGCGCTTCCTCATCCAGGAGGGCGCCGACGTCAACGCCAAGGATTTCATCCAGGACACGCCGTTCCTCTATGCCGGGGCCGAGGGCCGCACCGAAATCCTCACAATGGCACTCGCCGCCGGCGCCAACCTCAAGGACATCAATCGCTATGGCGGCACCGCGCTCATTCCCGCCGCCCATCACGGTCACGTGGAGGCGGTGAAGATCCTGCTCGCCACCGAGATCGACAAGGACCACGTCAACAATCTCGGCTGGACCGCGCTGCTCGAAGCCGTGATCCTCGGCGACGGCGGCGCGGCGCACACCGAGATCGTCGGGTTGCTGGTTGCGGCCGGCGCCAACGTCAACATTGCCGACCGCGACGGGGTGACGCCGCTCGCGCACGCGCGGCGCGCCCGCTATTCCGGGATGGTGCGCATCCTGTCGGATGCAGGCGCGCGGTAACGTGTCGTCAATCGTGCGGTGGGCAAGGCCGCGCGGGCCGTTGGCGCTGTCACAAACGCAGGCTAGAATCGTTCTCGATTCATCATCAGTCTTCGCCGCGGACGCCCGTCCTGTGGCTCTTGTTGCAAGCCAAAAAAGAAGGAACAAGATGATGCTCCGTTGGATCGTGGCTCTGGCCGCCGTTGCTGCGGCCGGACCGGCCGCAGCGCAATCTGCATCGGTGGCGCGCGGCGACTATCTCGCCAACACCATCATGACCTGCGCCAACTGTCATTCGCCGAAGGGGCCGCCGGCCGCGACCGCCGGCAAGGATTATTCGGGCGGGCTGCGCTTCAACGAGCCGCCGTTCGACGTGACCGCGTCGAACATCACGCCGGACAAGGAGACCGGCATCGGCAGCTGGAGCGATGCGCAGATCAAGGCCGCGATCCTGACCGGCAAGCGGCCGAGCGGCGTTCCGCTCGCCGAAGTGATGCCCACCTCGTTCTATCCGATCCTGACCGACGGCGACGCCAACGCGCTGGTCGCCTATCTGAAGAGCCTGCCGCCGGTGAAGAACAAGGTGCCGGACCCGGTCTACAAGATCGCGCTGCCGCACCACATCTTCCCGGGCGCGGAGAAGGCCTATGCGCCGGCCGACCTCAACGACAAGGTCAGGAAGGGCTTCTACCTCGCCACCATCGGCCATTGCATGGAGTGCCACACGCCGTTCGTGCAGGGCGGCGGCGGTCTCGACGTCGCCAATTCGCTCGGCAAGGGCGGGCGCGAATTCCCCGGTCCCTGGGGCGTGTCGAAGTCGCGCAACATCACCTCGAGCAAGACCGCGGGTCTCGGCAACTGGACCGATGCCGAGATCAAGTCCGCCATCACCCAGGGCAAGAGCCGCGACGGCAGCCCGCTCAAGGGCCCGATGGGCTACCAGTACTACGCCAAGATGACCGATGCCGATCTCGACGCGGTCGTCGCCTATCTGCGGACCGTCCCGGCCAAGGATTGACGGGCATTGACCCGTGGCGGCCCCGGCCCGGGGCCGGGGAGCGGCCTTCCGCGCCCTTCTAAAGCCATGGCCGGCGGCCTATATCTCGGGGTCCGCCGACCGGGGATGAATCGCGATGTCTTATGGTTTCCGTGCGCTTGCCGCGCTTGTCCTGACGCTGCCGCTTGGCTTGGGCATGATTGACTTGGGCCTGCTCGGCTTGGGCGCGTCCGCCCAGCAGCGCGTGGTGCCGCCGTCGCCCGAGGCGCTGCGCATGTCGTATGCGCCGATCGTGCAGCGGGTGACGCCCGCGGTCGTCACTGTCTCGGCCGCCAAGACCGTCGCCAACCGCAATCCGCTGATGGAGGACCCGTTCTTCCGCCGCTTCTTCGGCGGCCCGCAGTTTGGCGGCCCGCGCGAGCAGCGCTCGCTCGGCTCCGGCGTCATCGTCGAGGCCGACGGCCTTGTGGTCACCAACAACCACGTCATCGACGGCGCCGATCAGGTCAAGGTCACGCTCGCCGACAAGCGCGAGCTTGCCGTCGACGTGGTGCTGAAGGACCCGCGCACCGATCTGGCCGTGCTCCGCATCAAGGACGGCAAGGAGCGCTTCCCGGTGCTGGAGTTCGCCAACTCCGACGAGCTGCTGGTCGGCGACGTGGTGCTCGCCGTCGGCAATCCCTTCGGCGTCGGCCAGACCGTGACGCACGGCATCGTCTCGGGTGTGGCGCGCACCCAGATCGGCGTCACCGACTACCAGTTCTTCATCCAGACCGACGCCGCGATTAATCCCGGCAACTCCGGCGGCGCGCTGGTCGACATGGCCGGCCGCATGGTCGGCATCAACACCGCGATCTTCTCGCGCTCCGGCGGCTCGCAGGGCGTGGGCTTCGCCATCCCGGCCAACATGGTGCGGGTGGTGGTGGCCTCGGCCAAGACCGGCGGCAGCGCGGTGAAGCGGCCGTGGCTCGGCGCCAACCTGCAGGCGGTGACGCCCGAGCTGTCGCGCGAGTTCGACCTGAAGCGGCCGGCGGGCGCGGTCGTGACCAACGTCACCACCGGGAGTCCTGCGGATCGCGCCGGTCTCAAGACCGGCGACGTCATCGTTTCGGTCGGCGAGCAGGCGGTCGACGATCCCAACGCCTTCAACTACCGCTTCGTCACCCACCCGCTCGGCGGCGCCGTGCAGCTCGGCGTCTTCCGCGGCGGCCGCGAACGCAAGATCGCCGTCGCGCTGCAGACGGCGCCTGAGACCCCGCGCGAGGAGATCGTGATCCAGGCGCGCTCGCCGTTCCTCGGCGCCAAGGTCGCGAACCTGTCGCCGGCGCTGGCCGACGAATTGCGGCTCGAGGCCTCGACCGAAGGCGTGGCCGTGGTCGACGTGTCCGAAGGCACGGTCGCGCAGAGCCTGGGCTTCCAGCGCGGCGACGTGGTGGTGTCGGTCAACAGCACCAAGATCGCCAAGACCCGCGACCTGGAGAAGGTCGCGGAGGCCGGTGCGCGGGTCTGGCGCGTCATCATCCAGCGCGGCGGCCGGCAGATCTCGGCCGTGTTCGGGGGATGACGATGGCAACCCGCGCCAAACGCGGCGGGGGCCCAAGTCTCGGGGGGGCGAGCCTGTTTGCGGCGGCGGGGCTCGATGCCGGGGCGCCGCGGCCGCTCGCCGACAAGCTGCGCCCGCAGAAGCTGTCCGAGGTGGTCGGCCAGGATCAGTTGCTCGGCCCCGACGGCGCGCTGACGCGCATGCTGGAAAGCAATTCGCTCGGCTCGCTGATCTTCTGGGGCCCGCCCGGCACCGGCAAGACCACGGTGGCGCGGCTGCTCGCGCACGAAACCAGCCTCGAATTCGTGCAGATCTCCGCGATCTTCTCCGGCGTCGCCGATCTCAAGAAGGTGTTCGACGAGGCGCGGGCGCGGCGCGAGACCGGGCAGGGGACGCTGCTGTTCGTCGACGAGATCCACCGCTTCAACCGCGCCCAGCAGGACAGCTTCCTGCCGGTGATGGAGGACGGCACCATCGTGCTGGTCGGCGCCACCACCGAAAACCCGTCGTTCGAGCTGATCGCGCCGATGCTGTCGCGGGCGCGCGTGCTGGTGTTCAAGTCTCTTGGTCCCGAGGCCGTCGAGAAGCTTTTGGCGCGCGCCGAGGCGCTGGAAGGCAAGCAACTGCCGCTCGATGCCGAAGCGCGCTTGTCGCTCGCGCGCATGGCCGACGGCGACGGCCGCGCCTCGCTCACCCTCGCCGAGGAGATCTGGCGCGCGGCGCGGCCGGGCGAGATTTTCGACAGCGAAGCCCTGCAAAAGGTCGTGCAGCGGCGCGCGCCGATCTACGACAAGAAGCAGGACGGCCACTACAACCTGATCTCGGCCTTGCACAAGTCGGTGCGCGGCTCCGATCCCGATGCCGCGCTCTACTATCTCGCGCGCATGCTCGACGCCGGCGAGGACCCGCTCTATCTCGCGCGCCGCATCGTCCGCATGGCGGTCGAGGACATCGGCATGGCCGATCCGCAGGCGCTGGTGATCGCCAACGCCGCCAAGGACGCCTACGATTTCCTGGGCTCCCCCGAAGGCGAGCTCGCGATCGCCCAGGCCGTCATCTACGTCGCGACCGCGCCCAAGTCGAACGCGGCTTATGTCGCGTTCGGCGCAGCAAAGCAGACCGCAAAAGAAAACGGTTCACTCCTGCCGCCCAAGCACATCCTCAACGCGCCGACCAATCTGATGAAATCCGAGGGCTACGGCCGCGGCTATGCCTACGACCACGACGCCGAGGAGGCCTTCTCCGGTCAGGATTACTTCCCGGAAGAGCTCGGCCGCCGGCAGTTCTACGATCCGCCCGAGCGCGGCTTCGAACGCGAGATCAGGAAACGGCTGGAATACTGGGCGAAGCTCAGAAAAGAGCGCGGCTGACCGGTCACACGTCCGGAAATATTGGCCCGGGCACGACAAAATCCGCTGATAAATCGCGACTTCCCAAGGCGTCGCGGGCCCCCGGCCGGCTATATTGAGCAGCGGCTGGAAGAGGGCTCGGCACGGCAATGATCAAGGCGGTGGTGGCGGCCTGCGCGCTGAGCGCGGGCCTTGTGCCGTGCGCGTCCGCGGCGGAGCAGTTCGTCGGCCGCTGGGCGGTGACGCCTGAGGTCTGCGGCGTCATGGGCGGCGACAATGCGCGCAATTCGGCGCTGGTTGCGACCGACACCTCGCTGTGGTGGTTCGACGGCTATTGCCGCATCGGCAAGATGTACAAGACCCGCGCGGTCTACGTGCAGGCCCATTGCGGCGCCAGGGGCGACGTGCCGGTGACGCTCGACGCCCACGGCGACCGCATGAAGATCACCTGGGACAAGCAGGTCGAGGAGCTGCGGCGCTGCAAATGAGCATCGCCGCGGCATCATCGGCGACGGTGTTCGGCCACCGCGCCTTCGCTTGCTACTGGATCGGCCGGATCGTCTCGATCCTGTCGTTCCAGATGCTGATGGTGGCGATCGGCTGGCTGCTTTATTCGATCACCGGCAGCGCGCTCGATCTCGGCTTCCTCGGGCTTGCGCAATTCGTGCCGATGCTGGTGCTGACGCTCCTCGTCGGCCACATCGCCGACCGCTGCGACCACCGGGCGATCCTGCTGGTTTGCCAGAGCGGCGAGGCGCTCGCCGCGGCCTTCCTCGCCGCCGGCTCGCTGATGGGCTGGCTCGACCCGTGGGCGATCTACGCGATCACGGCGCTCGTCGGCGCGGCGCGCGCCTTCGAGATCCCGACCATGGTCGCGATCATCCCGGCGCTGGTGCCGCGCCCGCTGGTGCCGGCCGCGACCGCCTGGTTCACCTCGGCCAACCAGGCCGGCCAGATCGTCGGTCCGGTGCTCGGCGGACTGCTCTATGCGTTCGGACCCGCGGCGGTCTACGGCACCGCCATCGCGCTCTGGGCCGTCGGCGCCTCGTTCATCGCCATGATCAAAATGGAGCGCCCGCCGCGCTCGGCCGAGCCGCTGACCTTGCGCTCGGCGCTCGGCGGCTTCCAGTTCGTGATGCGCGACCGGGTGATCCTCGGCACCATCGCGCTCGACATGTGCGCCGTGTTCCTCGCTGGCCTCGGCACGCTGTTTCCGATCTTCGCCCGCGACATCCTCAAGACCGAGGCGTGGGGGCTCGGGCTGTTGCGCGCAGCGCCCGCGGTCGGCGCGCTGATCATGTCGGTGGTGCTGGCGCGACGCCCGCTGACGCTGCCGATCGGCCAGGTGCTGTTCGGCGTGATTGCCGTATTCGGGCTGTTCACCATCCTGTTCGGGCTCTCGACCCACCTGATCCTGTCGCTTGCGGCGCTGGCCGTGCTCGGCGCGGCCGACGCCGTGAGCGTCGTCATCCGCTTCTCGCTGGTTCAGCTTCGCACCCCGCCGCAGATGCGCGGCCGGGTCAGCGCGGTGAACGGCATGTTCACCGGCACCTCCAACTACCTCGGCGATTTCCGGGCCGGTGCGGTGGCGGCCCTCCTCGGCGCGCCGCTTGCCGCGATCGTCGGCGGGGCAGGGGTGTTCGCGGTGCTGGCGCTTTGGCTGTTTCTTTTCCCGCAGTTGCGGCGTATCCGTTCGCTGGACGAGGTGCCCCAAGTGAGCGTCCAAGTGAGCCTCCAAGCAAACGTCCAAGCGGGCGCCGTCCCGGGCAAGACATGAATCAGCAGGTCGCGGCCACATCAGGCAAGGGCGTGCAGACCGTCACCGTCTCCGGTGACGAGGACGGCATGCGGCTCGACCGCTTCTTCGAAGCTCGCTTCCCCGGGCTGTCGTTCAGCCACATCCAGCGCATCATCCGCAAAGGCGAGGTGCGGGTGAACGGCAAGCGCGCAGAGCCCAAGGACCGCATCCGGAAGGGCCAGGCGATCCGCGTGCCGCCGCTCAAGATCGAGCCGCCGAAGCCGCGCGACAACGCCAGCGCCGATCAGAAGGACCGCGCGTTCCTCAAATCCATCACGCTCTACGAGGACGACGACGTGATGGTGCTGAACAAGCCGATGGGGCTTTCGGTGCAGGGCGGCTCCGGCACCAAGCGCCACATCGACGGCATGCTCGGCAGCATGTCGTCGAAGGACGGCCAGCGGCCGCGCCTCGTGCACCGGCTCGACAAGGACACCTCCGGCTGTCTGCTGGTGGCGAAGACGCGCTTTGCCGCCGCGGCGCTGGCGAAGAACTTCCGCTCGCGCTCGGCGCGGAAAATCTACTGGGCGCTGGTCGCCGGCGTGCCGCGGCCGCGGCAGGGCCGGGTGTCGACGTTCCTCGCGAAAGAAGAGCGCGAGGACGAGAGCATGATGCGCATCGCCCGCCACGGCGAGGAGAACGCCAGCCACGCCGTGACCTACTACGCCGTGGTCGAGACGGCGGCGCACAAGCTCGCCTGGCTGTCGCTCAAGCCCGTCACCGGCCGCACCCACCAGCTCCGCGCCCACATGGAGCACATCGGTCATCCGATCATCGGCGACGAGAAATACTTCCGCATCGAGAACTACGAGTTTCCCGGCGGCATGCAGAACAAGCTGCATCTGCTGGCCCGGCGCATCGCCATACCGCATCCGCGCGGCGGAACCATCGATGTCACGGCTCCGTTACCGCCGCACATGCAGCAGTCCTGGAACCTGCTGGGCTTCGACGCCAAGCGCTACGACCCGATCGTGGACGCGCCGGAGGAATAGGCCTATTTATATAGGGTGGGCGGGGATGAGACCGGATGAAAAGGCCAGTCCCATGCGCATGTTCATCAAAGCTTCGCTGATTGCGCTTGCGGCGGTGATCGCCGCAGGCACGCTCGACGCGGCCTCTGCCGCCAGGAAGAAGCGCACGCACACGCATCGCGACCGCGCGCCGGTCAGCGACCAGGAGCAGCGCAAGCGGGACTTCGATCGCGATCTCGGCATCCGCACCGACGCCGACGGCACGCCGATCATCATGCGGGGCTACGGCTCGCGCACGAAGACGGTGCGGGCCATGGTGCCGGAGGCGGCGGAGCCCGGGTTGCGCACGGACCGGCCGCGTCCCTACGGCAGCAGCACCTACATTCCGCCGCCCGTTCCGTCGCCGAATGCGGGGCCGACACCGCAGGAGATCCTCGGCCAGCAGACCGTGCAGCCCTACCGGCCGCCGCCGATCAACACCTTCGGCGACCGCGTGACCAACTGCATCCACTCGTTCCCGCTCAACGCCGGCATCGGCAACAACCCGCGCGATCAGCAGATGTATATCCGCCAGTGCGCGAACTGATCGCTTAAATCTCCCCGCGGTCATGCCGGGGCGCTCGCGAAGCGAGCGAGCCCGGAATCCAGCAAACAAAGACTCCTTCCGAACTGGATTCCGGGTTCGCGCCTTCGGCGCGCCCCGGAATGACGGCGGGGGCTCCGCCGGCATCGCACAACGCCGAAACGAGATTTTTGACGGCCTTCCGCCCGAGGCGCCGGCGCCCAAGTCCAAGTTCCTGGAGTCGGTGTCGGACGGCTGGCCGGCGATCCTGTCCGGCCTCAACAGCCTGCTGGAGACCGGCAAGCCGCCGAGCATCGCCATGGCGCCGCCGGCAGGCTTCATGGAGGCGGTGAGGCAGGTGATTGCCGAGAAACCCCGGCTGCGCGAGCGGGGGGCTGAGCCGCCAAAGCCGGTTCCAAGCGGCCGACTTGCGGCTACATTGGCGGGTGCCGACTCATGGGCACCTCACTTGGGAAGCCATGGCCGTCCGACGCCCGCCCGCACTGGATCGTATCGACATCAAAATCCTCGCTGCCTTGCAGCGGGACGGCCGTTCGACCGTGCAGAAGCTCGCGGGGCTGGTCGGGCTGACGCCGCGGCCATGCCTCGAACGGGTGCGGCGGCTCGAGGCGGCGGGCATCATCGCCGGCTACCGCGCCGTGATCGCGGTCGAGCGCCTGTCGAAGCCGGTCACGATCTTCGCCGAGATTGCGCTCGAGAAGCTCGCCCGCTCGGACCGGCTGGAGAAGCGCCTGCGCGCGATCGACGAGGTGGTCGAGTGCTGGGAGGTGAGCGGCGACCTCGATTATCTGGCGCGCTTCGTCTGCAGCGACGTCGCCCACTATGAGACGCTGACCAGCGACCTGATCGACGACGCCGAGCTGGGCGTGCGGCGGATCACCAGCCATATCGCGCTGCGCCCGGTCCGCACCTTCACGGGCTATCCCGAGGCGCTGCTGTCGCCGACTCGCGGCGGCAAGCCGGCATAAGCCCGCAGCATTTGCGGCTGTGCACGCGCCGCCGCGCAGCCGAAACGGTCGCGTCGCGCGGCAGCTTCGGCCGTAACGGCGCGATGGGTTCCCTAAATTGGTCGTGACATTCGTCGTGTCCCAGCAACCGGACGAGGCGAGCCATGACCACAAACATGACAAGAACCGCGATGCCGATCGAGCTGGAGGAGCGTCACGCGGCGCACAATTACGAGCCGCTGCCGGTGGTGCTGACGCGCGGCCAGGGCGCCCATCTCTGGGACGTCGAGGGCCGGCGCTACATCGACATGATGAGCGCCTATTCCGCCGCGAGCCACGGCCACGCCCATCCGCGCGTTCTTGCTGCGCTCGAAGCGCAGGGGCGCCGCCTCGCGGTGCCCTCGCGCGCCTACTACAGCGACCGGCTCGGCCCGTTTCTCGCTGAAATCTGCCGCCGCACCGGGCTCGATGCGGCGCTGCCGATGAACACCGGCGCCGAAGCGGTCGAGACCGCGATCAAGGCCGCCCGCCGCTGGGGCTACCGGGTCAAGGGCATCGCCCGCGACCGCGCCGAAATCATCGTCGCCCAGGGCAATTTCCACGGCCGCACCACGACCATCGTCGGCTTCTCGTCGGAACCCGAGTACCGGGCGGATTTCGGCCCGTTCACGCCGGGCTTCCGCGCCGTGCCGTTCGGCGATCTTCCCGCCATGGCCGCCGCGATCACCCCCAACACCGCCGCGGTCCTGATCGAACCCATCCAGGGCGAGGCCGGCATCATTGTTCCGCCGCAAGGCTATCTCGCGGGCGTCCGGGCGCTGTGCGACCAGCACGGCGTGCTGATGATCCTCGACGAGGTGCAGTCCGGGCTCGGCCGCACCGGCGCCTGGTTCGCCTTCGAGCACGAGAACGTCATCCCCGACGGCCTCATCCTCGGCAAGGCGCTGGGCGGTGGCGTGCTGCCGGTGTCGGCCTTCGTCGGCCTCTCAGAGCTGATGGACGTGTTCACCCCGGGCTCGCACGGCTCGACCTTCGGCGGCAATCCGCTCGCGGCCGCGGTCGGCCTCGAGGCCCTGCGCGTCATCGAGGACGAGGGGCTGGTCGAGCGCAGCCGCGTGCTCGGCGCGCACATGCTTTCGCGCCTGCGCGCGGTGAAAACCCCGGCGCTCAAGGCGGCGCGCGGCCGCGGCCTCTGGGTGGGCGCCGAAATCAATCCGGCCCATGCCAGCGCCCGCGACGTCTGCCTGCGCCTTCTCGCCAAGGGCGTTCTGTCGAAGGACACGCATGGCACGGTGGTGCGGTTGGCGCCGCCGCTGGTCATCGGACGGGCCGATCTCGACCGCGCGCTCGACGCGCTCGAGGAGACGCTGCACGAAATCGCGCGGCAGCCTGAGCCGGCCGTCGCGTGAATGATGCGGGGCAAGGAGGGCTTTCAATGAACGGCAACGCACGACCGCGCTTTCTGATGTGCCGGCCGACCCATTTCGGCGTGCTCTATACGATCAATCCCTGGATGAAGCCGCAGGACTGGCAGCCGCACCAGACCCTGCTGGCGGCGCAGGCGCAGCGGCAGTGGGTGGGGCTCCGCCGCGCGCTCCTCGCCCGCGGCGCCGGGATCGAGCTGGTGCCCCCCGCCGAGCGGCTTCCCGATCTGGTGTTCACCGCCAACGCGGCGGTGGTGCTCGACGGCAAGGCGCTGCTCGCGCGCTTCCGCCATCCCGAGCGCCGGCCCGAGGAGCCGCACTATCGCGCGGCCTTTGAAGGGCTTAAGGCGCGCGGCCTGATCCACACCGTGCAGGAGATGCCGCAGGATATGGTGCTCGAGGGCGCCGGTGATTGCGTATTCGACGCCGCGCGCAACCTGTTCTGGATGGGCTTCGGCCCGCGCTCGGATGCAGCGGCCCGCCGCGTCGTCGAGGAGACCTTCGGCATCGATGCCGTGGCGCTCGAGTTGTGCGATCCGCGCTTCTATCACATGGACACCGCGTTGCGTCCGCTTCCCCGCGGCGAGGTGCTCTACGTCCCCGGCGCGTTCACCGCGGCGGGACGGGCGGCGATCGCCGAGCGGGTGTCCGCCGATGCCCGGATCGAGATCGGCGCGAGCGACGCCTCCCAGCTCGCAGCCAATGCGGTGTGCATCGGTGACACGCTGGTGATGTCGGCCGCCAGCAAGCGGCTGCGCGCGCAGCTCGCCGAGCGCGGCTACCAGGTGGCCACCGCGCCGCTCGGCGCGTTCCTGCGCAGCGGCGGCTCGGCGTTCTGCCTCACGCTGCGGCTCGATCTGCAGTCGGCCGCGGCGACAGAGCCCGTCCTGGAGCGGGAGCCGGCGGCGGCTAGGGCATGATCCCGAAAAGTGTGAAGCGGTTTTCGGAAAAGATCATGCCCAAACAGCAAGATGAGCGACGGGTCTGATTCAACGAAGTTGAATCAGACCCTAGCGCAGGCTCGCGTTGATCTTGTCCAGCGCCGCGCTGCCCGGGCACAGGTCCTTGGCCTCGAGCGAGTTGAGCGGCGTTGCGACCGTGTTCAGGTTGGCGTGCAGGTCGTCCGCCTCCGGATCGACGTAGAGGAGCCCGGTCACCACCTGACCCTTGGCGGCGTGCTTCTGCAGGAACGCCATCGCCGCAAGCCGGTCGTGCACGTCGTAGTCGGCGTCGATCTTGCGCAGCGCAAGCTTGGTGCCGTCGTGCTGCTCGACCACCTGCACCGTGCCCGGCGCCTGGTCGATGGTGATCGGCGCGCGGCCGGTGATCACGTCGAGCCGGTTCACCGCCTCGTTGTGCTCGCGTACGTAGTCGAAGCTCTTGGTCGAGCCGGTGTGGTTGTTGAAGGCGACGCAAGGCGAGATCACGTCGATGAAGGCCGAGCCCTGGTGCTTCAGCGCGCCCTCGATGATCGGCACGAGCTGGGTCTTGTCGCCGGAGAAGCTGCGGGCGACGTAGGTGGCGCCGAGCTGCAGCGCGATGGCGACCAGGTCGATCGCGTTGTCGGCGTTGGTGACGCCGCGCTTGGACTTCGAGCCGCGGTCGGCGGTGGCCGAGAACTGGCCCTTGGTCAGGCCGTACACGCCGTTGTTCTCGACGATGTAGGTCATGTTGACGCCGCGCCGGATCGCGTGCGCGAACTGGCCGAAGCCGATCGAGGCGCTGTCGCCGTCGCCGGAGACGCCGAGATAAATCAGCTCGCGGTTGGCGAGGTTCGCGCCGGTCAGCACCGACGGCATGCGGCCGTGCACGGTGTTGAAGCCGTGCGAATTGCCGAGGAAATAGTCCGGCGTCTTCGACGAGCAGCCGATGCCGGAAATCTTCGCCACCCGGTGCGGCTCGATCGAAAGCTCAAAGCACGCCTCGATGATCGAGGCGGTGATCGAGTCATGCCCGCAGCCGGCGCACAGTGTCGAGATCTTGCCCTCGTAGTCGCGGTGCGTATAGCCGAGCTCGTTCTTCGGCAGGCCGGGGTGGTGGAACTTCGGCTTTGCGATGTAGGTCATGCCCGTGTCCGCTCTTCTTGCTCCGTCATGGCCGGGCTTGTCCCGGCCATCCCGCTTAGGAGGGCAGGGTGCGCCCCTAAGCGGGATGCGCGGGTCAAGCCCGCGCATGACAGCGGTGAAAGTGGCGATGGTTTAGCCTTCTTCACGACACCACCTTCCGCAGCGGCGTCACCTTGAGCTGGTCCTGATGGTCGCCGATCGCCTTGGCGATGAAGCGCGCGGTGATCGGCGTGCCGTCGTAGTGCAGGATCGGCACGAGCCGCACCGGGTCGATGTCGTTCTCGTTGACGATCAGCTGGCGCAGTTGCGCGTCGCGGTTCTGCTCCACCACGTAGACGAAGTCGTGGTCGGCGATGAAGCTCGCCACGCTCGAATGGAACGGGAAGGCGCGGATGCGCAGCCGGTCGAGCTGATGGCCGCGCGCCTCCAGCATGCCGATCGCCTCGTCCATCGCCGGCGAGGTCGAGCCGTAGTAGATCACGCCGTATTTCGTCGGCTTCTGCGCGTTGGCCTGCAGCGGCCGCGGCACCAGGTTCTTCGCGGTCTCGAACTTGCGTAAGAGCCGCTGCATGTTGTCGGCATAGACCGGGCCTTCCTCGGAGTAGCGCGCATAGCGGTCGCGCGAGGTGCCGCGGGTGAAATAGGAGCCCTTGGTCGGATGCGTCCCCGGATAGGTGCGGTAGGGGATGCCGTCGCCGTCGACGTCGAGATAGCGGCCGAAGTCGCGGCCCTCGTCGAGCATCGCCGCGGTCATCACCTTGCCGCGGTCGTATTGCTTGCTCTCGTCCCAGTGCAGCGGCCGGCACAGCCGGTGGTTCATGCCGATGTCGAGATCGAGCATCAGGAAGATCGTGGTCTGCAGCCGCTCGGCGAGGTCGAAGCAGTGCGCCGCCATCTCGAAGGCCTCGTGCGGGTCTTCGGGGAACAGCAGCGGGTGCTTGGTGTCGCCGTGCGAGGCATAGCCGCAGGCGATGACGTCGCACTGCTGGGTGCGCGTCGGCATGCCGGTCGAGGGGCCGGCGCGCTGCACGTTCATGATCACCGCGGGGATTTCGGCGAAGTAGGAGAGGCCGATGAACTCGGTCATCAGCGAGATGCCGGGGCCGGAGGTGGCGGTGAAGGCGCGGGCGCCGTTCCAGCCGGCGCCGACGACGATGCCGATCGAGGCGAGCTCGTCCTCGCCCTGGACAATGGCGTATTTGGCCTTCTTGGTCTCGGGGTCGTGACGCAGCCGCTTGCAATGGCTGGTGAAGGCGTCGGCGAGCGACGATGACGGCGTGATCGGGTACCAGGCGCAGACCGTGGCGCCGCCATAGACCGCTCCCAGCGCCGCGGCGCTGTTCCCTTCTATGAAGATGCGGTCGCCGACCTTGTCGGCTTTCTGGACGCGCAGCCCGATCGGGCATTTCAGGTTCTGCAACGCCCAGTCGCGGCCGAGGTGCAGCGCATGGACGTTGGAGGAAAGCAGCTTTTCCTTGGCCTTGTACTGCTCACCGATCAGCTGCTCGATCACCTTCGGATCCATGTCGAGCAGCGCCGACAGCGCGCCGAGATAGATGATGTTCTTGAACAGCTGCCGTTGCCGCGGGTCGGTGTAGGTCGAGTTGGTGATCGCGGTGAGCGGAACGCCGATCACCGTGATGTCCTCGCGGAACTTCGAGGTCGGCAGCGGCTTGGTCGAGTCGTAGAACAGGTAGCCGCCGGGCTCGATCGAGGCGACGTCCTTGTCCCAGGTCTGCGGGTTCATCGCCACCATCATGTCGACGCCGCCGCGGGCGCCGAGATGGCCCGCTTCGGTGACGCGCACCTCGTACCAGGTCGGCAGGCCCTGGATGTTCGAGGGGAAGATGTTGCGCGGCGACACCGGCACGCCGTGGCGGATGATCGAGCGCGCGAACATCTCGTTGGCGCTGGCCGATCCGGAGCCGTTGACGTTGGCGAACCGGACGACGAAGTCGTTTACGCTGCTGATCGGCGCTGTGGCTGGCATGGCTTACCCGCGTGGGTCATGTCGATGAGATACTTCTGCATGTCCCACGCACCGGTGGGGCAGCGCTCGGCGCAAAGCCCGCAGTGCAGGCACACGTCCTCGTCCTTCACCATCACCCGGCCGGTCTTCAGGCCATCGGCGACGTAAAGGTCCTGTGTCGGGTTGGTCGACGGCGCCTTCAGCCGGGTCCGCAGGTCCGCCTCTTCGGCGTTCGGCGTGAAGGTGATGCAGTCCATCGGGCAGATGTCGACGCAGGCGTCGCACTCGATGCAGAGCTGCGAGGTGAACACCGTCTGCACGTCGCAGTTCAGGCAGCGCTGCGCCTCGTTGAAGCCGAGCTTCGGATCGAAGCCCAGCTCCACCTCGGCGCGGATGTCCTTCAGCGCGATCACCTTCTCGCGGTGCGGCACCTTGAAGCGCTTGTCCGCGGAAATGTCGTTGTCGTAGCTCCACTCGTGGATGCCCATCTTCTGCGAGGAGATGGTCACCTCCGGCAGCGGCCGTTCGGTGATGTCCTCGCCCGAGCAGAGCTTGTGGATCGACAGCGCCGCATCGTGGCCGTGCGCCACCGCCCAGATGATGTTCTTCGGTCCGAACGCCGCGTCGCCGCCGAAGAACACCTTCGGGTTGGTCGAGACGAACGTCGTCGGATCGACCTTCGGCATGTCCCACTTGTCGAACTCGATGCCGACGTCGCGCTCGATCCAGGGGAACGCGTTCTCCTGGCCGACCGCGACCAGCACGTCGTCGCACGGAAAATGCTGATCCGGCTCGCCGGTCGGCACCAGGTTGCGGCGGCCCTTCTCGTCGCGCACCGCCTTCACCTTCTCGAAGGTGACGCCGTTGAGCTTGCCGTTGTCGTGGGTGAACGCCTTCGGCACCAGCATGTTGAGGATCGGGATGTCCTCGTGCATGGCGTCCTCCTTCTCCCAGGGGGACGCCTTCATCTCCTCGAAGCCCGAACGCACGATCACCTTGACGTCGTCGCCGCCCAGCCGCCGCGCGGTGCGGCAGCAGTCCATCGCGGTGTTGCCGCCGCCGAGCACGATCACGCGCTTGCCGATCTGGCTGGTGTGGCCGAACGACACCGACGAGAGCCAGTCGATGCCGATATGGATGTTCTTGGCCGCTTCCTTGCGGCCCGGAATCTCGAGCTCGCGGCCGCGCGGCGCGCCGGAGCCGACGAAGATCGCGTCGTAGTTTTCCGACAAGAGCTTCTTCAGGCTGTCGATGCGGTGGCCGCCCTTGAACTCGATGCCGAGGTTGAGGATGTAGTCGCACTCCTCGTCGATCACCGCGTCGGGCAGGCGGAATTTTGGAATCTGGCTCCGCATCATGCCGCCGGCCTTCGGGTCCTGATCGAACACCGTGCAGTGGTAGCCGAGCGGCGCGAGGTCGCGCGCCACCGCAAGCGACGCGGGCCCGCCGCCAATGAGCGCAATGCGCTTGCCGTTCTTCGGCCCGGGCTTGGGCATCCGGTGCGAGACGTCGTCCTTGTAGTCGGCGGCGACGCGCTTCAGGCGGCAGATCGCGACCGGGTTGTCCTCGACGCGGCCCCTTCGGCACGCCGGCTCGCACGGCCGGTCGCAGGTGCGTCCGAGAATTCCCGGAAACACGTTCGACTTCCAATTGATCATGTAGGCGTCGCTGTAGCGGCCTTCGGCGATCAAGCGGATGTATTCGGGGACGGGGGTGTGAGCCGGGCACGCCCACTGGCAGTCGACCACTTTATGGAAGTAGTCGGGATTCCCAATGTCAGTTGGTTTCATCGACTCCTCTTCACGCGCCCCTTCTTCGCGAATTCCCAAGGGCTCGCGTGACGCAGCAACAGGTTCCCATTCGGCGGCGGCCGACGTGTAACCGCCGATTCCAGAATGGAATTTTAATAGACAAAAACATCGAATTCCACCGCTGCCACGGGCATATCTGTGGCCCGGCGTCTGCAAATCCAAAGGCTGCGTGTGGCGCGGTCAATACGGCACAATGCGGCGCTGCACGCGGCGCAAAACGCCGGAAATCGCGGCTTCCCGGCACGAATTTGTGGCGGCGTTATTTTGCATTCCACGGTCAATTGGGGTTGCTGCGGCGCACAATTCCAATCACAACAGCGTCACCACAACCCAGGCCCGTTTTGCGAACGATGCGCGACATCTTCGAGGACATATTTGCCAATCAGCCGCTCGATCCGATGGAGGCGGCGCGGCGCAACATGCGTCCGAATTTGCGTGCGCGGTTCTTCAAGGAGGCGACGGCCGGCAAGGGCAGCGGCGGCTACGCGGTGCTGCTCGACGGCCGCGCGGTGCGCACGCCTGCGCGCAATCCGTTCGCCGCGCCGGTGCTTGCGATCGCGCAAGCGATCGCCGCCGAATGGCGCGCGCAGGAGAAGGTGATCGATCCGGCGACCATGCCGCTCACCCGGCTCGCCAACTCGATCATCGACGGCGTGGCGCCTGCGCCCGCGCCGGTCGCCGACGAGATCGCGAAATATCTCGGGACCGATCTTCTGTTCTACCGCGCATCCGAGCCCGACGGTCTCGTCGCGCTCCAGCGCAAGCATTGGGATCCGGTCCTGGCCTGGGCGCGCGATGCGATCGGCGCGCGCTTCAGTCTTGCCGAAGGCGTGATGCATGTCGCGCAGGCTCCGGAAGCGATCGCAGCGGCGCGTCCGAAAATCTCCGGCACCGACGATCCACCTGGCCATTGGCGTCTCGGCGCGCTGAGCATCGCCACCACCATCACCGGCTCGGCGCTGCTCGCGCTTGCGCTCGCCGAGCGCCGTCTGTCGCCCGATGATGTGTGGACCGCGGCCCATGTCGACGAGGACTGGAACATTCAGTTCTGGGGCCGCGACGAGCTGGCGCTGCAGCGCCGCGATTATCGCCGCAGGGAATTCGATGCGGCGGCGCTGATTCTTGCTGAGCTTCCCGCCAAATAGCCGCGCGGTCATTCCGGGACGCCGCGAAGCGGCGGGCCCGGAATCCAGTTACATCGGAATTTCCTGCGTTTCTGATTCCGGGCTCGCGCCCATAGCGCGTCGAAGACGCGCGTGAACGCGCTGGCGGCGCCCCCCGGAATGACGTGCCTGGCTGTTGCACCCAAGTCCCCGATTCAGCATCGGCTAACCCCTTTCTGCTACGCGTCGGCCTGACGGGAGCAACAAACCGATGAAGGCGCGGATAGCGGTCTCAATTGCCGCCACGCTCGGCTGCGTGGGCCTGATCGCGGGCGCGACCTATGCGGTGACCGTCCTGGAATGGGTCATGCCGGCCTCCAACCTGCAGCTCGGCTATGCTGCGGCGCTCGAATATTCCAGCAGGACCGCCGAACTGAGCGCGCTCGACGCGCAAGCCAAGGCCTCGCATGAGTCGGCGCACGAGCCGGCCGCCGACGACGCCGGTCCCGCCGGCGGTGGCGGGCTGCCCGGCAACGTCGACGATCAGCCGGCCTCGGTCCGCAAGCTCGCCAGCATCTACGGTTTGTTTACCGTAAGCGACGGCAGGTCGATCCAGCGGTTTCCGTATTCCATCGTCCCCGACATGTTCGACCGCGATCACCGCGCGCCGGTGACGCATGACAGGCTCAAGCGCTTCCATGCCCGCGCGCCGGGCTACTTCGACTACACCGACAGCGACTGGAAGCTCGAAGGCTGCAAGAGCTTTCTCACGCCGAGCACCGGCATCTCCTCCGTCGACGTGCGGTTGCGGCTTGGCAGCAGCGACGTCTGCATCGTGCGCTGGCTGAAGCAGCCGCAGGCGACCATGCTGATCGGCGGCGTCGTCGCCGAGGGCGGCCGGTGGATGCGCTTTCTCATCACGCCGATCTGCCGGCTGATGTCGAGCGGCTGGCTCGAGGAGCTGGCCGAGCAGGGCGGCAAGGCCGATTACGTCGCCTGCGCGCTGATCTTCGACCCGGAGCGGCCGGCCGGCGGGCCGCGCGATGTCCTGGATCGCCGGGTCTATCAGGTGACCGGCAAGGGACTTGCGGTCATCCGCTAGCGTTTGCTCCTTTCAATTGAGCGTCGGTGCTCGTGTCCCTGGTGCCCCGCGGAAGCGGGACCCAGGGACACAAACGCCGAAACTGCAGTTTTGACTGGATCGGACCTTAGCGCTTCGCCATCTCGGCGACCGCCACGGCAATCCGCACGAACACGCCGCTCCAGTCGCCCGGCTTCTCCTGCCGGAACAGCCGCATGCTCGGATACCACGGCGTGTCGTCGCGGCCGGTGAGCCAGCGCCAGTCGGAGATCGCCGGCAGCGCCACGAACACCGGCCGCCCGAGCGCGCCGGCGAGATGCGCGACCGAGGTGTCGCAGGTGACGATCAGGTCGAGGTTCATCATCAGCGCCGCGGTCTCGAGGAAGGCGCCCATGTCGGCATGGAAGCTGTCGCCGGGCTGCTCGATCTTCGCTCCGAACGGCACGAGGCCGATCTGCGACAGCGCTCCGCCCATCTGCAGCGAGACAAGCCGCGCGCCGGAAACCTCCGCAAGCGGCGCGAACGCCGCAAGCGGCACGTCGCGCAGGCGGCTGAACCAGACCGGCACCGTGCCGATGCCCCAGTTGATGCCGATGCGGAAGCCTTCGCTGCCGACCCAGGCAGCCCAGGTCTCAACCCGCGTGGGCTCGGCCTTGAGGTAGGGCCCCGTGGCCGGAACGGTGTCGGGCCGCACCCCGAGCGCGCCCGGCACACTCATTAACGGCAGCCACCGCGTCGGACGGCCATTGACCGGCGGCGCGCCGGCCATGCTCGCGACCGTCACGCCCTCGAGCGTCGACAGCAGCCGCTGCATGTTGGCGGGCGCCAGCAGCGTCACGTCGCGGCCCTGCGCGGCGAGCAGCGGCGCGAAGCGCGAGAACTGGATCGTGTCGCCGAGACCCTGCTCGCAAAGCAGCAGCAGCCGCTCGCCGGGCAAGGCCTTGCCCTCCAAGCGGTCGCCGCTCCAGCGCGGGTGCGGCAGGGGCTGGTACACCGGCGTCTTCAGCCGGTCGCGGTATTCGTAGTCCTTGAAGCCCGCGTCCCAGTCGCCGCGGAGGAGGTAGGCGAGCCCCCGGCCGTGATGCGCCTCGGCGAAGTCCGGCTTGGCCTGCAGCGCCCGGTCGTAGTCGCTGATCGCATCGTCGATCCGGCCCCGCTGGAAGGCGATGTTGCCGCGGTTGGTGATCGTCTCCACGGAGTTCGGATCGATCGCCAGCGCCTGGTCGACCGCAGCGTGGGCCTCGTCGAGCCGCCCGAGCTGCTTCAGCACCGCCGCGCGGTTGCTGTGCGCGCCGGCATTGTTGGGGAAGATCGCGATGGCGGCGTCGTAGTCCGCGAGCGCCTCGGCATGGCGCCCGAGCTTCGCCAGCACCTCGGCGCGGTTGTAGAGCGCGGGCGCAAGCTTCGGCATCAGCTCCAGCGCCCGGTTGAGGCTCCGCAGCGCCTCGTCGAGGCGGCCGAGGTCCGACAGCACGCCGCCGTGGTTGCAGAGGTCGGTGGCGTTGTTCTGCCGAAGCTTGATGGCGCGGTTGAGATCCTCGAACGCCTCCTGAAAGCGCTTCATCTCGGCGAGCAGCGCGCCGCGGTTGCCGTAGGCGTCGGGAAATGTGGGATCGGTCTCGATCGCCTGGCCGAACGCCTTCAGCGCGTCCTCGTCCTGGCTCTGTCGCAGGTGCAGCTGGCCAAGCAGGTTGTAGAGCCGCGCCTGCGGCTTGCCGACCGCGAGCGCGCGGCGGATCACCTTGGCGCCCTCGGCGATCTGCCCCTCCTGAACCGCCAGCACCGCGACGTAGTAGAGCACGTCGGTGTTGTCCGGCTCCTTCTGCAGCAGCGCCACATAGCGCTGCATGGCGAGGTCATGCTTGCCCGCCCGATGCAGCGCCAGCGCCTCCTGCAGCGGATCGGCCGCGGGTGCGGCGCTGGTCTGGGGAGCTCGGGGTCCCGTGGTTTGTGGTCCGGTCATGGGGCGGTGTCATGCCCCAGGCGGCTGGTTCCGGCAACCCGAGCCGAAAACCACCGGGGTGGGGGCGGTCCAGTCCGGCCGCTTCGGGGTGTCCCGGCCGCGGTGAGGTGCAAAGGATTGCAGCTTCGGCCGTCAGGGATTGGTAACGCGGATCGGCCACAAAGGCGGCGAAAGGAGCGCCCATGCGGCTCGTCGTCAAGGTGGTTGTCGCGGTGGCGGCCATCGCGTTGGTCTGCGCTCTGGCCTACGCGGAACTGGTGCTCGATTGGCGTACCGGCCGCCGCTCGGAGCTGGTAGCGCGGCACGCGCTCGGCATCAACGTGTCGACGTCGCTCGTTTCCTACAACGGTCTTCTGGAGGAGATGAAGGCGAAGTACGGCGATCGCGCCAAGGTGCATTTCCAATATCCGCCCGGCCGGACCTGGGTCGAACTCGACGGCAATATCATTTACGACGACACCCAGCAGACGAGATTGAGTGACGTGGTTGGACTGTTTTCGGTCGGGCCGCGCGGCGGATTGGATGCCGCTGCGTTCCCTTTCCGCATCGCGCCGGAGCAGGATCGGCCGCCCGACCGCAGCCTTGCCCAAGAGCTGCGCAATCGCTTCGGCAAAGCCGGTTATCCGGAGCGTCTGCTTGCGTTCAGCGACAGCGACTGGAGCATCGACCGCTGCGCGCCGCTGCCGCGGGGGCTGGGTTTCGGCCTACCCGGTGCGTGGCTGCTGCGGGGCAAGGGCACGGCCTGCACGGTGAGCTGGAAGGGACCGTGGCCGGGGACGATGCTGGTCAGCGTGAGCCGGGCACAAGGCGATCCCTGGCTGCGGCCGTTCACGAAATGGCTTTGCCGCCGCATCACCGAGGCCGCGCTGGCTGAGGCCGATCCAGGCGGCCGCGACGGGCCGACCTATGCGGCCTGCGTGCTGGCCGATCGGCCGCAACGCTCCGGCGCGCAGGAAACGCTGGTGGCACACGCCTTTTCGGTCGGGCTCTATCATACGCTGACCCGGCTGGATTGAGCGGCGCGCTTTGGGCGCTCCGCAGTTGAGGCGTCCTGTGTCCGCTCGTGCTATTGATTTGGCACGACTCTGCGGGGCCCGGCATGAAGGACATCCTCGACAAACTGGAGCAGCGGCGCGAGCAGGCTCGCCTCGGCGGCGGGGCGGCGCGCATCGAGGCGCAGCACAACCGCGGCAAGCTCACCGCGCGCGAGCGCATCGAGCTGATGCTCGACAAGGGCTCGTTCGAGGAGTTCGACATGTTCGTCGAGCACCGCTCCATCGACTTCGGCATGGAGAAGCAGAAGATTCCCGGTGACGGCGTCGTCACCGGCTGGGGCACGGTCAACGGCCGCACCGTGTTCGTGTTCGCCAAGGACTTCACCGTGTTCGGCGGCTCCCTGTCGGAAACCCACGCGCAGAAGATCATCAAGGTGCAGGACGCCGCGATGCGCGCCCGCGCCCCGATCGTCGGCCTGTTCGACGCCGGCGGCGCCCGCATCCAGGAGGGTGTGGCCTCGCTCGGCGGCTATGGCGAGGTGTTCAAGCGCAACGTGATCGCCTCGGGCGTGATCCCGCAGATCAGCGTCATCATGGGGCCGTGCGCCGGCGGCGACGTCTATTCGCCGGCCATGACCGACTTCATCTTCATGGTGCGCGACACGAGCTACATGTTCGTCACCGGCCCCGACGTGGTGAAGACCGTGACCAACGAGGTGGTCACCGCCGAGCAGCTTGGCGGGGCGAGCGTGCATACCACCAAGTCCTCGATCGCCGACGGCGCCTACGACAACGACGTCGAATGCCTCCTGCAGATGCGGCGGCTGATCGACTTCCTGCCCGCCAACAACGAGGCCGGCGTGCCGGAATGGCCGAGCCACGACGACGTCGGCCGCGTGGATATGTCGCTCGACACGCTGATCCCCGACAATCCGAACAAGCCCTACGACATCAAGGAGCTGATCACCAAGGTGGTGGACGAGGGCGACTTCTTCGAGATCTCCGAAGCGTTCGCGAAAAATATCGTCACGGGTTTCGGCCGCATCGCCGGCCGCACCGTGGGCTTTGTCGCCAACCAGCCGATGGTGCTGGCCGGCGTGCTCGACAGCGACGCCTCGCGCAAGGCCGCGCGCTTTGTGCGCTTCTGCGACGCGTTCGACATCCCGATCGTGACGTTCGTCGATGTGCCCGGCTTCCTGCCCGGCACCGACCAGGAGTACGGCGGCCTGATCAAGCACGGCGCCAAGCTCCTGTTTGCCTATTCGCAAGCGACCGTGCCGCTGGTCACCATCATCACCCGCAAGGCGTTCGGCGGCGCCTATGACGTGATGGCGTCCAAGCACGTCGGCGGCGACCTCAATTATGCGTGGCCGACCGCGCAGATCGCGGTGATGGGCGCGAAGGGTGCGGTCGAGATCATCTTCCGCGCCGACATCGGTGATCCGGACAAGATCGCGGCGCGGACGAAGGAATACGAGGAGCGCTTCCTGTCACCGTTCATCGCCGCCGAGCGCGGTTATATCGACGACGTGATCATGCCGCATTCGACGCGGCGCAGGATCGCAAGGGCGCTGGCGATGCTGAAGGGCAAGCAGGTGGAGATGCCGAGGAGGAAGCACGACAATTTGCCGGTGTAGCTAGCGTACGATTCAATACGGGAGCATTTCGTAGGTTGTACGTGCAGACGGTCGCCGGCTCGCTAATGGTGAAAGCCCGCAATCCCATGGAGATCGACAAAGACATTATGCAACTGGAGGTGTTGGGTGATGACAAGGCTGACAACATTCTCGTTCAACGTTGACAGCAGCAGGATGATGCGCGCTATTGAGACGCCGGACGATATTGGCGCAGTTATTCGCATCCATTTCGAAATCGACCGCGCTTTAACGCACGTTGTCGAACGCTCAGTTCCAGACGCAAGCGAATTGCGTTTGCAATATCCGGATCAGCGAATACGCCTTCTTTTAGCATTGGGAGTTCCTGCTGTTCGATTGGAGCCGGTTCGGATTGTGAACAAGGTTCGAAATTCCTTTGCCCACAAAGAAGGGAAAGAGCGCATTTTGGATGAAGATGTTTCCGAACTGGAAGCGGCAACTTGTCGATTGCTTGGTAAGAAAAAAATACCGTCGCATTTCGCGCTGGTGAAAAAGAGTGACGGATCGGAAAAAGTTTGGGTGCATTCTGAAATGAGCGGCAAAGAAAAGTTCTGCCTCAGTGGTTTCTTTGCGTTGACGGGCGTGGCCACTATCGAGAATGATTTTGGTACGGCAGGGTTCAAAGGCGCGGGCCGTGATGCTCCAGTCGCAGTCCGTAGGATAGGCTGAGCGAAGCGAACTACAATTTCTGCAGGCATGCGAGCGCTAGCATGCTTTGACTGTGACCGAGACAAGCTGCGGCCATTTTTCGGCCCCCCCTTGCGGCACTTGCGGGATCGGGCCACAGAGGTGGTCCGACAGGTCGTCCCAGGGAGATCACCGATGCCATCATGTTCACGTACCGTAATGATCGCTGCGTTCGTCACCCTCGGCCTGCCTGTGTTCGGTTCAAGCATTATGGATCAGTCCGCCATGTCCCAGTCCTCCGCAAAACCCGTCACCACGTCGTCCGGCCTGCAGATCATCGACAGCAAGCCCGGCACCGGCGCGTCGCCGCGCACAGGCCAGACCGTCGTCGTGCACTACACCGGCTGGCTCTACGTCAACGGAGCGAAGGGCAAGAAATTCGACTCGTCGGTCGACCGCAACGAGCCGTTCGAGTTTCCGGTCGGCGCGGGGCGCGTGATCCGCGGCTGGGACGAGGGCGTGGGATCGATGAAAGTGGGTGGCAAGCGCACGCTGATCATCCCGCCGCAGCTCGGCTATGGCGCGAGCGGGGCAGGCGGCGTCATTCCGCCGAATGCGACGCTGATGTTCGATGTGGAGCTGCTCGGCCTGAAGTGAAGCGCGTAGGACGGGCGTCCGCGCGGCTCGGAATAGATGTCGTTGCCGTTGAGCCCGACACCCATGCTTTTGGCCGGCAGGCCCACGCGATCGAGTTCCGCTCGGTGAAGCCGAGGTCGTAAAGCTCGCGCACCGCGTTGGGCTGCAGCTTGATTCCGACACCAAGCGGCCGCATTTCGCGGACGGCCTCGAACACCACGCACGGCACGCGGATCTGGTGCAGCGTCAGCGCGGTGGCGAGCCCGCCGATGCCGCCGCCCGCGATGATGACGGGATGCTGAGTCAAACGCTTGGTCCGATCTGCAGAAGTGTGCAGGTCATTATGCTTTGGGCGGCAGGCCGAACCAAGCTTCGGCCATCTTGCGATGTTGCATTGCGGCGTCTGGGGGGATCGCGCCACGGAGGTGGCCAGACAGATCGTCCCAGGAGAGTGCCGATGCCATTGTGTTCGCGTACGGCGTTGATGGCCGGATTCGTCGTCATCAGTCTGCCGGTGGTCGGTTCAAGACTCGTGGATCAAGCCGCGATGTCCCAGTCCTCCGCGGAACCCGTCACCACACCCTCCGGCCTGCAGATCATCGACAGCAAGGTCGGCACCGGCGCGTCGCCGCACACGGGACAGACTGCCGTCGTGCACTACACCGGCTGGCTCTACATCCATGGCGCCAAGGGCAAGAAATTCGACTCTTCGGTCGATCGCAATGAGCCGTTCGAGTTCCCGGTCGGCGCGGGGCAGGTGATCCGCGGCTGGGACGAGGGCGTGGCGACGATGAAGGTCGGCGGCAAGCGCACGCTGATCGTGCCGCCGCAGCTCGGCTACGGCCTGCGTGGCGCCATCGGCGTCATTCCGCCGAACGCGACGCTGATGTTCGACGTGGAGCTGCTGGACCTGAAATAGCCGCGGCCGCGCGCAGCGAGCGTAGCCCGGATTGAGCGGCGGCGAAATCCGGAAAGCACTTGCACCTGATATTTCGATTCCAGCCGGCTACAGCGCCCTGACTTCAATTCCTTTCGCCCTTTTTGCAATCCTGATCAGCTTCTTGTCCGCACTGATGAGCGGTGCGCGTTCGCGCTCTGCGAGCGCCAGGTAGAAGCAGTCGTAGATCGGATGGCGCAGGGCCATGGCGAGCTCCAGCGCGCGTTCCGCCAACGCGGGGATCGGGACCATTCTATTGATAAGTCCGATGGCGATTTCGGCCGCATCGCGAGCTTCGCGCGCGGTCAGTTCTTCAATGGCCGCACGCCTTCGCATGACGCTGCCGATCTCGGCTGCGATGAGTGTCGGCGCAATCAACTCCTCGGGTTGTTCGTGAAGCGCCATGGCGCGTTCGGCGCCACCCTCCGGCAGCACCCATTTGATGGCGACGCTGGCATCGATCACGAGCGTCAACGGCTGTCCCGATCTTGCCGGATGATGTCGGTCGAGTCGCCGCTGACCTTGCCGATCTTTTTGCGGATCGCATCGGCCTTCGCCCGGAGTTCGGCCTTATCGGACTTTACGTATTCAGCGATGGCCCTGCGCGCGGTTTCGTTCACCGAGGCGCCATTGGCTGCCGCCTTTTCTTTGAGACGCCGCGCAGTTTCGGCGTCGATGTTGCGCACCAGGATATCCACCATCGCGGTCTCCCGTTGATGATATCATTATGATATCATTGCGGATCGCGGATTTTCAAGGAATGGCGTGGCCGGGGCGCAGCGAGGTTGGCACGCAAGCGGTGCTGCCTCGCGCCGAAAGGCGAACAGCGCGCGGCCAGGCTTGAGCAGCAGCAACCCCTCAAGGGCGGTTCTCGCCACGGCCGGATTCGTGGGTTGACAGCATTCCTGTAAAAGAACATATAGAGAACATTCTTGAGCCAGGAGGTCCTCTTCGGACCGTCCGAGCCCAAGCAAACGGAAGCCGCCGGGTGGGGAGAACGTGCCCCCAGCGGCGGCATCAGGTGGAGCGCCGGGAGGCGCCGCCCCCCTGCGTCACTGGGGGGCAGCGTGCCTCGTCAGGCGCGCTGCGGACTGCGTTATGGTCCGCGGGCACCTACGTCACTGGTGCCCGGCGCCTCCCGGCGCTCCATTCCCTCGTTTTCGAGGGAGACGGAAAAAGGGGAAGGGCGAGCCCGGCAGCCCGAAAGGTGAAAGTGGCCGGGCAGCGGAGCGTTGTCTTCTTGTCACGCTGAAAGGAGCTTGCCGGCTCATCGTTCACGCAAGCGAGCGAAGGCGGGCCGCAGGGCTGTTTGACAATGTGAATCGGTCAAGGACGGTGTCGCTGCGTGCACCGCATGGGCCAAGGCGCGCAGTAGCGCGTTCACGCGCGTCTTCGACGCGCTATAGCCGGGCCCACGCGTACTTTCTCGAAGCGACGACGTGGGCATAGGCGAACGAAGCGACGCCGTCCTTCGGACGGCCATGCCGCGGAGCCTGTCATCGGGCCGCGCTTCGCGCGGACCTGTTGGCGGCTTTGCCCACCCTGCGCTCGCTGCGTTGCGCGGCGTCACTGTCTGGAGGCCTACAGCCCCCAATAATGCGGCCGTGTCTCCGCCAGCGACCGGTCGCCCCAGTCGAACGTGTCGTCGAACTCGCTCGGGCCGCTGCGCAGCTCTTCGAGCGTGAGGTCGACATCGTAGCAATGGCGCGCCGCGTTGTAGCGGAGCGTGTCCCAGGGCAGCGGGTAGTGATGATGGGCGGCGAGCAGCCCGCCGCTTTTGACGACAGCGTAGGCGACCGTGCCGCTCGTCTTGTTCAGCATCAGCCGCTCGATCGTGCCGAGCTTCTCTCCGTTGCGACCGTGGACCGGCGTTCCTTCCACGCGGTCGCTGGGAACCAGGCTGTGCGCCATGGCGACCTCCGGGTGCTGTTGAGATGAGAAATTCTAGCACAGCCGGCCGGCGGCGCGAACGGCCTCAATGTCGCGTTCCTGCCGGCGGTAAAAAAAAAGCCGGCGCAGGCAGCGCCTGCACCGGGCTTTGTCCGACGTGAGATGTTCGTGCCGGGCCTTACGCGCGCTGCGCCGTCCACACGCCCGAGCAGCGGTCCTCGCCCGAGCGGCCGGTCCAATGGCCACCGCCCGACGAGCCGTTGAGCTTGCCGGAGCCCGACGCCGACTTGCCCATCGCGGCGACGAACACGCGCCCATTGCCTTTGGCCGTGACGCGGCCGTTGGCGCGCACGAGATTCGGGAAGCTCACGTTCCCGTTGGTAATGTCGACCGGGAAATTGTAGGTGCTGCAATCGCCGCGCGTCGTGTGAATGGTGAGGCTCCAGCGGCCGTCATAGACCGTGCGGGCTTCGGCCGCGCCGGCCATGGGTGCGGTGACGGCAAGAGCGAGCAGGCTCGCGCGGGCCATGTTGGCGATCATGATGCAAAACTCCCAAACACGATCGGGCGTCCCAAAGGTGCGATGACGCTGCCCGGCGGTTCGTCGCGGCCCGCTGCGGCCGGGTTCAAATGGCGGTGGCGCGGCCGATCGTCAGCCTGAACGGTAGTATTATCCGGGTTCCATTAAAGTCGTATTACGGATGTGCCTGGAGCCAGGGTTGCTTTGGCGGAGCGCCGCCCTGTGTCCTGCTGCGTTGCAAAAAGGCGAGGCGGCGAAAGAGGGCGGCAGACGCAGCGGCGGCGGTGATAGCCTCGCTCCGGCGTCACGGTATTTCAGGGAGGCCCGCATGATCCGAATTTTCGCCCGCGCGCTGCTCGCATCGTCCGCATTGTTCTGCGCCACGCAGGCCGCGCATCCGCAAACCACTTCACCCTGGCCCGCAGGCGACGAGATCGGCATGGCCAACACGCTTGGTCCCGAGACCTGGAAGCGCTGCGCGCCGCATCTCGCGAAGGCCCGGGCCAAGGCCTACGAGCTGTCGCATCTGCGCTCCAACACCATGCCGCAGTCGCCGTTCGGCACGCCGCTGCGCGACAAGTACCGGCCGACGGTCGGCATTCCCGGCACGAAACACGCCTTCAACGGCGAGGAGACGGAAAGCGGCGAGCCCGGCGCGCAAGGCACGCAGATGGACGCGCTCGGGCACTTTGCGGTTCTGCCGCAGGCATGGGACGGCAAGGGCGAGTTTCCGTCGTCCGGCGCGAAGTACTACGGCGGCTTCAGCCAGTCCGACGTGAAGCCCACGCCGGACTCGCCGCTCAAGAAGCTCGGCATCGAGAAGGTGCCGCCGATCGTCACCACCGCGGTGCTGCTCGACGCCAAGACCCATCTCGGCAAGGGCAAGCCGATGGAGCCGGGCGCGCTCGTCACCGCAAAGGACATCGAGGCGATGCTGAAGGCGCAGGGCCTCGGTAAGCGCGGGCTGCAGCCGGGCGACGTGCTCTACATCTACACCGGCTGGGGCGATCACTGGAAAGATCCCGACACCGAGAAGTTCTACTACACCAAGGGGCCGGGGCTCGCTTACGACGGCGCCAAGCTCATCGAGCAGAAGAAGATCGTCCTCGTCGCGCTCGACAATCCGTTCACCGATCCGGTGCCGGAGGGGATGCTGCAGGGCAAGGCTGCGCCGCCGGCCGGCGTGCCGGACGGCCTGCCGTTTGCGATCCACCATCACAATCTTGCGGTCGCTGGCATCCACAACATCCAGAACGCAAACCTGGGCGAGCTTGCGAAGGACAAGGTCTGGCTCTCCTGCACGATGATCCTGCCGCTGCGCTCGCAGGGCGGCGCGGGCTCGCCGGTGCGGCCGGTGGCGATCGGCGCACCGGGCGGACGCTGAGAGCAGGAAAGGGGGCCATCCGCGAAACGGGGTTTCATGGTTGGCGCAGCGATTGCTGCTGTCGTGGCATGGGCCGTGGCATAGGCCGTGGCATGGGCCGCGGATCCGATGGTCATGAAATTGACGCCCACAGCGCTCATCGTTGGCGCATTGCTGATGCTCATCCCCGACGCGGCGCGGACCTGTACCTGGCGAAGGCGGTGAGGAAAAATACCCGCAGCGGGCCAGCGCGCGATAGCACCGAGGCTTCATGTCTACGCTGTTCGCCTTCCTCCACCACCTCACGGCCTTCACGCTGGTCGCCTGCATCGCGGTCGAGTTCGTGCTGCTCCGCCAGGAGCTGACGCCCGGGACCGCGCGGCGGCTGATCGCGACCGACGCGGTCCTTGGCATTTCAGCCACCGCGCTGCTGATCGTCGGCCTGCTGCGCGTGTTCTATTTCGAGAAAGGCTCGACCTACTATTTTTCCAACCACGCCTTCATGACCAAGTTCGCAATCTTCATCGTGCTCGCGTTGTTGTCCGCGATCCCGACGGTCGAGTTCTTGTCCTGGCGCAGGTCGCTCATGGCCGGGGTGATGCCGCAGCCGAGCGAGAAAAAGCTCCGCATCGTCACCGCGGTGGTCCACGGCGAGTTGCTCGGTGTCGTGCTGATCCTGCTGTTCGCCGCGGTGATGGCGCGCGGCGGGTTTGTTTAGAACACTTTTCATTTGATGTGGCGTATGGCCGGTCATTTGATGTGGCGTATGGCCGGGCTTGCATCTCGCTTAGGCGGACACTGTGCTCGCCTAATCGAGATGACGCAGAGAGGTTGCTGTAGCCAACTGAAAATCGCTCAGAAGCCTATCGGAACGACCCGAAGTTTCCGAAGCCCCCGAAGTCGTTGCCGGAACGCCATGCGCTCCTGCGGCCGCGTGACTCACGCGGCTGCTGGAACGAGCCCGACGCCCACGAGTCCCGCCAGGACGGTTCGCGAGACGGCTCGCGCCCGAAGCCGTAGTCCTGCCGCGCGTATTCCTGCCGCGCATAATCCTGCCGTCCAAACGAGCCGAAGCGCTCGTCCTGGAATTCGTGCCGCCTGCGGACCATCTTGCGTGGCTTGGCAGGCTTTGCCGCCTCGTGGACCACCGGTGCCGGCGCGGCCGCGGGCGCGCGTCTGGGCGCTTCGCTTGCGAGTGCCGGCGCGCCGCTGGAACCGGTGGTCTCGGCGATCGCCGGCGTTGGCGTGACATGCGGGGCGGCAGCCGCCACGCGCGGCTCGCCCTTGTAAGCCGCGGGCAGGCCATCAACGTTGCTGGCGAAGCTCAGATGCTCCTTTCGCGGCATATAGCCGTCGGCGACAAAGAGCAGGCCGAGCAGCAACCCGCCGACCACGGTGAAGTATCCGAGCACCGGCATGCCGGGCTTCTCGGGAGAATATCGTGGCGCGTAGTACATCCGGGCGATATGGGCGCTGGTGTGCGTTGCGCAAGACAACGCCACGCATCGCGCCGATGTTCCGGATCGAGTTGGGCAATTTCGAACAAACCGGATCGCGCTTCGGCCACATATGTGGCGGCCACCTTAGCGCCAGCCGCCGCCGCCGTTCACATAGACCGTGTCGGCGGTCATGAACTCGCAGGCGTCGGAGCACATGAACAGCACCAGCTCGCCGATCTCCTCGGGCTTGCCGAAGCGCTTCATCGGCACGTCGTCGAGGAAGCGCTGGACCAGCTCGGGCGAGCTCGCCGCGGCGTCCTGGAACGGCGTCTGCACCGGGCCGGGCGAGATCGACAGCGCGCGGATGCCCTGCGTCGCGAACTCGCGCGCCACGCCCATGGTCATCGTCACCACCGCGCCCTTGGCCGCGGCGTAGTGGATCGAGCTGCCGGGCCCGCCGCGCCGGTGCGCCATGCTGCCGACGTTGACGATCACGCCGAACTTCTTCTGCAGCATGTGCGGGATCACCGCCTGCATCCCGTAGAACGTACCCTTGACGTTGAGGTCGAAGGTTTTGCTCATCAGCTCGTCGTCGATCTCGAGGAACTTGGCCCGCCGGATCGCAGCGCCCGCCGAGTTGAACAGGAAGTGCACTTGGCCGAATGCATCGATCGCCCGCTGGATCATGCCGATGGTCTCGGCGCGCCGCGTCACGTCCACCTTCATGGCCAACGCCTGGCTGCCCTTGGCGTTGACCGCTGCGGCCGTCTCCTTGACGCCGGCCTCGTTGATGTCGGCGCAGACGACGTTCGCGCCCTCGCGGGCAAAAATCAGCGCGGTGGCGCGGCCGATGCCGCTCGCCGCTCCGGTGATGACGATAGTTTTTCCCGAGAAATAATCCGGCGTCTTGGGCATGGCGCGTTGCTCCTTGAGAACGCGCCATGGTGACCCGCCGTGCGGGACCTCGCAACGCGGTGACCGGGTGTTACTGCTGCGGCGGCTTCGGCTGGTCGCTCGGTTGCGCGCCGGTGGTCGCGCTGTCCGAGCGCTCGCCCTTGCCCTGGTTCGGCGGCTGCTTGTCGGGCTCGGCGCTCTGGCCCTGACCCTGGCCGGTGGTGGTGGCCTCGGGCGTTGCCGCCTGCTGGTTCTGGCCGCCGGTGTTGCCGGCGGGCGCGGGCTGGGCGGTTTGGCTCGGCGCGCTTGCGGTCTGCTGCGGCATATCCGGCCGCGACAAGCCGTACAGCACCAGCACCACAACGGCCGCCATGCCAAGCGAGGCCATGACCGTTCCGACGATCGCCGCTCGCCGCTTCGTCGGATAGGGCTCGATCACAACGGGCAGCGACCCCTGCGGGTTCGGAACTCGCTCGTCCATCTTCGTTCTCCCTGCTGTCAGGGAGACAATGAAGCGGCGTCGGGCAAGGTTCCGGTCAGGCGTGCAGCGAAGGGCCGCGGGCTCAGGCTACGGAGCCGGTCAATTCCTTGGCGGGCTCTTTCGCCGCGTCCTCGGCGCGGCGGCCGGCGGCGTAGCCTTCCTCGGTGAGGATGTAGCGGTAGCGGTCGCGGTGATGCACCGTCATCCACTTGTTGGCGATCGCGTTGTTGAGGCCGCGCTGGAAATCGCCGTCGCGCACGTCGAAGAAATGCGTGCGCCGCAGTGTGCCGCCAGCCTGAACGCGATAGCGAACGAAAATGCCGAGGATTTGTCGGCCGGCTTCTTCGTCGGACAGAGCTGGAGGCATGGAGAACCCGGATGCAAGAGGAGCAGGCGACTAGTGCTAGACCATCCGCGCAGCGCTGCAACATCGCGTGTGGAAGCCCGCGCACTTATCCCCATTGTTCGTTAGACTGCACCGCGTAAGACACGTCCAAGACACGTCCTCGGAAATTTTCGAGCCATTGAAAGATCTGTTTCACTTAAGGAGCGAAGCTCATGCTTGTGCGAAACTCTGTTGGCGCTCTTGCCATTGCATCTGCGCTCGTTGCTCCGGCAACCGCGCAAGACGCCCTCGTCACCTACAAGTCGCTGACCACGGAAGTCGCGCTCGACCTCGCCAGCGCTTCGCTCGCCGAATGCCGCAAGCGCGGCTATCAGGCGGCGGTCGCGGTGGTGGACCGCTTCGGTGTCACGCAGGTGATGCTGCGCGACCGTTTCGCCGGTGCGCACACGCCTTCGACCGCCGCGAGCAAAGCATGGACTGCGGTGAGCTTCCGCACCAACACGACCGAGCTCGTCGCGCAGACGCAGCCCGGCATGCCGCAGGCCGGGCTGCGCGGCCTGCCGGGCGCGGTGATCCTCGGCGGCGGTGTCACCATCGAGGCCGGCGGCTCGTTGATCGGTGCCGTCGGCGTCTCGGGAGCGCCCGGCGGCGATGCCGACGACGTCTGCGCCAAGGCCGGCATCGAGGCGGTGCGAGACAAGCTCGAATTCTAGCGCATAGCCGTCCGAAGGACGGCGTTGCTTTGCTCGCCTATGTCCTCTGTGTTTTTGCCCGGTTTCGGCGGGCAACAATCCGGCCTAGTCTGTTGCTCCAGGCGCAGTGAAATGCGCCGCACAACAAACGATCGCGGCTAGGGAGAGTGCAAATGCAGCGGGTGGGTTGGCTTTTCGCCGGCGTGTTGTCGGTCGTCATGATGTCGTCGCTCTCGGTCACGCCGGCCGTGGCGCAATTCCCGAGCAAGCCGATCACCCTGATCATCGGCTTTGCGCCGGGCGGCCCGAGCGACGTGATGGCGCGCATCCTCACCAAGAAGATGGAGGAGATCCTGAAGCAGCCGGTGGTGGTCGAGAACCGCGCCGGCGCAGGCGGCGGCATCGCCGCGACCGCGGTCTCCAAGGCCGCGCCCGACGGCTACACCATCCTGCTTGCGACCGGCTCCTCGCTCGCGATCAACGTCAGCCTCTACAAGAACCTCGGCTACGACCCGGAGAAGGATTTCGAGCCGATCAGCCTCGTCGGCACCCAGACCAATCTGCTTTACGTGCATCCCGGCTCGGTTCCGGCAAAGACGCTGAAGGAGTTCGTGGACCACGTGAAGGCCAATCCCGGCAAGCTGACCTTCGGCTCCGGCGGCATCGGCACGCCGGCGCATCTCGCGGGCGAGTTGCTCAAGGTCGAGGCCGGGATCGAGATGACGCACGCCCCGTTCCGCGGCACCGGGCAGGCGCTGCAAAGCGTGATCGGCGGCCACGTGCCGGTCGCGTTCAATCCGCCGTCGCCGCTGCTGCCGCATCTGCAAAGCGGTTCGTTGCGCGGCATTGCCGTGACCACGCTGGCGCGCACGCCGGCTTTGCCTGACACGCCGACCATTGCCGAAAGCGGCTATCCGGGCTTTGACGCCGCGACCTGGCACGCCATGGTCGCGCCGCCCGGTCTGCCCAAGGACGTCGCCGCCACGCTCAGCCGCGCCATCCGCGAAACGCTGAATGACGCCGCGACGAAAAAGGCGCTGACCGATCTCGGCGTCGACGTGGTCAACAGCACACCGGAGCATCTGCGCGACTACATCAAGTCGGAAATCCCGAAGTGGGCGAAGGTGGTCAAAGCCTCCGGCGCGAAGGTCGAATAACCAGGAAGGGTCCCAATGTCCTCCCGAAAGCCCGGCAGAAAGCCGGTCGAATACCAGGACGCCTCGCCCGCGGTGCGGGCGGTGTTCGACGACATCAAGAAAAGCCGCAACGTCCCGGACGTGAACAATTTCTGGAAATATCTGGCGCACGACCCGGTGACGCTCAAGCGGACCTGGGAGAGCGTGAAGGAGGTCATGGCGCCCGGCGCCCTCGATCCGCTGACCAAGGAGATGATCTATCTCGCGGTCAGCGTGTCGAACGGCTGCGGCTATTGCATCGCAAGCCACACCGCCGCGGCGCGCAAGGCCGGCATGACCGACGCCATGTTCGGCGAGGTCATGGCGGTGACGGGCATGGCGAACGAGACCAACCGCCTCGCCAACGGCTATCGCGTGCCGATCGACCCGGCATTCGACAACTGAAACGAAAACACCCCGGCGCAGAGGCCGGGGTGTTCCGATCGCGTGAATGCCTGTCGCTTACCGCGGCGGGTTCGCGGGCGCAGGCGTCGCCGGCTGGCTGCTGCCGCCCGAGCCTGTGGTCGAAGGCGATGAGCCTGCGCCGGAGCCGGTCGTCGCCGAGCCGGTGGCCGCGGGCTGCTGCGGTGCAGTCGCCGTGGTGGTGCTGTCGTTCGGGCTGCGGGTGAACACGAACACCAGGACAAGGGCCAGCACCACCGCGCCGGCGACCCAGCCCCACATAGCGTTGGAGGACTCCAGCTCGCCCAGACGCTGCGAGCGCGCCTCGTCCTCGCGAAGCGGCGGCGGATCGAGACGCGGGTCACGATAACGAGGATCAGACATGGTCGATCTCCTTCGCAATTTCTGTCTCCGGGATTAACCGGCCTGCGGCAGCTCGGTTCCGACACCAATCCGGATCGGCCGTCGCCATTTGCAGGGGAGGAATGCGCTGGGAACCGGACGCGGTGACGCGATTCCGCTAAACAGCGCAGCATGTCGGCCCCTGCTGCGAGTTTCACGCGCTTCGTCGCCTTGGCCGCGCCCGCTGTGTTCGTCTTTCTGTGGGCGTCCGGCTTCATTGGGGCGAAGTTCGGGCTTCCTTATGCGGAGCCGATGACGTTCCTCACGGTCCGCATGGGCGGCGTGGTGCTCCTGGTGGGCGCGATCATCGTTGCGACCCGGCCGAAGTGGCCGTCCCGCACGGAAGTGCTGCACAGCGCGGTCACCGGGCTGCTGGTTCACGGCTGCTATCTGGGCGGGGTGTTTGTTGCAATCGCCCACAAGCTGCCGGCCGGCTTCGCCGCGCTGGTCGTCAGCCTTCAGCCGGTGCTGACCTCGACGCTCGCCAACGTGCTGCTGGGCGAGCGGGTGACGCCAAGGCAATGGCTGGGGCTCGCGCTCGGCATTCTCGGCGTCTATCTCGTGGTGCACGCGCACACCGAGGGGGAGGCGTCATGGTTTGCCTGGGCCGCGGCCACCTTCGCGCTGATCGGCATGACGATCGGCACGCTCTACCAGAAGCGGTTCGGCGGCGGCATCGAGTGGCGGACCGGATTTTTGTGCCAGTACGCCGCAGCGTTCGCGCTGTTCCTGCTGGCCGCGCTCACGACCGAGACCATGCAGGTGCAATGGACGACTGAATTCCTGCTGGCCGTGGGCTGGCTGGTGTTCGGCCTGTCGTTCGGCGCGATCTGGCTCCTGTATTTCCTGATCCGGCATCAGGCCGCGGCGCGGGTGCTGAGCCTGTTCTACCTGACGACGCCGGTCACGGCGCTGATGGCGTGGCTGATGTTCAACGAAGAGCTTTCGCCGCTCGCGCTCGTCGGCATGGCGGTCTGCGTCGTCGGCGTGGCGCTGGTGAACTGGCGGACGGGTTAGGGGCGCAGGTTCGGTCACGCCTCAGGGCGCCACCGCAAAGACCAGAAACGCGGCGAAGATGACGATATGGACGACGCCTTGCAGCACCGTCGTCCGGCCCGTCGCCAGGGTGATCGCGCTGAGAAGCAGCGTCACGGCCAGCATGGCCTGGTCTTTTGCGTCGAGGCCCAGGGCCAGCGGCTGGCCCGCCACGATCGAAACCACTGCGACGGCCGGGATGGTCAGGCCGATGGTCGCAAGCGCTGATCCGAGCGCCAGGTTCAGGCTGGTTTGCAATCGGTTGCCGAGCGCCGCCCTGACGGCCGCGAGAGATTCCGGCAACAGCACCAGCAGGGCGATGATGACGCCGACCACGGCTTTCGGGACGTTGAGCCGGGCCACGCCAAATTCCACGGTGGGCGTGAGAACCTTGGCGAGGCCGACAATGGCAACCAGAGAGACGAGCAGAAGGCCCAAGCTCAAGGCCGCTGCTTGATTGGTGGGCGGGGGCGCATGCGCCTCCTCGTTGCCGGTATCGACCGGGAGGAAGTAATCGCGATGCCGTCCGGTCTGGATGAAGACGAACGAGCCGTAGAGCACCAGCGACACCAGCCCGGCAAAGGCCAACTGAGCCGGGCTGTACAGCGGTCCGAGTTCGGGCGCGACATAGTTCGGAAGAATGAGCGCGAGGCTTACGAGGGCCACCAGCACCGCAAGCGCGGCGCTCGCGCCCTGGATTTGGAAGCCCTGCTCGCCGTGCCGCGCCCCGCCCAGAAGCAGGCATAGGCCGACGATGCCGTTGCAGACGATCATCACCGCCGCAAAGACCGTGTCCCGAGCCAGTCCGGCCTTTTCTGCCGGCGCGCTGAGCATGACCGACACAATCAGCGCGGTCTCGATGACGGTGACGGCAAGCGCGAGAACCAGCGTGCCGAACGGCTCGCCGACCCGATGGGCGATCACCTCCGCGTGGTGCACGGCCGAGAACACCGTCGCGATCAGGACGATCCCGGCCAGCGCGACGACGGGGCCGCCGCTGCTGAGAAAGGCCGCGACCAGCAGGATCGCCCAGGCCAGTGCCGGCCACGCCCACGTCCACCAGGAAGTCTGTGCCATGGCCATGCGATGGTGCGACTTAGTAAATCACCACGCTGCGGATGCTCTCGCCCGAATGCATCAGCTCGAACGCCCGGTTGATGTCCATCAGCGGCATCACGTGGGTGATCATCGGGTCGATCTGGATTTTGCCGTCCATGTACCAGTCGACGATTTTCGGTACATCGGTGCGGCCTCTCGCGCCGCCGAACGCCGTGCCCTTCCAGACACGGCCAGTAACGAGCTGAAACGGCCGCGTTTTGATCTCCGCGCCCGCGGGCGCGACGCCGATGATGACGCTTTCGCCCCAGCCGCGGTGGCAGCATTCCAGCGCCGCCCGCATCAGGTCGACATTGCCGACGCACTCGAAGGTGTAGTCGCAGCCGCCGATCTGGTCGGCCGGCGTCTTGGTGAGATTGACGATATAGGGGACCATGTCGCCGCCGATCTCTTTCGGATTGACGAAATGCGTCATGCCGAAGCGCTCGCCCCAGGCCTTCTTCTCGTTGTTGGTGTCGACGCCGATGATCATGTCGGCACCGGCGAGCCGCAGGCCCTGGATCACGTTGAGGCCGATGCCGCCGAGCCCGAACACCGCGGCCTTCGCGCCCGGCGTCACCTTTGCGGTGTTCAGCACCGCGCCGATGCCGGTGGTGACGCCGCAGCCGATGTAGCAGACCTTGTCGAAGGGCGCGTCCTCGCGGATTTTCGCCACCGCGATCTCCGGCAGCACCGTGTAGTTCGCAAACGTCGAGCAGCCCATGTAGTGGTGGATCTTCTTGCCCTCGACCGAGAAGCGCGAGGTGCCGTCCGGCATCACGCCCTGGCCCTGGGTGCCGCGGATCGCGGTGCAGAGGTTGGTCTTGCGGGACAGGCAGGAGGGGCAGGAGCGGCATTCCGGCGTGTAGAGCGGGATGACGTGATCACCCGTTTTGACGGAGGTGACGCCCGGTCCGACATCGACCACCACGCCTGCGCCCTCGTGCCCGAGGATCGCCGGAAACAGTCCCTCCGGGTCAGCCCCGGAAAGGGTGAATTCGTCGGTGTGACAGATACCTGTGGCCTTGATCTCAACCAGGACTTCACCGGCCTGCGGGCCGTCAAGCTGCACCGTCGTCACCGCCAGCGGCTTCCCGGCCTCGAATGCAACAGCGGCGCGCACATCCATCATCAAATCTCCATCTGCGTTGACCGACGGCCATCAACTTCGGGCATGCCCGCCGTTCGGGCAAGCCGCCAAAGCTTAACGTAAAGCGTTCCTTAATGGGTTGCGGCGATGTTGGGGTCGCAATGCCCGGAATGCCGCAATTTTCAGAACGCCCATCCTCGGCTGGGAGTTGGACCGATTATCTGGCGCTGGCGGTTCTGTCCGTCGGCGCCTTGTGTTTCACCGCACGCGCCACGCTTGCACCGCGTGAGCCGGAGCGCGGCGCCGCCGTGGTGTTCGCGCCGTGGACCGCGCCGGAGGCGGCGATGGCCACCGCGGTCGAGGCCGGCGCGCGCTTCGTGCGCTTTGGCGGATACGGCTTCATGGCCGTTGTGGCGGCAGACGACCGCAACTACACGGCCCGCGCGATGGGTTCGGGCGCGTGGCTTGTGCTCGACCCGCAGCTTCTCGCCGCCTGTCTCACGCCGTTCGGGGTGAATCCCAGCCGACCATGACCAACATCGAGTCATTTCAGGCGATCGTCGCCAAGGCGCTGATCGCCCTGGCGCTCGTTCACATTCCGATCCTTGGCGCGATCGCCTGGGCGCTGGGCCAGGACGTCGCGTTCGCCGTGCTGACGGCCGCAGCGCTCGGCGCAGCCCCGCTGGTGGTCTGGCGCTTGCAGCGGCCGATGATCGTTGTCGGCTTTGCGCTCGCCGTGGCGCTCGCCGGGCAGACCTCGATCCTGGTCTATCTGTTCAATGGCCATCCCTGGCAAGTCGAGATGCACTTCTACTACTTTGCGGTGCTCGCGATGCTGTCGGGCTTCTGCGAGTGGGGCGTGCTCCTGGCCGCAGCGGGCTTGATCGCACTGCATCACCTGAGCCTCAACGTCGTGCTGCCGGATGCGGTCTATCCGGGCGGCAGCAACCTGCTCCGGGTTGTCGTGCACGCTGTCGTCGTCGTGATCGAGACGGTCATGCTGATCGGCATCGGTTACGCCATCCGCAGTGCATTCGCCCAGGCGGAGGCGGCGCGCCATGAGGCCGAGGACCGGACGCGCGAAGTCAAGCGCGCGGGTGATTTACAGGAAAAGGAACTGGTCGCGACGACGCTGCGCGCCGACCGGATGAGCGATTTGCTCGAGCGGTTCCAGCGGGAGATGGCGGACTCGACCGGGATCCTGCACGCCGCGGCGGTGGAGGTTTCCAGCGACGCCGAGAACCTCGGCCGCGCCGCCACCCATGCCAACGCCCAGTCGGTCATGGCGGTGGTCGCTTCCGACGACACTGCGCAGAAAATCCGTTCCGCGGCACATGCCGGCGAGGAGCTGGCGCAGAGCATCTCCGAGGTCGGCTCCAGTGCCGCGCAGTCGTCGCACCTCGCCAAGGACGCGGTCAACGAGGCAGCGCGGACCAACATCGCGATCGACGAGCTTGCCGCCGCGGTGCAGGAGATCGACCAGGTTACCGACCTCATTGCGGCGATTGCCAACCAGACCAATCTGCTGGCGCTCAACGCCACCATCGAGGCGGCGAGGGCAGGCGATTCCGGCCGCGGCTTTGCGATCGTCGCGCAGGAGGTCAAGGCGCTGGCCGGGCAGACCGCGACGGCGACACAGGACATCGGCCGGCGCATCGAGGCGATGCGCGCCGCAACCGGCCGCTCGGTCGAGGCGATCGCGGCGATTTCCGGCACCATCCGCGAGCTCGAGCTGTTCTCGGCCCGCATCGCCGCGGCCGTCGAGCAGCAGGCGATCGCGGCGCACGAGATCGCCGGCAATGCCAACGCGGCGTCCGGCAGCGTGACGCAGGTCGGCAGCGCCATCGGCGAGATCGAGTCGGTCGCCGATCAGGCCGCGCGCTCGGCCGGCAAGCTCAGCACCGCATCGGCGAACGTCACCGGCCAGACACGGCGAATTCGCGATCAGGTGAGCGCGCTCGCTCACGACATCAAGGCTCTCCAGGGCTGAGCCTAGCCGGGCTTGGTCATCATCAGTTGCGTTTGTGTGACGATGGCGGCGAGCTTGCCGTCGCCGCGCGTGATGCGGGTCTGCCAGACCGTGGTGGTGCGGCCGCGATGCAGCGGCGTGCATTCGGCCCTTGCAACGTCGCCTTCGGGAATACCCGCGAAGAAATTGGTCTTGCTCTCGATCGTCGCCGTCGAGCCGCCGGTGGTCGGCAGGTTCGCGGTCGCGGCGGTGCCGCCGAGATTGTCGGCGAACGCCATCACCGCGCCGCCGTGCATCACGCCGTTGCGGTTGGTGAGATTGTTGGTGACCAGAATTTCGGCGGTCACCTTTTCCGCGCTGACTTCGAGAATTTTCATGCCCATGAAGTCCGCGAACGGCGGCTGCTCGTCCGGCTTCATCATGAAATTCCGCGGCTTGGCTTTGTCGTTCATGTGGTTTCGCTTGCCATACTCCGGATGCGCGGTCTAGCCGGCTCTAACCGTGCCTGGCGAGCCATTCCGACGCGAGCGCGATGTCTTCCTCGATCAGCCCGTGGGACACCGGCAGCACCTCGTAGGTGACGTCGGCTCCGGCCTCGCCGAGCAGGGCGGCGAGGAGGCCCGCGCGCTCGACCGGAATCAGCTCGTCGTGGGTCGCAGCGATCAGCAGCACCGGAATGCCGCCGAGATCGGGCAGGGGACGCGGATCGAACGGCAGCATGGCGCGCAGCAGGATCGCGGCCTTGAGCAGGCCCGGGTTCTTGAACAGCAGCGACCACGCGATGTTGGCACCGTTGGAATAGCCGAGCGCGACCGGCTTTTGCATCCGGTAGGCCGCGGTGGCCCGTGCCGTGAAATCGGCCAACTCGTCGGTGCGGCGCTTGAGATCTTCGACGTCCCAGCCGCCGTCGTCGTCGCGGCGGAAGAACCGCGTGATGCCGTGCTCGGTGACCTTGCCGCGCGGCGACAGCACCGCGCGGCCCGGCCCGATGCGCGCGGCAAGCGGCAGCAGGTCGTGCTCGTCGCCGCCGGAGCCGTGGAGAACGAGCAGCGGCGCCAGGCTTGCGTCCTGCCCGGGAACGACGCGGTGGATGAAGCCGAGATCGGTCGCCGTGATCATGCCGTCGCCTCAAAAAGCCGAAGGCGCGGCTTTCGCCGCGCCCTCGATATTAGCCTGACTGGCGCCGCGTCGCGCCTTATTTTGGCTGCGGCACGATCCGGATATACGGCTTCGGCGCCTTCCAGCCCTGCGGGAACAGCTTCTTGGCGTCGTCGTCGGTGACGGAGCCGGCGATGATCACGTCGTCGCCCTGCTTCCAGTTCACCGGCGTCGCCACCTTGTGCTTGGCGCCGAGCTGGAGCGCGTCGATGACGCGCAGCACCTCGTCGAAGTTGCGGCCGACCGTCATCGGATAGACCAGCACGAGCTTGATCTTCTTGTCGGGCCCGATGATGAACACGTTGCGGACGGTCTGGTTGTCGGCCGGCGTGCGCTTCGTTGGATCGCCGGATACCGCCGCCGGCAGCATGCCGTAGAGCTTCGAGACGTTGAAGTCGACGTCGGCGATCATCGGATAGTTCGGCGCGAAACCTTGCGTCTCCTCGATGTCGGCGGCCCAGCCGGAATGCCGGTCGACCGGATCGACCGACAGGCCGATGATCTTGACGCCGCGCTTGTCGAACTCGGGCTTGATCTTCGCCATGTAGCCCAGCTCGGTGGTGCAGACCGGCGTGAAGTCTTTGGGGTGCGAGAACAGCACGGCCCAGCTGTCGCCGATCCAGTCGTGGAATTTGATCTTGCCTTCGGTGGTCTGCGCCTCGAAATCAGGCGCGGTATCGTTGATTGCCAATGCCATGTGGACCTCCTCATTTTCGGCTGACGATGCCGGTACGAGGCCGGCGGTGCCGTCAATATAGAACTTCGCCCCCAAGGGTTAAGCCCGTGGTATCGCAAACTGCGGCCAACGCGGAGAAAGATATCCTTCATGCGTTGGTGTCGCTAGCATGACGGTTTTCCGGGTTGCGAATGGAGTTCCAGGATCTGATATCCCGTTTCGCGGTGGCGCTCGGCGTGGGCCTGCTGATCGGGCTCGAGCGCGGCTGGCGGACCCGTGACGAGGCGGCGGGCAGCCGCACGGCTGGTATTCGCACGTTTGCGATTTCCAGCCTTCTCGGCGGCCTTGCCGGCGCGCTGAGCATGGCTTTGCGGGAAGGGGCCGGCGCCGGGCTTTTTCTGGGACTTGCATTCGCCGCCTATGCGGCGGTGATCGCGATGTTCTGCCGCGAGGAGAACCGCGCCGAGGGCACCTTTTCGGCGACCACGGCGGTTGCCGCGATCGTGACATTTGCGCTGGGCGCCCATGCATTGATCGGCGACATCCGCGTGACAGGCGCGGTGGCGGTCGCAGTCACCGCCATCCTCGCGTTGCGCGAGCGCATTCACGGCTTCGTTGCCCATCTCACCTGGCCGGAGGTGCGCTCCGGCCTGGTGCTGCTGGCGATGACGTTCGTCGCCCTGCCGCTGCTGCCGGCCGAACCGTTCGGTCCGTTCGGCGGCATCAATCTGCGCGAGGTCTGGCTCGTTGCCATTGTGCTCGCGGGCGTGTCGTTCCTGGGCTACGCCGCAGTTCGCTATTTCGGCACGAGCCATGGGACGCTGCTCGCCGGTCTTGCCGGCGGTCTTGCATCCTCGACGGCGGTCACCGTGACCAACGCCCGCCGCGCCGCGGCCGGCGAAGGCGTGCCCCGGCTGCTCGCCGCCGGTGTGGCGCTGGCCAGCGCCGTGATGTTCCTTCGTGTCGTTGCGATCGTGTCCGCTCTGAATGCGGTGCTGGTCCGCTGGATCGCGCCGGCGCTGTTCGCGGCCACGGCCGCGGCGCTGTGCTTTGCGCTGGTCGCCGCTTATTGGCGCGGCGGCAAGGCCGACGCGCAGCCGGAAACCAAGTTGCGCAATCCGTTTCAGTTCTGGTCGGTCGTTGGTTTTGCGTTGTTTCTCAGCGTCGTGATCCTGGCCGGGCGGGCGCTTGGCGAGACGTTGGGCGCAGCCGGCACGCTGCTCGGCGCGGCCGTGATCGGCGTGGCCGACGTGGATGCCATTACCGTTGCGGTGGCGCGCCTCGTGCCCCAGCCGCTGCCGGAGCAGGGCGCGGCGCTGGCCATCCTGACCGCGATCGCAACCAACACCATCGGCAAGATCGCGATCGGCGCGGGCATCGGCCGGGGTGCGTTCGCCGTGGAGATTGCCGGAATGGCCCTGGCCGCATTTGCCGTAGGCGGCGCAGCTTTGTGGCTGACGTTCCGGTTTATGGCGGCTTGAACGTGGGCTGGCACAAATTTCGCGAGAAGGGTAGGAAATGGCCTCGACCGTACCGGTAGGAGCATGTTCAAGCGCATTCTGATCGCCAACCGCGGCGAAATCGCCTGCCGGATCATCAAGACCGCCCGCCGGATGGGCATCGAGACGGTCGCGGTTTATTCCGAGGCCGACCGCGACGCGCTGCATGTCGAGATGGCGGATGAGGCGGTGGCGATCGGCCCGCCGGCCGCGGGGCAAAGCTATCTGGTGATCGAAAAGATCGTCGAAGCCTGCAAGGCGACCGGCGCGGCGGCGGTGCATCCGGGCTACGGCTTTCTTTCCGAGCGCGAGGCGTTTCCCGAGGCGCTTTCGAAAGCCGGCATCGTCTTCATCGGCCCCAATCCCAAAGCCATCGCTGCGATGGGCGACAAGATCGAGTCGAAGAAGGCCGCCGCGCAGGCCAAGGTCTCGACCGTGCCAGGACACCTCGGCGTCATCGATGACGACAAACACGCGATGAAGATCGCCGAAGAGATCGGCTTTCCGGTGATGATCAAGGCCTCGGCCGGCGGCGGCGGCAAGGGCATGCGCATCGCCCATTCCAAGGCCGAGGTGGCGGAAGGCTTCGCCCGCGCCAAGTCCGAGGCGAAGTCGTCGTTCGGCGACGATCGGGTGTTCATCGAAAAGTTCATCGTCAATCCGCGGCACATCGAGATCCAGGTGCTGGGCGACAAGCACGGCAACGTCATCTATCTCGGGGAGCGCGAATGCTCGATCCAGCGCCGCAACCAGAAGGTGGTCGAGGAGGCACCGTCGCCGCTGCTCGACGAGGCGACCCGGCGGAAGATGGGCGAGCAGGCGGTGGCGCTGGCGAAGGCCGTCGGCTACGACAGCGCCGGCACCGTGGAGTTCGTCGCGGGCCAGGATCGCAGTTTCTATTTCCTCGAGATGAACACGCGGCTGCAGGTCGAGCATCCGGTGACCGAGCTCGTCACTGGCATCGATCTGGTCGAGCAGATGATCCGCGTCGCGGCCGGCGAGAAGCTTGCGCTGAAGCAGGCCGACGTGAAGCTCAACGGCTGGGCGGTGGAAAGCCGCGTCTATGCCGAGGATCCGTTCCGCAACTTCCTGCCGTCGATCGGCCGGCTCACCCGCTACCGTCCGCCCGCCGAAACGAGCCTCGACGGCGTGACCGTCCGCAACGACACCGGTGTCACCGAGGGCGGCGAAATCTCGATCCACTACGATCCGATGATCGCCAAGCTCGTGACGCATGCGCCGACGCGCGCCGCCGCGGTCGCCGCGCAGTCGAACGCGCTTGATGCGTTCGTCATCGACGGCATCCGCCACAACATCCCGTTCCTAGCGGCCTTGATGCAGCACAAGCGCTGGCAGGACGGGCGTCTTTCGACCGGCTTCATCGCCGAGGAATATCCCGACGGCTTCCATCCGGTCGTGCCCGAAGGCGCCACCGCCGAGACCATCGCCGCGGTCGCCGCCGCCATCGACCACGTGCTGGGCGAACGAAAGCGCCGCATCTCCGGCCAGATGACCGGCCGCGAGGTCACGCGCGAGCGCCGCCGCGCGGTCCGGCTCGGCGACCTCTGGCTCACCCTCGACGTCTCGCGCGAGGCGCAAGGCATCGCCGTGCAGTTCGTAGACGGCAATGGCAAGGCGGCGGGGCCGTCGTGCGTGCTGATGTCGTCGTGGAAGCCCGGCGAGCCGGTGTGGAGCGGCTTGGTCCACGGCCAGCCGGTCGCGGTGCAGGTGCGGTCGATCCCGAACGGCTTCCTGCTGTCGCACCGCGGCGTCGAGACCAGGGCCTATGTGTTCACCGAGCTCGAGGCCGCGTCGGCGAAGCTGATGCCGATGAAGAAGCCGCCGGACACCGGCAAGATGCTGCTCTGCCCGATGCCAGGGCTGGTGCGGTCGATTGCCGTGACCGAGGGCCAGGAGGTCAAGGTCGGCGAGGCGCTCGCCATCGTCGAGGCGATGAAGATGGAGAACGTGCTGCGCGCCGAGCGCGACGCCACGGTGACGTCGATCAAGGTAAAGCCCGGCGACAGCCTCGCGGTCGATGCGGTGATCATGGAATTCGCCTGAGCGGGGAACTCTCCGTTTGTGCGCCGGTTTGCCTCCAAAGATGGAGGCGCCCATGGCCCACCCCAAGAAACCGTTCAACCCGGACCAGCCGGAAATGCCGCTGGAGATGCCGGAGGAGGCGCGCCGCCGCGAGCCGCAGACGCCCGACGCGCCGGCCATCGTGCCGCATCCGGGCGAGGGCCTCGAACCCGGCTCGCCGCAGCCGCCGGAGGATGGCGGTGTGGAGCAGCATCCGATCCACGACTCCGACGTCGAGGACCTCGGCCCGGAGGACTACGAGCAGATGACCAACGAGGTGGCGAAGCGGGGCATCAAGCGCGAGCGCTGATGCTCGGATTTTTCCGGCGTGGCAATCGCCCGGGCCGCATGCCACGATGACCGGCATGAGTCTGTCGTCATCGCCGTTGCCTTCGCCACGCATGGCGCGCGGTCCTTTCGCCGTGGCGGTCGCCGTTCTCTATGCGCTGAGCTTTGCCTCGCAGGTGCTGCTGTCGCCGCCGGTGACCGGGCGCATGAGCGTCATACCGTTCGTCGTGGCGCAGGCGGTGCTGATCGGGGTCTGGATCGTGCTGCACCGGCGCAGGCTGCGCGATGCCGGTCGTCCCGGCGGCACCGCAATCGGCGTGGCGATGGTTTACGCACTGGAGATCGTTCTGCTGACGCTCGTCGTCTGGCTCATGTTGTCGGCGGGGCCGGCCGACGGCGGAGGTGCGGGAAGCGAGGCCACCATCCTGCATTTGTTCGTTGTGCTGTATTTCCTGTCGCTGCTGACCGGAGATCCCGCGCTCGGCGTGCTGCAATATTGGGTGATGGGCTTCGTTGTGCTGATGATCCTGCCGGTCGTCATTGCGCTCTGCTACTCGCTCTGGGCCGGCACCCGGCCAAGCATCCAGCCAAGCACCGCATCCGCCGCCGTATCATGACGCTGCATTTTTCCTACGGCGCCAACATGAGCCGCGCGATCATGCGCCGTCACGCACGCGACGCCGCGCCGCTGGGCGTGGCCGAGCTCGCCGACCACCGCTTCGTCATCACCGGCGACGGCTACGCCTCGGTTGAGCCCGCCCGCGGCGAGACCGTGCACGGCGTGCTGTGGCGGATCACGCCGCGCGACCGGGTGACGCTCGACGCCTGGGAGAATGTTTCGGCCGGCCTCTATCGCGCCGAGACCGTGCCGGTGCGGCACGCCGGCGAGCTGATGCCGGCGCTGGTTTATTTCGCCCGGTCGCACGGTGAGGGACGGCCGAAACCCGGCTACATCGAGCTTGTCATCGCCGCCGCGCGCCAATGGAACCTGCCGCCGCGGCACATCCGCGCGCTGGAAACCTGGCTTGACCCGCGGCCGCTCGGCGCGGGCAACCGCAAGCTTGAAGGGGCGCGATGATGGCGATGCGCCACGTGATGTTTCATGGCGGTGTGCAGGGCGTGGGCTTCCGCGCCTTCGTCGAGCAGGCGGCGAGCGAGCGCGGCCTCGCAGGCTGGGTGCGCAACCGGCGGAGCGGCACGGTCGAGGCGGTGCTCGATGGCGAAGCCGCCGACGTCGACGCGGTCATCGCGGCCTGTCGCAAGGGGCCGCCGTCGGCGCGGGTCGACCGCATCGATCAACGCGAGGCCACGTCCGGCGAACTGGCGCTGCGCGGCCCGGAAACGTTCGCGGTGCTGCCGACGATGTAGCTCCGCTACAGCACGCCGAACTGTCCGTACAGCGTTCGCATGTAGCCTTCCGCGGTCCCGGCATCGGGACCGGCAACCACAAAGAAGATCATCCGCTGATCGGCCAGGCAGCGGATCGAGGCGGTGTAATCGCCCTTTTTTCCCGACATCGTCTGGGATCCGGGATCAGCCTTCTCGAACCCGGTGCGGAAGATCGCAAGCCGCGCGTAGGAGATGCAGTTTCCCTGATCGAGTTGCATCTGGCGCCATCTCGTGGCGATGGCGGTGTCCGCTTCCGCCGCGGGCGGGGCACTCACGGCGGCGATGATGGTGCAGGCCAGCAACACGCTTCGAGCACACATGACATGCCTCACGCCTGATAAGCGTTGATCAGCCAATTTAACGCCCGTTCGCCCGAAAGTTCCGTCGACCACCTGTTAGGCTTACTCGGTCGGGCTTGCATCAAATGCCGCGGATTTTGCGCGGCACTATTTATTCAGCCGCCACGCCGGTTTCGCCTATTCGCGCCGCCTCGGCCGTCGGGCCGAACACCTCCTCAAACTTCTTGCGCAGCGTCATGTCGACCTCGGCCATGCCGACCGGCAGGCCGAGGTCGGCGAGGCTGGTGACGCCGTAGCGCTGCTCGGACACGCCGCAGGGCACGATGCCGGAGAAGTGCGTGAGTTCCGGTTCCACGTTGATGGCGATGCCATGCAGCGTCACCCACTTGCGGACGCGGATGCCGAGCGCCGCGATCTTGTCCTCGTAAGGCTCGCCGCTGATATCCTTGCCCTTGTCCGGCCGCCGCACCCAGACGCCGACGCGGTCGTCGCGCCGCTCGCCGCGCACGTTGAAGTCGGCGAGCGTGCGGATGATCCATTCTTCCAGCGCGGCGACATAGGCCCGCACGTCGGGCTTGCGCCGGCTGAGATCGAGCATGGCATAGGCCACGCGCTGGCCGGGGCCGTGATAGGTGAACTGCCCGCCGCGGCCGGTCTGGTGCACCGGAAACCGCGCCTCGACCAGGTCCTGCGGCCTGGCGCTCGTGCCCGCGGTGTAGAGCGGCGGGTGCTCGAGCAGCCACACCAGCTCGGGGGCGGTGCCCGCAGCGATCGCCGCCACGCGCTCGTCCATGGCCGCGAGCGCCGCGTCGTAGCCGACCGGCTGGTCGCTGACGCGCCACTCCACCGGCGGGCGATCCGCCGGCGACATCAGGGCCAAGGCAGCGTGGGCACGGGCATTAACCACTCGTTCACCATACCATGTTGACCTTCGCTCCACGAACGTCGCTTAACGCAGCAAGGATTCGAATGGCCAGTATCGAAAAGGTCTCCCTCGACATCGCCGTGGTGTTGGGGCGCACGGACATGCCGGTTCACCAGGTGCTCCGGCTCGGCCGCGGCGCCATCATCGAGCTCGACGCCGGCGAGGACGACGACGTGGAGATCCTGGCCAACAACTTCCCGGTCGCCAAAGGCACCGTGGTGGTCCAGGGCAACCGCATCGCGGTCGAGGTCAAGTCGCTGCTGCCGCGTTCGCCCGAGACGCGCGGATAGCGCATGGCCGTCCGAAGGACGGCGTCGCTTCGCTCGCCCATAGCCGTCCGAAGGACGGCGTCGCTTCGCTCGCCTATGTCCCGGAAAAAGCCTGCCCCGCACCTGATGCGGGGTGGGTACCGGTTTTCCGAAAGGACGTGCGCAAATGCAAAAATCTAACGCCGGAGCCTTCATATAGGCGAGGGGCCGGCCGGCGGCAGTCCAGGCGGCAATCCGCCCGGAATTGCCGTCCAAATGGTGCGCAGTCGCGCCCTTGTATGGCTTGGCCCGATTTGTTACATCGCGGGCGCCTCGACGCCGGTTTCCGGTGTCTCCCCTATGCGGTCATGGCGGAATTGGTAGACGCACTAGCTTGAGGTGCTAGCGGGGCAACCCGTGGAGGTTCGAGTCCTCTTGACCGCACCAATCCCAAAATCCTCCGGCTCGCCGTTTGAGCGCAGCCGGGCGATGCGCCCGCCCGCTTAACACGGCGCCGCGCTGTGGTATGGACCAAGCCGGAATGTCTCTGGGTGGGCGTCGGAAATGAAGCGGTATCGCATCCTCATCGCCGGTGCCGGCCTCGGCGGCCTGACCGCCGCGTCCTGCCTGATGAAGGCGGGCCACACGGTCGAGATCTACGAGCAGGCGCCGCAGCTCGGCGAAATCGGGGCCGGCATCCAGGTCAGCGCCAATGCCATGCATGTCATGCGGCACCTCGGCATCGAGGAGCGCCTGCTGGCGGTCGGCGTCAAGCCCGAGGCCTACGTGTTCCGGCTTCATGACACCGGCGAGGTCATCCAGCGATTTTCCTTGTCCCAGGAAGAGTTACACGGCGCACCTTACACGCAGCTTCATCGGGCCGACCTGCACGAAATCCTCGCTGAGCGCGCCCGGCAGGCCGATCCCGATATCGTTCGCCTCAACCACCGGGTGACGGCCTTCAGCGAAACCACCGACGGCGTCGAGCTGCATTTTGCCGACCGGCCGTCGGTCAAAGGTGACATCCTGATCGGCGCCGACGGGGTGAAGTCGGTGGTGCGCGCCCAGATGTTCGGCGCCGCGCCCGCGACCTACACCGGCGACTCCGCCTGGCGCCTCGTCGTGCCGGCCAGCCGTCTGCCAAAGGACCTGCTCGAGCGGGTGATGTCGGTGTTCATGGGGCCGGAGGGGCACGTCGTCTGCTACTACCTGCGGGAAGGCACGCTGCTCAATCTGGTCGGCTGCATCGAGACCGACGAAACGTCCGAGGAGTCCTGGACCGTCAAGCGGCCCTGGGCCGAGTTCAAGGCGCAGTTCGAAGGCTGGCACCCCGCGATCCACGCCATCATCGACGCCGCCGACAAGGACCAGTGCTATCTGTGGGCGCTGTTCAATCGCCCGCCGATCCGCGAATGGAGCACGGCGCGCGTCACGCTGCTCGGCGACTCCGCCCATCCGACCCTGCCGTATCTGGCGCAGGGCGCGGCGATGTCGATCGAGGACGGTGCGGTGCTGACGCGTGCGCTCGAGATGAGCGACACGATCGCGGAGGCGTTGCAACTCTACCAGCGCAACCGCGTCGACCGCACCGCCAAGATCGTGCTGCAGTCGAGCGCCAACCGCGAGCTGTTCCACCTGCGCTCGGAGGCGGAAATCCGTGCGCGCTTCGCCAAGAAGGACGAGGGCGAGGATCGGAACCGCTGGCTCTATTCGTACAATCCGCTGACAGTCGAGTTGACGTAGCACCGCACTCTCCGCTGTCATTTCCGGGGCGCTCGCGACAGCGAGCGAGCCCGGAATCCAGTTCAGAAATCGGCGTTTGCTTCTGGATTCCGGGCTCGCGCCTGACGACGCGCCCCGGAATGAGTGCGTCCGTCAGTTCGATTGTCAGCATAGTGGGAGTCTGTGCCATGTGAAGTCACCGCACA
>JAIESC010000147.1 GCA_019746355.1 Xanthobacteraceae bacterium | reverse complement strand
CGGGCCGTCGCCCTTCGAGGCTCGCTGCGCTCGCACCTCAGGGTGACGGAGATAGTGTACCCGAGCTGCGAGAACAGGCAGTGCCATCAGTTCAGCTTCAACAGCCGCCGCGCGTTGCCCCAGAAGATCTTCTCCTTGTCGGCGGCCGGGATGTTCAGGTCCTGCACCAGCTTGATCGCACGCGGCTTGAGCGAGGTGAGCGGCGGCGCGTCGGAGCCGTAGAGCACGTGGTCGGGACCGAGCCATTCCAGCACCATCTTCACCGCCGGCACGTTGTAGCAGACCGTGTCCATGTACATCATCTTCATGTATTCGCTGGGCTTCTTCCTGATCTTCATCGGCTTGTACGGACCGAGGAAGAACGCCTCGTCCTGCAGCTCGTAGGCATAGTCCATCCGGCTGATGGTCTCGCAGATGCCGCCGCCGCCATGCGAGGCGACGATCTTCAGCTTCGGAAAGTCTTCGAGCACGCCGCGCACGATCATGCGGCCGAGCGCGAGGCAGAGATCGAACGGCCGGCCGATGCTGGAGGCGAGCCGGTACTCCTTCATCCGCTCCTCGCCGAAGCCGAGATGCGGCGGATGGATCATCACCGGCACGTCGAGGTCCTGCACCAGCTCCCAGAACGGCCGCGCCTCGTCGTCGTCCGGATACTGGCCCTTGTGGCTCGAGTGGATGAAGACGCCCTTGAGGCCGCATTGCCTGATCGCGCGCTCGGTCTCCTTGATGAAGGCCGGCCCCCGGCACGGCAGGATCGTCGCGAACGAATAGAGCATGCCCTTGTGGTCCTGCTGCACCTTGGCGGCATAGTCGGTCCATGCCTGCACCGACTTCAGCTCCTCGTTGTCGCGCTTGCCCTTGAGATAGTGCGCGGCGTTGCTGACCACGCTGATGTCGATGTTGTTCTCCTTGTGCGCGCGGACGAAGTTCTCCAGCACCATCGGGCAGCCGCGCTCGCCCCACGAGGGACCGGTGTTGCCGTCCCAGGTGCGCAGGTCGTCGGCCGCTTCTTCGGGCGTGTAGATATGGGAATGCCAGTCAAGGATCATGCAATCAGTCCAGCTTGTCGTTGAAAGTGCCGCCCCGCCAAAACGTCAGTCGAATTCAGCCTTGCCGCACGCCCAGCCTCGCGAGGCGCGGCAGCACCTCGTCGCGGAAGAACGGCAGCTCGTCGAGATAGTTGATCATCGAGAAAGCAATGCCGCGGATGCCGCCGCGGCTCAGATACGCCAGTTCCTCGGCGACGTGATCGGCGGAGCCTACGAACGGATAGCCGCCGATCGCGCGTGAGGCGAAATATTCGCGCTTCTTCTTGTACTCCGCCTCGCCGACCGTCTGCGGCGTGATGTTCTTGATCGACAGCATGCCGTCGACCGTGCCCCAGTCGGCCTGCTCGATGATGGCATAGCGGTAATAGTCCTCGGCCTCCTTCTGCGTCGGCCGGCAGATCACCTGGCCGACGGTAAAGACCTCGATCTCGCGGCCGAGCGCCGCCGCCTCGCCCTTGATGCCTTCGACCATCTTCTTCATCACCTCGACGCCGCCCTTGCGCGACTCCGAGGTGGCGGTGAAGTAGGCGTCGCAATTGCGCATCGCGAAGGCCTGGCCCGGCCCCGACGAGCCCGCGTTCATGATCAACGGCCGCGTGCCGCCAAAGGGCTTGGGCTTGGCGCGGACCTTTTTCAGCTTGATGTGCGCGCCGTCGAAGTCGAAGTCTTCCTCCGGGCCCCAGGCCTTCTTGATCGCGTTGATCCAGTCCTGCGCATAGGCGTACTTGTCTTCATGCTCGCGCTGGGTGACGCCGAACATCTCGAACTCGCCCTCGTTCCAGCCGGCGACGATGTTCAGCCCGAAGCGGCCCTCGCCGACGTGATCGGCGGTGACGCACTGCTTGGCGGCGATGATCGGGTGGAACAGCGGCGCGTGCACCGTGCCGAACACGGTGATGCGCTCGGTGTGGGCCAGAAGCCCGGTCGCCCAGGTGATGGTTTCGAGCGACACGCCATGCATGTCGGTCTCGCCGCCGTAGCCCTTCCAGCGGCCGATCGGCAGGATGAAATCCATGCCGGCCTCGTCGGCCATCTGCGCCAGCGCAAGGCAGTCCTCCCAGCTCGCCGACCAGCGCTCCGGCACCTTGGTCGGCGCGCGGCCGGAGGAGCAGTTGACGCCGAACAGGCCGAGCTTGAGCGCGTTCGCATTGTGCATGTCGAGACGCGCGCGCTGCGACGAGGCGGGGCGGTCGAGCAAGGCTGGTTCCTCCGGAGAGTGTTGGGGGAGGATAGCAGGCTGGCTTAGTCTCTCCATCGCAATTCTGCAGACCAGCCGCGCGTGGCCCGGGCGCGGCGCAGCGAGACCCGGGACCGCCAGCTACGCGTTCGGCCTTGCGAACGCGGCTTCCATCTCGCGGCGGACGCGGACGGCCGTGTCGTTCGGATCATAGCCCACGTCCGACCATTTCAGCCGCTCGCCCGCCCTTATGTCGCGCTTGAGCCGGACGTTCTGCGCCAGGCCCAGCGGGAAATGGCCCTGCTGCAGCGAAACGTCCGCAGGCGTCTGCTTGCCCCAGACGCAGAACCCGCCCTCGCCGTCGAGCATCTCGCCGGCCTTGAGGTCACGCTTGGCGGTCGCCACGACATCGGAGCGGAAGCCGGTCGGCGCGCCGGTTGGCTCGTTCCGGAGCGCGGCGCTCGCGACCGAGATGCCAAGCTCGAGCCCGATCATGTGGATCGGCCGGTAGAGTGCGGCGTAGCGGCCGGATTTGTCCGGCAGCATCGCGTATTCCTTGAAGCATTGCCGCGCATAGTCGGTCTCGCCTTCGATCACCACGTAAGTGCCGAGCGCGAGATGATGCGGAACGTCGCGGCCGTCGCGATAGACCGAGGACGTCACTTCGGTGACGCCCTCCTTCTCCAGCGTGCCGCCCGCGCTTTTCGGCTTGCACACCTCGGCAAGCTCGAAGCGGGTAGCCGGCGGAAAGGCCAAACCCTCGCTCTGCGGCACGAGACCCGTGGCGTTGCACACCGCGGTCATCTCGATGCCCGATTTGGTGCCGTCGACGAACGAATTGAACATCTTCGGATTGATCGACTTGCGATCGGTGATGTTCAGGTACTTGTCGAGAATGTCCCAGACATTGTCGGGATTGGAGCGGTGGTAGTGCGGCTCGTAGCGGGTGCCCTTGCCGGCCGCGACCACCTTGAAGCCCGCGGCGCGCGCCCAGTCGACGTGCTCGCAGATCAGCGCCGGCTGATCGCCCCAGGCGAGGCTGTAGACCACGCCCGCGGCCCTGGCCTTGCGCGCGAGCAGCGGCCCCGCGACCGCGTCGGCCTCGACGTTGACCATGACGATGTGCTTGCCGTGCTCGATGGTTTTCAGCGCATGCACGATGCCGGCCTCGGGGATGCCGGTGGCTTCGACGATCACCTCGATGCCGGGATGCCTGATGACGGACTCGGCGTCCGCAATGACATGGGTGCCGCGCTTCTTCAACGCATCGTCGAGCGACGCCGCGGCGAATTGCGCGGCGGGCCAGCCGGCGGTCGCAAGCTGGCTCTTTGCGCGATCGACGTTGAGATCGGCGACAGCGACCACGTGCAGGCCCCGCGTGAGTCGGGCCTGCGACAGGAACATGGTTCCGAATTTTCCCGCGCCGATCAGGCCAACGGTGACGGGGCGACCGGCGGCGTCGCGTTCCAGCAGCAGGGAGTGCAGGTTCATGGCGGGAGCTTAGCGCAATCGCTCGGATGCGGTCAGCCGGTCCCGTCGTGGAACCGGCCCGGCGCGGCGGTGGTTATCTCGCCAAACGCGGGAGATTCTCATGGGACTTGGTGCTCAGGCCGACGACTGGCATGCCGGCAATCCGAAGATCCATCCCGTCCTCTGGATCGTCTCGATCATCGGAATGGCGGCGATCGCCATCGTCGTCGCCGGGGCGATCGGCAGCTACCTGAACGGGGACGGCTCGCCGTTCCTCGGCTAGCCGCTATCGAGCGTCCTAAGCGGCCGCGAGAACGGCCTTCTTAACGGCCGAGGGCAACGCAATCGGGCGAAAGAAACTCTTCGGATAGAGGTAATCATCGCCCGATTCATCGACGATCCGAAGCAAGCCCTTTTTCTCGGCCGCTGGATCGCGCAGCGTCACATAAATCTTTCGCTTCTCCAGCGAGGCTGGATAGTCCTCGTTGTTGATGCACACCACGAGTTGTTTTGCTTGCGTCTTAGCCATGACCACTGTGCTTCAAAGTAGATGCTTGATCTTGAATTCCTTGCGTCCGATTCCGGCAGCCTCATACCAATGCAGTTCAGCCATATGGATCGAGCCATCTTGCAACCTGAGCCACGACGCTACGCCACGCCGTCCTTGATCTTCTGCACCAGCGAGTAGCGCTCGTCGGCCGCCAGCACCTGGGCCTCCGGCGCACCGATCTCCTTGCGCACCATGTTGGTGCCGAGCACCAGCGAGACGGTCTTGTAGGCGGCGTGCCGCCGGCTCATGCCCTCGCGGCCCATGCCGCAGTCGGTGGAGACGACCAGCCGGTCCGCCGGGATGTGCTTGAGCGCGGCGCGGATCTGGTCGGCGACCTGGGAAGGCTGCTCGACCTGCAGCGTGTGATGGTCGATCACGCCGATCGAGACCTTCTTGCCGGTGATGCTTTTGCCGATGGCTTCGAGATCGATGCCGCCCGAGCTCGACGACTCGAAGGTGACCACGTCGGCGTCGACCTGATTGTACAGCTCGAGCGACGCCTTGTAGCTCTGCACCGATGCAAACATGCGCTGCTGGGAAGGATTGCCCCAGCAGGAATGCGCCCAGACCTCGGTCTTGGCGCGCAGGCCCTTCACGGTCCGGTTGAATATCTCGACCATCAGCTTGGGATTGATCACCGGATCGGTGACGCCGCGCGCCGCCAGGAGATGCATCTGCGGCTCCTCGATCTGGATCACCGGGCAACCGGCGTCGGCCAGCTCGTGGTATTCCTCGTTGAAGGCGTCGGCGATCGCGAACATGCGATCGACCGGGCTCTTGTAGTGCCGGTCCTGGACCGCGAAGGCGACGATCTCGGCCGACACTGCGCCCCATTTCACCGGCTTCCTGGTGAAGCGCTGCGCCGCCTTCCACATCTCGGTGTATTGCAGGTCGCCGCGACCGATCGGCCCGACCACCACCGGCATCACCCGCGACTCCAGATAGTCGTGCAGGATATGCCCGCGCGGGAACGCGATGCCGCCGCGGCCGGCCGGCGTCGGGCGCGGGTTCTCGTGCGCGAACCCCGCCATGTGCATCGGCGGATAGGCGGTCCAGCTCTGGCCGCCGACGTCGTCGTCGAAACGGCAGTCGCCGTCGGTGAGGATATCGAGGCCGGCGATCTCCTGGTCGCGGATGTAGCAGGCGAGCGCGTCCTCGTACTGCTCGCGGAACCTGCGCGTCACCATCGCTTCGAGAAAATGCCGCGTGCCGAGGTTTTCGGTGTACCAGCTCGGCCGCGGCAGCGAGCCGGTGATCGTGGTCGGCAGAATGATGTCCTTGGTGGCGCGGTACATGAAACTCCTCCCTGCGGATCGATTTTTTGTGGGGTGAGGATAGGCGAGCGGCGCGGTGAATTGAACTGCGGCGATGCGCGCCGCAAACGATCTCGAGGACGGATGGGCCGTTGCCCAAACCGCAGCCCTCGTGCCCCGGATGCGATGCAGCGCGGAGCGGTGCATCGCTGATCCGGGGCCGTTCCAGAAATGGTGTCCGTGACGGTCCCGGATCAGCGGTGCACCGTTCGTGCTTCGCACTCACGCGGCACCGCATCCGGGACACGCGCGGAGAGAGCCGCCCCGCGTCAGGAACCCGACTTGTGGGCCTTCACCGGATCGACCTATCCTCCAGATCATGGCCGACACGACCGCCACACCTGCAGCCGTCGCAGCCCACGCCGCATCGAATGAAAACGCGCGCTGGCGCATCATCGTCCGCAACGCCTTCCCGTTCGTCGTGGTGCTCGGCCTGTGGGAGATCGTGGCGCGGGCCGGCGTGTTTCCCGCCAAGCTTTTCCCGTCGCTGGTCACCGTCGCCGAGACGTTCGTGAGGCTCACCGCCAACGGCATCCTGCCGCACCACGCGCTCGACACGATCCTGCGGCTGTTGACCGGCTTTGCGCTCGCCGCCGCCATCGGCGTGGCGCTCGGCATCCTGATGGGCCGGTCGCGACGCATCGAGGACATCTTCCTGCCGCTGGTCAGCATCCTCGCGCCGATTCCGGGCCTCGCCTATGCGCCGCTGTTTCTCCTGTGGTTCGGGCTCGGCAACAAGTCGGCGGTGCTGCTGGTCGCGTTCGTCTCGGCGTTCCCGATCATCTTCAACACCTGGACCGGCGTGAAGGCGGTGAAGGAAATCTGGGTGCGCTCGGCGCAGGCGATGGGCGCGGACGACAAGCGGCTGTTCGTCAAGGTGATCGTGCCCGGTGCCCTGCCCTATATCCTCGGCGGCTTACGGCTTGGCCTCGCGCAGGCCTGGCGCATCCTGGTCGGCATCGAGATGCTCGCCGCTGTGCCGTGGGGCCTCGGCTGGATGATCTTCGGCGCGCGCGAGTTCCTCAACACCGACGTGATGCTGGCCGGCGTGTTCGTCATCGCGGTGCTCGGCGTTGTCCTGGAAAAATTCGTGTTCCAGAAGCTCGAGGAGTACACCGTGATGCGCTGGGGGATGGTCCGATGATCGCGCTTTCCGACCGCGCCCGCTCGGCGCTGCGCGCCACCGTGACCATCGTTGCGCTGCTCGCCATCTATGAGGCGATCGCACGCACCGGTTATTTCCCGCCGGCGCTGATGCCGACGCTGCCGAAGGTGTGGCACGCGCTCATCGCCTCGCTGATGGACGGCAGCATGATCGCGCATGCGACAGGCACGCTCTACCGCGTGCTGTGCGGGCTCGGCATCGCCATCGTCGTCGGCATCCCGCTCGGCATCCTGATGGGCCGCTTCAAGCCGGTCGAGAATTTCTTCATGCCGCTGGTCAGCGCGCTGATGCCGATCCCTTCGCTCGCCTGGGTGCCGGTGTTCATCCTGTGGTTCGGGCTCGGCAACACGGTGGCGATCCTGATCGTGTTCTACGCGGCGCTGTTCCCGATGCTGCTCAACACCTGGTCGGGGGTGCGCGCGGTCAACCCGCTGTGGCTGCGCGCCGCAGGCGCGATGGGGGCCGACGAAAACGCGCTGTTCTGGAAGGTGATGGTGCCGGGCGCGGCCCCCTTCATCATCACCGGGCTGCGGCAGTCGTTCCTGCGCGCCTGGATCGCGGTGATCGGCGCGGAATTCCTCGCCGCCTCCGACTGGGGGCTCGGCTGGGTGATCTTCGACGCCAAGGAATTCCTGAACGCCGACCTGATGCTCGCCTCGCTCGTGGTCATCGGCGGCATCGGGTTTGCGTTCGAGCGGCTGGTGTTCGGCTCGATCGAGAAGGCAACCGTGCAGCGTTGGGGTATGGTGCGGATGGCGAAGGGGTGATTCGCGAAAGGGACTGGGAATGGCCAGGCGACGGTTCGGGGCTGCCGCGACCTGTTGCGTGCTGCTTGCGATTGCGGCCATGCCGGCGGCGAAGGGACAGCCGCTTCAGAGAATCAGCACCTGCTTCGAGGAATCGATCGCCGCGCTGCGATTGAGCCAGCTCGACCAGCTCACTGAGCTCTGCGACAAGATCATCAACGATGCATCGGCGACGAGGGAGATGCGCGGACAGGCGCTGGCGCAGCGCGGGCATGCCTCCTTCCGGCGCTGGGCCGTGCTCGAGACCGCGCAGGATGCGACGCGCGGCATCTCCGACATCACCGAAAGCCTGCGGCTGCACACGCCCGGCCCGGAGCGCAAGCAGCAACTGTTGCTGATCCGCGCGCAGCTCTACGCCGCGACCGGCCAGCTCCGCCGGGCGGCCGACGATTACCGGCTGGTGCTGAGCGAGGATCCGAACAACGACACGGCGCGGCTGGGATTGCGCAGGATCGGCGCGCCTGAGACCAACTGATCGCCTTTTTTGTGGCGAAATCTGCAGCGCCCTCGTTAACACTTCTTAACGCCGCGAAATATCCATCGCGCCGCCGCGCGAGTCATCCGGCTGTCGCAGAAGAGTCGAGTCGCTGTCAAACACCATCGGCATTGTCCGCCGCGAATCGACGGCGGAGGTCCGATGGTCGCAAGCTCGCGCACGCTGCTTACACGCCGCACGTTTCTCGCCCGGGCGGTATCGGCCACAACCCTCGCAACCGCCGGAACCATCGCCAAGCCGCATCTGAGTTACGCCGCAAGCCGGCCGCAGATCACGCACGGAATTCAGTCGGGCGACGTCTCGACGGATTCCGCAATCGTGTGGGCGCGCGCCGACCGGCCGTCGCGCATGGTGGTCGAGGCCGCGACCACCGACAGCTTCAAGGACATCCGCAGCGCGGTCGCGATCGACGCGCTGCCGGAGAGCGATTTCACCGCCAAGGCCTTGTTGGAGAGTCTCCCGGCGGGTCAGGACATCTTCTATCGCGTGCGATTCGAGGACCTGGCCGCGCCGACCATTTCGAGCGAGGCGCAGGTCGGACGCTTTCGCACCGCGCCGGGCGACGCCCGTTCGGTGTCGTTCGTCTGGTCCGGCGACACCGCGGGCCAGGGCTGGGGCATCGACGAGGCGCGCGGCGGCATGCGCAGCTACGCGACGATGCTGAAGAGCCGGCCGGACTTCTTCATCCACTCCGGCGACAGCATCTATGCCGACTGCCCGATCGAGCGCGAGCAGAAGCTGCCGAACGGCGAAGTCTGGAAGAACATCATCACCGAGGAGAAGGCGCACATCGCAAGATCGGTGGCCGACTTCCGCGGCAACTACAAATACAATCTGCTCGACCAGAACATGCTCCGCTTCAACGCCGAGGTGCCGGTCTTCGCGCAGTGGGACGATCACGAGGTCACCAACGACTGGTGGCCGGGCCAGGATCGCTCGGACTACGACCACACCAATGCATCGCTGCTCGCCGCGCACGGCCGCCGCGCGTTCTGCGAGTACATGCCGGTGCGCCAGACCCAGGCCGAGACCGGCCGCATCTATCGAAAAATCTCGTACGGTCCGCTGCTCGATGTGTTCATGCTCGACATGCGAAGCTATCGCGGGCCGAACAGCATCGACGCAACGATGGGGCCGGAGTGCCCCATCCTCGGCGCGGCGCAACGCGAGTGGCTGAAGCGCGAGCTCACGCATTCCAATGCCACGTGGAAGATCATCGCCGCCGACATGCCGCTATCGGTCGTGAGCTCTGACGCGGTGGCGCAGGGCGACGGCGCACCGGTGGGCCGCGAGCACGAGATCGCGGAAATCCTTGCCTTCATCAAGCATGCCGGCGTCCGCAACACGGTTTGGATCACCGCCGACATGCATTACACGGCGGCGCACTACTACGATCCGAACCGCGCCGTCTTCCAGGACTTCGAGCCGTTCTGGGAGTTCATCTCCGGGCCGCTGCACGCCGGAACCTGGGGGCCGGGCGAGCTCGACAACACCTTCGGGCCGCAGGTGATGTACCAGAACGGCTGCAGCGCCGAGCAAGGCGAGAATCTGGCACCCTGCTTCGGCTTGCAATTCTTCGGCCATATCGAGATCGACGGCGCGACCGAGGTGATGACGGTCACGCTCAAGGACGTGAACGACCGCAATCTGTGGTCGACGCGGATCGAGCCGAAGCTCCTGCGCTGGACCCGCGGGCCGGTTGTTCGGCGCATCTAGCCAAACGCGGTCATTCCGGCGCGCCGCGCAGCGAAATTACTACTGGTCTGGATTCCGGGCTCGCGCCTATCGGCGCGCCCCGGAATGACGCTGAAGAGAGTTGCAATCGCACTGTCACAAATGCAGCCTAATCCTCGGGCGGCCACGCGCCCGAGGATTGAGCCCATGCGCCTGCTGTTTGCTTCCGCCGCGATCCTGATCGCGGCCTCCACCGCCCATTCCCAGACCATCTACCCGATCGATCGCGCCGAGATCCTTTCCGGTGCCAAATTCGACTTCAAGGTCGAGTTCGCCGGCAAGCTTTCGCCCCATCAGGTGAAGGTGACGGTCAACGGCGCAGACTATGTCGCCGTATTCGGCAAGGCCGCGGAGTTCATCGAGCGCGAGGACAGCAAGGACCAGTCGGCGATCGTGCTGCGCGACGTCATGCTGCAGAAGCCCGGCAGCTACCGCGTGCAGGCGAGCGACGGCACCAACACGCGCGAGGGGACCTGGACGGTCTACGAGACCGGGCCGCGCCGGGCGAAGAATGTGATCCTGTTCATCGGCGACGGCATGTCGCTCGCGCATCGGGTCGCGGCGCGGCATCTTTCGAAAGGCATCACCGAGGGCAAGGCAGGCGGCAAGCTCGCCATGGACGAGATGCCGCACATGGCGCTGGTTTCAACCGCAGGGACCGATTCGATCATCACCGACTCGGCCAATTCAGCGAGCGCCTATTCCACCGGCCACAAGGCGGCGACCAATGCGATGGGCGTCTACGCCGACCGCACCGGGAGCCCGTTCGACGATCCGCGGGTCGAGACCATCGCGAGCCTGGTGAAGCGGCGGCACGGCTTGGCCGTCGGCGTCGTCACCAACACCGAGATCGAGGATGCGACGCCCGCGGCGATGATCGCGCACACAAGGCGGCGCGCCATGTTCGACCAGATCGTCGAGCAGTTCTTCGCCTTCAAGCCCGAGGTGCTGATGGGCGGCGGCTCGGCGAACTTCCTGCCGGTCGGCGTGCCCGGCGCACGACGCAGGGACGACGCCGACTTCATCAAAAAGTTCCGCGAAGCGGGCTACGCGGTGGCACAGACCGGCCCGGAGATGTCGGCTGCGGCCTCAGCGTCCGGCACGACCAGGCTGCTCGGCCTGTTCCACACTGGCGCGATGGACGGCGTGCTCGACCGGCGATTCCTCAAGGGCGGCACGGTGAAGCGCTTTCCCGAGCAGCCCGACCTGACCGAACAGCTACAGGCCGCACTCGACGTGCTGGCGCGCAACGACAAAGGCTTCTTCCTGATGGTCGAGTCGGGCCTGATCGACCGCTACAGCCATGCCCTCGACATGGAGCGCGCGGTCTACGACACGATCATGCTCGACAATGCGGTCAAGCTCGCGAAGGACTGGGCGCAAAAGCGCGGCGACGACACCCTGATCCTGGTGGTGGCCGATCACAGCCATCCGGTCAGCCTGATCGGCACCATCGACGACAACATGACGACGGTCCCGAACGTGCCGCTGCGCGACCGCGTGCGGACCTACAACGAGGCCAAATTCCCGAGCTATCCCGCGCCGGACAAGGACGGCTATCCGTCGCGCGTCGATGTGGGCCGCAGGCTTGCGATCTTCTCCGCATCATCGCCGGGCTATGACGAGACGTTCCGGCCGAAGATGGACGGCCCGAACGACCCGACCGCGCCCGAGCCGCGCACCTTCGAGGCGAATGACAAGTATCGCAACGCGCCCGGCGCGATGCTGCGGCTCGGCAATCTGCCGAAGTATCTCGCCGACAGCGTGCACTCCGGCGAGGACGTGGTCCTGACCGCGAGCGGACCGGGCAGCGAGCGCGTGCGCGGCCAGATGGACAACACCGAGGTGTTCCGGGTGATGGCCGAGGCGCTCGGGTTGGGCCACCGCGACTAGCGACGCTCCACTCGCTCTGCCGTCATTCCGGGGCGCCGCGAAGCGGCGAGCCCGGAATCCAGTTACAAACTCCGAATATGCATCTGGATTCCGGGCTCGCGCCTTCGGCGCGCCCCGGAATGACGCCGGAGCAAAACGGCCGGCTAATTCCACAACTGCTTCGACGCGAGCCGCGCGCCTTCGGCGAGCGAGGCAAGCTTCATCCAGACGATCTTGGTGTCGACCTGCACGCGGCCGGCGAAGGTGCCGAAGCCGCAATCGACGCCGGCGATGACGTTCTCGCGGCCCACGGCATTGGCGTATTGCACGATGCGGTCGGCGACCAGCTCCGGATGCTCGACGAAGTTCGACGTGGAGTCGATCACGCCCGGAATGATCGCCTTGCCGTCCGGCAGCTTCACGTCCTGCCAAACCTTCCATTCGTGACCATGGCGGGGATTGGCGCCGGGGAACGACACCGCCATCGGCTTCGCCTTCAGCACGATATCGACGATGTGCTTGAGCGGGATGTCGCCGTGATGCGGGCCGAGCGTCGAGCCCCAGCACACGTGCATGCGCATGCGGTCGGCGGGAATATCCTTGATCGCGGTGTTCAGCGCCTCGACGTTCATGGCGATGATCTTGCGGTAATCGGCGAGGCTGATGCCGGGATAGAGTGCGTAGGACATCGCCAGATCGGGACAGTCGAGCTGCACGATGAAGCCCGCGTCGACGATCGCCTTGTATTCGCGCTTCATCACGTCGGCGAGCGCGAAGAGGTATTCCTCATCGGTCTTGTAATAGTGGTTCTTCAGGTAGCGGGCGATCTGGCCGGGCGACGGCGAGGTCATGAAGTATTCCTCGACGCCGGCCTTCACCATGCCGGCCTTGGCACGGGCGATGTCGGCCTCGGCTGCGGCGAAATCCTTCCACGCCACGGGACCCGAGCAGGCCGGCCGATGCTGGAACGGCGAGGCGAATTGCTTGAGCAGCTCGGCAAGCTCCGGAAACTCCGGCTCGCCGTGGCCGAGCGGCGGCGTGGACTGGCCTTCGAAACCGGTGAGGCGATCGACGACGTGAACCGTGTAGTCGGTGCGGCCCTGCTCGCCGTCGTTGACGATGTCGATGCCGGCGGCGCGCTGCCTGGCGATCACGTCGTTGACAGCCTCGCGCACCGCGACGTTGAAGGCGTGCCGGTCGGCATCGCCCTTCTTCTCGGCCAGAAGCTGTTCCACCACATTGGCCGGCCGCGGCAGGCTGCCGGTGTGGGTGGTGATGATTCTTGTCGTGCTTCGCCGCATCTTTTTTCCTCCCGGTTGGCCGGCATCTAAGCCGGGATGAGCGCCTTCCGCCAGTCACAGCCCGCTGGACAGCCCTGCACACATGGGCGCAGACTTGCCTCGCGTTGGGCCGTGTCGCCCACGCACGGACACGAGTGCAAAGACGCCGGTCCATCCTGGGGAGGACATGATGAGCACGAAACAACGCCGCTCCGGCGGCCAAACGTCATTGCCTGAGCCCGTGGCCGGCAACGGCCTGCTGCATCGTCGCGCGCTGCTCGGCGGCAGCATCGCCATTGCCGGCGCGATGGGCGCAGGCCCATCCGTCACCGGTGCCGCGGCCGAGCCGCTCGCGGTCGATCCATGGACGCTCGAGCCCGGCAGCAACTCCAAAGCCTATGAGCTGCCGTCGCGGTTCGAGAAGAACACCATCCGGATCCTGAGCAACCCGAACGGCGAGCCGCGCACCCAGCACGCGCGCACGCCGCATCACCTGCTCAACGGCACGATCACGCCGAACGGCCTGCACTTCACCATCGTGCATGGCGGCACACCGGACATCGATCCCGACAAGCACCGGCTCGCGATCCACGGCCTGGTGAAGCAGCCCAAGATTTTCACGCTTGAGACCCTCGCGCGCTATCCGATGGAGTCGCGCAGCTATTTCGTCGAGTGCGGCGGCAACAGCGCCCCGCTGTTCTCGCGCGAGCCGCTGCAAGGCACGGTGCAGCAGTTGCACGGCCTGGTGTCCTGCGCGGAATGGACCGGCGTGCGGCTGTCGACCCTGCTGGACGAGGTCGGCGTCGACCCCGCCGCGAAATGGCTCATTGCCGAGGGCGCGGACTCGCCGGTGCTCGCCCGCAGCGTGCCGCTGAAGAAGGCGATGGATGACGCGATGATCGCACTCTACCAGAACGGCGAGCGCATCATGCCCGGCAACGGCTATCCGATGCGGCTCGTGCTGCCGGGCTACGAAGGCAACATGAACGTGAAGTGGCTGCGGCGGATCAAGCTCGTCGACCAGCCGGCGATGACCTACTACGAGACGCGGACCTACTCGCAGATCCTGCCGAACGGAAAGGCCTACCGGTTCTTCTTCCTGCAGGAGGTGAAGTCGTTCATCACCCATCCGTCGCTCGGCAACGGCCTCAAAGGTCCAGGCTACTACGAGATTTCCGGCGTTGCCTATTCCGGCACCGGCCGCATCGCCAGGGTGATGGTGACGGCGGACGGCGGCAGGAGCTGGGCGCAGGCGGCGCTGCAGGAGCCGGTGCAGAGCAAGGCGTTCACGCGCTTCCGGGTGCCGTGGCGCTGGGATGGCGGACCGGCGGTGCTGCAAAGCCGCGCCTGGGACGAGGCCGGCAACGTGCAGCCGACACGCGCGCAAGTCACCGCCGAGCGCGGCGAGACCAAGGGACCCCCCAACATCGCGGGTTTTCCCAGCCAGCACTACAACGGGCCGACCACCTGGGCGGTCGAGGCTTCCGGACAGGTGAAACATGTGTACGCATAAGCTTCTCCTCGCAACCGCGCTGCTGCTCGCCGCAGGCGCGGCACGCGCGGAATCGCCCAATCTCGGCCGGCCGGTCAGCGAAAGCGACCTGAAGGCCTGGGACATCAGCGTCCTCGGCGACGGCACCGGCCTGCCGCCGGGCAGCGGCACGCCGGCGCAAGGTGCCAAAGTGTATGCCGAGAAAGGTTGCGCGGCCTGCCATGGCGATGGCGGCAGGGGCGGAAGGAACGGCGCGCTGGTCGGCAGCCCGCCGATCGACCGCATCGAGGCGCCCAAGACCATCGCCAACTTCTGGGGCAGCGCGACCACGATCTTCGACTTCACGCGCCGGGCGATGCCCTACGTGCAGCCGCAGACGCTGACCGACGACGAGGCCTATGCGCTGACGGCATTCATCCTGGAGCAGAACAAGATCATCGGCACAAACGACGTGATCGACGCCAGGACCTTGCCCAAGGTGAAGATGCCGAACGCCGACAACTTCATCATCCGGTTTCCCGACCGGATTTGAAGTATCGCTGGCACAACCGGATGCCGGACGGTAGCGTTCACGCATGAGCCTATCGAACACCGCCGGGCCGGTGCTTTGGAGCGTCGACGCGCGCGGCGTCGCGACCGTCACGCTCAACCGGCCCGAGGTCAACAACGCCTATAACGGCGAGCTGATTGAAGCGCTGCTCGCGGCGCTCCACGCCCTTGGCGGCGCGAAGGATCTGCGCGCCGTGGTGCTGAAGGGCAACGGCAAGCATTTCCAGGCCGGTGCCGACCTGAAATGGATCGACGCGGTGCGGACCTCTTCGGCCGAGGAGAACGTCCGCGTCTCGCGCGCCACCGCCGAGGCGGTGCAGCGGCTCAATCTCGTGCCGGTGCCGACCATTGCGCTGGTGCAGGGCGGCTGCTTCGGCGGCGGCACCGGCGTGGTCGCGGCCTGCGACGTGGTGATCGCGGCCGACAACGCCGTGTTCTCGATCGCCGAGGTGCGCTGGGGGCTGACCGCAGCGATCATCGTGCCGCAGCTCAACGACGCTATCGCGGTGCGGCAGATGCGGCGCTATGCGCTGACCGGCGAGCGATTCGACGCGCAGGAGGCGAAGCGAATAGGACTGGTGCACGAGGCGGTGCCACTCGCAGAGCTCGAGGCGGCGGGCGAGCGCGTGGTGGGACATGTGCTCGACAATGGGCCGGACGCGATCGCGCAGACCAAAACACTGATCCTGCAGGACGCGTTCGGCGACCTCAGCACCGGGGCGTTCCTGCGGCTGGTCGAGAGCCACGCGGCGAAGCGTCAGTCGGCCGAAGCCGAGGAAGGGCTCGCCTCGTTCAAGGAAAAGCGCGCGGCGAAGTGGACGCCGAAGAGCGGCTGAAGCGTTTCCAGTTGGATCGCACCAGCCTATCCACGCCTTACTTTGTAGCCAAGGCGTGGATGCCCGCGACAAGCGCGGGCATGACGGCGGAAATGGTGGCGCAGTCCAAGTGGAAACTGCTGCAGGGTCGCGGTTAGAACGCGATCAGCGCCAGATCCATGGCGCGAAGCGATAGTTCACGCGCACCGTCGCCATATGAATGCGCTGGGTGATCCGATCGAACACGTCGATGCCCGCGCTGCCTTCGTCCTTCGCACCGGTGTCGATGTAATTGTACTCGACCGCGGCCGACCAGTTCGGCGCAAAGCCGTATTCCAGACCGCCGCCGATCGTCCATCCCCACCGCGTGTCGGTGATGGAGGTGGGCGAAGGCGTTGCCGTCACAAAGGCCGTATATTCGTTGTTCGTCAGCGCCGCGCCGCCCTTCACGTAGGCCAGGGTGTTGTTCCACGCCACGCCAACGCGCCCCGTGAACAGACCGATGGCATTGGTCCGCGTCTCATTGGTGAACGTCGGGAAGCCGGTGCTGACGCTGCTGGCTTTCAGGTTGGCCCAATTGCCCGAGGCTTCCAGACCGAACACCCAGGTTCCCGTCTGCCAGTTGACGCCAAGCTGGCCGCCCGCGACCACGTCGGTGCCGCTGTGGCAGCCCTCGTCGGTCGGGGGATCGAGGAAGACCCAGCAGCTTCGCTGCCGCGCTGCGCCGACGTTGCCGCCGACGTAGAATCCACTCCAGTTGTAGGCCACGACCGCAGCGGGCGCCTTATAGACCGGCGCTTTCGCCGGAACGTCGGCGGCCAGTGCCGGGTGAACAGCGCCGACGCTGGCGACAATAGCAACGAGAGCTGCAACTCGGTTACGCATCCCAGCCAACCTTTTGCTTTTCTATGAGGATGGCCAAATCGTAGCGAGGCGCCGGCCATGGCCGCAAGTTTCGGCCCGGGCGCATCCGCAGAAATCGGCGTTCGCCTGCAAGATATGTCCGGCTGTGGCGTTGCGGACACAGCCGGACGCAGCGCCTCCAAGGCGACGCTAATCGACGACGATGTTGTTTTTCTTGATGACTTCGCCCCAGCGCTGCGCCTCGGCCTTGATGAACGCCGCGGTCTCGGCCGGCGTGCCGCCGACCGGCTCGACGCCGGTGTTGCGGATCTTCTGCTGCACGTCCGGCATCTTCATCACCTCGATGAAATCGGCGGCGATGCGGTCGCGCAACGCCGGAGCCATCTTCGGCGGGGCGGCGGCCGCAAACCAGCCGGTCGAAACCAGATCGGGCATGCCCGCCTCGGCCGTGGTCGGCACGTCCGGCATCTGCACCACGCGCGTCTTGTCCAGCACCGCCAGCACCTTGACCTTGCCGTCACGCCATTGCGGGAGAGCCGCCGAGACGTTGCCGAAGAACAGATCGACACGGCCGCCGAGCATGTCCTGAAGCACGAACACCTCGCCGCGATACGGCACATGCACCATGTCGGTGCCGGTCATGTTCATGAACATGTTGGCGGTGAGGTGCGGCGTCGCGCCATTGCCCTGGCTGCCATAGATGACCTTGCCGGGATTGGCGCGGATGTGCGCGACCAGCTCCTTGAGCGAATTGACCGGCAGTTCCTTCTTCACGATCGCGACGTTCGGCACGCCGCCGATCACCGTCAAGGCGACGAAGTCTTCCGGCTTGTAGGTCAGCTTCTTGTAGAGGCTGCCGTTGATCGCGAGCGGGCCCGGCGCGGTGATGAAGATCGTGTGCCCGTCGGGCTCGGCCTGGGCCGCGAGATCCGCGCCGATGTTGCCGCCCGCGCCCGTCTTCTGCTCGATAATGATGGGCTGGCCCCATTTCGCCTGCAGCTTGTCGGCGATGATGCGGGCAAGGATGTCGTTGATGCCGCCCGCCGGGAACGGCACGATGAACTTGATCGGCTTGCCCGGAAACGCCTGAGCTGCGGCAAGCTCCGGCTGCACGATGAGCGCCAGCGACGCGAGCAGGCCGAGTGCGATACGACGATTCATGCCCTTCCCCTATCTGCGAACAACTATTCCGGCTTCACGCCCGACTCTTTGATGATCTGGGCGTACTTGTCGCTTTCCGCTTTCGCGAACGCAGCGAACTGCTCGCTCGAACCGATCCGCACGTCGGCTCCGGCCTCACGGAGCTTCGCCTGCATCTCCGGCGAGGCGAGAATCTTGTTGATCTCGATGGTCAGGCGCTCGACCACCGGCTTTGGCGTTCCGGCCGGCGCAAAGAAGCCCTGCCAAAGCGTCAGATCGAAGTTCGGATCGTTGATCGCCTCGGCGACGGTCGGGATTTCCGGCGCGGCGCCCGAGCGTTTCGCCGACGACACCGCGAGAAGCTTCACCGTGCCGGCCTTGAGCAGCGGCGTCGCCGCCGGGAAGCCCGGGAAATACATGTCGACGTGGCCGCCGATCAGGTCGTTGAGCGCCGGTCCCGCGCCCTTGTAGGGCACGTGGGTGAGGTTGGCCTTGGCGCGGAGCTTCAGGAACTCGCCGGCGAAGTGGCCGGGCGTGCCGGTGCCGGCCGAGGCGAAGGTGAGCGGCTTCTTCTCGATGAGCGCTTTCGCAAGCTCGCCGATGGTCGAATACGGCGCCTTGGCGGGCACGACGAGGGCGAGCGGCACCACCGAGGCCAGCGCGATCGGCACCAGGTCCTTCTGCGCGTCGTAGGAAAGATTGGGAATCCAGTGCTTGTTGATGGAAATCTCGCCGGTCTGCCCCATCAGCAGCGTGTGCCCGTCGGCGGGCGCCGACACCACCGCCTGCGTGCCGATCGCGCCGGTCGCGCCGGCGCGGTTCTCGATCACGACGTTCTGGCCGAGCGCTGCGCCGAGCGGCTGCGCGATCAGGCGCGCGACGATGTCGCCGGTTCCGCCGGGGGCGTAGGCGACGACGATATGGATGTTCTTGCTGGGAAAGGTCTGCGCCTCCGCCGGAACAGCGGCCGACAGCGCGACAACGGCAGCAAGTGCAAAACGCAAAGACATTCTATGGATTCCTCCCAGGTCGATTGTCGGTGGCCACCGCCGCGCTGTCCAGTGGGCTAGAAGCCGTAGAGCCGCGCCGGGTTGTCGCTCATGACACGCGCGGCGAAATTCTGCGAGGGCAACGCGGCGAGAAACTCGTCGACCAGCGTTGCGTAGGGCAGCGCACGGTACGGCGCCTCAAGGTTCGCGCCCTTCTGATCATCGTGGTGCGGCGGATGCGGCCAGTCGCTGCCCCAGACGCAGCGGTCCGGCGCGGCCTCGAGCATCGCCGCGATCCATTCGCGGTCGGGGATCATGTTGAGCGGGCCGCGGTCGTGGCGGTACGGCGCGGACAACTTCACCCAGACATGCGGCAGGCGGACGAGTTCGAGCAGGCGGCGGCCTTCGGCGCTGCCGGGGCGCCGGTCGTCATAGAGGCCGTAGTGGTCGATCACCACCGGCACCGGCGATTTTGCGAGCACGTCGGCATTGGGGAGAAGTCCCGGCAGCGGCGCGATCACCTGCACATGCCAATTGTGCACGCCTGCCGCGGCCGCGGTCGCGGCGAACGCGGCTTCGAGCGTGCCGCCGCCCGGCGCCTTGATCGGACTGTAGAGATTGATGCGAAGCCCGCGCACGCCGCGGCGGTGAAATGCAGCAAGGGTTTCCGCGGACGTCGCCCCGGGATCGATGACGGCGACACCGCGGCCGTGGCCGGCCAGTTCGTCGAGCGCGTCAAGCGTGGCGGAGTTGTCCGCGCCATAGAAGCTCGGCTGCACGACGACGAAGCGCCCGATGCCGCGCGACGCGCCGAGCTTCTGCAACGTGGCGACGCTTGCGGCACCCGCGAGATAGGTGCGGTCCGGCACCTGCGGATACCTGTCCCGAGGACCGACAACATGGACGTGAGAGTCGCAACGCATGGCACGTCTATTCCTTCGGCATGGCCCGGCCGCTTTCAAGGCTTGGAACGGCCGGCATGCTTGCTATCATTTTTCGTTCTTATCGCCGCTGGTTCTGAGGCGAACCGGGGCCATCAGGAGGGGCGTCCATCATGGACATCGCATATGACCGTTTCCGTCAAATGCCGCTCGCGCTTGCGGCCGCAAGCTTGCTCGCGGCATCGGCATCGTTGTCGTCCGCCGCGGAGCATACGCTGCTGCCGACGCCGCAGACCGTGCACATCGGCCACTTCCTCGCCACGCTCAAGCCGGTTCTCACCATCGATTCCGGCGACATCGTCACCATCGAGAGCACGGCGTCGATCGTGCCTTCGGTGGTCGATGCGTCCGGCGTGGTGCCGCCTTCGGCAGTCCCGCAGTATCAGCGCGACATCTACCGCACCGTGCAGGACCGCGGCCCCGGACCGCACGTGCTGACCGGTCCGATCGAGATCCGCGGCGCAATGCCCGGCGACGTACTCGAGGTGCGCATCCTCGACGTCGAGCTGGCGCTCGACTGGGGCTACAACCGCCAGCGCCCCTATGCCGGGACGCTACCCGACGAATTTCCGGCGCTGTGGAGCCGCATCATTCCGATCGACCGCAAGGCCAAGACCGCGCAGGTCGCGCGCGGCGTGGTGGTGCCGGTCAACCGGCCGTTCTTCGGCATCATGGGCGTCGCACCCGACTCCGGCCGGATCAGCAGCGGCCCGCCCGGCGTGCATGCCGGCAACCTGGACAACAAGGACCTGATCGCGGGCACGACGCTGTTCATGCCGGTGCATGCGCCGGGCGCGCTGTTCTCGGCGGGCGACGCCCATGCCGCCCAGGGCCATGGCGAGGTCGATCTCACCGCCATCGAGACCGGCATGCGCGGCAAGTTCCAGTTCATCGTCCGCAAGGACATGAAGCTGCGCTGGCCGCGGGCGGAGACGCCGACCCACTGGATGGTGATGGGGCTGCATGTCGATCTCGACGAGGGGATGAAGATCGCGGTGCGCGAGACCATCGACTTCATCGTGCAGCGTTTCCCGCACCTGACGCGGGAGGAGGCCTACATGATCGCCAGCGTCGCGGTGGACTACCACGTCACGCAGGTGGTGGACGGCACCAAGGGCATCCACGGCATGATCCCGAAGTCGATCTTCGCGCAGACGCAAACGCAATAAGACGTATCGCTGGAGCCGTTCCCGTTCCTACAAAATCGGGAACGGCTTTCCTTGCATCACCAGCCGGAGCCGCCGCCACCGCCTCCGCCGCCGCCCGAGGAGCCGCCACCGCTGCTGCCGCCGCTGGAGGAACCGCCGCTGCTGCCGCCGCTCGATCCCGGCGGTGTCGAGGCCGACGCAATGGTGCGCGAGAGGTTGTCGCTGACGCGCCCGGTGAACGACTCGATGCGATCGGCGCTGAAATTGCCGCCGCTGTACCAGGACGACACCGCAGCGCCGACGCCGGCCGCCGCCAGCACGCCGGTGAAGCGGTTGGCCCAACTGTTCTCGACATGGAGCGCGATGGCGTAAGGCAGGAAGCGCTCGAACAGCTCGGGTGTTTTCTTCGGCGGATTGAGGAACTCGAGCCGGTCTTCCTCGGCGACGCTGAGGTACTGCTTGAAGCCGGCGATCTGGTCCATGACGCCGCGGCCTTGCTTGTTCGGCGCCTGCAGCCAGCGGAAGCCGAGCGAGCCGAGCGCCGCCAACGCATAGGGCACCATCGCCGGCCAAACCGCCGGCCCGAAGCCGATGTTGGCGGACAGAATGGCGACGCCGATCGCGACGGCGACGATCGCCACCGCGAGTCCGATCAGCACGCGATTGCGGCCGCGGCCGCCACCGTCCTGCCAGCCGGAGCGGATCAGGCCCGCGGCGATCATCAGCGGAATGAGCGGAATGAGGATGCCGGCGCAAATGCCGGGCACCACCGCGCTGTAGCTGTCGCTGTAGCTCAGGATGATCGCCGCGGTTGCGGCCATCCCGCCGGCAAGACCTATGCCGGAGGCCCAGAAGTTGTTGCGGAACAAACCGCCGTAGCTGCGCTTCAGCGCCTTGTGCAGCTCGTCTCGTGCGTCGGAGATGGTCTCGTGATTGCGATCGTCGAGCTCCAACGTTGCGGCGCCGGCGAACAGGGCCGCCTCCACCGCCTGCTCGGCCAGGTCCGCGGGCTTGCCGTTCCTCTGCTGGTGCAGCACCTGGCTGTGGCCGCGGTCGAACAGCTTGAGACGGCCGTTGACGCCGAGCCCGACGATCGACGCCGCAAAGGTACGGTCGTCCATGCCCATGCGATGGACGAAGCCGACGCCGGCCGCCGACATACCCTTGGGCGGACCGAACAGCGGGATGACCGTGCCCTTGCGCGGATCGCGGCCGACCAGGAACCAGGCGATGAGATAGAAACCGATCACCAGCCCGCCGCCGACGCCCGCGGTGAGCAGCGCCGGATCGTCCTTCAGCATCGCCTCGATCTTCTGCATCTGCGTGGGCTCGTGCACCACGCCCTTCGCCCAGCCGGCGGCGACCGTGAGCCCGTTCGCAACCGGCAGCGGCCTCGTCGTGCGAAAGACGATATACCCCGCCTTCTGCTCGACCACGGCCGCGTCGCGGCCGTGCGCGCCATGCGGGCCGGTGTAGATCGCGCTTTGCATGATCGGCACGTCCTCCGGCAGGCGAATGCGTGCCTCGGCTACATAGATCGGAAATGTCCAGCCGGTGCCGGTCGCGTTCCAGTAAAGCTCGTCGTATTTCTCGAAGAAGCCGATCTGGCGCGTGGTGCGGTATTTGATGACGTAGCGATGCGAGCCGGTGTTGATGGTGCGGCCGGCGCTGCCGATGCGCATGCGCACGCCGTTCGCCATCCGCTCGGTGACGTAGTCCTCATGAGCGCCGTCGAGCGTCACGGACAGGATGTCGAAGCCGACCTCGACGCGCGAGCCGTCGGCGCGGCGATAGGTCGTCGGAAAGTCGCGCAGGATGCCGCGCCTGATCTGGCGGCCTTCGGCCCAGACCTGGATCGATTCGGTGACGATCAGGTCGCCGTTCTTCTGCACATCGACATCGCTGATGAAGCGCTCGATGCGTTCTTCAGCCAAGGCTTGCGTCAGCGCGGCCGCCAACAGCAGGGCCGCAAGCAAAAGCCTTCTGAAAATCATTTCAGGCACTCGCCAATTGAACCGACGGAACCGCGGTGTCGTCGGTCTCGAAATACGGCTCCTCGCGGAATCCGAAAATCCGCGCGAGCAGCAGGTCGGGAAACGACTGGATGCCGATGTTGTAATCGCGGACCGTACCGTTGTAGTAGCGCCGCGCGAGTTGCAGCTGGTCTTCCAGCTCGGCGAGCTGCTTCTGCAATTCGAGAAAATTCTGGCTGGCCTTCAGCTCCGGATAGGCCTCGGCCACGGCGAGCATCCTGCGGACCGAAGCCTGCAGATGCTGCTCGGCCGCCGCGCGGCCGGTCACGCCGCTCGCGTTCAGCGCCTGCGTGCGCTTCGTTGCAATGTCCGCGAACAGCGCGCGCTCGTGGCCGGCATAGCCTTTGACGGTCTCGACCAGATTGGGGATGAGGTCGCTGCGACGAAGCAACTGCACGTCGATGCCGCTCCAGCCCTCGCGCACGAGGTTGCGGGCGCGGATCAGCCGGTTGAAGACGACGATGGCATAGAGGCCGACTGCGACCAGAACCGCGACGGCAATCCACTCGGCTCGCATGATGATCTTCTCTCGGCCCGCGGCCTGCGCCCAGGCAATGCATTCCACGTCCCGTTCAATCGGCACAGACCCGTGCGGATTGGTCGCACCAAGGGAGCGGAAGGTTCAGGAGATCAGTCGACCTGAAGCCCGCCGGATTTGATCGGGCCTTCCCAGCGGGCGACCTCGTCGGCGACGAACTTCGCGAGGTATTCCGGCGAGCGCCGCTCAGGGCCCACGCCGGTGACGCCGCTCTCCAGCATGCGCTGTTTTACCAGTGGCGTTTCCATGGCCGCGTGGGTGACCTCGTTCAGCTTGTCGACGATCGGCTTCGGCGTACCTTTGGGCAGGAAGAACGCGGTCCAGGTGGTGACGTCGAAGTCCTTCAGCCCCTGCTCATGGGCACTGGCGAGGTCGGGCATCAGCGGCGAGCGGCCCTTCGACAGCACCGCGATCGCCTTCACCTGCTTGCCCATGATGAGCGGGGCCGCCGCGCCGAGGTTGCCGCAGAGATAATCGATCTGGCCGCTGATCAGGTCGTTGGCCGCAGGCGCCGAGCCGCGATAGGGCACGTGCGTGACGTTGACGCCGATCTCGGAGTTGAGCAGCGAGCAGGCGAGATGCGTGGTGGAGCCCGCGCCGGCCGAACCGTACTGCATCTTCGCGCCGTTCGACTTCAAGAGCGCGGCGAACTCGGGAATGGTGCTGGCGGAGAGGTCCTTGCGCACCTCGAGAACCATCGGCTGCTCCGACCACAGCGTGACCGGGGCGAAGTCGGTCACCGCATCGTAGCGGCGTTTCCTGTAGATGGACTGATTGTAGGCGTGGGTGCCGGTCGAGCCAAGCAGCAGGGTGTAGCCGTCGGGCGCGGCATTCATCACGCGCTGCACGCCGATGATGCCGCCCGCCCCTGTAGTGTTCTCGACCACCACCTGCTGGCCAAGGAGTTCGCTCATGCGCGGCGCTATGATGCGGCCCATGACGTCGAACGTGCCGCCGGCGGCGAACGGCACGACCATGACGATCGGCCGGTTTGGATAATTCTGGGCGTGGGCTGCGAACGGCCAAGCCGCAACCACGAAAACAAGCGCTGCCGTCCGAACACGCCGGGTCATGCCGCTCTCCGATCAGGTCATGGAATCATCCGCGCAGTCCCATCGCATTCCCATTTGGCTTCTTGCCGGCCGCCCTACTCCACCTTGATTCCGGCGGTCGCGATCAGCTTGCCGACATAATCGGCCTCGGCGGCGAGATATTTCCGAAACGCCGCGGTCCCCTCGCCGGCCGGCTCGATGCCGGCCGCCGCAAGCTGCTTCTGCGTCTCGGGCATCTTCACCACGGCGATCGCCTCGGCCGCGATCTTGTCGGTGATCGCTGACGGCGTGCCGGCGCGGGCGAAAATGCCGACCATGGTCGCGAGATCGAAGCCCGGGATCACCGAGGCGAGCGGCGGCACGTCCGGCGCCTGCGGTGATGGCTGCGCGCCGTTGGTCGCGAGCAGCTTCACCCGTTTGTCGGCGATGGCGGCGGCGAGCGAGGGATAGGCCGAGAAGATCACCGGCACATGGCCGCCGAGCAGCGCCGGCACCGACTGGCCGGTGCCGCGATACGGCACATGCGTCATGTCGAGGCCCAGCGCGGCCTTCATGGCCTCCATGGAGAGATGATGCGCGCTGCCGACGCCGGAGGAGCCGTAGTTCACCTTGCCCGGATTGGCCTTCACGTAGGCGACGAACTCCTTGAGCGAATTCGCCGGCACGTCGGCATGCGCCACCAGAAACAGCGGCGCGCGGCCGAGCAGCGCCACGCCCGGTACGTCCCTGGCGGTGTAGGACAGCGACTTGAACAGCGCCGGATTGATGGTGACGGTCGCGCCGTCGGTGACCATCAACGTATAGCCGTCGGCGGGCGCGGTATTGAGCGCGTTGACCGCGACGCTGCCCGCACCGCCCGGCCGGTTCTCGACCACGACCGACTGGCCGATCTTCTCCTGCAGACGGACGCCGACGATGCGTGCCGTGGTGTCGGGCAGGCCGCCGGCCGCGTAGGGCACGATCAGCTTGATCGGCTGGCTCGGATACTGGCCCTGCGCCTGCGCGGTGAGCGGCAAGGCAAACAGCGGCAGGACAAGAAGCGCAGCAAGTGCTGCGGCGGCGCGGCGGATCATGGCATTCCCCTCGGGATCAGGTCTGGTTGCCGCTGTTGTAGCAGCAAGTCCGCCTTGGCGTCACTGCGGCTTGATTCCGGCGCCCTCGACGACCCTGGTGACGCGCGCGATCTCGGCATCGATGGTCCGGGCAAAGGCAGCCGGCCCCTCGCCTGCGGGCTCCATACCGAGCGCCGCGAATTGCGGCACCACGTCGGCCTCCTTCACGACCGCAACGGCTTCCGCTGCGATCTTTTCAACCACCGCGGACGGCGTGCCGGCCCGGGCATACATCCCGATCAGCGTGATCAGGTCGAATCCCGGAATGATTTCGGCGAGCGACGGCACGTCCGGCGCGAGCGGCGAACGTTGCGCGCCGTTGGTGGCAAGAAGCTTCACGCGGCTGGTCTCGACCGCGCCCTTGAGCGACGGATAGGCGGAGAACAGCGCCTGCACATGTCCGCCGAGCAAGGCCGGCACCGACTGGCCGGTGCCGCGATAGGGCACGTGGGTGATGTTGAGGCCGAGCGCGGCCTTCATCGCCTCCATGGTCAGGTGATGCGTGCTGCCGACGCCCGAGGAGCCGTAGGTGAGTTGTCCCGGCCGCGCTTTCACGTGGTCAATGAACTCGCGAAGGTTCCACACCGGCACATCCGAATGCACGGCGAGGAAAATCGGCGCGCGCGCCAGCAGCGCCACCGGCACGAAGTCCTTCTGGGGATTGTAGGAGAGCTGGGTCAGGAACAGCGGATTGACCGAGAGCATGGCGCTGTCGGTGACCATCAGCGTGTAACCATCGGCGGGTGCCGCGGCGATGGCGGAGGCGGCGACGCTGCCGTTGCCGCCGGCGCGGTTCTCCACCACCACCGACTGGCCGATGCGGGCCTGCAGCTTGGCGGCAACAAAGCGCGCGACAGTGTCCGGCACGCCGCCGGGCGCATAAGGCACAACGATACGGACGGCCTGGCTGGGATACGGAGCCTGAGCCTCGGCCGCGGTCGAAACCGCGAGAACGGCGAGGACAGACAATGCACACCGCAACGTCATGGCGTCCCCTGGGCTGCCTTCTTATTTGCGCCGGTGTTGCTACGCGGCGGTCAACGTCAGTGCGTCACCATCGGCAGACTTTGCAGCCGCAACTCGCCGACCGCACCACGATAGACCGGCGTGAAGTTCGGGTCGGCCAGACGCGCCTTCGGGAAGCGCGCCAGCAGCCGTTTGATCGCGATGCTGATGGCCGTGCGGCCGAGGATGTTGCCGACGCAGTGATGCGGGCCCGCGCCGAACGACAGGATGCGCTTGGGCTTCCGGTGGATGTCGAACCGCAGCGGATCGGGAAACACGTCCGGATCGTAGTTGGGCGACAGCGGCGACGGCCGCACCACCATGCCCTTGAGGATGCGCGTGCCACCGACCTCGGTGTCTTTCGTGGCGACCCGCGGGAAGGTGAAATAGCCGTTGCTGCCGAGGCGCAGGCATTCTTCGAGCGCATCCGGAATGAGCTCCGGATTGTCGATCAACTGCTGCCGCTGGTCGTCGTGGGTGTAGAGCAGCAGGAGAGCGCCGCCGGCCGCGCGGCTGGTGGCCGACAGCGAGCCGCCGGCAAGCCCGAAAATCTGATCGAACAGTTCCTTGTCGGTGAGCTTGTCGCCGGCCTCGCGGGCGTTGACCAGATCGCTGATGAAGTCGGAATGCGGCTTGACCCGCCGCTCCTGAATGATGACCTCGATCTCTTCCATCACGCGCTGCATGGCGGTCCGGCACTCTTCCGGGAACGGCTCGCCGGGCTTGGTGTAGGTGGTCGCCGGCAACACGTCGTGGAACGCGACAAATATGGCCTTCCGCCGCGGATCCATGTTGATCATGGCTTCGAGCAGCGCATCCACCACCAGGTTCGCGCCGAGGTCCTTCATGCCGTCGAAGTTCGGCCCTTTCGCCTCGATCCGGTCGAGCATCCGTTCGATGATCGTCGCGATGCTGGCCTGCAACTGCTCGATCCGGCGTGACGAGAACGCCGGCATCAGCAGGCGGCGAAGCCTCACATGCTGGGCGCCGTCCATCTGCGTGACGAACTGCGCGTCCATGAACTTGTGGAATTGCTCCCAGCCCGGCCCCTTGGGCATCTCGGAGGCGAAGGTTTCGGTGTCGGAGAACACCCTGTGCACGTCGGCATAGCGGCCGACCACGACCTGGGGCGGGCCCTTGCCGAGCACGTAGAACGGCGGGCGGCGCGCCCATTCGGCCATGTGGGCGTGGGCGTTGGCCTTGAACTCGTCGCTGCCGAGATCAACGTCGACGACGTTGCGGCGGTCGAGTTCGGCGAGACGGTCGAATGCGGTGAGCGTGGACATTGGAAGCTCCACTGTTTTCCAATGGTTAGATATCTAAGGATTATCGCATTGGCCAGGCCCGGCGTGTAACGCCTTTTCGGCTCGACCCCGACAGCCTTGATAAAATACCGGTGACGGCCGCAATTTCATGACGCAACCGCCCTTCTTGACCAAATCTTCCGCTTCGCCCATCGGTTCCATTGCTTAACCTGGACTTTGCAATGAGCTCATCCCGGTCTGTGCCGATCTTCGACGGACATAACGACGCGCTGCTGCGCCTGTGGAAGCGCAAGGGGCCCGACGCGCCGCGCGCATTCCTCCACGGCGAGGGCAAGGGACAGCTCGATCTGCCGATGGCGCGGCAGGGCGGCTTCGCCGGCGGCCTGTTTGCGATCTTCGTTCCCTCGCCCCGGAACACGGCCGGGCGCGGCAAGGACGAGCCACCGGTCCTCGACACCGCTCCCGGCGCGCCGTTGCCGCCGCCGCTCGATGTCGCGACCGCGCAGGCCGCCGTCTGGAGCATGGCGTCGATCCTGATCCGGATCGAACGCGAGGCGGACGGAAATGTCCGCATCTGCCGCAACGTCGCGGACATCCGCCATTGCATCGATCATGGCGTACTGGCCGCGGTTCTGCATATCGAAGGCGCGGAGGCGATCGATCCCGAGCTCGAAACCCTGGACGTGCTGCATCAGGCGGGGCTCCGCTCGCTCGGCCCGGTGTGGAGCCGGCCGAATGCGTTCGGGCATGGCGTGCCGTTTCGCTGCCCCTCGTCTCCCGACACGGGGCCGGGCCTGACCGATCCCGGCAAGGAGCTTATTCGCGCCTGCAACCGGCTGAATATCCTGATCGACCTCTCGCATCTCAACGAAAAGGGCTTCTGGGACGTCGCCGAGCTCAGCAACGCGCCGCTGGTTGCCACGCATTCCAACGCCCATGCCTTGAGCCCGCACTCGCGCAATCTCACCGACCGGCAATTGGCGGCGATCCGCGAAACGGACGGCATGGTGGGCGTAAATTTTGCGGTGAGCTTCCTGCGCGAGGATGGGCGGCAGGACAGAGACACGCCGGTCGAGCTGGTGATCGATCACGCCGAGCACATGCTCAAGCATGCCGGCGAGGACAATGTCGGCTTCGGCTCGGATTTCGACGGCGCGATGGTTCCGAAAGGGCTCGGCAATGCCGCAGGCCTTCCGGTGCTCATCGAAGCGATGCGGAAGCGCGGCTACGGTGAGCCGCTGATCGAGAAGCTCTGCTATCGCAACTGGCTGCGGGTGCTGGAACGGACGTGGGGCAAGCCTTAGCCCGCTCCGTCACGAGTATCTGATACACTCAAATCGAAGCTTCGGTGTTTGTGTCGGTCCCCGCTTCCGCGGGGTCGAACGGCTGATGGTTCGGCGAGCCCTCTCCCCGTTCGTCCCCGCGGAAGCGGGGACCCAGTGCTGTATAACTCGCTGCTGCGATATTGGACCGCGTCTTACAGAAACCGCGTCGGCCACATGATGGTCCGCCACATATGCGCGGACGGGCTGTTGTCCCAGCCAAGCCCTTCCTTCGGCTGCCTGAAGTTGCGGCCGATGATGTCCTCGAACTGCTCGAGGTTGACCTGGGCGTTGGGATCGAAGGCGTAGACGTCGTTCACGCAAATCAGCCGCGACGTCTCATAGTACTTGCTGTCGCGGGCGCGCTTGTACTCCTCGACGATGTAGGGCTCGGGCTTATAGTCCGGGCCAAAGTACTTCAGGTACATGTCGGGATACTTGTAGCCCATCGACTCGTCGGGGAAGAACCGCAACGCCTGGTGCATGCGGATCGCTTCGCTGACCTCCTCGTCGACATAGGGCGCGATCATCTGCGCGCCCCAGTAGCCGTGGTCGCAGCGGATGAAGCTCACCACCGCGATGTCGTGCAGGAGGCACGCCAGCACCACCTTCTCGCTGTGGCCGGCCTTGAGCGCCAGCGCACCGCTTTGCAGAAGATGGTTGGTCGAGGCGAAGCGGCACTTGAAGTAGTCGAGCAGCGTCGGCTTGTCCGGCATCTTCGGCAGCCGCGGGTCTTCGCCCATATTGAAATACTTGCCGGGATACTTGGACTGAAGCGCCGCACCACCGGACATCTCGACCCGGCCGTCCATCAGGTTCGCCAGGACCGACTTGGTCACGACCCGCTCGAGATCGTGCATCATCTGCTCCTCGAGATGATCGGCGCGCTCGGAGAGCGTCATCTGGCTGGTGATCTGGTTGTCGTTTTTGGCGGCAGCTTGAGGTCCCATCTGGCCCTCTCCATTCGATGATTACGGTCCGGCCCACCGGCCAGTCAGCCCACAAGGCTACACCGAATCGGGGCCCCTGCGACACCGAAAGCCGGTGTTTCACCTATGCAAAAAGCAGGCATAATGGCTGCAAGGGCATAAGAAAATTCGGGGCGGGAACGGGTTCGGGACGAATGGCGCATATCGAAATCCGCGACGTGTCGCTGGTCTATGACACGCCGGCCGGCCAGGTGACCGGCGTCGACAGGGCAAGCTTCAACATCGAGCAGTCGGAGTTTCTCTGCATCGTCGGCCCCTCGGGCTGCGGCAAGTCCACGCTGCTGAACATCATCGCCGGCTTTCTTCCTCCGACCGGCGGCGAGATCAGGATCGCCGGCAAGGCGGTGTCCGGCTACGGCCAGGACCGCGGCGTGGTGTTTCAGGATTTCGCGCAGCTGTTTCCGTGGCGTACGGCGCTGGGCAACGTCGCCTTCGGCCTCGAGATGAAGGGCGTGGGCAAGCAGGAACGCGAGGCGACGGCGCGCAAGCAGCTCGCGCTGGTCAAGCTCGAGAAATTCGCCAACTCCTATCCGCACCACCTCTCCGGCGGCATGCAGCAGCGGGTCGCGATCGCGCGTGCGCTCGCCTACAATCCCGCGGTGCTGCTGATGGACGAGCCGTTCGCCGCGCTCGACGCTTTGACGCGCGACGACATGCAGCGACTCCTCGCCGACGTGTGGCGCGAGACCCGCAAGACGGTGATCTACGTGACGCACAACGTCGCCGAGGCAGTGTATCTCGCCGATCGCGTGGTGGTGATGACGCCGCATCCGGGCCGGGTGAAGGTCGAGGTGCCGATCGCGCTGCCGCGGCCGCGCGATCCGTTGAGCGTGGAATTCCTCGATTACCAGAAACAGCTTCTGCGTCAGCTTGGACAGGAGACGCACGCATGAAACTGTCTCCGCGATCATTCCGGGGCGCGCCCGCCAGCGCGTTCACGCGCGTCTTCGACGCGCTATGGGCGCGAGCCCGGAATCCAGTTACGAATTCGGAGACTGCAACTGGATTCCGGGCTCGCTCGCTTCGCGAGCGCCCCGGTATGACGCGGAGCCTCATTGCCGGCATCGTGAGCGCCGCGGCAATGTTTTTCGCCTCTCCTACAGCCGCGCAGGACAGCTATCCGTCCCGTCCGGTCCGTCTCGTCGTCGGCTTCGGAGCCGGCGGGCCGACCGACATCCCGGCCCGCTTCATCGCCGACAAGCTCGGCAACCTGCTCGGCCAGCGCATCATCGTCGAAAACAAGACCGGCGCGGCAGGCATGCTCGCGACCCGCGACGTGCTGGCGCAGCCGGCCGACGGCTACAACCTCCTGCTCTGCACGCACTTCGAGTCGATCAACACGGTGCTCTACAAGAACCCGGGGTTCAAGCTGTCGGACATCGCACCGGTCTCGCTGATCGCCAAGTATTACTACGGCCTCGCGCTCTCGAATGCGGTACCCGCCAACACGGTCGAAGAGCTGATGGCCTACGCCAAGACGCGGCCGGGCGAGGTGAGCTACGGCACGCTCGGCGCGGGCTCGGCGCAGGAGATCATGGCGCGGCAGTTCGAGCGGCTCGCGGGCATCTCGATGAACCGCATCCCGTTCCGCACCGGCTCGCAGGTCATGCCGGACCTGATTGCCGGCCGGGTGCATTTCTACGTGTCGCCGACCATCGCGGTCGTGCCGCCGCACCAGGCCAAGCAGCTCAAGATCATCGGCGTCACGAGTCCCGCGCGGCTCAACGGCCTGCCGGACGTACCGACCCTGAAGGAAAAGGGCATCGACTATGTGCGCTACGGTTTCCTCGGCATCTGCGCGCGCGAGGGCACGCCGCCGGCCATCCTCAATCAGCTCAACCGCCATATCGTCTCGATCGTGGCGACGCCGGACTACCGCAAGCTGATCGAAGAGGGCGGCTCGCTGCCGGAGGCCTCGACACCCGCGGAACTGGGGCAAGTCATCGCACAGACGCTGGATGACGTTGCGGCTACAATCCGCGAATTCGGATTGCAGCAGGAGTGACGCCAATTGGGTTGGTGACCAGGGACTTACAGAACAGACGTGAGGGAGAACGCGACATGACGATCAAACGGGATGGGCTCACCCGCCGCCACGTCCTGGCCGCGACCGGGGCCACGGCACTGACGGCAGGCTTCGGCGGCATCGCCGCAGCGCAAGCCACCACGACGATCCGCCAGGGCTACCAGACCAACATCTGGGGCATGCCGACCTACTACCTGATGAAGTCCGGCTACCTGGAGAAGCGTGGCCTGAAGACCGAAGACTTCGCGGTGCCGTCCGGCAACCTCACCATGCAGCAGATGGTGGCGCGGCAGGTCGACATGGGCACCTACGCCGGGCCGTCGCTGCTGATCGGCCATGACAAGGGCGGCCTCGTCGCCATCGCCCAGATCGAGACCGTCGGCGCAACGGGCGCGCTGGTCGTGCGCAAGGATCTCGGCATCACCAAGGTATCCGACCTGAAGGGCAAGAAGATCGCCAACCAGACCGGCTCGTCGATCGGCAACATCTTCGTCGATCAGGTCCTGCCGGCCAACGGACTGAAGAAGGGTGACTTCCAGGAAGTCCGCATGAACGTCGACAACATGATCGCGGCGATGACGGCCAAGACCGTGGACGCCATGGTGAATATCGAGCCCTACAACGCGATCACCGAGGCGGAGGGAATCGGCACCATCGTCGTCAACCTGGAGAAATACGACAACGTGCCGGTGTTCATGGCGGCGACGCCGGACTTCGTCGAGAAGCACCCCGATGCGGTGGTCGCCTATCTCAAGGCCTGGCTCGACGTGAAGCGCGACTTCAAGGAGAACCCGAAGAAGGTGTCGGACGTGATCTATTCGTTCTTCACCTCCAAGGGCTACACCATGAAGCCGGAAACCTTCGCGACCGCCATGGGCCGCGTCACGGTCGATCCGGGCTTCCCGAAGGACCTCGTCCCCTACATGACCAAGCACGCCGAGGTGCTGCTGCAGGAAAAGAAGATTTCGGCAATGCCGGACTTCAAGAAGGTGCTGCGCACCGACTTCATGGACAAGGCACAAAGCGGCTCCTGACCGGAAAACAGGCATCTTCGCAAAGATGACAGGACCGGCGCGCATGCTGGTCCTGTCTCTCATTTTGGGGCCTCCCCTCGCCGCACGAAACACGCTAAACGTGTCGCCCACGCGGTGCGTCCGCTTAAGGGGAGAAACTTATGAAGCGTGCCAAGAAGAAGGTTGCGAAAAAGCCGGCTGCCAAGAAGAAGCCGATGAAGGCCAAAGCTGCCAAGACCACCGCGAAGAAGGCGTCCGCCGTCAAGAAGCCAGCCGTCAACACCGGCGCCGGCCGCACCAAGGCCGACGGCACCGTGACCTGGAACTTCAAGCTGCTCTCCCATCATACCCTTCAAGGGTTCGGCGGCATGGGCGAAGGCATGTCGGTGCAGATCGCCCCCGACGGCCGCCGCGTCATCTGGCTGGCCCACGAGAGCGCGCCGAAGAATTTCACCGCGGTCGACGTGTCCGACCCGCGCAAGCCCAAGGTCATCTGCCAGACCGACCTGCCGACCAACCACATGCGCTCCAATTCCCTGGAGACCTGCGGGAACATCATGGCGGTGGCCTACCAGACCCAGAAGAAGGGCCAGCAGCCGGCCGGCATGGAGCTGTTCGACATCTCCAATCCGGAGAACCCGCGCTCGATCTCGTTCTACGACTGCTCGGGCGAGCATTCGCGCGGCGTGCACCAACTCTGGTTCTGCGACGGCGAATACGTCCACATGGCGTCGAGCTCGCCGGACTTCGTGCCGTCGCATCCGCAGGACGACCAGTTCTACCGCATCATCGACGTGCGCAACCCGTCGAAGCCCACGGAAGTGGGCCGCTGGCACATGCCGGGTACCAAGCAGGGCGACAATGCCCCGCCGCCGCCGCGCCATCCGCTCGACAAGGGCTACCGCGCCCACAACTGCAACGTCTATCCGCAGCGCCCGGACCGCTGCTACCTCGCCTACATCGACGGCGGCATGCATGTGCTCGACATCTCGGACAAGGCGCACCCCAAGCGCATCTCGTCCTGGACCAACTCGCCGCCCTACACCGGCTTCATGCACACCGTGGTGCCGCTGTTCGATCGCGGCCTGATGCTGGTGACCGACGAGTCGACCGAGAACAACGCGAAGGACTGGCCGAAGCTCGTGTGGATCCTCGACGCGCGCGACGAGAACAACCTGGTGCCGATCGCGACCTGCCCGCTGCCGGATCACACCGGCTATGCGGCGCGCGGCCGGTTCGGCGCCCACAACATCCACGAGAACGTGCCGCTGCCGACCTGCTGGCAGAGCGACCAGGTCGTCGTCGGCACCTTCTTCAACGGCGGGCTTCGCGCGTTCGACATCTCCAACCCGTACCAGCCGCAGGCGATCGCGACCTTCGTGCCGCCGGCGCCCGCCGGCGCGCCGACCGGCACGATCCAGATGAACGACGTCTTCATCGACGAGCGCGAGGTCGTCTACTGCGTCGACCGTCACATCGGCGGGCTGTACTGCCTGGAGATGGATTTCTAAGTCTCAAACCCAAACCGGAAGAAAGCCGGCGCGCACATTGCGCGCCGGCTTTTGCTTTAGCTGCAGGCTGGAGCTGCGGCTTTCGTCACGCCGCCAGTCCGGCGCGCCTCACCGGGCCATTGTGACGATGCGGCGGTGTCGCCCCTGGCGCACCGTCGAGCCGGAAGAACGCGATGCGTTCGCCCATTGCCTTGGCCTGCCCCTCGAGCATCTTCGCGGTTGCGGCATTCTCCTCGACCAGCGCCGAGTTCTGCTGCGTAACCTCGTCCATCTGGGTCAGCGCCTTGTTGACCTGATCGACGCCGCTGGCCTGCTCCGCGCTGGCTGCCGCGATATCGGAGACGATCGCCGCAACCTTTTTGATGGAATCCACGATCTCTTCAAGCGATACGCCGGCCTGATTGACCAGCTCCACGCCCTCCTTCACCTGCCCGTTGGAGCTCGTGATCAGATCGCTGATGTCTTTGGCCGCCTGCGACGAACGCTGGGCGAGGCTTCGCACCTCGGACGCCACCACGGCGAAGCCGCGACCGGCGTCACCGGCGCGCGCCGCCTCGACCGCGGCGTTCAGCGCCAACAGGTTGGTCTGGCGGGCGATTTCGTCGATCACGCCGATAATGTCGGCGATCCTGCGCGAGGACTCGTCGATGCGCGCCATCGCCTGCACCGCCTTCGACACCACCTCGCCGCCGCGGCCCGCCACTTCCCGCGTCTCGGCCGCCGACTGGTTGGCGATCTGGGCGTTCTCGGCATTCTTCTTGACCGTCGCGGCGATCTCCTCCATCGAAGCCGAGGTCTCCTCCAGGCTCGCAGCCTGCTCCTCGGTCCGCTGCGAAAGATCGGTCGTGCTGGTGGTGATCTCGTTCGACGCGTTGGTGACCTCGCGCGCTGCCGACTTGATATCGGAGACGGTCGCGCTGATGCGCTCCGCCGTCTTGTTGGCGTTGTCCTTCAGCGTCCCGAAGCTGCCCTGATACTGCGCGGAGATACGCTGGGTGAGGTCGCCCTCCGCGAGCGCGTTGAGCATGTTCACCAGGTCGTTCATGACCTTGCCGATGTTCGCGCACAACGAATTGATCGAGGTGCCGATGTTGAGCACAAGGCCGGTCTTGCCCTGCAGATCGACGCGCTTCTCGAAGTCGCCGGCGACCGCGGCCTTGACGATATCGCCCACTGCGGCCTCGAACTCCTCCGCCATCTTCTGCATGGCGGCTTCGCGCTCGGCTGCGGTGCGCCTGTCCTGCGCAGCCTTCGCTTCGGCCTCCTGGCGCGCCCGTTCGTCCAGCATGACCTTGATCTCGTTGACGGCACGGGCGGTCTCGCCGACCTCATCGCGACGCTCGGTACCCGTGACGGCAACCTCCTCGCCCTTGGCCATCCGCTGCAGCAGCGCGACGAGGCTGCGCAGCGGCTTGGCGATCCCGAACTGGCCGACCATGAAACCGAACAGCACGCCCAGCACAATGCCGATCGCTGCGGCAACGATCATGAGCTTGGAGACGCGCAGGTATTCTGCGGTGGCTGCCGCGGAGACCTCCGCCACGTCCTTGTCGAGATCGTTGGCGAGCACGTGCAGCTTGCCGCGCACCTTGTTCGCGAGCTCGGCGCTCACCAAAGTTTCCTTTCGCAGCTGATCCATTTCAGCGGACATCTGGACGCCGGTGACCTTGTCCGCAGCAGCGAAGGTGGCTGCCAGCTCCCTCTGATAAGCCTGCCAGTCGGCTTCGATGTCCGTCAGCTTGATCTGGACCGCCGGATCATGGGCCTTCTGCTTGGAGGCCTGGACCCGCTCTTGGAATCGCTTGCTCTCCGTATCGATCGCTTCGCGAACGACCTTCCTGGTTTCCGGCCTCGGATCCGTCGAAAGCTGAAACTCGGAGCGGTTGATGGCGAGCAAGCTCACCGACATGCGCTGCGCCAGCACCGCCTGGGCCGCGCTCGACTCCATTCGATCCGTAGCGTTGCTCAGCGACTTGAGAGAGCTAACGCCAAGGATTGTAATCCCCACGGCGACGCCCGAAAGCATGAACACGACTGCGGAAATCTTGGTGAGGACGCGGAAGCGCGCCAGGATCGACATCGGATAGCTCCAGTGTTGAAATGAGACGTTGCGATTTCTGTTCTTATTCGTTTCGAACTTGAGTTGCCGGCCGGGCCGCCGGACGGTGGGCCCCGGCCAAAGCGACTTCGCCGGGCAACAGGCGGTTGAGATCGACCAGCGCGATCAGCACGCCGTCGATGCTGATCAGGCCGGACAGGAAGTCGGCGCCTGCCGACCGGTCCACCGTCGGCACCGGTTGGACCTTGTCCGGATCGAGCGAAACGATGTCGATCACGCGATCGGCCAGAAGCCCGACCTGACGCTCGCCGATCTGGACGACGATGATGATGTGAGCCGGGCTGACGTCGGTGATGCCCTGCCCGAAGCGGCAGCGCAGATCGACCACCGGGACGATGACGCCGCGCAGGTTGAGGACGCCGCGCATGTGGTCCGGCTGATCGGGCAGCCGCGTGACCTTCGACCACCCCTTGATTTCGCGGACCGCGACAATATCGACGCCGTATTGAACGTCGCCGACCGCGAAGCTTATAAGTTCATTCAATCGAGTGGAGGCGATCGCGTCGGTGGTATGGTGATGGCCCACCGGCGTAGCTTGGGTGCTTTGCATTATTGTTGCGGTCTTGAAGCCGGGCTTTTCGCATCGATCATGTTCGTATTACACATTCCCTGATTGTGGTTAATGATCTCCTAAACGCGCCGGGGCGCTCCCGGCAAATCGGATGGCTGTGCTCGTTTGCCCGGCCAAGCACGCGATGAACGACACGATCTTCGACCTCTTCCCCTCCGCAACCGCCAGCCGCTTCGGCCGGCGGCAGAAGCGCGAGCGCGGCGCGCGGCTGCCGGTGATCATCGTCACCGGCTTTCTCGGCGCCGGGAAAACCACGCTGGTGCGGCGCTTCCTTGAAACGCCGGAAGGCCGCGGCACGGCGCTCGTCGTCAACGAGTTCGGCTCGGAAGGCATCGACGACGCGCTGCTGCGCCAGAGCTCCGACGAGGTGACGCTGCTCGGCAACGGCTGCCTGTGCTGCAACACCCGGAGCGACCTGCAGGTCGCGCTGCGCAAGCTCGTCGCCGACCGCGACCGCCACAAGATCCCGCACTTCGAGCGCGTGCTGATCGAGACCAGCGGGCTCGCCGACTTGAGCCCGATCCTGCAGACCTTCTCCACCGACCGCGCGCTCGGCGGCGCGTTCGCGATCGAGGTGGTGCTTGCCGTGGTCGACGCGGTGTCGGGGCTGAAGAACCTCGACAAGGCGCCCGAAGCGCGAAAGCAGGCGATCCTCGCCGATCGCATCGTCGTGTCGAAGAGCGATCTTGCCGACATCAGGACGGTGAAGCAGCTCGCCGCGCGGCTCAAGGAGCTGAACCCGCGCGCCGTGATCGACGTCGCGGTGAAGGGCGACATCGATCCCAAGGTGCTCACCGACACCGGACAGGCCGACGCCATCGAGCGGCATTCGGGCTTCGTCGCCGAGGCCTCGCACAGCGACGGCATCCTGAGCTTTGTCCTGCGCGAGGACGCGCCCCTGGAATGGCCGGTGTTCCACCGCGCGATCGAAACGCTGATCACGCTGCGCGGTCCCGATCTTCTGCGCATCAAGGGGCTGCTCAACCTCGAGGGCAGCAAGGGCCCGGTGGTGTTCCAGGCGGTGCAGCACCTGATGCATCCGCCGGTCGAGCTTTCCGCCTGGCCGGACAAGGACCGGGCGAGCCGCGTGGTGTTCATCACCCGCGGCGTCAGCGAGAAGCAGGTGCGCGACCTGTTCGAGGCGTGCAAGTCGCTGGGCTACGTGACGGGCGAGTAGTTCCGTGACAGCCCCCTCGCCCGGCCATCTGGTTTGGATTAGTCTCGTTCCAAATCAGAAACCATCACCGAGGGAGGTCGCCCACATGGCCCAATTCACGCTCACCGTGAACGGCAAGACGCACAGCGTCGATGCCGATCCGGACATGCCGCTGCTCTATGCGCTGCGCAACGACATCGGCCTGAACAATCCGAAGTTCGGCTGCGGCCTCGCGCAATGCGGCGCCTGCACCGTGCACGTCGACGGCCAGGCGGTGCGCTCGTGCATCACGCCGGTGTCCTCGGTCGGCAACGCCAAGGTGGTGACGCTCGCGGGGCTCGGCACACCCGAGAAGCCGCATCCGCTGCAGACCGCCTACATCGAGGAGCAGGTGCCGCAATGCGGCTACTGCATCAACGGCTGGATCATGACGGCGGCGGCGTTTCTCGCCCAGAAGAAGAAGCCGACCGACGCGGAGATCAAGTCGGCGCTCGAAGGCGTCAAGTGCCGCTGCGGCACCCATGTCAGCATCATGAAGGCGGTCAAGCGCGCCGCCGCGATGATGGGTTGAGGGAGGCTGCCATGACGAAGCACGACAATCCCGCCAAACTGTCCCGCCGCGCGGTGCTGATGGGCGGAGGCGCTCTCGTGGTCTCGATCGGCGCGCCGGTCGGTCTCGAGATGCTCACGGGCATGACCCAGGCGTTCGCGCAAGGCACCAAGCCGCCGTTGACGCCGGACCAGCTCTCCTCTTACATCGCGATCAACGCCGACGGCACCGTCTCGGCGTTCTTCGGCAAGATGGACATGGGCCACGGCCTGTTCGTCGCGATCGGCCAGATGGTGGCCGAGGAGCTCGACGTGCCGTTCAAGGCGGTGACGGTCTACATGGGCGACACCGCGACCAGCGTGAACCAGGGCGGCGCGTCCGGCTCGACCGGCATCCAGTTCGGCGGCAAGCAGATGCGCATGGCCGCGGCCGAAGCGCGCCGCGTGCTGCTGGAGATGGCGGCGCAAAAGCTCGGCACGCCGGCGGACCAGCTGATCGTCGTCAACGGCGCGGTGAGCGCGGCGTTCAACCGCGACAAGAAGACCAGCTATGCCGAGCTGATCGGCGGCCGCTACTTCAATGTGCAGCTCGACTGGAACAAGCAGATGGGCAACGCGCTCTATGCCCCGGGCAAGGCGCAGCCCAAGAAGCCCTCCGAGCACAAGATCGTCGGCAAGCCGATCAAGCGCGAGGACGTGGCGCCGAAGGTGTTCGCCCAGGAGGATTTCTGCACCGACATCAAGGTGCCCGGCATGGTGCACGGCCGGACGATCCGCCCCGCGGTCGCCGGACAGGTGCCGGTGAAGGTCGACGAGGCGTCGATCAAGGATATCCCCGGCGCCAAGGTGGTCTGGGACAAGGGCTTCCTCGGCGTCGTTGCCGACAAGGAGTGGGACGCGATCAAGGCCGCCGAGAAGCTCAAGGTGGAATGGTCGCAGGCCGAGCCGCCGTTCCCGGACCAGAACGCGCTCTACGACCACATCCGCAAGGCGCCGGCGCGCAAGACCCAGATCGACAAGCAGAACGGCAATGTCGACGAGGCGTTCCGCAGCGCGGCGCGCGTCATCGAGGCGGAATACGAATGGCCGTTCCAGTCGCACGCCTGCATGGGACCCGCGTGCGCGGTCGTCGCCATCAATGACGGCAAGGTCGATTGCTGGAGCGGCTCGCAGAAGACGCACTTCGTGCAGGTCGGGCTCGCGTCGCAACTCGGCGTGCCGCTCGCCAATGTGCATGTGCGCTGGATCCCGGGGCCGGGCAGCTACGGCCGCAACGACGCCGACGACTGCGCGGCCGACTGCGCGGTGCTGGCCAAGGCGGTCGGCAAGCCGGTGCGGCTGCAATACTCGCGCACCGAAGGCACCGGCTGGGACCCGAAGGGACCGGCCTCGATCCACAAGGCCCGCGCGGCGCTCGACGCGCAAGGCAACGTCGTCGCCTATGAATTCATGAGCAGGGGGTTCTCCCGCATCGACGTCAACACCAACGGCAGCCAGTTGCACGATACGCTGGCCGGCCAGACGCTCGGCGTTCCGCTCAAGCCGGGCGAGAACTTCGGCGTGCCGGCGGAGTCCTACGAGTTCGCCAGCAAGAAGATGGGCTGGGAGACGATCCCGCCGCTGCTCGACCGCTCGTCGCCGCTGCGCGGCGCGCACCTGCGCGATCCGGTCGGACCGCAGATCCACTTCGCAAGCGAGTCCTTCATGGATGAGGTGGCGGCGGCGACCAACCAGGACCCGATCGAGTTCCGCCTGAAGCACGTCAAGGATCCGCGCGACCGCGCGGTGATCGAGGCGGCGGCGAAAAAGTTCGGCTGGGACACGCGGCCGTCGCCGGACAAGAGGCAGACCGGCGAAAGGGTGACCGGCCGCGGCATCGCCTACGCCCAGCGCAACGGCACCCGCGTCGCGGTGATCGCGCAGGTCGAGGTCGATCGCACGACCGGAAAGATCTGGGCGAAGAAGTTCACCGTCGGCCACGACTGCGGCCAGATCATCAATCCGGACGGCCTGGAAAAGTGTATCGAGGGCAACATTGTCCAGGGCATTTCCCGCACGTTGTGGGAAGAGGTGAAGTTCGACAACAAGAACGTCACCAGCGTCGACTGGATGACCTATCCGATCCTCGACATCACCGAGACGCCGGAGACGGTCGACTTCGCGCTGATCAACCATCCGGAGCTGCCGCCGACCGGCGCGGGCGAGCCGAGCATCCGGGCGGTGTCGGCGGCGATCGCTAATGCGATCTTCGACGCGACCGGCGTGCGGATCAGGCGCGTGCCGTTCTCGCCGGATCGGGTGAAGCAGTCGCTGTCGTAGCTTTCGGCAAGCCGATCGTGTCCCGGACGAGCGAGCGCGAAGCGCGAGCGACGATCCGGGACCCAGGATAAGACAAAACGCGGCCGAAAGGCCGCGTTTTCAGTTGCTCTCTTCTTTGCGCTGGGTCCCGGGTCTCGCGCTTCGCTCGCCCGGGACACGAGACCGATTACCTGGCCCGCTTCAGTCCGCCGGCTTCCTTGATGACGTCGGCGATCGCCGCTTCGTTGCCCGGCGCCATGATGTGCACGCCGGCGACGCCGGGAATGGTGGCAAGCTCGCGCATCAGGTCGATGCAGAGCTTGCGGCCCTCGGCGATCGGATCGGCGGCCGCTTCGAGGCGAGCGACCATCGCATCGGGAATGATCGTTCCGAACAATTTCTCGCGCATCCAGCGCGCGGATTTCGGCGAACGGATCGGCGAGATGCCGATCAGGAACGGCACCTTCACGCCGTGCTCGGCGAGCCGCGCCATGTAGCGGCGCACCACCGCCGCATCCATGCAGAACTGGGTCTGCACGAACTCACAACCGGCGGCGAGCTTGGCCTTCAGACTTTTCGGCTCCCAGCCGGCCGGGGGATCGATCGGCACGTCGGCCGCGGCGATGAAGAAGTCGGCGCGGCCACCGACCTTCTTGCCGGTCGGCAGCTCGTTCTTGTCGCGGATCGCCACCGCCACCGCGGTCAGCGCCGCGGTGTCGTAGTCGAACACCGGCTTGGCTTCCGGCTGATCGCCCTGCTTGGGATCGTCGCCCTTGAGCAGCAGAAGGTTGCGGACGCCGAGCGCGGCCGCGCCCATCAGCGAGCCTTGCAGAGCCAAACGGTTCCGGTCGCGGCAGGTGAGCTGGAGGATCGGCTCGATGCCGTTTTGCAGCAAGATCGCTGCCGCCGCGACCGGGCTGAGGTGCGCGCGGGCGCCCGCGCCATCGGTGACGTTGACCGCGTCGGCCAGGCCCTTCAATGGCGCGGCCTTGGTAATCAAGTCGCCGGCGTCGCAGGTTGCGGGCGGCGCGATCTCCGCGGTGATGACGAAGCGGTCGGTGGCAAGCTTCTGCTTCAAGGTCTGCATGCAGCGGTTGTTCTCCAAATCCTGCCCCGTTTCAAGCGTGGGCAGGATTTTGGCACGAGGCCCACTTGGCGCGCGCAGCGCACGCCCATAAACTCGCCGCATGCCGACCATCGCCCGAAACCTCGACGACGCGCTCGCGCCCATCACTGACGGCTGCGTGCTGGCCGTGCCGCGCGAAAGCTCCGGCGTGCCGATGGAGGCGACGCGGGCGCTGATCCGGCGCGGCATCAGAAAGCTGCACCTGATCGCGCTGCCGACCTCGACCTTGCAGGCGGACCTGCTCATTGGCGCAGGCGCGATCGAGACGCTGGAGACATCCGCAGTGAGCCTCGGCGAGTTCGGGCTCGCACCGCGCTTCAACGCCGCGATCCTCGCAGGCTCGATCAGGATGAAAGACGCCACCTGCCCGGCGCTGCACGCCGCGTTCCAGGCGTCGGAAAAAGGCGTGCCGTTCATGCCGCTGCGCGGGCTGATCGGCTCGGACGTGCTGAAGCGCCGCCCGGACTGGAGGGTGGTCGACAATCCGTTCGAGGACGGTGACGACGCGGCCGATCCGATCGTGCTGCTGCCGGCGATCAAGCCGGACATTGCGCTATTTCACGCGCCCATGGCGGATCGCGACGGCAATGTCTGGATCGGCCGCCAGCGCGAGCTCGTGACCATGGCGCACGCGTCCGAAAGGACCATCGTCACGGTGGAGAAGATCGTCGACGGCAGTCTCCTGGCCGACAAGACGCTCGCGGCCGGCACGCTGCCCGGCTTCTATGTGGAGAGCATCGCCGTCGCCGAGCGCGGCTGCTGGCCGCTGCCGCTGCCCGAGCACTACGCCTGGGACGCCGCGCACCTGAAGGAATACGTAACACTCGCCGCGACCGACGAGGGGTTTGCGACGTATCTCGACAAGTACGTCCATGAACGCCGCGCAGCCTGACTTCCGCGACGAGGAGCTCCTGGCTGCGACGGTCGCCGACCTGATCGGCATCGTCAGGCACATCGCGGTCGGCAACGCCTCGCCCATTCCTGCGACCGCGGCACTGCTCGCCCGCGCGCGCGGCCGGGAATTGAACCTCGACAGGCCCTTCGTGTCGCTGCTCGGCAGCCAGAAGCACACCTTCTGGACCGACGGCGGGCGCGAGCTGTTCGATTGCGCCGGGCAAGGCCGGATCGACGTGTTCTTCCTTTCCGGCGGCGAGATCGACGGCGAGGGCAACATCAATCTGGTCAGCATCGGTGATCCCGACCACCCGACGGCGCGCTTTCCCGGCTCGTTCGGCTCGTCGTACCTCTATTTCGTCGTGCCGAAGGTAATCCTGTTCCGCACCGAGCATTCCAAGCGCACGCTGGTGCCGAAGGTGTCCTATATCAGCGCGCCTGGCGGCAGCGACGAAGGCGTCTACCGCAACGGCGGCCCGATCGCGCTGATCACCAACCGCTGCCTGTTCTCGTTCGACCAGGAGCGGCGTCGCTTCCGCCTGGAGAGCGTGCATCCCGGCCATACGCTGGCCGAGGTGATCGTCAACACCGGCTTCGAGTTCGACCGCCCGCCCGAGGTGCCGGTGACGCCGGTGCCGTCGGCGGAAACGCTGCGGCTGATGCGGCAGGTGGTCGCCCCTGAGCTCGCCGAGGTCTACCCCCAGTTCGCGGCCCGGGTGTTCGGATTTAAGGCAGCCCCGTAAACACGCATTGCAGACCCCGCTCCGGCGTGGTTGTTATGCGCCCAGCAAAATTCCAAGGGCAATTTTTCAAGAATCGGGGATGGAAGCGTGAAGACAGTGGAAGTCGGCGCCATCGGCGTGGGTTGGGTCGGAGGCACACGGGTCGAGACCCTCTCGCGGACGGCTCTGGTGGACAAGCTCCACATCTGCGACATCAAGCCGGATCGGCTGGCGGAGCTGAAGGCGCGCTACAAGCCCGCCACCGCGACGCTCGACTATCAGGACATCATCAAGAACGACAACATTTCGGTGGTGTTCATTTCGACCACGCCGGAGTCGAACCACTATCCGATCGCCCGCGACTGCCTGCGCGCCGGCAAGCATGTGATGCTGGAAAAGCCGATCGCGCTCGAGCTGTGGGAGGCCGACGAGCTGATCACCATCGCCAAGCGCAACAACCTGAAATTCACCATCGGCTATTCGCAGCGGTTCAACACCAAGATCGCCTACGCCAAGAAGAAGATCGTCGACGGCACGCTCGGCAAGGTGGTATCGGTGCTGGTCAGCCGGCATCTGTCGCGGGCGCTCGGCAAGAAGATCGCAAGCCGCGTGCGGCTGTCGCCGGTGGTGATGGAGAGCACGCACGACCTCGATTTCGTGATGTGGCTGCTCGAGCCCGCAAAGCCCGTTCGCGTCTATTCGCAGGGCGCCTACGGCTACATGGAGCCGATCAACGGATCGCATGACGTAATGTTCACCACCGTGACCATGGACAACGGCGTGGTGGTGATGATCGGCGGCGGCTGGAATTTCCCGGAGAGCTTTCCGAACTATTGCTCGACCTGGATCGAGATCACCGGCACGGATGGTGCGCTGGTGCTCGACGACACCCAGCGCGACAACTGGCTCAACACCGAGAAGACCGGCCAGGTGTTTCCGATGTCCACCATGCCGGGCGAGCAGGTCGACCACGTGTTCGCCGGCGGCATGGGACCGGAGACGATCCACTTCGTCGAGTCCTGCATCCAGAACAAGCCGGTGATGGTGAAGCCTGAGCACGCACGCATGGTGATGGAAACCTATTCCGCCGCCGATCTTTCGGCGGATCGCGGCGCGCCGGTTGACCTGCCGCTGACCAATGAAACCATCGCCGCCATCGCCGACCTGAAGGCGCGGTACCGGGCGGGCGACAACCCGGCGATGCAGAAATGAGGATCTCTCCGCCGTCATTCCGGGGCGCCCGCGCAGCGGGCGAGCCCGGAATCCAGACGCAAATTCCGAACTCGAAGCTGGATTCCGGGCTCGCGCCTTCGGCGCGCTCCGGAATGACCGTGGAAGGGCCAATGCCATGAGAACACAAGCCGCAGAAATCGGTCTCGCCATCATCGGCGGCGGCCGCGTCGGGCTGTTTCGCGGCGAGGTGGCGAACCGCCACCCGGCGGTGAAGTGGATCGGGCTCGCCGAGAAGAACCCGAACCGCGCCGGCGAGGTCGCGCCCAGGGTCGGCGCGGATTTCGTCACGCAGAGCCATGTCGAGCTTCTGAAACGGCCGGAAGTCACCTGCGCCATCATCGCAACCGACGAGCATCTGCACGTCGATCCGATCATGGTTGCGGTCGAGCGCGGCATTCCCCTGCTGATCGAGAAGCCGCTGGCGACGGATCTGGCGCAATCCGCCAAGGTGCTGAAGGCCATCAAGGACGCCAAGGTCGACGCAGTGGTCGGCTACACGCAGCGTTTCCGAAGGAAATGGCTTGCCGGCAAGGAGAAGGTCCGGACCGGCTCGCTCGGCGACGTCACGCTCGTCACCTCGCGCGCGTTCATGAACCGGCTGGTCGCGATCGACAACTACAAGCGCACCGACGATCCCAAGACCATCTCGCCGATGGTGATCTCCGGCACGCACGCGCTCGACATGTGCATGTGGTACCTGGAGAAGAAGACGCCGGTCGAATGCTATGCCCGTTCGGTCGACAAGGTGCTGGGCCCGCTCTACCAGGGCATCGACGCCACCGCCGGCATGATCATGATGTCGGACGGCTGCATCTACCATCTCAACATCTCCTGGGCGCTGCCGGTGACGTGGCCGGGCGCGGTCTATTCGCTCGAGGTCGGCATCACCGGCACCGACGGTGTGCTGACCATCGACGACACGCACCGCGACATGGTGCTGGCGGTGAGCAAGCCGCAGAGCGAAGGCTACGCACCGGACCAGAGCCGCCTGGTCGATTTCCTCGGCAGCTACCCGCCGGGCGACATGGCGCTCGGCGAATTGCGCGGACCGATGGCCGACGAAACCGTGTCATGGCTCAATCGCGTGGCGCTCGGCCTGCCGACGCCGGCTGCGACCGTGGAAGAGGCGCACAACAACCTGATGCTGACCAAGGCGCTCGATCTTTCGGCGAAGCGCAAGCAACCGGTGAAGCTGCCGCTCGACCCCGAAGAGGAGAAACGGGCGGCGTAGTACCGCACCGGATGTGGATCGGCCGAACCTCGAGCGGACGCAAACCCGCTGTCACGAACGGGAATCGACATGAAAAAGCATCCTGTGATGATTGCCGTTGTCGCGCTGTCGCTGCTTCACCCGGCAGCCGCCCTCGGCCAACAGCCTGCGGCCCCGCCCTATACGCCCGGGCTGATCGAGTTCATGGCCTTTGTGCAGATCCGCCACGCCAAGCTCTGGCTTGCAGGCAACGCCGGCAACTGGGAGCTGGCGGACTACGAGATCGACGAACTGAAAGAGGCGCTGGAGAACGCTGCCAAATATGTGCCCGACTATAAGGGCAGTCCGGTCGGCAAGATGATCGAGACCTTGGCGATGCCGCCGGTCGAGGAGGTCGAGCAGGCGATCAAGGCCAAGGACCGGATCAAGTTCACCGCTGCATTCGACAAGCTGACCACGGCCTGCAACAGCTGCCATCAGGCCGCCAACAGGCCGTTTATCGTGATCCAGCGGCCGGCCAGCTCCGCGTTTCCGAACCAGTCGTTCGCCCCCCGGCGCAACTAGCTACACTATTGACCTTGCGTCTGGCGGGGCAGCCGCCACACTGCGGCCGACCAGCCGGGAGTTCTTCATGAAAGGCATTGCACTCGCCCTCAGCCTTGTAGCCTTCGCCGCTGTGCCGGCCGTCGCGCAAGAGGACGTCGCCAATTTTTACCGCGGCAAGAACGTGCGCCTTGTCGTCGGCATCGGCGTCGGCTCGGGCTATGACATCAACGCCCGGCTCCTTGCCCGCCACATGTCGAAGCACATCCCGGGCAATCCGACCATCATCGTGCAGAACCAGCCGGGCGCGGGCTCGCTGACGATGACCAACCAGCTGTTCGCCGCAGGGCCGTTCGACGGCACCGTGTTCGGCGCCTCGTTCAACGGCCTGCCGACCACGCCGCTGTTGCAGCCAACCGGTGCGCGTTTCGAGGCCACCAAGCTCAACTGGGTCGGCAGCACCAACCGCGAGACCCAGGCGATGTATGTGTGGGGCACCTCGCCGATCCAGACGCTCGCGGACCTCACCAGCAAGGAGATGATCGTCGGCGCGCAGGCGCCGGGCTCGACGCAGTACGACTATCCGAAGCTCGGCGAACGGCTGTTCGGCTGGAAGGTGAAGGTGATTACCGGCTACGAGGCGACGCCGAAGATTCACCTGGCGATGGAGCGCGGCGAGGTGCACGGCACCTGGGCCAACTGGTCGACGCTGAAAGCCATCTCCGAGCAATGGATCAAGGAGAAGAAGATCCGCATCCTCGCGCAATGGGCGCTGCGCAAGCATCCCGAGATGCCGGACGTGCCGCTGATCCTCGAGCTGGCCAAGACCGAGGATCAAAAGCAGGCGATGGCATTGGCGCTGGCGCGGCTGGAGTTCGGCCGGCCGTTCTTCCTGCCACCGAACGTCCCGGCCGACCGCGTGACCGCGATCCGCCGCGCGTTCGACGCGACGATGAAGGACCCCGAGTTCCTGGCCGAGGCGGAGAAGCTGAAGATCGAGGTCGATCCGCTGAGCGGCGAACAGGTCGCGGCGCTGATCGTCGACATCTACAAGACGCCGGCGGCGACCGTCGAGCGCGTGCGCGAGGCGATGGCGCCGAAGTGAAGCGATAACGTCGCAACACGCAGCGCTGTCATTCCGGGGCGCGCCGCAGGCGCGAACCCGGAATCCAGAGCCAAAAAGAAAGCATACGTTGTGGCTCTGGATTCCGGGCCCGGCGCTTCGCGCCGTCCCGGAATGACGGCGGAGCGCAACAACACGGTAGCAGCTATCTGGCCAATCGCCTGATCTTTAATTCCCCCGCGAGCTTGTCGAGCTGCTCGACCACCTCCGGGAACACCGGCACGCCCTGGGCCATCCGCTCGGCGCGGCGGACTTGGCGCTGCTCGCCGGGAAGGCGGATCGCGTCGAAGCCTGGGAGAACCGGCGAGGCTTTCAGGTCGCGAAGCTGGCGGTCGATCTCGGATTTGAAGGTCGCCAGCGGAATGAACCGCGAAATATCCAGCGCGATGATGAAATGGCCGGTGTTGCAGGCGGTTTCGTCGTCGGCGTTGAAGTCGACCACCTCGCGGCCGAACGCCGCGCCGTTCAGCACGCCGGCGAGAAGGCCCAGCACCAGCGCGAGCCCCGCACCTTTGTGGCCGCCGATCGGCATCAGCAGCCCCTCGCCGCTGTTCGCCGAGTCGGTCAGCGGCTTGCCGTCGGTGGCGCTCACCATCCAGCCTTCCGGCATCGGCTTGCCCTGAAGCTTGTAGGCCTTCACGGTGCCGTAGGAGACGACCGTGGTGGCGATGTCCAGCACCACCGGCGCCTCCTGCCCGGCGGGCACGGCGATCGCGATCGGATTGGTGCTGAGCAGGCTTTCGGCCGCGCCCCAGGCCGGCATGTGGTTGGCGTTGGCGACCGCGGAGTAGATGCCGATCATGTCGTGCGGCAGCGCCATCGCCGCGTAGGTCCCCGCCGCGCCGGCATGATTGCTGCGCCGCGCACCGACCCAGGCGACGCCGGTATCCTTCGCCAGCGCAAACGCAATGTCGGCGGCGCGCTGCATCACCAGATGGCCCATGCCGTTGTCGCCATCGACGATGGCGGTGGCCGGCGCGGTCTTCTCGACGATGATATTCGCCTTCGGATTGACGCCGCCGGCCTTGATGCGGCGGATGTACTGCGGCAGGCGGAACACGCCATGCGCGTCGGCGCCGGCGAGATCGGCCTCGAGCATCAGCTCGGCGACCTTCGCCGCGTCGGCGTCCGGCACGCCGACCGCCATCATCGCGTCCTTGATGAAGGCCGCGATCGCAGGTGCTGCGATCCGCGCGCCTTGCGCCTCCGCCATTACTTCACGCCCGCGAGAAGTTTCTGCACCAGGCCGTTGAGCATGGTCACCTTGTCGAGCTCGCCGCAGGACAGCGCCTTGACCTGCCGCGCGCATTCGAACGTGCCCATGTCGTAAGGGTAGTCGCTGCCGAGGATCACCTTGTTGGCTCCCCATTCCTTCACCAGGAACTCGAGCTGCGGCTTCGAGTGCAGGATGGTGTCCCAGTAGAAGGTGCGGATCGTCTCGGCCGGCGGATACTTGAGATTGACCTTCGGCTCGGGGCGCACGTGCCAGCCGTGCTGCCAGCGTCCGGCCTGATACGGCGTGAAGCCGCCGCCGTGCACCATGTAGAAGCGGATGTTGGGGAAGCGCTCGATCACGCCGCCGAACACCAGCGACGCCGCCGCAATGGTGGTGTCGAGCGGATTGCCGATCAGGTTGTTGAGATAATATTTCCGCAGCCGGTCGGCGCCCGCGACGTTGTTCGGATGCACCATGCAGAAGGCGTTGTGCGCGTTCGCCACCTGCCACACCGGCTCGAACTCCGGCTCGTCGAGGTTCTTGCCGTTGATGTTGGAGCCGATCTGCATGCCCTTCAGCCCGAGCTTGGAGATCGAACGTTCCAGCTCGTCGGCAGCGGCCTTCGGCGCCTGCATCGGCAGCGTGGCGATGCCGTAGAAGCTCTTCGGATAGTCGCGGACGTGCTTGGCGATCTGGTCGTTCTGGATGACGCAGCCCGCGGTGGTCATGCCGGCGTCCTGGTTGTACATGAAGGTCTGCGGCGTGTTCGACAGCACCTGCATGTCGACGTCGGACGCCTTCATGTCCTTCAGCCGCTGCTCGATGTCGAAGCCGCCGCGCGGCAGCGGCCGGTACGGCACGCCGCAGACCGACCATTCGAACACATCCTTCTCGTATTCCTTGAGGCTCGAGGCGACCTTCGGAATCTCCTTGTTGAGGAGGTTCATGGTCTCCTCGGTGCAGATGTGCGCGTGAGCGTCGATCGCGAGCGGATTCGGCATTTCCTTCCCCTATTGCGTTCTGAATGGCATCGCCCGCGAATGCGGGCGACCCAGGCTTTTCTTAGACTTCGTAACGGCCGGCGGGACTAAAGCAAAAAACTGACCGCGCCCATAGCCCCCAGTTCCTCGGCGTCGAGGATGGCGCGGCGCTCGTGAATCTTCAGGCCGGAATCGGTCTGTTTGAGCTTGTAGCGGTAGCGGCCGACGAACTGCCGCGGCGCCTGCTCGTTCCTCCGGTGACGGAAGATCGCGAAGTTCGCCGACACCAGAATGAGGTCGCCCTCGGTGCCGGTGAGGCGCACATTGGTGATCAGGCGGCGGGTGTGCGACGGCGGGTATTCGGCGTGGCAGTTCGGGTCTTTGAGACGGATGATACGTTCGCGCAGGCGCACGATGTCGTCGGCGACCGTAAATAGCGTGAAGCGGTGGTCGCCGTCCGGCTTGTCGTTCGGCGGCACGTAGTAGGACGAGTCGTCGGTCAAAAGCCCGAGCCAGTCGTCGAGCCGCCACGCATCCAGCAGATCGGCCTCGTGATAGAGCAGATCCTCCACCTCGGCGCGCGTCACCGTCGAGGCGGGATCGAGCGGCTTGTTCACGCGTGCGCCTCCATCATCTGGTCCCATTTGCGCCAGAACACGCGCAGATGGCCTTCGTCGGTCGCCAACTGCTCCTGGCTGTTGCCCATGCCGCGCGACAGATCGGTCCACGGCACCTCGCGCCACGCCGCATAGCCCTGCTGCGCCAGCTCCAGCGCGGCGACGTCGTCGGGCGTGGCGAAACCACCGGGGCCGTAGAACGTGAGGAAGGCGTGCAGCCGCCGCGCGCGCTGCGCCTCGGTCTCCTCGACCGGCCCGAGCGCCCAGGCGCTGACCTTCATCAGGTCCGGCGCAACCGGCGTGAAATGCCGCACCGTCACCGACGAGCCGTCGTTGATGACGAGATTGGGGAAGATGCAAAGGTTGCGGTTGGTGTCGGCGACGCGCGCCGCCCGCGCCTCGCCGAGGCGCTCGACCAGCTCCTTGCGGATCGCGTCGATGTCGGCCTTGGCCTCCTCGCCGTAGACCGAAATCCAGCGTGCCACCGGACGGCCGCGGTAGTTCGGGTTGTCGGTGGTGAGATGGCCGTTGCCGAGGTCCTTGCCGAAGCCTTTGGTCGGCAGCATGTGGCCCTTGGCCGGCGTCACGTTGACGCCGGAGTTGCGCATGTAATTGAGCCAGGTCGAATGCGTGGTGACGAGGTGGTAGTCGTCGACGCTGTTCTCGACCAGCAATTTCCAGTTCGCCTTGATGTCGTACTCCTGCACGCCGGAGATGATCTCCATCTTGCCGGACGGCGACTGATCGACCACGAGATCGATGTAGTCCTTGGCGCCGGCGAGATAGGTGGCGAGGTCCTGTGCATTCGGATCGAGATTGGCGAAATAGAAATCCTTGTAGTGCTCGAGCCGCGGCACCGGCACGAGGCCCTTGCCCTGCTTGTCGAAGCCCGGCGGATAGGCGTCGTCGCCCGGAATGCCCTTGATCGAGCCGTCGGTGTTGTAGGCCCAGCCGTGATAGATGCAGTAAAACTGCCGGGTGTTGCCCTCGCGCTCGCGGCAGACCAGCGCGCCGCGATGGCGGCAGACGTTGAACAGCGCGCGGACCTCGCCCTTCCTGTCGCGGCAGAAGATCACCGGCCGGCCGGCCACGTTGCGGGTGCGGAAGTCGCCCGGGTTCTTCACCTCCGAGGCGTGGCCGACATAGACCCAGCACTTGTCGAAGATGGCGCGCTGCTCGTCCTCCAGGATGTCTTTGGAGACGAACACGCTGCGATGGACCTGGAACGTCAGGTTCTCCAGGTCCTCGACGATGAGCTTGCCATGGCCGTTGGAATGGCCGTTCCTGCGGGGCTGATCGAGCATTTTCGGGCTCCAGCGAATAACGCGCGCGGCGCGCGGATTGCGGCGGTTTCTCTACATCTACCCCGGCGAACCGTCCACCGCCACCTGGTGTTCCAGCATGACCTCCCTGCCCTCGCGCGATGAGCGCAGGATCGCCAGCGCCACCTCGACCGTGGCCTTGCCCCAGCGCCCGTCGTGGACCGGCCTTTTGCCACTGCGGATGGCCGCCGCGAGATCGTCCAGCACCTCGCGCCGGCCGGGCATGCTGGCGCCGCGCGGCAGCGGGATTTCGCGCAATCCGTCGCGGCCATAGATCGTGACGCCATCGGCCGACGCGCGCATGTCGCCGTCCGCGCACGTCACGATGGTGATGCCGAAATGCGGCTGGTGCGGCGGCAGCGCACTGGCGGTGCTCCCGTAGGCAAAAGTTTCGGTGCGCGCTTTTGTCTCGTCCTTGGCGTTGGCGAGCGCGCGGCGGGCCGCGCCGTGCGCGATTGGCTTCCGCGCGCCGCGCTCGCCGATGCCGAAATGCCATTCGTCGGTGTCGAAGTGATCGTAGCCGCTGTAGACCAGCGAGGCCGCCGCACCACCCTCGAACTGCAGCAGCGCGGCGCAGCTTCCCTCGGTCGGCCGCGACGGATCGAGCACGCTCGCCAGCGCCCGCACGCTCCTGGCCACGCCGCCTGCAAGCAGCCGCGCAGTGTCGATCTGGTGCGGCACCTGGTTGAACAGGATGCCGCCACCCTTCGACGTGTCGAGCTCCTCGGGCCTGCGCGGGCGATAGAGAAAATTGGTGTAGTTGAAGCTGTTGATCAGCCCGAGGCGGCCCAGCTCGCCGCGGGCGATGATGTCGCGCATCAGCCGCACGTTCGGATCGAAGGCGTGGGTGTGGCCAACGACGAGATGCACCTTGTGGTGCTCGGCCGCGGCGATGATCGCGTCGCAATCGGCGAGCGTCAGCGCCATCGGCTTTTCCAGGATGACGTGCTTGCCGTGCTCGGCGGCAAGCGTTGCGTGCGGCGCATGAAACTGGTGCGGGGTGGCGATATAGACCGCCTGCACCTGCGGGTCCGCGACCAGCTCGGTCACGTCGGCATAGGCCCGTGCGTTATGGTCGCGGGCGAAGGCCTCGCGCGGGCCCGGATGCGGGTCGGCCCCTGCTTTCAGCACATAGCCGGGATGCGCGGCCGCGGCATGGACCATCACCGCGCCTGCCATGCCGAGGCCGACGATGCCCAGTCCGATCGGGACTAAATCCGCGCCATTTGAGGTCATTGCACGAGGCTTTTCCGGCCGTTATTTCTAAGCTTCCTCCATAGCTTAATTGCCCTCCCCGGAAAGCCCCAGCCGACATGGACCAGACCACTTCCCACAGCCCCACCCTGCGCGTCGAGGACGACTACCTGCTGCGCGGTTCCGGCCGCTACATGGCCGACGCGCCGCTGCCCGGCCAGACCTATGCCTGCTTCGTCCGCTCGCCGCACGCCTTCGCCACCGTCAAATCGGTCCACGTCCAGCCGGCGCTGGCGATCAAGGGCGTGGTCGCGGTCATCACCATGGACGACATCAAGGCCGCAGGGGTGAAGAACCTGTCGCAGCATCCGCCGGTCGCGGGCCGCAACGGCGGCAAGCTCGTCATGCCGACCCGGCCGGCGCTGGCCGGCGAGCAGGTGCGGCACGTCGGCGAGCCGGTGGCGATGGTGCTCGCCGAGACTTACGCGGCGGCGCAGGACGGCGCGGAGGCGGTCGAGGTCGATTACGAGGCGCATGACGCGGTGACCGATCTGCGCGCGGCGATGAAGCCCGGCGCGCCGCAGGTGTGGCCGGACGCCCCGGGCAACATCGCCGTGGACTGGGCCGGGCTTGCGGCCAACCCGGACGAGATGGCGGCGAAGGTCGACGCGGCGATGAAATCCGCGGCGCATGTCGCCAAGGTGTCGCTGGTGCACCAGCGCATCAACGTCGCCTCGATGGAGCCGCGCGGCGGCACCGCGAGCTACGACAAGGCGAACGACAGCTACCTGCTGCGCGTCTGCTCGCAGGGCGCCCGCGCCATGCGCGACGCGATGGCGGGCGTGATGGGCATCCCGCCGGCGAAAATCCGCGTGACCACCGAGGAGGTCGGCGGCGCGTTCGGGCTCAAGACCGGTCCATATCCGGAATACGTGGCAATGCTGGTCGGCGCGAAGAAAATCGGCCGGCCGGTGCACTGGATGTCGGGACGGAACGAATCTTTCGTGAGCGACAATCACGCCCGCGATGCGGCCAGCGACGTGGAGCTTGCGCTCGACGACAAGGGCAACTTCCTGGCGTTCCGGCTGCGCCACTACGGCAGCCTCGGCGCCTATGTCGGCGCGGTCGGCGCCAACATCCACACCGCCAACATGACGCGCTGCCTGCCCGGCATGTACGACATCAAGCTGATGGACGTGCAGGCCAAGTGCGTGTTCACCCACACCACGCCGACCGCGCCCTATCGCGGCGCGGGCCGTCCGGAGGCGAGCTATTGCCTGGAGCGCGTGGTGGACGAGGCCGCGCGGGTCACCGGCATCGATCCGATCAAGCTGCGCAAGAAAAACCTGATCTCCAAGAAGGCGATGCCGTACAAGACCGCGATCGGCACGACCTATGACAGCGGCGATTTCGCGACCGTGGTCGACAAGGGGCTGGAGCTTGCCGACTACGCGGGCTTCAAGGCGCGCAAGAAGGAGTCGAAGAAGAAGGGCCTGCTGCGCGGGCTGGGCGTCTGCTTCGTGCTGGAGCACGCCGGCGGCTCGCCGACCGAGGGCACGCAGGTGTCGTTCCCCGGCGGCGACAAGCTGACCTTCACCATGAACGTGCAGTCGACCGGCCAGAGCCATGCGACGATCTTCCCGCGCATGGTCGCCGAGCGGCTCGGCATCAAGGCCGCGCAGGTCGGCCATGCGCATGGCGACAGCGCCCACGAGATCGCGGGCTACGCCTCGGTCGGCTCGCGCACCGCGATGACCGCGGGCCACGCCATGGTGAAGACGCTCGAAGCCATGCTCGCCAAGGGCAAGAAGGTCGCGGCCGCGGCGCTCGAAGCCGGCGAAGGCGACATCGAGTACAAGAACGGCGCGTTCAACGTGGTCGGCACCGACCGCCGCATGTCGCTGTTCGACGTGGCGGCACGCGCCAAAGAGATGAAGAAGACGGGCGAGATCGAGGAGGACCTCGACACCAAAGTGGTCACCGACACGCCGCTCACCTTCCCCAACGGCTGTCACGTCGCCGAGGTCGAGGTCGATCCGGCGACCGGCTTCTCGAAGCTCGCGTCCTATTCCGCGGTGGACGACAGCGGCAACATCCTCGACCACACCATCGTCGCGGGCCAGGTGCACGGCTCGGTGGCGATGGGCGTTGGCCAGGCGATGATGGAGCAGACGGTGTTCGATGAGGACAACGGCCAGCTCGTCACCGCGTCGTTCATGGACTACGCCATGCCGCGCGCCGAGGACCTGCCGATGTTCAAGGATGCGGTCGTGATCGTGCCGGCGACCACCAATCCCCTGGGGGTCAAGGGCGCGGGCGAGGCCGGCACGACGGCCGCGATCGCCGCGATCATGAACGCGTTCTCGGATGCGATCCCGGGGTCGGGGCATAAGATCCAGATGCCGGCAACGCCGGAGAAGGTGTGGAAGGCGTGCCAGGAGATGGCGGCGGGTTAGATCGCATTTTCTCGCGGCGAACGGCTTCAAGAACGTCGCGCTGTCGGTGATCGCGATGCTGCGCAAGATGCGCGCCGCTCGCGGTGGGGACTCGGTCGCGTCAATCTCTGCTCGCTCCTTCTGTCTCGCTCCTTCAGACACATGTTCGCGAACCCTGGCTTTGAATTCGGGCGCCCGGGCCGGCCCGCTTCCCTATTTTCCGTCCCTCTCGAAAGAGGCGATGGAGCGCCGGGAGGCGCCACCGGCGGATCGCCGCCGGTTGGCGAACCCAAATCCGGGGTCCGCCGCGCGCCACGGCAAGTCCCTGTTACCAGGGGTTGCCGCTTTCGGGCGCGCTGGCCCAATGACGTAGGGCCCGGCGCCTCCCGGCGCTCCAACGCGATGCCAGTTGTCGGGCACCGCATCCTGCTCCCTCGTCGAACGCCGCGATCGACGGCATCCGCTTAAAGAACAAAACAGGAACAGATATAGTTGCTGCACGACCAAAGTCAACCCGCCAGCAAACCACCCCCACGGCAGGGAATTCAGGTTAACGGGCCTGTTTTGCTGATTTTGCCTTGAGCTTTGGAGGGTGATTCCCTCGGTGC